>CAYTSA010000013.1:0-56430 GCA_964440345.1 uncultured Desulfovibrionaceae bacterium | reverse complement strand
GGATGTCATTGCCCGCGCAGGCGGGCAATCCAGGGACTTTGACTTTTTCTGCGCCGCGAAGTCCCTGTATGTCATGGACCGCGAAAGTGGAGCGGACGTATGATGGAAGGCCGCAACGCTTGAAATCAAGCGCAATACAGATATTTTTATAGATGCAATCTTTGCAGAGACCTCGACTTTACTGATAGATGTTGGAGCTTTGGAGCAAAGGGCATAGCCACAAATAAAAATATGGCTGTTCATAACCAGGCAAGGGCTGCTTGTTTTCCACGCGTTCATCAGTTATTCTGAAGTGTTGTGACTGCTCCGAAAAGCTCAAGCGATATCTTAACCGCGATGGACCATCCGGATATGCGACGACTGCTTTCAATGTGGCTATGGGGTAGTCGCCTGACCGTCGCAGCCAGTCGCGCACTCCGCCGCCTTCGCGGATGCGTGCGTGCATGTCTTTGGGGGTGGATTTTAAAAGGGCGAAAGCTTCAAGAAGGTTGGATTTACCAGAACCATTGGGACCTATAAGGACGTTCAAATTCTGTAACGGAATTGTGGGGGAGTCTTCGCCAAAGCTTAAAAAATTCTGCAAATGAATACTACGGAACAGCATGGCCGTCTCCCTGTGTATACCTGCCGCAGAACATCATCAACATAAAACTACGCTACGTCCCACTCCGTGCCTTGGGGGGTGTCGCGGATGGCCACGCCCATGGACAGCAGCTCTTCGCGCACCGCGTCGGCTGCGGCAAAGTCCTTGTTCTTGCGGGCCTCTACGCGCTGTTGCAGCAGCTCTTCCACCTTGGCCGGGTCCACGCCCTTGCGCGCGCTCTGCTTGTCCCGCAGCTCTTCCAGGAACAGCCGGCTGTCGCGGTTGAAAACGCCCAGCACTTCGCCCCATTCGTGCAGGTCGGCCACGATGCGTTGGAACATATCGCGCGCCCCTTCGCTTTTGCGCAGGGTCTTGTCCTCCAGCACCCGGCCGGCCAGCCGCACCACGCCGAACAGGTGGCCCAGGGCCGCGGCGGTGTTTACGTCGTCGTCCATGGCCGCCTTCCAGTCTTGCTCCAGCTGCTCCAACTCTGCGAAAATCTCCTCTGGCAGGGGCGACTTGGACCACTTGGACCGTTCCAGCTCGGCTTCCAGCTGGCCTTTGAGAGTGTAGACTCTTTTGAGATTTTTTTCCGCTTCTTCCATGGCCTCGCTGGTGAAGTCTATGGGACTGCGGTAGTGTTTCGTAAGCAGGAAATAGCGGAGCACATCGGGCAAGAAATTGTCTAGAATATCTCTAATAGTCTTAAAATTCCCCAATGATTTAGACATTTTTTCAGAATCGACCTGGACGAAGCCGTTATGCACCCAATAGCGGACGAACTGCTCGTTCCCGGCTGCCTCGGACTGGGCTATTTCGTTCTCGTGGTGGGGGAAGATGAGGTCCTGCCCGCCGCCGTGGATGTCCATGGGCAGGGAGAAGTACTTCTCGCTCATGGCTGAGCACTCCAGGTGCCAGCCTGGCCGGCCTTTGCCCCAGGGGCTGTCCCAGGAAGGCTCGCCGGGCTTGGCCGCCTTCCACAGGGTGAAATCCAGGGGGTCTTCTTTTTCCTCGCCCGGGGCTATGCGCGCGCCAGAGCGCATATCATCCACGTTGCGGCCGGAAAGTTTGCCATAGCCCTCAAAGGCCCGGACGCGAAAATATACGTCGCCATTTGCCGCAGCATACGCCTTGCCCATGTCAATGAGCTTTTCGGTCAGACTGACCATTTCCGGAATATGTTCGGTGCACTTGGGCTCCACTGTGGGCCGCAACACGTTCAGGGCGTCCATGTCCTCATAAAACGCCTGGATGAATTTTTCAGCCAGTTCCTTGCTGTCCACGCCTGTTTCATTGGCCCGGCGGATGATCTTGTCGTCTATGTCAGTGAAATTGCGGGCAAAGGAGACCTTGTAGCCGTGGTAGTAAAGATAGCGGACGAGTACGTCAAAAACCACAGAAGAGCGGGCGTGCCCAACATGGCAATAGTCATACGCTGTAATGCCGCATACATACATACGGACATGGTTCTCTTCCAGCGGGGTGAAGGTCTCTTTTTTACGGGCCAGGGTGTTGTAGAGTTGCATGTGCGGCTCCTGAAAGGGGTGTGCGTGAGTGAACACTGTAGTAGATGAGCCCGCGCTGTGAGTCAAACACATAGCACAGTGCAGGACGCCTGCATACGTCAGCGTCATCCTGCACTGAATATTTTACCGGCGGCTTAGGTGTCGCCACGGCCGATGCTAAAGTACGCGAAGCCCATTTCTCTCATTATTGTGGGAGAATAGAGGTTTCTGCCGTCAAACAGCGCAGCTTCCTTCAGGGTCTTTTTAATGCGCTCAAAGTCCGGAGTCCGGAACTGGTTCCACTCGGTGACCACAGCCAAAGCGTCAGCCCTATCCAGTGCAGCGTATTGTTCGTCCACAATATCCACCAGAGAGTTGCCGGCCAGTTCCTGGGCGGCTTTTTCGCCGGCTACGGGGTCAAAAGCCTGTATCCGCATGCCAAGGTCAGTCAGCTTTTTGATGATGTACAAAGACGCAGCCTCGCGGGTGTCGTCCGTATTGGCTTTGAACGAGAGTCCCCACAGCGCCAGAGTCCGGCCTTCCACCCCGCCGCGGCCGGCGAAATAGTTAATTATTTTGTCGGCAAGCACCAGTTTCTGGCGGTTGTTCACGTCATCCACCGAGGTCAGCAGCTGCGGCTCGTAGTCATAGTCCCGGGCGGTGTGGATAAGCGCTTTGACATCCTTGGGAAAACAGGACCCTCCATAGCCCACGCCCGGGTAGATGAAGCTGTAGCCGATGCGGCTGTCCGAGCCTATGCCCATGCGCACGTCCCTCACGTCGGCGCCCACGCGTTCGCATATGTTTGCTATTTCGTTGATGAATGATATCTTGGTGGCCAGCATGCAGTTGGCTGCGTATTTGGTCATCTCTGCGCTGCGCACGCTCATAACGATAAGCTTTTCCCGGCTGCGGGCAAAGGGGCCGTATAGTTGCTTGAGCAGCTCAGCCGTGCGCACGTTGTCTGTGCCCACCACTACCCGGTCGGGCTTCATGAAGTCGCCCACCGCGTCGCCTTCTTTCAGAAATTCCGGGTTGGAGACCACGTCGAACTCCTGGGACACGCCGCGTTTGTCCAGTTCTTCTTGAATGATGGATTTGACCATGTCCGCCGTACCCACGGGCACAGTGGATTTATCCACCACTATCTTGTAGGAGTCCATGTGCTGGCCAATGCCCCGGGCGGCCTGGCGCACATAGGACAAGTCGCAGCCGCCGTCTTCGCAGGACGGCGTGCCCACGGCCAGAAAAACAAACAAAGCGTCTTGCAGCGCTTCAGCCAGGATGGTGGTGAATTGCAGCCTACCTTCTTTGTGGTTGCGGCTGACCATCTCCTCCAGTCCGGGCTCGAAAATGTGCACCTTGCCGTTGTTGAGCATGTCAATAACGGCGGGGTTCACGTCCACGCAAGTAACGTTATTGCCTGTTTCAGCAAAGCACGCAGCAGTGACCAGGCCCACGTAGCCGGAGCCAACTATACAAACATTCATAGTATATTCCTTTTGTAGCCGAGTTTGTTTTCAAAACAGGCGCATTGCATAAACCGGATAAAGACGCAGGTCAACGACGGCGCCGAGAGGCTGTCGCCGAGAGGCTGTCGCCGAGAGGCTGTCGCCGAGAGGCTGTCGCCGAGAGGCTCGGTGCAGATACACAAAAACTGTGTTTCCTTTTCCCGTGTTTTTTGTCATGGTTGCAGAAGATGCAAAGGCGGAAAGCGCATGTACAGACGCATATGCCTGCCGCTGAAACCATTTACTTTTTTACACCATCAACAGGAGAACACGTGGTTGTCGGCTTGGGCATAGACGTGGTGGAGCTGGACCGCATTGAGCGCTCTTTGCTGCGGTTTGGCGAGAGGTTCTTGCGCAAAGCGTTAACACCTTTTGAACGCAGCCAGTTTCCCACTAACGCAGATTGGCGGCGCGTGGAGTTTCTAGCCGCTCGTTTCGCTGCGAAGGAAGCGGCTTCCAAAGCTCTAGGCTCGGGATTCAGACAGGGCGTGTCGCTGCAAACCATAGAGGTGCGCCACTTGCCCAGCGGCAAACCAGAGCTGTTTTTTCTGGACGCTGCGTCGCTGCTGGTGGAGCAGTTGCAGATAACCAGCTCCCACGTCAGTCTGACCCACGGCCGGGACGTTGCCGCCGCGGTGGTGGTGCTGGAAAAAGAAGCGCAATTGCTTTAGAGTTTCTTTCTGTAATTACGCCATAGACCTATTCAACTCTTGATCGGGCGGCGAATGTCATTTCAAGGCAACTACAATACCTGTGAGGCGCGGCAACATGAACATTGAGATACGCACACACGACGGCGTGACTGTTGTTACCCCCCAGTCAGCCGAACTGAACTACGCCAACCTTACTGAGTTCAAAGCCGAGATGCATGGACTGATGGACAAAGGCGCCCAGCGTATTGCCCTGGACATGCACAACGTCACCGCCCTGGACAGCGCCGGCGTGGGCGCGCTTATCAGCTTGCGCGGCCGGTTGGTCCAGGAGCGGGGGACCATGGCCCTGGCAAATCTTTCCGATCACCTGACCCACGTAATGGATGTTGACGCGTTGAACAAGGTGTTCGACATCTATGACTCTGTGGACAAAGCAGTTTCCATGTTGCAGCTCCCAGTCATAAAAAACAGCAGCAGCTTCGAGCTGCGCGGCGAGACCATATGGGTGGAGCTAACCGGCGAAGTCACCATGGACAACGTTCCTGACATGAAGCGGAAAATCGACAAGTTCATGGCCCGTAAAGATTTCGCAGTTGTAGTTATACAGCTTGCTCAGGTGACCTTCATGGACAGCTCTGGCATCAGTTTTCTGGTGCTCATCCACAAACGGTGCAAGGAGTACGGCAAGCAAATGCACCTGCTGCGGCCCAGTCCGGAAGTAACCAAGGTGCTGGACCTCGTCGGGCTCTCCAAACTGTTTTCCATACGAGACAGCGAGGAAGATTTGGGTTGATCATTCAGCCTCTTTTCATGCTGCGCAGAGCCATGTATACTTAGCCGCATGCTCTCCAACGACATTGACATGAAAACACTGCTGGCGCAGGCAAAGACCATCGCTGTCCTGGGCGCCAAGGACAAAGCAGGCCAGCCTGTGGACATGGTGGGCCGCTACCTTGTGCAGGCCGGCTACACTGTGGTCCCGGTTCACCCAATGCGTCAGAATGTATGGGGATTGACAACCTACGCGCAACTGGCTGACATCCCCTTTGCCGTAGACATTGTGGACGTATTTCGCGCGCCCCAGCACTGTGCAGGCCACGCCCGGGAGGTGCTGCAGCTTGCTTCTTTGCCCCGCTGCTTCTGGATGCAGCAAGGCATAGCCAGCCCAGAGGCGAGAACATTGCTGGAAGACGCCGGCGTCATAGTGGTGGAAAACAAATGCTTGAAAGTAGAGCACGCGAGGTTGCTACCGTGACGGCCACACAGAATACGACCGCCCAAGCGGCCTTTGTCTGCCAAATGTGCGGCGAATGCTGCCGCGGCCAGGGCGGCATCGTCATGGACGCTGCGGACCGGGCCCGGCTGGCCAGCCATCTGGGCGTAACTGAAGAAGAGCTCTTACAGCAGTACGGTGAACGCCGCAACGGCAAGGCCATGCTGCGCTCCACAAAGGAGGGCTGCGTCTTCCTTTCTGAGAATGGCTGCGCCGTGCACGAGGCCAAGCCCAAAGTATGCCGGGCTTGGCCGTTTTTTCGAGGCAACCTGGTGGACGCCGACAGCTGGGAGATGGCCCTGGACGCCTGTCCCGGCCTGGTTCGGGAGGCAGGCCACGCCGCCTTCGTACGCCAGGGCCGGGCGTATCTGCAGCAGCATGGGCTGCGGGATGAACAAAGCAACGAAACTGGACGCGCCCTATGGCCGGAAGATACAGCCAAGCCGCCCGCCGGCGGCGCAACAACGGAGTAAACCGTGGACGTGAGGGAATGCTACCGGGTACTCCGGGTCAAGGAAGGCGCCAGCCTGGAGGATGTCAAAAAAGGCTTCCGGTCTTTGGCCTTTCAGCTGCACCCAGACCTGAACCAGGACAACCCTCACGCTGCCCGGCAATTCCAAAGAGTCAACGAAGCCTATGTCACCTTGAAGAACCACCTGGAAAAAGCAAGGCCGCAAGCAGGCGAAAAACAACCCCGCGCGGAAAAAACCAGCAACAAGCAAGCTCGGTCTGGCAAAGAGGACGGTTCCGCGGCCCGGCCCGGCCAAAGCGGCGCCAGCCGCGCGAAAACACACGCCAAGCCAGGTGCAACCGCCTCCAGCAGAGAGAGTATTTCCAAGTCCCGACGGCCCACCAAGGACGAAGTGCTCCAGGATATTTTAAAAGACCCTTTTGCCCGTCAGGTTTTCGAGGACATCTACAGCCAGATTAAGCGCGGTAAAAGTTCACCCCCGGCCAAGCCGGTTAAGCGCAAGCTTCGCTTTGAGTGGGGCGAAAAGGTCATGAATATTGACCTTTCTGGCGGTTTGTGGAGGGGGATAAAACGGTTGCTGCGCAGCCAGATGGACGAGGAAACCACCATTAGGCTGCCCCCCACGAGCCTGAGGCCCGGAGCGACCATCAGGCTCCAGGTAAGCCTGGGCTTGTCCGGCAAGCCCACATCTGTGGAAGTAACATTGCCCAACGACTTCATCATCGGCCGGCCCATCCGGCTGAAGCGGCTGGGCAAACGCATAGGCCCTTTCAAAGGCGACCTGTACGTGCGGCTCATGGCCAGCTGAGGTCCAACCGTCTGTAGAGCATTTTACCATTGAACCTGTTGAGTGGCTCTTATTACTTGGAGCAACAAAATGTGAACTATTCTGTGCTCTCAGAAACATGCATTTTCCTGAAACAATTAAAAATTGTTTCAGAAAAGCGAGTTATCCCAACACGAAAATGCGCTAATCTTCCTTCAGCTTTTCCACAATGCGGCTCAGCTGGCTGGTAAGTTCAGCCAATTCGTTGATGGCTTCAGAAGAAAGCCGCATGCCGTCCGCCGTGGTGTCGGCGATGTTGCGCACTTCATCAAAGGCTGTAGTGATCTCGTCGCTGGTGGCGGACTGTTCTTCCGCAGCGGCTGCTATGGATGCAATCTGTGACGTGGTCCGACCAACCAGAGTGACGATTTTTGAAAGAGCTTCTCCTGATTTGTCAGCCATTTCTGTGGCTGTGCCCACGCGCTTGCCGGCTTCTTCTGTGGAGGACACCGCCTTGCCCACCCGCTCCTGTATGCCAATAATGGCGGAACTTACTTCCTTGGTGGCGGACATTGTTTTCTCTGCGAGTTTACGGACTTCGTCGGCCACCACAGCAAAGCCGCGTCCGGCTTCACCCGCCCGGGCTGCTTCAATGGCTGCGTTCAGGGCCAGCAGGTTGGTCTGATCGGCAATATCGTCAATCACGGTGAGAATCTGGCCAATGGACTCCGCCTGGTTGCCCAGGCCGGCCATGTTCTCCTGCAGGTCTTTGGCCATGCGGTCAACGTCAGCAATGATATCAACAACTTGACGCACAACGTCAGAGCCTTCGTCGGCCATGGTCCGTGTTTCGTCAGCCTGCTGGGCTGTCTCGCCGGCGTTCTTAGCCACGTCCAGCACGGCTTCGTTCATCTGGCCCATGGACACGGCTGTGATGGAGGCCCGTTCTTGCTGTCGCTCGGCGCCGGCGGACACTTCGCCGACTTGGACAGATAATTCCTCTGTGGCCGAAGAGATGGACTGCACGATGCCTTCCAGCTGCTGCGCAGCGTCCAACAGGCCCTCGCGCCGGGCGGAATCTGCCCGCAACCGTTCCTCTTCCGCGGTCTGCAGGGCTTCTTCAGCCCGCCGGGCGGAATCTTCAGCCGCCGCCTCCTTGGCTTTCACTGTTTCGATGGTTTCATTCAAGTTGCAGACCATTTGTTCGATGGAATTTTTCAATTCATCCAGCTCGCCAGCCATTTTGGCGTCTATGGCCTTGCAAGAGAGGTCCCCGCCGCTGACCGCTGCAGAGTAGTTCTTGATCTGGTAAATGGGCCGAATGAGCATGGACCGGATGACCAAATACAAGATGCCCACAATAATGAGGTCCATCAACAAAATCTTCACCGCCAAACTGATGAGCGAGGATTGCAGCTCCTGTTGCATGAACCGTGGACTCAGAAATACGTCCACGGCGCCTATAGCCTTGTCGCCGCGCATAATGTCGGCGGAAGCGGTAATAGCGTTTTTTAATTGGGGGTCTTCCCATTTGACAACTTCCCAATTGGCGTCGCGCATGCGGCCCATGAACATCTTCTTGCCTCTCTCTTCCCAGGCGGCCACAGCAAATACAGTCTTCAGCGCCATTTCAGAGGCAATGACGGCCTGAGCCTCGTCTTCCTTGAAATTCCACATGGGGTTGAGCAGGTTCAAAGCCAAGCGGTTGGCAATCATCTGCGAAGAGTCCTGCAACTCGGCAGAGAGGTTCTTCTTGATGTTCATGTAGTCGTAAATGCCGAAACCGGCCAGGGTGGCAGTGATGGCAATAACGAGGATAATGGTTAACTTGACCTGGATGGACTGGGCAAACTTCATGAGGTTCTCCTTGCCGCGGGGGACCCAAAAAAATGGCGGCCCCGCCGAAGCGCGATGGCGTTGGCGTAAATTATATTTTTGAAATGACGTGAGCTTCTCCCAACAGCGTCACAATCCCGTGACACTTGCGCGTCAAAACGGTAAAAAATCCTCAACCTTCTGAAATTCACATAAAGATATCGCTCTGTTCCATACGCATCACTAAATCGGCGCCGTATCTTCATAGACAACACACAGCTTTCACTCAAACGCCATGCACACAAGAGGATATGAACCGTATACATAATTTCTATAATCGGCTAAAGATGTTGCACTTTCTACAATTCTGTCACAAAAAGGAGAAAGTATGGTTCGCATTTGGACAATGCTGGCTATGGTCTGTCTTTTCTGCGGCTCTGCCGCAGCTGCAAACATACAAGTTATCACGGAGATATCCCCGCCCCTTAACTACACTGAAGATGGCACGGACGCCGGCAAAGTGACTGGCATGGCCACGGAGATCGTCCAGGAAATCATGAACCGCACTGGCATGAAAAGCGATATCCAGGTCATGCCTTGGGCTCGCGGCTACAAGCTGGTCCAGGAAGAGCCCAACGTGGCTCTTTTCTCCACCACCCGCACTGAGCAGCGGGAAAACATGTTCAAATGGGTCGGTCCTCTGGCCGCCAAAAAATGGGTCTTCTATAAGAAAAAAGGCGCTGGCGTCAGCATCAACAGCATGGAGGACGCCAAAAAGGTCAGCGCCATAGGTACGTACACAGACGACGCCAAAGAACAGACGCTGAAAAAGGAAGGCTTCACCAACCTGGACTCCGCCACTGACGACACAGCCAACCTGAAAAAACTGCTCGGCGGCCGCATCGACCTGTGGGTGGCCGGCGACATCGACGGCATCATGGTGGCAAAGAACGAAGGCGTGGACCCGGCTGAACTGGAAGAAGCGTACACCATTAAGGAAGCCCACCTGTACGTGGCCTTTTCCAAGCAGACCGACGACGCTATAGTTAACAAGTGGCAAGCTGCTTTTGACGAAATCAAGGCTGACGGGACATGGCAAAAAATTCGGGATAACTACTTGAAATAAAAAATCTTTGCCAGAGAAAGACACAGGCGCGGCGGAAGAAATACTCCCTGCTGCGCCTTTTCTTTTTGTGCGCAGAAATGTATGGTCCAGCTCCACAAAGGAGCCGCCATGCCCGCCATAGAAATCGATCAATCCTTGTACGAGACCTTACAAAAACTGGCCAAAACCGCCGGCTACGAATCTGCGGCAGATTTTGCCCGAACCGTACTGGAGCGCGAGGCTGCCCGTCTGGGCGGCGGCGAGGACAACAACGCCATACTGCAGCGCTTGAAAACCCTGGGCTATCTTTCCTGAACTGTTCAAAAACACGAGCGCCAGACGCAAGAAAAGTTAAAGTTCGACGTATAGTTGTAATATACGAAAGGTTGAACTATTTGAAGCAACGCAGCCATCGTGGATTTTTAATAGCCTGCTACCCATGGCTGTCGGGTATGCCATTGCTTTCCTTGTACTCTTCCCTTTCCTAGTGAGTCAGCGTTTCGTCTGCGTCCTCATCCGCAGCAGAAAAAAATGTTTTGTCGGGATCGGGAATGGATTCATTGAATTCAGCGTAACTGACAACGTCATCGCCGTTGCTGTCTATTGAATAGATGCAGACGCTCAGGTTGGTGTCTGCGGACACATGCGCCCAGGACAGCATAACAATAGACAAGACAACAAGCATCATTTTCATATATCATCCTTTGCTTGTATACATTGCAAAAAACTATTCCGAAGCCTCCGCCAGCTCATACGTCAGCCCCCGGTCTTTCACATAGCCGGCCAGCCGGCTTTGCAGCGCCGCTACCCGGGCGCCGTACACGCGCCACCGGGCGGTCAGCGTAGCCGCCTCCAATGTTACGGAGGCCAGTTCCGCGTCGTCCATCAGATTTTCCCAGCTGCGCAGCATGGCGTCAAAAGCCTGCACCCCGTCCGCCGTATACCAGCCCTGCATGACCAGCTCAAGGCCGGCGGCGCTGTCCGCCTGGGCTGATGATTCTGTGAAATACCTGGACCACAGGTCCCACCACACGGACTCCAGGTTTTCTCCCACCTGCGCAGCCAGCAGAGACGTAGCGTCGGACTGCGTCAGTTTGCCCCGCCACATGTCCTCGCTTTTAGTGAGTTCGACTCGTAAATCAGCTCCGGCCGCCGGCTCGACTCCAGTCAGTAATTGCAGCCGGCCGATGATTCCCCACGCTGCGTCCGGACCGTCCAACTGCAGTTGGTAGGGCGTAGGCAAGGCGTCCTTGCGCATCAGCCCCATGGACGTCAGGGTCCGCTTCAGGCCGCGCTTGTTCACGTCGACGCTCAACCGTAAGGCTTGGCCCTGCGGCGTGTCGATTTCTCCCTGTTCCGTGTAGCCATGAACGAATTCACCGGCCCGCAGACGCAGCATTTCCGCCAGCAGCTCCCGGCGCGTCTGCGATACAGCATCCGGCAACATATCAAAAGCCTTTTGCGCAACAGCCATGGCTATGCCGCGCTGCACTACGGCAGCTTTGCGCTCTCGCGGCTCAGTGGCGTTCTGCTCTGGCATGGGCCAGTCAGCCTCCACCACAACGGCCGCAAACGACGCGGCCGCCCACACACACAGGACAGCCGCGAACACAGACGTTATACCTTGCTTGCTCATTGGGCAAACAACCTCAGTTCGCGTTTTAAACGGTTTATCGCCAGCACGGCGTCAGCGCCGGCCACTGGCTGCATGGGCTTGAAGGCGCCGGTTCGCGCATTGGGCGCAAACAACCCGCGACTGGAAGTTACCATCACAGCGTTGAAAAATCCATGGTCCGGACGCACGTCCGGAAAAGGGCTGGTAGACCCCACATACGCCGTAGCCAGGGAAGGGTCGTTCAGCGCTCGGACGATGACGTCTTCAAAGATCATAGCCGCCTCGGCCCGGGTGACCGGGTCGTCTGGCCGGAACGTCCCGTCCGGATACAGGGAAAGCCCGCGCACGCCATGTGTTATCACTGCGGCGATGTCGTTCTGCAGGGGGTGGTTTAAAACGTCGCCCGCTTGTATGGGCTTCATGTCCTCCAGTTGCTCGTATCCAGGCTTTTTCTTGGGCGGCGGGGAAAACGCGCTGGGCGTCTGGCGCGCGGTGGCTTCGTAAAACCGCTCCACGTCCAGCTCTTCGATAAGCAGGGCGGCCATATCTGCCCGGGTCAGGGCCTCGTGCAGGGCTATGCGCTTTCCTGCAGTGGTCTGTGGCGCGGCCCGGCGCACTTGCTGGGCGAACTTCCAACGGGCGTCTGCCCGCTCGCCCCACTCCCCGCCCAGGCTGCTGGCCGTGGCGTACAGCTCCTCTGACCGGCCCAAACGCAGGGTCTGCAAATAGAGCTCGGCCATGCGGTAATGCAACTCGCCGTCGCGGGGGTCTATGTCCAGCCCCTTGTCATAGGCGTCCTCGGCGTCGTCAACCAGGTCCTCCAGCACTTCCGGATGCTTGTCGCTCATTTGCGCCATGGCGGACAATGTCCATATCTCGGCCTTGGCAACCTGCAGTTCCTGGGTTTCGCTTTCGGCGTAGTTCCAGGCCTGGTCAATGAACTCTAAAGCGTCCTCGTTGGCGCCGCGCATGGCCCGGATTACGGCCTTGCCGCCATAGGCGGGCCCGTATTCGGGGTTCAGCTCCAGGGCTTTATTAAAGGCAATGGTAGCAGCAGCCAGGTTTTCCTGGTCCAGCTTCTTTACGCCGCTCAAATAGTGGTGTTCCGGCGTATCCAGCATGGCCCTGGGCTGGCGCGGCTCCTTGGAACAGCCCGCCGCGGCCAAGGCCATTGCAAGCATCATCAGTATACATATCAGGCGTGTGCGCATTCCGCCCTCTCCTTGCTATACAGCGTTAATCAAGCACAATCATCACCCGGCACTGCTCAAGGAACGTCAGCGTGCCGGACATGCTTTTCAGGGCCTGGGCGTCCTCAGTTTTGATGACCAGGTCTGTCTGGGCCGGACCCTCGGCCCGAACCGCCTTGACCAAATACGGACGGTCGCCCACGCGGGCGTTGGCGGCGGCGGCTTTCAGGTCTTTTGCGTAGCCGGCCATGCCTTGTTCCACGGCGAATTTTCTGTCCACATAGGCCGCGCCGTAGATGACCTCGCCTTCTTCGTCCACTATGCGCGGGGTCATGGCCGGCTTGGCCTCCAGTCCCCGGGCGTCCACCACAAGGCCGGTGTAAGCGACCCCTTCTACGGGCTGCCCGATCTGCGGCGGCTCCTTGGAGCCGAAGGGCGTCGTTTTGGGGATAATGACATCGGCAAAATCACCCCGTAAGCCAATGCCCACGGTCACTTCCACCGACCCGTCAGACATATAGGCGGTGTCCAGCACCCGGGTGTTCTGCAGATACCCGCGCACCTGGGAAACCACAGTATCGTCCGCAGTCATGTAGTTGTTCACAGTGGTTGTGGCGTCAATGGAAACGCCCTTGATCAGCTCCAGCAGGTTGCGCCGGGCCACCACAGTGGCCGCGCGCACGGCCATGGCCCGGGCTTGAGCGGGGTTAGACGCAGCCGCCGGAGGCGCGCCAATGCCTATTGCCACAGCTCGGCCTTCTTGCCAATTGATGTGCCCGGTGTCGAAATATTGAACATACCCGTCGCCGGATGGAAGTGAAGGAGGCAATGTCCCGTCAACACCAGTCTGGGCAAAGGCTGCCGCAGCTGCAAGCAGAATTCCGGCAGCCGCCAATACACTCAAAATATTTCTCATGCTTACCTCCTGAATATCACTATCGCCTGCTCGTTTTCCACTGTTGCAGCGGCTAAGCCGGTTTTGCGTTGTCGATAGCTGATGCAAAAAATGAACCTGTCAATATGAAAACAGCGTGTCATTGCCGCGGCTGATTGAGCCTGTATTTTTCTATGGGGTGCGGCCCCAGCCGCTCCATGGGCTTGAAAGATCGAAAAGGACCCACTTGAAAATCGTCCATCTCCAGGGGCCGTGGATCCACTTTGAGCGGCTTCATAGGCTTGAACGGCCGGAACGCCGGCTCAGCATCCAGCTCCACGCGCTGGTCTTCAATGGACAGACGAAAATCAGACATGGGACGAAACGGCGAGAAGTCCTTGAACCAGCCGTCGCCAAAGGGGGGAGGATCCTTAATAGCTGGAAACTCTTTCCACTCCTGCTCCTGGCCATAAGACGGCGCCGCAAAGAGCACGATGCACGCATAGAAAACAAAAAAACGGTTCATGTACATCTTATCGGCCAGCGCGGGACGGTCTTGAATCAGTTTTTGGGTTTGGCAAAGCAGGCCTCCACTGTGATGGGGCCGAACAATGTTGTGAACGGCATGGCCAACACAGGCTCGAAATCGGATACGTGTTGAATCATATGTCCTTTTCCGACAATGACCAGGGGGATGGCGGCGTGCAGTTTGTAGCCTAGCTGGGCCAACCCTTGCCGGGCCTGGCCCGATATCATGTTCGTCAGCTCGCCTACGCCGTCCTTGACGGTGTCGTCAATTTCTTTCAAGTCCTCCCCCAGCATGTTTCCCACTACAGTAACAGCGCAATCCTTGGAAAACGTCACCGAAATGGACCCTTTGACGTGGCCGGTCAAGCCGATGAAGCCGGTGATGTCGCCTTTGGCGTAGTCCGTTTCTTTGATGTACGGTTTTTCAGGGTCCGCCACGGTCATGGCCATGGTCCGCAACACCTCCATGACGCCCGTCAAAAACGGGTTAATAAAATTAACGTCCAACAAATGTTTGCGCTTCATTTACTCTCCACGCGTTGCGCCGGCAGACATCCTCCCCATTCGTAAAGATGCATCTATTACTGACAAAATGCAAGGATGAGGACTCGCGCTTCTGACACATTGCCGTCACACAGAAAGCGTAACAGAAGTCTATATATACCTTACACACAGAGGGGGGTTCCATGAATATCCTCATAGCCGACGACGATCCGGTGACCTTGCAGGTGCTTGAAGGCATTCTCGAAGACTACGGGCTGTGCACCCTTTGCAACGACGGCGCCGAAGCCGTTGCCGCTTTTGAGCGCAAACTGAAACAAGAACATGAAGTGTACGACCTGGTGGTCATGGACATCAATATGCCCCGGCTGGACGGCCACGGAGCCATGCTGGCCATCCGCAAGCTTGAAGTAGGCATGGGCCTGCTGCCGGAGGACCAGTGCCATATTTTTATCCTTACCTCGGTCAGCGACCCAGACGCCATGGTGGACTCCATCCACCAGGCCGAAGTCACAGCCTTTTTGCCAAAACCCATAGACCGCGAGCAGATGATTAAATCCCTGGTTGAGTGCGGGCTGGTCTCACGGGCCTGACGCCATTCTTGCGGCATACATTTTTGTAGATTCCACATACAATACTGTAGGCTCAAGCCGCCACTCTTCTCAACGTGCATCCGTGGCGTGGGCCGGTTTAGAGCATGTTATCATTGGAAATGCTTAGGTGCACTTATGCATTTTCCTGAAACAATTGTAATTTGTCGCAGGAGCTAGCATTGTCTCAACGCTAAAATGCGCTAGACCTTGCACTGCGCGGGTTTTCTGCTACCATATTGATTCCGCCGACTTTCTGGCGCCGTAATTGCTAATATGCACACGGAGGCAACATGCCCGACATTACAACTCGATACGGAATCATCCCCGCCGCACGGCGGGTGGAGCGCTGGCCAAACGGAGAGTTGCGCAGTTGTATTCCCAGCTGCGAAACCACGCTTATCACCGCGCATGGCCCGTTAACGCCGCAGTTCACCTCCAACGAATTGCGCCGCAAAGACATCCCGCCGGTCATGTTTCACGGCAACGGAGAGTTACGCACGATCTCGCTGCAGGAACAATCCATCATCTCCACCCCTGCCGGCGAGATACGAGCCGAAATGGTCTCTTTCCATCCTTCCGGGACCGTCAAACGCATTCTACCGCTGAACGGCAAGCTCTCAGGCTACTGGACCCAGGAAGACGAAACAGCCCTGGTCGAGCCGGTCACTCTGGCAACGCCCCTGGGCCGCATCACGGCCAAGCTGCTGGGGCTGTGCTTTTACCTGGACGGACCGATGAAAAGTATGACCCTGTGGCCAGAAGAAACCTTGGGCGTGGACACGCCGCATGGCCTGATTCCAGCCCGTATTGGCGTCAGTTTCTGGCCGGATGGCGCATTGCGTTCGTTGGAGACGGCCGCGCCTTACACTCTGGCCACGCCTGTTGGCGACATATCAGTCTACGACCCGGACGCTGTGGGAATTAACGGCGACGTGAACTCCCTGGAGTTTTCACCCTCAGGAGAGTTGCGCCGGCTGGCTACGATAAGCGCAGCTTTGATGGCGACCGACTCGAAAGGGGCCGTGCAACGCTTCACCCCGGCGGTTCGAGATAGTTTGTGCAGCGAATCCGAGCAGGAAGTGACGCCCATGCGGCTGGAGTTCACGGACCAGGCCGTGCGCGTACACGCCGCTGACGGCGTGCTGGACGGCATGCCGCCTGTGGAGCTGCCATACAACACATTCACACAGCGCACAGAACGATTTGCGCCCCAGTTCGCCAGCCCCTTCAGCGGCTTGCGCTGCTCGGTGTAACCATTTTAGGAGTCACAATGACCCAAGAAGGCTACCTCATAGAATTTCCAGACGCTGGCCCGTACCTTTTTCCAGAACTGGCCGAGCCGTCTGCAGCGTCCTATCTGCCAGAGCATGACGTGATGCTGCTGCAGTTCGACAAGCTCATCCTCCCCCTTAACCGGGTAGGAACCCAGGCGGTCATTGACGCCCTGCTGGAGCCTAAGCCGGCTGCAGACAATACGAGTTATGAAGGACATCACCCCGTGCCGCTGGAAGACATGGACAAGGATAGCGTGGTGGAAACGCCCCTGCTGGCCAAAGGACCGGCCACAGCGGTGCAGCACGCCAACCTTATCGTGCTCAATGTGATGCTGGGCGAGGCCCGGGCCGCCCTGCCCCTGTCTGTGGCCGCAGCTGCGTCTGTGGGGCAGATACTCTCGCAGATGCCGGAGGAAGAGGGGTGAGAAAGGACAATACGATTGTCAAGTAGCTTCAACGTGACGTTTCCAGCACACCAAAATCTGGCATACGTTTCAAAAACGCCTGATCAAAGGTAAAGATTCCGCCTGCTCCTCTGGCTTTTGCCTGCGCTGCAATGGGAAGGTCAGAAAAATTTCCTTTATATCTGTACAGATATGCTGCTCTGTTCACCGTTTCTCGATCAGGAAACAACAATACGCCCATGGACAACAAACTGAATAAACCGCCAGCCGTTGTTGCGCGGTCAGCCCTGCAGCACAATGCGCAAGCATGCCGTCCACGTGTTCCCCTTGTTCCTTTATACGCATTTCCCTAACATTCATCTTTCCCGCTTCTCCAGCTTTTCCAGCTCCGCCACGCGCAGGTACTTGTGGAAGGCGTAGAAAAAGCCGTGCACAGCCAGAACCAGACCGGCCCGGCCGTCCAGGAAGCCCTGGCGCAGCACGTAAATTTTCAGGAACCGGGCCAGCCCGCGGGAGAGGGCCTTGGCCACGCCGGCCCGGCCGCCTTTGGCGTATATGCCCTGGGCCATGGTTTGGGTGTAGCGGTTGATGCGCTCCACATGGGCGGACAGATTTTCGTAAGGATAGTGGAGGATGCAGCCGCCCAGCCGGGGGGCCGGACCATTCACGGCAAATTCGTGGTGCGGGTCCTGGCCGCGCAGCTGCACTGCGTCCATGCGGAACACGCGGACCAGCCAGTCCGGATGCCAGCCCGAGTGCTTGATGAACCGGTCAAAATACCAGGACAGCCGGTTGCAGCTGAAACCTGCGGCGTTGCCGGGCTTGGCCAGGGCGGCCATGACCGCCTGCTTGCACTCCGGGGTAAATTCTTCGTCAGAATCCAATGACACGGCCCAGGGGGTGTTCACATGCTGCAGCGCAAAGCGGAACTGGGACTGAATGCCCTCCCAGGGCCGCTCCAGAATGCGGGCGCCGCGCCGGCGAGCTATCTCCAAAGTAGAATCCGAGCTGCCGGAATCGATGACCAGCAACTCGGAGCAGAAATCAAGACTTTGCAGCGCCGCGTCCAGAGTCCGCTCGCTGTTCATGGTCAGCACGACCCCAGTGACCGGGACCGGGCTGGAATCTTTCATTACCGTCGTCCCTGGGGTAGCGCCAGGTTCAAGATCACGCCGGTGATCCCGGCCAGGCCTATGCCGCTAAGGGCGAACTTGCCGGCTTCGAAGACCATGCCGCCGATGCCGAAGACGATGATCACGGCCACGATGGCCATGTTCCGCGGGTGCATCAGGTCCTTGCCGGCTTTGACCAGGCTGTTCATGCCCACCACGGTGATGGCGCCGAAAAGCAGAATCATGATGCCGCCCATAACCGGCACGGGAACGGTCTGCAGCAGCGCGCCCAGCTTGGCCACAAAAGCCAGGACGATAGCCGCGATGGAGGCCCAGGTCATCACCCCGGGGTTAAAGGCCTTGGTCAGGGCCACGGCGCCGGTCACTTCAGAGTAAGTGGTGTTCGGCGGGCCGCCCAGCATGGAAGCAAGAAAGGTGGCCAGGCCGTCGCCCAGCATGGTGCGGTGCACGCCGGGTTTTTCCATATAATTTTTGCCGGTCACAGAGCTGATGGCCAGCACGTCGCCCACGTGCTCAATGGCCGGGGCAATGGCCACAGGCACGATAAACAGGATTGCCTCCCAGTTCCACTCCGGCATGACGAAATTGGGCACTGCAATCCACGGCGCGTCCCAAAACGAAGAAAAATCCACAACGCCAAACACCAGGGAAATGACGTAGCCAACGCTGATGCCGCACAGAATGGGCGCCAGCCGCAGCCATCCCTTGCCCAGCAGCGAAGCCAGGATGGTCACAGCCAAGGAGATGATGGAAATAATCATGGCCGTGGCTTGGGGAACAAGCTGGATAGCGCCGTCCCCAGACTTGCCCATGGCCATATTCACAGCCACTGGGGCCAGGATAAGACCGATAACCATGATCACGGGACCGGTGACGATGGCTGGCAGAACCCGGTCCAGCACCTTGGGGCCTTGAATCTTGATCAACGCGGCAAAAACCACGTAGAGCAACCCGGCCGCGGCCAGGCCGCACATGGTGGACGGGACGCCCCAGGTCTGCACCCCGTAAATGATTGGCGCGATGAACGCAAAAGACGAGGCAAGAAAGACCGGCACAGTCCGCTTGGTGATAAACTGAAAAAGCAGCGTGCCCGCGCCGGCGGTGAAGAGCGCTACGTTCGGGTCCAGCCCGGTAAGCAGGGGCACGAGCACCAAGGCGCCGAAAGCCACAAAGAGCATCTGCGCCCCCAGCAAGGCGTGTTTGCGTTCAAATGAATACTCAGTAGACGAAATCGTAGGGTTGGCCATGCCCCTCTCCTTTTATGTGTGAGCAGTACAGTTATTTTGTACCAAAAATTTTGTCCCCGGCGTCGCCTAGTCCCGGTATTATGTAGCCCATGTCATTCAGCTTCTCGTCAATGGCTGCGGTGTAAATGTCCACATCCGGATGTACTTGCTGTATGCGTTCAATTCCCTCTGGGGCGGCAACAAGAAAAAGCCCTTTGATGTCTTGGCAGCCAGCCTGCTTGAGCAAATCAATGGTGGCAATCAGGGTGCCGCCCGTGGCCAGCATGGGGTCCACAATGAGGGCCATCCGTTCATGAATGTTGTTGGCCAGCTTTACGTAATACTGCACTGGCTCCAGGGTTTCCTCATTGCGGAACATGCCCACCACGCTGACCTTGGCGCCTGGCGCCATGTCCAGCACGCCGTCCAGCATGCCCAGTCCAGCCCGCAAAATGGGCACTATTGTGAACTTCTTGCCCTTAATGCGCTCCACCTGCACCGGCCCGGCCCAGCCCTCGATGGTTTCCGGCTCTGTTTGCAAATTTTTTGTCGCCTCGTACGCCAACAGACGGGCGAGTTCGTTAGCCAGCTCACGAAAATTCTTCACAGGTAAATCATGCTGCCGCATGATGCCTAACTTATGTCGCATGAGGGGATGATCCACAACGACTACAGCCACTTGCGCCTCCTTTGCTGATGTTGCGGCCAGGGCCGCGCTGCACGGCCTTGGTCGTTCTAAACAGCAGCAGCCACATGGTCAAGCACAGCCGAGGTAAGCACAAGCGCCCTGTCGGCTCTTGTCCATTGAATTCATCAGGGTTTTCGGCTACAAACGTTTTTTACAACGAACAACGTATTTCATTTTCTGGACAACGCCTTGATATCCTATCAAATTACCACTGCAGCCTTGGCTGTATGCATAGTGGTCACCATCCTGGTGCTCATTCGCAAGGACCTGCTGCACACCCGCTACGGCGTCTGGTGGTTCGCCATAGCCGGAGGGGTGTTGGTGCTGGGCTTCTTTCCCACCCTCGTCGACGTCGTTGCAGCCTATTTGGGCGTGACTTACCCGCCCACGCTCATCATTACCGTGGGCATCGGCTTTCTGCTCATCAAGATGCTTACCATGGACCTGGAGCGCTCCCGGCAGGAGCGCAAGCTGCGGCGGTTTGCCCAGCGGCTGGCCATGTACGAGGCGCAAAAGGGCCTCCCCGGCGATAACGACCTTCCGCCCGAAGAGCCTTCTGGAGGAACCGGCCGGCCGTGAGGATTCTTCACCTCGGCAAATACTACTACCCCGAAGTGGGCGGCGTGGAGACTTTCACGCGCGACCTGGCGGAGGAGCAGGCCAGGCGCGGGCACGAGGTCTGCGTACTCTGCCACCAGCACGTTGCGGGCCGGCCCAGTCAGGATGAGATCATCAACAACGTGCGCGTGCGTCGGTCCCGGCTGCTGGGCCGGCTGGTCTACGCGCCAGTGGCCCCTTTTTACTCCGCCCAACTGACTCGGGAGCTGGCCACTTTCAAGCCGGACGTGGTGCACGCCCATGTGCCCAACACCTCAGCGTTCTGGCTGCTGGGCCGTTTTTCACTGCCGCCGGTGGTCCTGCAGTGGCAGTCAGACGTGGTTCCTTCGGCCATAGACAAACGGCTGGCTTTTTTTTACGCAGGCTATTCACTGCTGGAGCGGCGGTTGCTGCGCCGGTCTGCGGCGGTCATAGCCACGTCCATGGAATACCTGGCCCACTCCAAGCCCCTGAACCGTGTCTGGGACAAGGTCCGTTGTATCCCCCTGGGTCTGAACCCCAAGCGGATGCACTGGCCCACGGAGGAAAAGCCCCCGCCCCTGGCCGAGCGCATAGCAGGCCGGCCGCTGATCATGTCCATGGGCCGTTTTACGTACTACAAAGGTTTTGAATACCTTATCAGAGCCATGCAACAGGTTTTGAACGCCGCCTGCGTCATTGTGGGCGACGGAGACCTGCACCCGCGCATGGAAGAGCTGGTCCGGTCTCTGCGCTTGGAGGACCGGGTATTCCTGCCGGGCCGGCTCAGCGACGAAGACGCCCACGCTCTGCTGGACGCCTGTACGCTGTTCTGCCTGCCATCGGTGGAGCGGACGGAAGCGTTTGGCCTGGTTCTGCTGGAGGCCATGGCCTTTGGCAAGCCCGTGCTCACCAGCCGCATAGAAGGCTCCAGCGTGAATGTGGTGAATAGAGAGGACGTAACCGGCATGGCCGTAAACCCGGCCGACCCAGACGATCTGGCCCGGGGACTACGCCGTATGCTGGCCTCGCCCTCGCTCTGTTCGCGAATGGCGGCCAACGCCCGGGAACACTTTGAACGTCGTCATCACATCCGGCCAGTGGCCGGGACCATTGAAAAACTTTATGAGGAACTGCTGCGGAAACAGTAGCCGCAGGAGCCTTATTCAGACATAATTTTGGAGAGCGCCGCGCTCAGGGCCTGGCGGCTCTTTTGCTTTTGCTTCTGCTGGGGCTGTCTGGCCTGGGCGTTTCGCTTGTTGATGGAGTCAACCAGGGCCTGTACGTCAAAACGGCCCGGCGCGGGGCTGGGTTGCGGCTCTGTGGAATCGGCCTCACAGCGTTGGGCAGGGTTCTGCTGCGCAGCAGCAAAAAAATCGACAGGCTTTTTGTTCATCGAAATAACTTCCAGAATTTCTTTTTCTTTTCGGCGTAAGGACCTTCGGGCGGGCGCTTGCCCTGCTGCCTCAGAGTGACCACGGCTTCGTGCATGGCCAGCTTCAGCTGAAAGCGGCAGTCGTCCAGGTCCTGCCCAAAAGTGGTCACCTGGGGCCACTCGGCCAGCTTGCCCCGGCAGCCGCCTTCCTCTAGCTGAAATACCGCAGTGTAATCGCCCATTCGTTCGCGTTGCATGCGTTGTGTATAGCCTGCCTGGGCTCGATGGGCAATAGCAGCAGAAAGGCGAAGCAACCAGAATCCACCGCCCAAAACATAACACCCGTTGTGTTTGGAAAAACCAAACAGACAGATTGTCTCTGCAAGCATAAATCCATCATCAAAGCGGCGTCGCCGCCATGCTCAATGGAGCATCAAATTTGAGCATCAAGGCGGGCGGCCGCAGGGATCGCCCTTGTACTATTATTGATTAACGCACCGCGGGCGTACTGACTTGAGCCCGCTCCGTCCTGCCCTGTGGCCGGGGCGCCACGCCGGCGCTGCCAGGCGGTGGATACTGGGGCAAGGATACGCCTTGCGCTTGATTCTATCCCGTTATATAATATAGAGAACACAAGCGCATCTTCGCGTTGAGACAATGTTCGCTCCTGAAACATTTTCAATGGTAAAATACTCTAATCATCCAGCTCCGCTGCCGTAATTCCTTGACACGTCATCCCAGCTTAGCCCAAGGAGCCTCTTATGTATGTTCCACTGCCCTATCCTGAAGAGATGGCCGCCTGGGACAAGGCCGCAGCCAGCGACGCGGGCGTGAAGCCCGAGATACTGATGGAAAACGCCAGCCGCGAGGCCGCCCGGACCCTGCTGGAGCAGTACGGCCCGGTGGCCGGCCGGCGCGTGCTCTGCTTTGCCGGGCCGGGCAACAACGGCGGCGACGCTTTCGCCATTGGCCGCCACCTGCGCGAGGCCGGCGCCAGCGTGCTCGCCGTGCACACGAAACCTCTGGACGCCTACAAAGCCGAGGCCGGCTACCACGTGCGCCTGGCGCGCCGCACTGGCCTGAAAACCGTGCACGTGGACCGCGCCGGTCTGAACCACATGGCCAGGCCGGACATCATAGTGGACGGCCTGCTGGGCACGGGCATTCGCGGGCAGGTACAGCCGCAGTTCCAGGAATGGATCAACCTCATAAACCACTGGCGGGATTACGGCGCCTATGTGCTTGCAGTGGACGCGCCCAGCGGTCTGGACTGCGCCACGGGGGCGCCACGGCCGGTCGCTGTGCGGGCGCACGCAACGGCCACCTTCGAGGCGGCCAAGCACGGGCTGGTCATGCCTGGGGCGGCGGCGCATACGGGCAGGCTGTCGGTGCGGCCCATCGGCATACCACGCATGGTCAAAGACGCACACCCGCCCCGGACAGGACTGCTGACGCCGCGGGTAGTGGATTTTCTGCCCCCGCCCGCGCCAGATATGCACAAGGGCGGCGCTGGCAAGGTCTGCATAGTGGGCGGCTCGCGGGGGCTGACCGGCGCGCCGCACCTGGCCGGTCTGGCGGCTCTACGGGCCGGGGCCGGACTGGTCTTTGCCCTGTGCCCGGCCGGCGTGGGCCTGGAGCTGAAAAACGGCTTGGCCGAACTCATTGTCTCGCCTTTGGGCGGTAATGACTACTGGACTGAAGATTTGGCCAGCATGGTTCTGGAGAACACCCAGGACGCGGGCGCGTTGGTTGTCGGTCCGGGCCTGGGCCGGGAAGCCGAGACCGACCGGTTTCTGGCCGCTTTTATGCAGGGGCTGGACCAGGCAAAGGAAAACCGGCCCCCGCTGGTGCTGGACGCAGACGGCTTGCACCATCTGGCGAACGAGCCAAGTCTGCTGCAATTTGTAGGACCTACGGACGTAATCACCCCGCACCCGGGAGAGGCGGCGCGATTGCTGGGCGCTTCCATTACTGACGTACAGGCCGACCGGCCCATGGCCGTTCAAGAACTGGCCCGGCAAGCCGGTTGCACCGCTGTGCTCAAAGGCGCGGCCACGCTCGTGGCGCCGCCGCCTGATGTTGAGTCTGTCAATTGGGCTGGCCCGTCGGTGCTTGTTTCGCCATTTTGCGAGCCCGCGCTTTCCGTGGGCGGCTCTGGCGACGTGCTGGCCGGAGTTTTGGGCGCGCTACTGGCGCGTGGGCTGCAGGTATTGCCAGCAGCCTGTTTGAGTGTATATTGGCACGGCTTCAGCGGCCAGGTTCTGGCCCGGCGCTTCCCGCAGCGCGGAGCCCTGGCTGGCGAGATTGCCGGCACGCTACCACACGCAATGGAGGAATTGCGACATGCTGACAGCTAAAGACATTATGACCACAAAACCCGTGACCGTGACGCCCGAAACCGAAGTGGGCAAGGCCGCTGAACTGATGCTGCAAAACCACTTCAACGGTCTGCCCGTGGTCAGCGCCGCGGGAAAGCTGGTGGGAGTCATCACCCAGTCCGACCTAGTGGGCCAGCAGAAGAAATTCAAAACCCCGTCCATTTTCACCTTGCTGGACGGCTACATCTCCTTTTCATCCGAAAAATCGCTGGAAAAAGAAATACAGCGCATGACCGCAGCCACCGTGGGCCAGGCTATGAGCGACGACCCTGTTTTCGTTGCCGCCGACGCGACTCTGGAAAACATCGCCAGCCTGATGGTGGACGAGAAATTACACACCCTGCCCGTGGTGGACAGCGGTCTACTTATCGGGATTATTGGCAAAGAAGACGTGCTGCGCACGCTGATCGCGAGCAAGTCCCAAGGTTGATGCAGAACCTGAACGTGCGATTTTTTCTGGATAATCCGGAACAGACCTTGCGTCTGGGCTGGATTCTCGCTAATTCTCTGCCTCTGCAGCCTCCATATCCGGCCTTTATGCTGGACGGCGAGTTGGGCGCAGGCAAGACCACGCTGGTGCGCGGTTTTGTGGAAGCCTTGCCGGGTGCGAAAGATGCGGAAACAGCCAGCCCCAGCTTCAACCTGGTGAACCACTACCCCACCCGGCCGCCCGTGGCTCATTTTGACCTGTACCGGCTGGGCGAAGGCGAAGGCTGCGCTGTACTGGACGCGGACCTGGAAGAAGAGCTGCACGACGAAACCACGGTCCGGCTGGTGGAGTGGGCTCGGTATCTGCGCCGGGATAACTGGCCAGAGCGAGGGGTTGCGGTGGAACTCTCCGTGGCGGAGGGGGGACGCGAAGCCATGTTGGCGAGCGGCAACGCTCTTTCAGAGACTGTTTTGAATGCTATACGCACACAACGCGACGCTATAGAAACGAGGTAACCATGCGCATTCTGGTGCAAAAATTTGGCGGCACGTCCGTGGCCGGCCTGGAGCGGCAAAAGCAGGTGCTGGCCAAGGTGGAAAGCGGCCTGAAGGAAGACTGTAAAATGGTGGTGGTGCTCTCGGCCATGGCTGGGGAGACCAACCGCTTGCTGGGACTGGCCAATGAATGGTCCGCCAAACCGGACCCGGCCGAGATGGACGTGCTGGTGACGACGGGCGAGCAGGTCTCCATCGCCCTCTTTTCCATGCTGCTCAAGGACAACGGCTACAAGGCCCGGTCCCTGCTGGGCCATCAGGCCCGCATCTGCACAGACTGCGATTTTGGCCGGGCTCGCATCACGGACATAGACGCCGACGCCGTGCGCGACATGCTGGAAGCCTACGACGTGCTGGTGGTGGCTGGCTTCCAAGGCTGCGACCCTTCGGGGCGCCTGACTACTCTGGGCCGGGGCGGCTCAGACACTTCGGCCGTGGCCCTGGCCGCAGCCCTGAACGCAGTGCGCTGCGACATATACACCGACGTGGACGGGGTCTACACCACCGATCCCAACATCTGCTCCCAGGCCAAGAAGCGCGAGGTCATCACCTATGACGAGATGCTGGAAATGGCCTCCATGGGGGCAAAGGTGCTGCAGATACGTTCTGTGGAGTTTGCCAAGAAATTCGCCGTGCCCGTCCGGGTGCGGTCCACTTTTACTGACGACCCAGGAACCCTGGTAACCAAGGAGGACCCGTCCATGGAATCAGTGCTCGTATCCGGCATAGCCTATGACAGAGATCAGGCCCGCGTCACTCTGGCCGACGTCTTGGACCGGCCGGGCATCGCGGCCTCCATCTTCACGCCCCTGGCCGACGCCGGCGTTCTGGTAGACATGATCATTCAAAACACCAGCCGCGACGGGGTGACAGACATGACCTTCACCGTGTCCCGTGGAGACCTGGAGCGGACAATTGAGATACTGGAAAAACTTCGCGGCGATATCGACTTTGGCGAGATGCACCACGACACCCAGGTTTGCAAGGTCTCAGCCATTGGCGTGGGCATGCGCAACCACTCCGGCGTGGCTGCCAGGGCCTTCAGCGCGCTGAAAGAAGAAGGCATCAACATTCTGATGATCTCCACCTCAGAAATCAAAATAACCTGCCTGATAGACGACAAATACACCGAGCTCGCCGTGCGCACCCTGCACGATGCGTTTGAGCTGGACGCGGAGCCGATCCGCGAGCATCTTTCTGACTCTGTGTGAGGAGGACCATGACCACCATCAGAATATATGACACGACCTTGCGCGACGGAGCCCAGGCCGAGGACATCACGCTCTCCCTGCAGGACAAGCTGAAAATTGCCCGCAAGCTGGACGAGCTGGGCGTGGCCTATATAGAAGGCGGCTGGCCCGGCTCCAACCCCATTGACCAGCAATTTTTCAGCGAGGTGAAGAACTACGAATTCACTTACGCCAAGATCACCGCCTTCGGCTCCACCCACCACCCCATGGGCACGGCCGAAAACGACGCCAACCTGGCCGCCCTCATCGACGCCAGAACCGAGGCCGTAACCATATTCGGCAAGACCTGGAAACTGCACGCCACTGAGGCCCTGCGGGTGGACGCCGCCCGCAACCTGGAGATCATCCGCGACTCAGTGGCCTTCCTCAAACAGCACCGGCCGGAGATTATCTTTGACGCCGAGCATTTTTTTGACGGCTTCAAGGACGACCCGGAATTCGCCCTGTCCTGTCTGCAGACCGCCCACGACGCCGGGGCGGACAGCCTGGTGCTCTGCGACACCAACGGCGGGACCATGCCTGTGGAAATCCACGACATCGTGGCCACGGTGCGCGAGCGCATTCCAAATGCAGAGCTGGGCATTCACTGCCACAACGACTCCGACCTGGCCGTGGCCAACACCCTGGCGGCAGTGCGCGCCGGCGCAGTGCAGGTGCAGGGCACGATCAACGGCTACGGCGAGCGTTGCGGCAACGCCAACCTCTGCTCCATCATCCCCAACCTGGAGCTGCGCTACGAGGGCAAGTACCGCTGTCTGCCGGACGGCAGCCTGGACAAGATCACCCGCTCCGCCGCCTATGTGGCCGAGGTGGCCAACCAGCCCCTGTTCAACCGGCAACCCTTTGTGGGCCGCTCCGCCTTTGCCCACAAGGGTGGAATTCACGTCAGCGCTGTACAGCGCAACGCCAAGCTCTACGAGCATATCGACCCAGAAGCGGTGGGCAACCGGCAGCGGGTCTTGGTCACCGAGCTGGCTGGCCGGTCCAACATCGTGGCCCTGGCCAAGCGCTACGGCTTCCACCTGGACAAGAACGAGCCCGTGGTCAAGGGCCTTATCGCCGAGCTGAAAAAAAAGGCCAGCGAAGGCTACGACTACGCTGCGGCCGAAGCCAGCCTGGAGTTGATGGTATTCCGCAAGCTGGCCCGGCGCGGAGTGCGCAATTTCTTCGATCTGGTGCAGTTTCGCGTGCTGGACTCCAAAATTTCCGACCGGGGCGAGCCCCTGGCCGAAGCCACGGTGATGGTGGAGGTGGAGGGCGAGGTGGAATACACAGCCGCCACAGGCCGCGGCCCGGTGAACGCCCTGGACAACGCGCTGCGCAAAGGTTTGCGGTCTTTCTACCCCCGGCTGGACGAAATGCGGCTGGTGGACTTCAAGGTGCGCATTCTGGGCAGCTGGGACTTCAAGGAAGGCACCGGCACGTCCGTGCGGGTGCTTATCGAATCCAGCGACCAGGAATCGCGCTGGGTCACGGTGGGCGTCTCCCACGACATCATCGAAGCCAGCTGGCAGGCCCTGGCCGACTCAGTGGTCTACAAACTCTACAAAGACGAACAGTACCACCGCAACAAAGACGAAGAGTAGAACGCCTGTCAGACGGCGCGCAGAAGTCAGGAAGGCGCCTCAAAAGGTCTCAGACTGCTGTATACTGCTGGACTTCCATGATGTATTCGGCAACAGCGTTTTTGGTCTTGCCAATGAGAGCAGCAAACTGCAGCCCCAGACGCACCTTGCCGCTGTTTTTCTGAACAGAGCGCACCAAACACTTGGCGCAGGCAGCCTGGTCGGACTGGTGCAGTGAAAACACCAGAAACAACGTTTCGTCTTGGCTCACTTGGGCCAATGGCGCTGTGGCGGAAGCCACGACTTGCGCGCCCCCGGGTGACAAATTCACCAGCGCTCCGTCCGTCTCTTCGCCGGCGTAGACCACAGATGCCGGGGCGAAACAGCTCACCCGCTTTTCCTTACGCAGATTAAGTTTCTCGTATTTTTCAGGATAGCTAATAAACAACAGCTGGTCAGGATACTCCAGTACGCTCATAATGGTCGTACGGAACCCGCACATGCAATTGCCATTACTCAGGGCGCGCACGGCCACCATGCTTTCGTTGATGATGTTCTTTTTGTATTTGAACATCTGGGGAATGGACAAACCGATAAAACGGCCCTTGCGCACCACCGTCACCTCTCCCCACATGCGAAGGCCGTCGCCAAGTAGTTCGATCATCATGCGCTGGCCGAATTCAATCGAGAGTTTCTTCCCGCACTCAACAACCGGCTTGTCCGGCTGCAGACGCTTGACCGGCTTACGCAGCCGGGATGGCGCAGCACTCTGCGCACTGTTTGGATGGGGCTGTTCTATAATGTCTGCCTGAGCCTGCATGCTCTACTCCTTTCCCCCGTGCCTCATGCTTTGCAACACCATTCGCGTGCATCACATGCAGAATGCCTGCGTTTTTCATCTCTCTGGCGGCATGCTGCACGGGGTGTAAAATATGTATGGCAATAGCAATACAAAAACATGATATTCATATGCAATAGGAAATTCCCTCAATTGTCTGGGAAAAAATCCCAATCAAAGCTGGGGGCTTTTCCCATGCTGAACTATCCGCCACCGTATATTGCAGTGCACAGCCTTTCCAAACACCGCCAAACAGAGCAGGAACACTGACCAGCCGGCGGCCAAATACCCACGTGAATGCGCGTTTGCCGGACACCGTGAAAACATATATGCTGCCTTTCACTGTGGCGGCCAGAGCACATGCACGCACAAGCACGTCTAACATTCTATATAATCAGGATTTCTCATGAACAATGACACCGAGGCCATTGAGACGAACGTAACCGGCGTGGACAAGGATATACTGAACATCATCCAGACCGAATTCCCGCTTGCCCCCCGGCCCTATCAGGAAATAGGCAAACGCGTGGGCCTGACCGAGGAAGAGACCCTGGCCCGAGTGCGCGCCATGAAAGAAACCGGCGTCATCCGGCGGCTGGGCGCAAACTTTCAATCCAAAAAGCTGGGCTGGCGCTCTACCCTGTGTGCGGCCAAAGTCCCGGAAGACAAGATGGAAGAGTTCGTCGCAGCCGTGAACAAGCGGCCCGAGGTGACACACAACTACCTGCGCGAGAACGAATACAACATTTGGTTCACCTTCATCGGACCCAGCTGGGACTACGTCACCCAGGCCCTGGACGACATAACGGCCAAGACCGGCGTGCCTATCCTGAACCTGCCGGCCCAAAAGATGTTCAAGATAAAGGTGGACTTCAAGATGGAGGAGTGAGCTGGTCTTTTTTCTATCCTGTTCGCTCCAGCTTTATTCTGCATCGTTTCCTCCGCCTGTTTACCCGCCCGGAATAAAGGGATATAATTATTCAGCGAATCCCTGTGCCCGCGCGCTGCCACCTGTTACAAACGAGATCGCCATGAAGAAGGCCGTCGTCGCACTGTTGGTTTATGTATGTGTTTTCCTGGCCCCCCTTGCCCGACCCGCCCTGGCCGGCGACCTGGACCTGCTCAAGCTGGTCCCCTCCGTCGCGCGGTCTGCCGCCCCTACCTGCACCGGCCACGTAGTCTATCACATGCCGGACGGGACCTTGCACCTGCTGCAGGCCACAGCCGGCGCCAACCCCGTAAATATCTCCGAGCTGCTGGACCTGCAGTACGGCGCAGGCGCTGATGCGCGTATCAATATCTCCCCGGATGGACAGTGGTTGGTGCTGGAGACAGAGCGCTTTGACGCCAACTGCCGGGGCTGGGCCTGCCTGGCTGTACTGCCCGTGGACCTTTCCTGTGCAGACACGCCCCTGCCGGACGGACAGCCCCTGCACATCGAAGGCTATCCAGCCATCGCCTCGGGCGGGCAACGCATCGTCTACCCCTACGGCGAGGGAACGCACACCCTGGACCTGTGGATGACAGAAAAATCCGGCGGCGCTTGGTCCAAACCCGTGGAGATAACCAGCCAGTCCGCCTACGCCTACAACGGGCAACCGGCTTTTTCCGTCAACGGCGAGAAAGTGGTCTTCAACTGCAGCAACGGCTCCATTGGCCAGGAAGGCACGGCCATTTGCGAGGTGAATGCGGACGGCTCCGGCTACCGCATGATCATCGCCCCGGAGAACGTCAATGCCATGTACCATCCAGACTATGACCCCGAGGGCGGCGTGGTCTTTGAAGGCGACTGGCACGGCGAGGCAATCTACCGCCTGGCCCCTGGCGCGGAAAATCCTCAACTGCTCAACTCCGCCTACAGTAACGACAACTCCCCCTGCGTGCTGCCGGACGGCCGCGTAGTCTCCCTGTGGCTGCAGCGCGAAGGCAACCCCGAAGGATGGCATGAAATCAAGGTCATGGACCTGGACGGCGGGAACCCGGAAATGCTGCTCACCGGCCTGGACGTGCTGGACGCCGGCCTGGGCTGCGGACGTTAAGGGCGCAACAGATGCGCTGTCTAGTGCAACACATTGTGGTTGTGATAGTGTTCTTCTGCCTGGGCAACGGCGCAGCCTGCGCCGCCGCATATTACGTTTCCACGGCCGGCGACGATGGAGCGGACAGCAGCGCCGCGATAAACCTAGCCTATGTGCGCGACTCCTTCATTGCCAACAACCTGATTTTCAACAATTACGCCTCTGGCATAGCTAGCCGGGACGACGGCCAGGAAAACGAGTACGGCACGCAGAACAACGTGTTTGCCAACAATACCGGACACATGCCTTCCGATGGACGCTGGGCGCTCAGCCTGAAGAACGGCAGCATCAACAACACCTTAACAAATAACATCCTGCTGCATGAAGGATCATACAGGGGCGGGCTGGAGTTCACAGCCGACAGCCTGCCAGGGTTGCAGAGCGACAACAACATTCTGGCCCGCATTGACGAAGACGAAACTGTGATCACACTGTCCCAGTGGCAGGCGCAATACAGCCAGGATGCGCACTCCACCGCATCCCACGCGATACAAGCCGGGTTGCACTGCCAATAACGCGCCGTCTTATGGGGCGCCATGTGGCGCCTGCCGCCTTCGGCTGCGCCGCGGGGATCAGGCTGTCGCGCATCACCGCCGTTGGCTTTGTGGCGCTCACCTTCATTTGCGTTACTATTCTGTTTTCGCGGGTGAGTTGCGTATTTGTCTTTCCGGCGCCTTTCTGCTATTCTGAATTAATCCATAACAACCCATAAACACACACAAAATACCTATATGTCCGATTTCGTTCACCTCCACTGTCACACGGAATATTCCCTGCTGGACGGCGCCATACGCCTGGGCGATCTGACCAAGAAAGCCCTGGACTACAAGATGCCTGCCTGCGCCATCACCGACCACGGCAACCTCTACGGCGCAGTCAATTTCTACCTGGCCTGCAAAAAGGCCGGGGTCAAGCCCATCATCGGCTGCGAGGTCTACGTGGCCCACAAGGCCCTGGACGACCGCGAGTCAGAGTTCGCCCGGCGGCGCTACCACCTGGTGCTGCTGGCCCAGAACCTGACCGGCTATCAAAACCTGATCAAGCTCGTCTCCACCGGGCATTTGTACGGCTTTTACCACAAACCGCGCATCGACAAGCAACTGCTGGCCAAACACAGCGACGGGCTCATCTGCCTGTCCGCCTGTTTACAGGGCGAAGTGCCGTTCAAGCTGCGGCATGAAGGCATGGACGCAGGCCTGGCCGCAGCCCGCGAGTACGCAGCCATGTTCCCCAACCGCTACTACATAGAGCTGCAGTCCAACGGCCTGGACGAGCAGGTTGTGGCCAATGAAAAGCTCATAGAACTGGCCGGGGAGCTGGACCTGCCCCTGGTGGCCACCAACGACTGCCACTACCTGAACCAGGACGACGTGGAGGCCCACGACATCCTGCTGTGCATCCAGACCGCCAAGTGCGTGGACGACGAGAAGCGCATGCGTTTTGGCACAGACCAGCTGTATTACAAATCCCCGCAGGACATGCAGCGCGACTTCAGTCACGTTCCCCAGGCCCTGGCCAACTCTGTGGAAATCGCGGCCATGTGCGAAGAGGACTATCTGGACCTGGAGACCTACCACTTTCCGGTTTATGAGCTGCCTGAGGGCAAGACCCTGCACCAGGAGTTCACCGACCTGTGCCGTAAAGGGCTGCAGAGCCGCATCGACAAGCTGCCCTACGACATAGACGAAAAGGTCTACTGGGAACGGCTGGAACTGGAGATGGGAATCATCGCCAACATGGGCTTTGAGGGCTATTTCCTCATCGTGCAGGATTTCATCAACTGGGCGAAAAAACAAAACATCCCCGTGGGGCCTGGCCGCGGTTCAGGCGCCGGCTCCATAGCAGCTTGGGCCCTGGGCGTCACCAACCTGGACCCCATCCCCTACAATTTACTGTTCGAGCGTTTTCTGAACCCAGAGCGCGTCTCCATGCCGGACTTTGACGTGGACTTTTGCGAACGCCGGCGCATCGAGGTCATCCAGTACGTTACCCGCAAATACGGCGACGACTCCGTGGCGCAGATTACCACCTTTGGCAAGATGAAGGCCAAGGCCGCGGTGCGCGACGTGGGCCGGGCCCTGGGCATGAGCTTTGGCGAGACGGACAAGATAGCCAAGCTCATTCCGGACGAGCTGAAGATGACCATTGACAAGGCCCTGGAGATGGAGCCGGAGCTGCAAAAACTCTACGACGAATCCCCGCAGGTCCACAAACTTATCGACGTCTCGCGCCGGCTGGAGGGACTGTGCCGTCACGCGTCCACCCACGCCGCGGGCGTGGTTATCGGCGACAAGCCGCTGGACGAGTACTTGCCGCTCTACCGGGGGAAAAAGGACGAAGTCGTCACCCAGTTCGACATGAAGATGGTGGAAAAGGTCGGGCTCATCAAGTTCGACTTCCTTGGCCTGCGCACCATGACGGTGGTCCAGGACGCCCTGGACGTGATCGCGCTGCAGGGCAAGGAGGTCCCGGACCTGGAGAACCCCAGCCTGGACGATGAAAAAACCTACAAGGAAATCTACGCCAAGGGCGACACCGACGGCGTGTTCCAGGTGGAATCTGACGGCATGCGGCGCTACTTGCGCATGCTCAAGCCCACCTGCTTTGACGACGTCATCGCCATGCTGGCGCTGTACCGGCCAGGGCCGTTGAACTCTGGCATGGTGGACAGGTTCATCCGGCGCAAGCACGGCGAGGAGCCTGTAGAGTATCCCCTGCCGCAACTGGAAGAAGCGCTGCAGGACACATACGGCGTTATCGTCTACCAGGAGCAGGTCATGAAGATTGCCCAGATAGTGGGCAACTACTCCCTGGGCGAGGCCGACCTGCTGCGTCGGGCCATGGGCAAGAAGATTGAAGAGGAGATGGCCAAGCAGCGCGTGCGCTTCAAGCAGGGCGCAGCCGAGAACGGCATCCCCGAAGAAAAGGCCGACGAAATTTTCGACCTGTTGCAGGAGTTCGCCAAGTACGGCTTCAATAAGTCTCACTCCGCGGCCTATGCGCTCATCTCCTATTACACCGCCTACCTGAAGGCGCACTACCCCACGGAGTTCATGGCCGCGCTCATGACCTCGGAACTGGGCAACCAGGACAAGCTGCTCAAGTACGTGGCCGCCTGCAAGGACATGGGCATAGAGGTGCTGCCGCCGGACGTGAATAGCTCGCGCCGGGAATTCACGGTGAAGGACGGCAAGATTATCTTTGGCCTGGGCGCGGTGAAAAACGTGGGCGACGAGGCCATTCGCGAGATAGTGGACGCCCGCGAAGCCGAGGGCCATTTCGAGAGCGTGCTGAACATGCTAACCCGGGTGAACATCCGCAAGTTGACCAAACGTGTGCTGGAATATCTCATCAAATCCGGCGCCATGGACACGTTCTCTTTTGCCGTGGAGGGCGAACCCCGCTGCACCCGGCAGGGCATGTACGAAGCCCTGGACAACGTGGTGAGTCGGGCCCAGAAAAAGGCCAAGGAAAAGGATTCCGGCCAGATGTCCCTGTTCGCCATGGCGCCGCAACAGGAGCCCGCGGCCGTGCCCGGTCTGGGCTTTGACTGCGAGGAACAGGATATGGTTGAATGGCCGGACGACGTGAAGTCCGGGTTCGAGAAGGACGCTCTGGGCTTTTTCCTGACCAGCCACCCGCTCATGCCTTACCGGGCGGAGATTCGCCGGCTTGGGCTGCAGACCCTGGAGCAGGCCGCAAACATGGGGCCAGGCCAGGAGCTGCGCGTGGCCGTGCTGGTCACCGGCCGCAAGGAGCACATCACCAAGAAAGGCGACAAGATGGCCTTTTGCGACGTGGCGGACCTGACCAGCTCTGGCGAGCTGACCATGTTTCCGGAAGTGTACGCCGAGGCCAAGCCGCTCATGGACATGGACAAGCCCCTCCTGGCCACGGCCCACATCAGCGAACACGACGGAGGACCGCAGAACAATGGCGGGGCGAATGGGGACGAAGAGGGTCCGAAAAAGGCCAAACTGCTGGCGGACAAGGTTTCGCTGCTGGCCGAGGCTTTGGCCAACTCCACCGAACCGGTGCATCGGGACGTGCCCGCCCGCTGCCTGGAAAACGGCGGCGCTGTGAAGCTGCAGAAGCTGATAGAGGAACACTCTGGCCCGGTGCCTGTGCGGCTGACCCTGCGCTACGACGACGCCTGGATATCACTTGAGCTGGGCCCGAACTTCACGGTGCAGCCCAGCCCGGAATTTGACAAAGCCTTTGACAGTTGGCGCGAAGAAACGTTGCAAGCCGCTGTGCTAGGGTAAGCGGGAGGTAAGCAACGCGAAGCCAACGGCGGTGATGCGCGACAGCCTGATCCCCGCAGCCGCACAGCGGCGCAGGGGGCAGGCGTCATTTGAGTCCATAGCAGGCTGTTGAAAACTCCACGTGGGCTGCGTTGCTTCAACACGGCGTGTTGCGCTTGGCATGCGGCCGAAGCGAAGCGAGGGAATGGACGAAACTCCTGCTCACGCCAGCCCCTAAACAATTCACCGCAGACGCACGCAGACACGGCCTCGCTTCATCGCTACTGCGCGTTAGTTGACTTTCTCCTCTGAAACTTCATAATGACGTTAAGTTAGAGGAAGTGGAGAAAAAACTTGGCTTGGCGGTGTAAACTGACGTTTTTAAAGGACATGGATTCCCCGCGCAGGCGGGGAATCCAGCGCCGTTGCCGTTGCCTTTGACATAGCCATTCCCCTCACCCCTGACCGACCCATAAAAGGACCCCCATGCCAAGACCCTGCTACCGCCTCGCCGTGCGCGGCGCTTTCTCCGCCTCCCACTGTTTGCGCCACTTCAAGGGCAAATGCGAAAACCTGCACGGCCACAACTTCAGCGTAGAAATGACCGTAACCGGCGAAAGCCTGGACCCCAAGGTGGAGATACTGGCCGACTTCGGCGATCTGAAGCGTGTGCTCAAGGAGGCCTTGTCCACGCTGGACCACCAGCACCTGAACGACGTCTTCCCCTTTACCGAGCAAAACCCCTCGTCGGAGAACATCGCCCGGTACATTTACCGCAAGCTGCAGGACAAGGCTGCGGCCCTGGGCTGCAAGCTGGAGTCCGTCACCGTCTGCGAAAAAGAGGGCCAGAGCGCGACCTATTGGGAGGAATAAAAGCGTGCCCAAAATGCCCACAGCACAACGCAATGTTGTATACGTACACCGAAATGCCAGAAAGACCCACATCCAAACTGCAAATGCAGTGTGGCGCCATACCCGGAGGTTATTCTTGAATGTGGCTATGCCCTATGCTCCGAAGCTCCCACATCTGTCAGTAAAGTCGAGGTCTCTGCAAAGATTGCATCTATAAAATATCTGTATTGCGCTTGATTTCAAGCGTTGCGGCCTTCCATCATACGTCCGCTCCACTTTCGCGGTCCATGACATACGGGGGCTTCGCGGCGCAGAAAAAGTCAAAGTCCCTGGATTGCCCGCCTGCGCGGGCAATGACATCTTTGGGACGTGTCATTGCATTGGCGAGGCGGCCCTATGCTGATATCGTCAATTAGCCTCGCGACATTCGAATGTGTTGCCTCAATGTGGGCGCAGAATGCACATGCTCTCCTGAGTCCATTAAGGGGAAGACCACAACCAACCTTTGTGTAGGACAGGCAGAAAACAACCATTGCCGCATTAATTACCACTATACGGAGCTAACTGCATAGCCACAAAAAACACAATAAAAAGTTCGTCGCCATGTTTACAGCGCTCAAAACAGCCGCCATACAGATCAACCTGCGAACCAGAGTACAATGCCTGAGCAGACGCTCCTCCGCGTTTTGCAAGGGTCTGAGGACCCTGCTCCCTGGTCTTACCACTTTCATTTGCTATTTACAGAGACATCATCCATATTCTTTAAAAAGTTGGTGGAAGAGCAAGGACTAAAAAAAGATGTATTGCTGCAAACTTGCACCTCTCTTTCTCTTACGTAAGCAAAGGAATGCAAGGCACAAATACATGCAATCCGGGAAAATACTTCTTAATCACGCTTTAAACTTGCTTGAGAAAGCCCGGCTATCCATGTCGGATTGGCGATTGGGAGGCGGTACAGTGTTAATGCTTCGCTATCAACACCGATTAAGCAATGACATAGATATTTTTTTTCCTGACAGTCAATTCCTTCCGTATATTTCTCCCAGGCTCAACGATGCTATTGATGACATAGAACACGCATATGAAGAAACACCTAAATACACGCGTCTAGTATTTGAAGAAGGTAAAATACACTTTATTGTCGCCCAACCAGTATCCCAAGCGCCGCCCATCATTGGTGAATTTCATGATGGTGTCCATTGTGATGTTTCTTCAGAAATCATTGGCAAAAAAATCTATTACCGTGGTGAGAACTTCACGACTCGCGACATTTTCGACCTAGCTGAGGTGACTGCAAAAAGTCCAAAAACAGAAAAACGGTCACCGCAACCAGTTGAAATTGCTGAGCACACATCTAGAAAAAAAGCCCATTTTCGAATTTTTGCAGTCAGGTCTTAGCTATCGTTCTGCAGAATACAGAAAATGACGCAACGTTACTGAATTGGTCCGGCAACCATCGTGATGCGACATTCAAAGCCTATCAAAAAACTTGCCAACTAAACGCAGAAGGCGCACTTGCCGCTGACCTTGAACAATTGGCAATTCTGCCTGCTGGAAAAAAAGTAGTCGATAACTGCTACTCTATTGTTGAAACATTTTTCGAAAGAGCACTTTTTAACTGCCTATAATTTTTTGATCTAGCTCTCCTCGTATCTCTCCTTGCCTGCCAGCCATTTTTTTTCTACAAACGCCTCTTCCTTGTCGTTCTCTCTGCTCTGACTTCCGGCCTTGACATCGCTCCGGGACAGGGCGAAAAGTTTCCAACGCACTCCACGGGGCTCTTCAATGGCTGACAAAGACCGCTACACAAAAATGTTTCCTGTTTCCTGGGACCACCTGCACAGGGACGCCAAGGCCCTGGCTTGGCGGTTGCTGGAGCTGGGCCCTTACGCCGGCATTGTGGCCATCACCCGCGGCGGGCTGGTTCCAGCAGCCATAATCGCCAGGGAGCTAGAACTGCGCACGGTCGAAACCGTATGCGCGGCCAGCTATGACGGCCGGGCTCAAGGCAACATGAAGGTTCTCAAGCCGGCCGAGGCTGCGCTGGAAGTTCTTGGCGAAAACTGGCTCATTGTCGACGACCTGGTGGATACAGGCGCCACGGCCCGTGTGGTTCGCAACATGCTGCCCAAGGCGCATTTTGCCACAGTGTACGCCAAGCCGGCCGGCCGGCCCCTGGTGGACACGTTTATCACTGAAGTGAGCCAGGACACCTGGATTCTCTTTCCCTGGGACGCGGAGTCCCAGTTTGTACAGCCTTTGGCCGTCAACCCCATCAACATGGGGTAGCATATACGGCAAGACCGTCTGGTTGTGTCGTTCGCGCGCTGTTCTAACTTTTTTCATGCGAGGAGGAGTAAAATGTACATGATGCGAGGAGGTTGGGTATTTGTTGTAATGATCGGGCTCTTGCTGCCCGCCCTTGGCCAGGCCCAGGCCGAGGACATCAAAGCCGGCTTTGTCTACGTTTCCCCCATTGGCGACGCTGGTTGGTCCTACGCCCACGACCAGGGCCGCCTAACCATCGACAAAGTGGACGGCGTGTCCACGTCATATGTGGAAGCCGTGCCCGAAGGCCCGGACGCTGAACGGGTAATCGCCAACATGGCCCGCAAAGGCTTTGACGTCATCTTCACCACCAGCTTTGGCTACATGGACCCTACCTTGAAGATAGCCAAGCAATACTCGGACGTGGAGTTTCTGCACTGCTCCGGCTTTAAGACGCACGGCAACATGAGCAACTATTTCGGCCGCATGTACCAGGCGCGCTACCTTTCTGGGCTGGTGGCCGGGGCCATGAGCAAGTCCAACATTATCGGCTACGCTGCGGCCTTTCCCATCCCTGAGGTCATCCGGGGCGTCAACGCCTTCACCATCGGCGTGCGAGAAATGAACCCAGAAGCCGAAGTCCGGGTGGTCTGGACCAAGACCTGGTACGACCCGGCCCTGGAAAAAGAAGCCGCCAAATCACTGCTGGACGTGGGCGCCGACGTCATCGCCCAGCACCAGGATTCCCCCGGCCCGCAGGAAGCCGCCCAGGAAGCCGGCGCTTACTCCGTGGGCTACAACACGGACATGAGCCAGTTCGCGCCAAAAGCGCACCTGACTGCGCCTGTTTGGAACTGGTCTGTGTTCTACGCCCACGTCATCGACAAAATCAAAGCCGGCGAATGGGACGCTGGCGCTTACTGGTGGGGCATCAACGAAGGCATTGTGGACCTGGCCCCCATTAGTGACACGGTTCCTGCTGACGTAAAGGCCAAAGTGGCCGAGCGGAAAAAGGAAATCATGGACGGCGCATTCCACGTTTTTGAAGGCCCGCTTAAAAACCAGAAAGGCGAGGTCAAAATTCCCGCTGGCCAGTCCGCCACAGACGAGCAGTTGCTGGGTATGACCTGGTTTGTTGAAGGGGTTGTGGGCTCCACCGAATAACTGAACACTGCCCGCGGCCGGCTCTTGGAGCCGGCCGCGGTTTTTTGGCAAAGGCGAATACGAGGCATGTTCGGATTCAAAGCCGTCAAACGCCGGGAACCTCTTGGCTGGGGCTCGCTGCTCATATTTCTGGGCGCCCTTGCTTTTACCCTGGCTGTCAGCGGGCTGTTGCTCGCCCTGCAGGGCAAACCCGCCTTCCGCGGCGTCTATCTGCTGTGGGAGGGGGCCTTTGCCCACGGCTATTCTCTTGAGGATTCGCTCCTCAAGTCCATCCCCATATTTCTCTGCTCGCTTGGCGTGGCTGTCTGCTTTCGAATGAAAATCTGGAACATCGGGGCCGAGGGCCAGTTTGCCCTGGGCGCTGTGGGCGCCTCCTGGGCTGCGCTGACCTTTCCGGGCTGGCCGGCCTGGGCCCTGCTGCCGTGCATGGCCGTGTGCGCGGCCATGGCTGGCTGTTTGTGGGCGCTGTTGCCAGCCTGGCTGCGGCTGCGCTGGTCCGTAAATGAAATCATCACCACGCTGATGCTCAATTACATTGGCGTCCTGTTCCTGGACTGGCTTGTCTATGGGCCATGGAAGGACCCGGTCAGCTTCGGCTTTCCCATGACGCCAGAGTTTTCCGAGGCGGGCATAGTGGGAACCATAGCCGGATCGCGTATCCACTGGGGCGTGCTGCTTTGTATGGCGGCCGGGGCCGGGATGGCTTGGTTTCTCAAACACACCCGGCTGGGCTACGAGCTGCTGGCGGGCGGGGAATCGCCCCGGGTGGCCCTTTATGCGCGTATGCCTTATGGATTTCTGGTGCTGTTGGTCATGGGCTTATGCGGCGGCCTGGCGGGGTGGGCCGGCGGGTTGGAAGCGTCCGCCACGCTAAACCGGCTGCAGCCCTCCATCATGGCTGGCTACGGCTACACCGCCATTGTGGTGGCCTGGCTGGCCCGGCTGAAGATCGTGCGTATCGCGCTTTTTTCATTTCTCCTGGCCGGCCTGCGGGTTGGCGTGGAAAACCTGCAGTTGGAGCTCATGGTTCCGGCCTCCTTTGGCCGCATCCTGGAAGGCTTGCTGCTCCTCTCTGTGCTGGCTGGGCAATTTTTTGAACACTACAAGCCCTGCAAGGCCCCGAGGGGAAAAAACTGATGGCTGCTGAGCTGATCATCCCCATTCTGGCGGCCGCTGTGCAGTCCGGAACGCCCATCCTGTACGCCACGGTGGGAGAAATCATCACCGAAAAATCCGGGGTGCTGAACCTGGGCGTAGAGGGCATGATGCTCGTGGGCGCACTGGCCGGCTTCGCCCTGGCTGACCTCACCGGGCAACCCTGGCTGGCTTTTCTGGGCGCCGGGCTCTTTGCGGCGCTGCTGGCGGCGGTGCATGGCGCGGTGTGCTTAATTTTCCAAGGCAACCAAGTGGTTTCTGGTCTGGCCTTGACCATAGCCGGCACAGGTCTGGCAAACTACCTGGGCTCGCCCTTTGTGGGCAAGACCGCCCCGGGCTTCGACCCGCTGCACTTGCCCGGGCTGTCCGCCCTTCCTGTGCTTGGTCCCATCCTTTTCCAGCAAGACGCGCTGGTTTATCTTTCGCTGCTGCTGCCTCCAGCCGCCTGGTTTTTCCTACACAGAACCAGCACGGGCTGGGCGCTTCAGGCGGCCGGGGAGCACCCGGCCGCAGCCGCGGCCGTGGGCCGGGACCCGGTGCTGCTGCGCTGGCTGGGGGTGATCGTGGGAGGATTCTTTGCCGGCTTGGGCGGCGCTTATCTTTCTCTGGCTTACACGCACCTGTGGACCAACGACATGACTGCCGGCCGGGGCTGGATAGCCGTGGCCCTGGTCATCTTCGCCTTCTGGCGGCCAGGCCGGGCGGTGCTGGGGGCCTATCTGTTCGGCGGTGTCATGGCCTTTCAGCTGCGGCTGCAGGCCATGGGCGCCAACCTGCCCTCCTCCCTGCTGCTCATGCTGCCTTACGCGCTCACTGTTATCGTGCTGTTGTGGTCCTCCATTCGCGGCAAAGGGGTCCAGGGGCCTGCCTCGTTGGCCGTGAACATCGAGCCGGAGGAATAGCCGATCATGACCGCCATGACCGCCAAGTACGCTGCATCAATAGCCAAGCGCCGCAAGGTTCCCGACGCCGAGCCCATCGTGCGGTTGGAACACATCTCCAAAACATACGGCGGCGTCAAGGCCAACAAAGACATCACCCTGGACATCCGGCCCAGCCGCATCAAGGCCCTGCTGGGCGAAAACGGCGCCGGCAAGTCCACCCTTATGTCCATACTGGCTGGAAAGCTGCAACCGGACGCTAACGGCCGTGGCCGCATTTTGGTGGACGGCAAGCCCATGGTCTTCCATTCGCCCAAGGACGCCCTGAACGCCAGCATAGGCATGGTCTACCAGCACTTCATGCTGGTGAACACCATGACCGTGGCCCAGAACGTGATGCTGGGCCAGGAGGGAAGCTTTTTTGTCAAACCCCGCCTGCTGGAGGAAGAAGTGGAGGAACTGGCCCGCCGCTACGGCTTGGACATCGACCCGCGGGCCAAAATTTCTGATCTCTCCATGGGCGAAAAGCAGAGAGTGGAGATCCTTCGCCTGCTCAAGCGGCAAAGCCGGGTGCTCATTCTGGACGAGCCCACGGCTGTGCTTACCCCGCGGGAGACCTTTCAGCTCTTCGAGGCTCTCTGGAACATGGCCGACGCCGGCAAGGCCATCGTCTTCATCAGCCACAAGCTGGCCGAAGTTCTGGCAGTAGCCGACGTCATCGCCATTCTGCGCCAGGGCCGCATAGTGGACGAATTTGGGCCGGAGGAATCGCCATCCAAGGCCGAATTGGCCAACCGCATGGTGGGCCGGGAGGTGATGCTCACCTTGGAGGCCCACGGCGTGTACCAGGAAGAGCGGGTGTTGGAAATCCGCAACCTGTACACGCCAGGCCTGGAGGATGTGAGCCTGGACGTGCGCAAAGGTGAGATACTGGCGGTGGCCGGCGTTGCCGGAAATGGACAAAAACCCCTGGTGGAAGTGGTCACCGGCATGCGCGCGCCAACGTCGGGCCAAGTGAAGATACTCGGCGCGCCCTGGAAGGAGTTCTTCTCCGGCCAAGCAGGCGCCTTTGCCGGCTCTGGCAAGGATTCCTGGCGCGGCGGCCTGGGCTACATCCCCGAAGACCGGCAAGGGCTGGCCACCCTGGGCAATCTGGACATGGTCGAGAACGTGCTGCTGACCACGCGGCACGGATTCTCCAGGCATATGATGCTACAGCGGGAAAAGGCCCGCAGCGTCACTGAAGACCTTATCAAATCCTTCAACGTGCGCACCCCAAACAGCTCCACAGAGGCCTGGCGGCTCTCTGGCGGCAACTTGCAAAAACTCGTCCTGGCCCGGGAGTTCTTCCGCGAGCCGCGCATTATCGTGGCTGAGCAGCCCAGCCAGGGGCTGGACGTGGCCGCCACAGAAGAGGTCTGGCTGCGGCTGCTGGAAGCCCGGGAACAGGCCGGCGTGCTGCTCATCACCGGCGACCTGAACGAAGCCCTGCAATTGGCCGACCGCGTGGCAGTCATGTTCCGCGGCAAGATAATGGACATCGTCGACGCTCGGGACGCCAAGCGCGTGGACGACATCAACCTGCTCATGGCCGGAATCCGCCCAGGCGAGGAAGGCGCCGAGGCACAACCTGTTGAGTCTTAAGTTATGAAATTACTGCTCTTCTACGCCCCTTCCTTCTGGTTTTCGGTCCACAGCAAATCCTTGGACACAGCGCCGGACCCTGCGCCGGACGACGCTGAACGCGAGGTGAAGGACTGCGCCGTGGCCTTCTACCAACTAGAGGAACACGACCAGGACCGGCGATCCAAGGTGCTGACCAAATGCGTCAAAAACGTGAAATGGCTTGCCGGCAAGTTCAGCGCCAAAACCGTGGTCCTGCATTCATTCGGCCACCTGTCCATGAGCAAGGCGCCGGCGGATTTTACCCGCGAGTTCATGAACGACGCCCGCGAACGCCTGGAAAACGCCGGCTATACTGTCTTTGAAACGCCCTTTGGCCACTTCAATGAGTGGAAACTGCACGTGGCCGGCGAGTCCTTGGCCAAGGTGTTCAAGGATATTTAGCCGCGCAACAGCACGCCGCCGTCCTGCTGTTTGCCAAAACCCGGCAACATCATTAGTATAGTATTCGCTCCCTTAAATCTTCAGCAGGAGGTCATTTCTTATGCGGTCTTTGCTTTTCTTCTTGATGATGCTTCTTGCAGCGCCGTTAACAGCGTCTGCCGGCGGTCCGTTTTACTCCACCCTGTACGACAACCACTGTACAAGCTTGTCGGGCATAAAGCGGCGCGGCTGCGACGGCTATCTTCAGTACCGCATACAACACGGGAAAAGCCGCGACGAAACCAAGAATAGATGCGAGTGGAGCTGCGGCGAAGTATTCAGCTCGCCGACTGACGTGGAGAATTGCCAGGCTGGCTGCAGGGATGCCAATTCCAAAGATTACTGAAGATTACAGATGAAGGTTGAAAAGGCGGGGATTGGCCGTAAGCCGAAACGCCTACTCTACTGAGGCCAGCTTGCGGGGCGCCGTTTCCAGGTCCAGCAGGTAGACTTCCACCTCGTCGCCGCCAAAGCGCCGGGCCGCCTCGCGCGAGGGGGTATACAGGTGCAGGGTCTGCTTCATTTCCTTGGGCAGGAGCACGTCGATTGTGAACACGCCGTGGCGCTTGATGTAGACCTTTTTGCCAAAGGACCAGCCCACGTCAAACAAGTCCTGAGAAACGCCTACCACGCTGGAGGGCAGCGGCACAGACGGCACATGCGCCTCCTTGGCTTCCGGGCCAAAGGCCTTGATCTGGAGCACCCGCTTGCGCTTAAGCCGCTGGATGTTCTTGTGGTTGTCCAGGGTATACCGGTACAGCGCGGCCACCAGGTCTTCCTTGTGCGCCATTTGCGACTCCAACTGCACAAAGCGGCTTCCCAGGGAGGAGGCCTTGTCGTCCAGCTTGGAAAGCTCGTATTCCTGGACGCCACTGGCGCCGGCAAGCCCGAACAGGGCGAGTATGATCAAAAATTGGTACATGGCAAGTGACAATTAAAAAATGTTGGAGAAAACGCCACGCCCTTCCAATGCGGGCGAAACTGCATTCTCTATCCATAGCATATTTTCTGGGCTCTGCAAGTTCTCCAACAACCTTATTTTACAGCGTTTATCACAAAAAGACCCAGAACCAGCCAGGATGCTTCCGGATAAAAAATTCCCCGGCCAATCGCCAGACATTCAGTGCAGATGCAGCATGCGGCAAAGGACCGGGGAAAAATTCTTGCGGAAAAATCAGTAATCAACCACCGCAGTGTAGCTCAGAGTGGTCCGCTTGCCCTCTTCGCCAGCCGGCGGCGCCGTCACTACAAATTCAATGGTGTGCGCGTCCAGCTTTGTATAGTCCATGCTGGCCTCGGTTATCTTCCAGTCCCCGGGGATGGATTCTTCCAGGTGCACGGTCTGGGGTTCGTTTTTGGCGTTAAGCACAGATATTTCCCACCCATACCTCACCGTCTTGGAGCCCAGCTTTTCATAAGCCGTCTGCACGCGGTCCACTTTCACGTCAAAGGATTCGCCCATCAGCAGCTTCACCTCTTCGTGCTTGGCTGTGTGGTCTATGCGGTCTTCGCCCACGAAGAGCGTGGAGCCGTCATTGCTCTGCTGATAGGCCCGGACAATTCCCTTGGGCAGAGGCAGGCCCAGCCCGTTCTTTTTGTCATTGGTAAAGGTCAGATACGCTTTAACTGGCTGCTTTATCTTGGCCCCGCGGGTTCCGGAATAGCCTCCATAACGGCCTACCAGCTTTTTGGCCACAGTCATAGACGGCGCCTGCAACAGGCTGATCTGCTTGGTCTGATTCTGCAGCACCGTGACGGGCCGGGTCACGTTGTACAGGTGATATTCAAAGAACTCTTCCTCGGCTACGTCGGCGCTTTCCATCATGGGCGCTGCAGCCATGGCCCGTTGCTTGTACATATTCATTTCCGGCCGGGCTCGATTCACGTCGCCGGCCACCAGCTTCAACGACGCATCTTCATAGCTTTTACCGGACGTGTTGGACAGCGTCACCCAGCCGGACAGAGCGCCCCCTTTTTCGTCCTTGTCCACCTTGAGCACGTAATCCGCCCGCCAGTCCAGGCCGCCAGCCAAGTAAGACGCCTCTATGTCCTGTGTAGCCGGCCCCTGGTTGTCCACCAGCCAGACCAGCGTGGGCCGTGGACGCAAGCCTTCGGGAAGTTCCGGCAGCAGCACAGACTCGTAGTTCCCCACGTATATTTCGCCATCCACCTCAAAAATTGGCCGGTCAGTGTTCGCCAGAAGTGTGGCGTCCTTGACCACCATGCAGTCCTGGCACTTGTAGCCAGTCAATTTCACCCGCAGCTCTTTGCCCACATAGCGGTTCAGCAGATTCTGCGTGTTCACCAAGTCGTACTCGTAGTTCATATCCATGACTTTGAATGCATCCGGCGCAGTGAGGGACTTGACCTGCAGGCTGGGCGCTTCAATGGTCTGGGCCACGTCTTGAAATTCCACCCTTGCCTGGCCCTCTGGCAGGTCCATGGACCGGACCTCGTTCACAAGGGCGCGGCCGCCGTTGTACACCGTTACGGTGAGGGACTTGGCAGAGTCGGCAAACGCCGCAGCCGGCGCGGCAAGCAAGAACAGAGACAACAACCATATGATTAGCATTGCAAAACCCCTTTTGTTAAAATGGCCAGTACGGCGCTGTATTTATTTTTTCCATGGTAGCTCAAGTTCTGGGGCTTGTCAGCGCCCGCGTCAAAGTCTATAGAAACTTTCATAATGCAAAGAGAACTGCAAACATTTCAAGACCAAATGTGTCCAGATTTCTGCCGCACCCTCTTGGACAACATGCACGACGGCGTCTACTTCGTGGACCGCAACCGGGTCATCACCTATTGGAACAAAGGCGCCGAATACATGACTGGCTACTCCGCCCAGGAAGTGCTGGGAATCTCCTGCAGCGACAACTTGCTCATGCATGTAGACAGCTCCGGCCAGCAGCTGTGTTTGACCGGCTGCCCGCTCTCAGCCAGCATGGGAGACGGCAAACGCCGCACGGCCGACGTGTTTGTACACCACAAGAAAGGCCACCGCGTGCCGGTTTCCGTGCGGGTGGCGCCCATAGAGGACGCCACAGGGGCCATAATAGGCGCAGTGGAAATTTTTAGCGACAACACAGCCAAGGTGGCGGCCCTGGACCGCATTGAGGACTTGATGCGCGAGTCTTTGAAAGACCCGCTAACCGGCGTGGGCAACCGCCGCTACGCTGAGATAACGCTGCAGAGCCGGTTTGAGGAAATGCGCCGCCACGGCTGGACATTCGGCGTACTTTTTCTGGACCTGGACCATTTCAAAACTGTCAACGACACCTACGGGCACGACGCCGGCGACCGCGTGCTGAAAATGGTCTCCGCCACGCTCAGCGCAGCCACCCGGTCCTTTGACTTCGTGGGCCGCTGGGGCGGCGAGGAATTCATCGTCCTGGCGCCGAACATGGACCGCTCCCAACTGCAAACGCTCGCTGAGCGGCTGCGCATATTGGTGGAAAACTCCTTTTACCACGAAGACGGCGTACGCCTGCACGTCACGGTATCCATAGGCGCAGCCCTTTCACGAGAGGACGACACGCCGGACTCAATCGTGGACCGGGCGGACCAGCTGATGTACGCCAGCAAGGACGCCGGCCGCAACACCGTGACAATAGACGCGGTAGGGGAGGCGTAAAGGTCGCGGGGTCAGGCGTCGTTGTTAATTGCTTTGTAGTTAGCGCATGTTCGCGTTGAGACAAGGCTCGCTTCTGAAACAAAGTACAATTGTTTCAGGAAAGTGCATACGAGCATCTCAACATATTCAATGTTAAAATGCTCTAACACGTTGGCGTACGATCTACGCTTGGCAAGCAGCCATGACAAACCATGCGCTGAACAACGCAAGAATAATGGACCTGCCTGCGTACAGAATTGGTGGTTACAGTATCTGCCCCAGAAACAACTTGGTGCGCTCGTGCTCAGGATTCAGAAAGAAGTGCTCTGGCGTGCCCACCTCTACAATGGCGCCTTCGTCCATAAAGATCACCCGGTCGGCCACTTCGCGGGCAAAGCCCATTTCGTGAGTCACGCAGACCATGGTCATGCCGTCGCGAGCAAGCATCTTCATGGTGTCCAGCACTTCGCCAATCATCTCCGGGTCCAGAGCGCTGGTGGGCTCGTCAAAAAGCATCACTTTGGGATGCATGGCCAGGGCTCGGGCAATAGCCACCCGCTGCTGCTGCCCGCCAGAGAGCTGGTCCGGATAGTTGCCCGCCTTGTTGCCTATGCCCACCTTGTCCAACAGTGCTTCTGCGCGCTCCGTGGCTTCCTTGCCGGAACGCTTGCGGACCACAGTTTGGGCCAGGGTCACGTTCTGAAGCACAGTTTTGTGCGGGAACAAGTTGAACTGCTGGAAGACCATGCCCACGTCCGCGCGTATTTTGTTGATGTTGGTCTTACTGGAAAGAATGTCCACCCCGTCGATCCATATCTGGCCTTCGTCGGCGTACTCCAGCCGGTTTAAGCAGCGCAGAAGCGTAGACTTGCCCGACCCGGAGGGTCCGATGACCACCACCACCTCGCCCGACTCCACCATGGTGGAGACGTTGTTCAGAGCGTGAACCTTGTGCGGCACGTAGAAATATTTGTGAATATTTTTGACCTCGATCACGACATGACCGTCCTTTTTTCCACATATTGCAAAAGCATGGACAAGGAGAAGGTAAGCACCAGATAAAGCGCGGCGCAGACGATCCACAGCTCGAACGATTGCAGGCTGCCAGCCACAGCCTCGCGGGTGGCCTTGGTCAGCTCGCGGATGGCAATGATGCCCAGCAGCGAAGAGTCCTTGATAAGGCTGATGAACTGTCCGGCCAGAGGCGGCAGAATGCGCCGCAAAGCCTGGGGCAGAATGATGTGCCGCATGGTGTCGCTGCCGTTCAAGCCCAGAGACCGGGCGGCCTCTATCTGCCCGCGGTGAATGGACTGGATGCCGGCGCGCACGATTTCAGCAATATACGCCCCGGCAAACACCGCCAGAGACACGGCGCCGAACCAAAATGGCGGCACCTGGGGCATATTCCCCTGCGCCAATAGCGAATTGATGAGTGTGCCGAGCACATAGTACCATATAAAAATCTGCACCAATAATGGCGAACCACGGACAATTTCGATGTAGCACATGGCCGACCACTTGAAAGCCGGGTTGTCTGATATTCGGGCCAGCCCCGTGACCAGCCCCAGAAATATGCCGATGGCTATGCCCACCATGCTCACTTTCAGGGTCATCCATAAACCATCGAGCAAGATGCCAGGCTTCCATCGATGGTAGGAGGCGAGCACGTCGCCGGGGTAGACGGAGAAGCCCTTGGACACCTTGGCCTTGGCGTCGCCAGGCAACGTGTAGGCCTCCTGCTCGCCGCCTTCGCCTCTGACGACAATCTCCAGTGCGCCGCCCTGTTCGTCCACCTTACGCACTTCGCCCAGAAACTCGGCTGCTATCTCTATTTCTTCCTGATAGTAGAAGTACTTGGGCACCATAAACCAGCGCCAGTTGTACTCCACTACCTGGGTAGACCAGTAGATGAGCCCCACAAGCAGACCAATAAACAGGACAAAGACCCCTGACCAGAAATAGTAGTAGCCGCGGCTTCTGCGCGTGCCTAGATTGGCGAGACCCATGGGAGAAACGGCCTTTTGTTAAAGTTATCGGATTAGGATGTTCCCATACGAAAATGCACAGGCCCCGATACCGAGGCCTGTGCGCGTGTCAACTTCTTTGGCTTATTGGTAGTCTTTGAACCAATCCGTGGAGCGGATCCACTTGTCGTACATACGGTCGTAGCGGCCGTCGTTCTTCACCTGGCGCAGGAAGTTGTTCAGCCAGTTTTCAAAGTCCGGGTCGCCCTTGTTGATGGCCCATCCCAGGGGTTCCCAGGTAAAGGGCTCGTCCAGGAAGATCATCTTGCCTTCGCCCTGCTGGGCGTAAAACACAGCGCAGAACGGCAGGTCGTACACAAAAGCGTCGGCTTTGCCGCTGAGCACTTCCATGGCGCCTTCGTTTTCAGCTTCAAAAGATTTGTAAGTAGCCTTGGGGATCATCCGCTTTACGGCCATTTCGCCAGTGGTGCCCAGCTTGGAGGCCACGGTATATTTAGAATCGTTCAGGTCTTTGTAGGAGGTCACGGTCCCTTCGTGCTTCTTGTTCAGCAGAATGGTCTGTCCCACGATGAGGTACGGATCGCAGAAGTTGACCTTCAGGTTCCGCTCCTGGGTTATGGTCATGGCGGAGATAATGATGTCAAACTTACCTGTGTTCAGGGCCGGAATGATGCCGTCCCAAGCAGTGTTGACCATCTCCAGCTTTACGCCCATGGCCTTGGCCATTTCCCGGGCCATGTCGATGTCAAAGCCTACGAAGTCGCCTTCTTTGGTTGTCAACTCCAGCGGCGGGTAGCCGGATTCAAAGCCCACTTTCAACACGCCGCGTTTAAGTATGTCGTTCAAGGTAGATTTCTTGGCCAGCTCAATGTCGCCGGCAAACGCGGTGGACGCGGCCAACAGCATCACAGCGATAATGGCGATAAGTTTCTTCATCCTCCAGTTCCTCCAGTGGTTACATAGTTGATGTCAGCCCAGCTCGCGCCGAGGCCGTCAATACGACTTGCCTTCTTCCAGTACCTCGTTGATGATCATCCGCACCCGGCAATCCGGACACTTGGGAATCTCCTCCCGAGGCAGATAGACTATTTGCGTGGCGTGACAGCTGGGGCATTTTACCTCCACCGCCTCGCTTTTCTCGAGTTGCCGGCGTTCTTTGCCGCGCATAGCGTCCTCACTTGCAATACAACGTTAAGAGACTGTGAAGTCTGTAACCTATTTGACTACTGGTGACAAGCTTTTGCCATAAAATTTCACACTATATGACAAAATTGGAAAACAACCCTGAAAACTGTCTCGGGCTAACCTCCATTTTCTGTCTGCGCCTATTTATCATTCACCTCGCCCGCCAACTGGTGTATGCTGCTGTGAAAAACGTATGGGAGCGGCCATGAGCTATCGAGATTTACCAACACGCCTGGCGGAAGATGGAATCATCTGTGCAGAAGGATACCTTTTTGAACTGGAGCGCCGCGGCTATCTGCAGGCCGGCTCCTTCGTGCCTGAAGTGGCGCTGGAAAATCCAGACGCTTTGCTGCGGCTGCACATGGATTTTCTGCACGCGGGCTCTGACGTTTCTGTAGCTTTCACGTACAACGGGCACCGCGAAAAAATGCGCATAATGGGCAAGGAAGACCTGCTGGAGCCCCTGAACCGGGCCGCCCTGGGGCTGGCCCGGCAGGCTGCAGACGAGTTCGCCGCCGCCGGTCATGAACGGCCGCTGGTGGCCGGCAACATTTCCAACACCAATGTCTACGACCCGGACTCCCCGAATTCTGTCACCCAGGCCAGAAAAATGTTTGACGAAATGTCACAATGGGCCGCAGACGAAGGCGCCGACTACATCATTGCCGAAACGCTCTACTTCCATGGCGAGGCCATGCAGGCCCTGGAAGCCGTCAAGGCCGTGGGATTGCCGGCTGTGGTCACACTGGCCCAGTTTGCCGAGCCTGCTTTGCGCGACGGCGTGAGCCCAAGCGAGAGTTGCAAACAGTTGGAGGACGCCGGCGCAACCGTGGTGGGCATGAACTGTTTTCGAGGACCGGCCACCATGCACCCGCTGCTCAAGGAAATCCGGGCCGCAATACAGGGCCCCATGGCGGCCCTGCCAGTGCCGTACCGCACCACCCAGGAGCACCCGACCTTCTTCCACCTGCCAGACCCAGGCTCAGTAGCGGACATCCCACACCCGACTACTTTTCCCACCGCGCTGGACCCTCTGCTCTGCAACCGCTACGAGGTGGCGGACTGGGCCAAGGAAGCCTGGGAAATGGGCATACGGTACATTGGCGTGTGCTGCGGCTGCGCGCCGGTGCATGTGCGGGCCATAGCCGAAGCCCTGGGCCGGACGCCGCCGGCGTCAACCTATTCGCCGGACATGTCCAAGCAGTTCCTCTTTGGCGACGACCCGCGCCTGAACAAAGGAATGACGGATTTTTCGGGAAAAGCGTAAAAGACGAGCAACACCAAGCCGAGTGACAAGGAAAGAATGTACCGCAGATGAAACAGACAACGGCGCGCAGATATACGCAGATGAAGGTGCGCAACGCGAAGGCGAAGGCGGCCTACTTCTCCACCTGCTTGGCGCGCATCTGCATGTAGCCGTTGCGGACGGCTATGTACGGGTCAAAGGCCGAGTCCTTGATGGACTGGTACTCTCCCAGCCGAAAGCTCAGGTTGTTGATGGTTTCGCCGCTGTTGACGGCCGCCGACCAGTACCAGGGATTCACATATGTCACTGGGTCTGCGTACCTGTCACCGACGCGGCCCAGGGTGTCGCGCACACTGGAGGGGCCGAGCACCGGCCACACCAGGTACGGGCCGGGACCGGCGCCCCAAGCGCCAAAGGTTTGGCCCAGGTCCTCGTCCGTGGTTTCCACCCACTTCTTCTTGCCCTTGGTCACGTCCAACAGACCACCCAGGCCGAAGACGGTGTTGCCGATAAAGCTGGAAAACTCCACCGCAGCCTGCTTGAACCGGCCCTGCAGCAAACAATTGGCAAAGCGGATGGGCGCCTCGGCGTTAGTGAAGGCGTTTTTCACGCCTAGCCGGCCGTCTTCCGGAATGACATACGCATAGCCCTGGGTCACCGGCTTGAGCACGGCAAAATACAGCCCGTCATTGAAGGTGAACCAGAAACGGTTCCAGCCCTCAAGAGGGTCGTCAACTTCCGGCTCTTTGCTTTGGCCTTCGCCAAAACCATCGTCGAAACCATCGTCGAAACCATCGTCGAAAGCTTCATCCGCTTTTTCCTGTTGCCCGCCTTTTTCGGTGGAGGCCAGCAGCACGCCTGAGGGAGCGTCGCTGGCTGTCTGTGCAGAAGCCACAAGCACCAGGGGCGCAGGCGCCTCTACGTTCAGTACTTCGGCGGGGGAAGGATTCTTTGCGCTGCAAGCCGCCAAGAGGCTTACACAGAAGATCATCACCAACAAACGGCATCCGGCAGTACTCATGCTATTTCCTCTTTGGATGTTTACGTTTCTTGCAGTTTGGCGGCTTTCTGGCGCACTTTTTCGATGACCTGGGCCGGGGAGTTGCTGATGAGCATGTCCTTGAGCTGCGAGCGGTAGTTCTGCACCAGACTTACGCCCTCTGCGAGCACATCGTAGACCATCCATTTGCCTTCGCTCTGGTGCATACGGTAGTCAATAGGTATCTCCTTGCCGGCGGAAATGACCATAGTCTGCACTTCCACCCGGCCTTTCTTGCCTTCGCGTTCGCCCACGTATTTCACTTGGCCGTCAGCGTTGCCGCGTATCTGGTTCAAGTAGGTAGCTTCCAACAGTCCGGAAAACGCCTCGGAAAAATCCTTCTTCTCCTGGCCGGAGAATTTTTTCCAATACATGCCCACCGCACGCATGGAGAGCTCTTGCCAATCAAACACCTTGTTCACTTCTGCCGTTAGCTTGGCCCGCTGTTCCTTGTCCTTTTCCGGCGTCAGGTTTTCATAAGCCGGATCGCGCAGTATGGACAGGATAACGTCCACCCTCTCTTTGAGAGCTGATTTGGCGGCCGACAAGTCAGCGGCGCCAGCGGGGCCGGCGGTTGCACAAATGCAAAGTGTGCACGCTATAACTGCAGCGTATCGCTTGAACATGTGATGTGCTCCATTACTCTTCAGGTTCATAAACAGCATATGCCTATTCTTCCACGTCGCCAAAGGCGTACTTGCTAACGAGCGACTCTATGTCCAGCGTGGACTCTGTTTCGGTGATAGCGTCGCCGGGCTCCAGCATGTCCGGCGATCCGCCCAGGGAAAGCTTGATGAACTTGTCGCCAATAAGCCCGCTGGTCTTGACCGAAGCTATGGTGTCGTCTGGCGCCTGCACGTCTTTGCGCAACTCCAGGGTCACCACCGCCACGCCAAAATCCGTGTCCAACGCTATGGACGAGACTTCGCCCACGGGAACGCCGGCAATTTCCACCGCAGCCCCCTGCTTCAAGCCGGAGACGTTGCTAAACCGGGCCGTCAACTGGTAAGTGTCTTTTGAAAAAAGCGAAACGTCGCCCAGTTGTATGGTCAAATAAGCAACACAAAGCATGCCTATCAGGACAAAAACGCCCACTGAAGTTTCTTTGGCGTATTTTTGCATGTTCCACCTTTCTGTATCAGAGTGTCGGCGCTATTTCCAGAGTTGTGATTAAATCTCGCATGTCGCCAATTGATCGCCTACTTCCGTGTCCAGCGCTGCTTCCGGTATATCCTGCTGAGACGGCTGCCGGTCCAGGAACTGGCGGACGTAGGCGTCCTTGGAGTTCTGCAGTTCCTCCAGTCCCCCGGTGAAAACAGCCCTGCCGTCGTGCAGCAGCATGACGTAGTCGGCAATGTCCAGACTGGCCAGATCATGGCTGACCACCACCACAGTTACCCCCAACAGCTCGTTCAAATCGTGCAGCAGCTGGTCCATCTGTGCGGAGTTGATGGGATCCAGACCAGAGGTAGGCTCGTCGCATAGCATGATGGGCGGGTCCATTATGATGGCCCTGGCAAGGCCGGCCCGCTTGCGCATGCCCCCGGACAGCTGGTTCGGGTAATAGTCCATAAATTTTTCCAATCCTACCAGCCCCAGCTTCAACCGGATGACTTCCTCGATAATCTCCTCCGGCAGCTTGGTGTGCTCTTTGAGGGGCAAGGCCAGGTTCTCGAAAAGCGTAAGCGAGCCCAACAGCGCCCCGTCCTGAAACAGAACTCCCATGCGCCGGCGAATGCAGCGAAACTGCGCCCGGTTCAGTTCAAAAAGATTATTGTCACTCAGCAGTATCCGCCCGGCGTGGGGCTTGCTCAAGCCCAGCAAATGCCGCAGCAGCGTGGACTTGCCGCACCCGGACCCGCCGATAATGAACGATATCTTGCCGGCGGGCATGTGCGCGTTCAAATCCCGCAGCACTGTGACGCCCGGGTAGCCCACGCTCAAATTAACCAGCTGTATGTCCCAGCCTTCTTTTCGCGGCATGTTGCAGTTCCTCTTGGCTGTTAGAGCAAAAAGGTTGTCAGCACGTAGTCTGCAATAAGCACCAGCACGCAGGACTGTACAACAGCCGTGGTGGTGGAGTTGGATACGCCCACCGGGCCAACGGCGTCCTTGCGCATGTGCGTAAAATAGCCCTGATAGCAACAAATGGCGGCAACAATGACCGCAAAAACAAACGACTTGACGAAACCGCCGTTCACGTCATCAATCACCACGCTGGACTCTATGCGGTGAAAATAAATCCCCTTGTTAATGCCCAGAAGCATCACGCCCGTCAGATAACCGCCGAGTATGCCGATGACGTCAAACAGAGCCGTGAGCAAAGGAAAACAGATGATAGACGCCGCCATCCGGGGGCTGACCAGAAAACTCATGGGCCGGATGTCCATCACCTCCAGGGCGTCTATCTGGTCGGATATGCGCATGATGCCAATTTCCGCCGTCATGGACGAACCAGCCCGGCCTATGACCATGATGGCCGTAAGCACTGGCCCCAGCTCGCGGATGAGCGTCAACGCCACAGCCGCGCCCAAGAGCCCCTCCGATCCAAATTTCACCAGCGTGTAGTAGCCCTGCAGCCCGAGCACCATGCCAGTAAACAGGCCTATGAGCGATATGACGAAAATAGACTTGACCCCGATGTAGTAGACCTGCTCCACAGTTTTGGAAAACTGCTTGGGCGAGGAAAAGATGAGCCTAAGGCCGTCCATGCAGAACAGAAACACTGCGCCCAGCTCGCTCAACAGGTTGAGCATGCTTGAGCCTATGGCAATCAAGGGTTTTTGCGCCAGATGTGTACTTTCCGCCATTCGCTGCTCCGCTGCATTGCGCCGGTTGTCTTACAGGATAACAGCAACATGACAAACCAGCCGGATGCTACTCGTTGACTCTCCCCCGCCTCTGTTATGCACTGATGTACATGCCCGGAGTCGAAGAATGAGTCAACATGCTTGAACACAACTCGCCACACCACAAAAAAGGACCGCGGCCTATGCCCAGACGCGGCCTAATGGACACAACCCGAATGAAGTTGTTTGAAAAAAACTCAACTTCTGCGGCGGCGAATCGCCAGAGCCAGCAAGGCCAGCAGCGCAAGCGCCGGCCAGCCCGCGCCGGTTTCGCCCAGTGCGCACCCGGAACTCCCGCCCGTATCATCCGGGTCAAAGGACCGGGCCAACTCCATTTCCCCAGAGCCAAATTCCGGATGGGTGTAGTCGATCACTGCATAAATGGTCACTTCCCCCGCAGCGCCGGAAGCGTCGTACAAGGCATGAATCCTGGTTTCCATGCCTGGCGTCAAGTGTGGGATCAGCTCCATGTCAAACGCTCTGCGCGCCTGGCCTTCCACCTCGGGCTCGTCAAAGAAGGAGACCTGGACGTGCTCCAGTTGGGCGTTCACGTCGTGCACAACCAACTGCGCCTCGGCTTCGCCCTCTCCCAGGTTCTCAACGTCAAGGCGTGCGGTAATGGGTTCACTCTCCTCGTCCCGCAATGCCGCCGGAGTGGACGCGCCAGCGTCCGTAACGACCCCCAGCTCCTGCCCGAACCAGCCCAGGTTGTTGCCGTACTCCTCGCCCAGGCCGTGTTTCGCCCGCTCCTGGATCACGTTGTCCGGGTCCAGGGTAGCCCATACACGGATATAGCGCTTGGCGTCTGCCGGCGGGGTGAAATCCACTGCAGCGTACGCCCAGTTCGCCAGGGGTTTACGGCCCTCGCTTTGGCCGAAACCCGGTATCTTATCTATGGTCGCCCTGCCTATGGATGTTTTATCCGCGCTCCAGGTCTGGCGGTCGTCGCTTTCCTGGTACTCGAACAGCACGTCAAACGCCGTATCCACGCTGATGAAGCTGTAGTTGTACACCCTGGCCTGCAATGTGTAGCTCTGGCCGGCGGTCATGTTCAGGCCCACGGTCTCGCCCTGGTCGTCCAGCACCCAGAGCC
>CAYTSA010000012.1:29084-60573 GCA_964440345.1 uncultured Desulfovibrionaceae bacterium | reverse complement strand
AGTGATTTTCCTTCTCAATCAAGACCCCTGCAGCATATACACTTTTTTACACGCAACCAACTATAACACCAGGAAAAAACGCTCACGCCGGACTGGCCTGAGGACCCTCAGGACCTGTTCCAGAACACCTTCTGTTGCGAATTTACGGAATAATTGCAGCAGGCTATTGAACTACAGCATGGTGCAATGACGCCTTGCGCAACAGGAAGCTGCTATTACCTGGAGCATAAAAACGTTAACCATGTCGGGCTCTCAGTAATATTGTAAAACCATAACACAGCCAATCTTACAATTTTCTTACAGCGGGAAGAGTGCGCCGAAAGCCCCCTCACACCTTTGCCCACTGCACCCGCGCCGCGCCGCGCTGCACGGTGCGTTGGTACTTCACCGCCGGGACCCCGAAGGACATGGCGTAGCCCAGTTGGTGGTCGTCCGGCACGCCGAGGCGGCTGCGCAGGTCTGGCAGGATGTCGTTCACCGTCCATTTGATCAGGCCATTCCACAGTGTGCCCAGCCCGGCGGCCTGGGCCAGGATGTCGAAGTAGCTCAGGGCGATGATCGGGTCGGCAATGGGGCTGGCGCCGCCCTTGGGGCAGCTGGCCAGCAAAATGCCTGGGGCGCCGCGGAAGATCACGTCGTCGCCGAACTTCTCCCGCGCCCGCAGGGTGAAGGACATGTACTGGGCCTTGGGCGTGGCGGCCACCGCTTCCTTTTGCAGCTCGGTTGCCAGCCGGGCGTAGACTTCGTCCCGTAGCCTGCCCACGGACTCGTGCGAGTTGATGACCGTGAACAGCACCGGCTGCGCGTTCACGCCCGTGGGCGCGTGCCAGGCGTCGTCCAACAGCTTCTGCAGCAGGGCCTGGTCCACGTCATCATCCTTATAGCTGCGCACCGAGCGCCGGCCGCGGTAGAAGTTCCCGAGGCTCTGGGCGTCCACCTTGAACTCTTTGCGCGGCGCGGAGTCCTCGGGCTTGCAGCCCAGAATGGAGACTGCGCCCGTGGGACATATGGCCAGACAATGCTGACAGCGGATGCAGCGTTCTTCTTTGACGATGACAGGCAGGCCGTCGCCCTCCTCGCTCATGGCGATAGTGTGGGGCGGGCAGTCCTGCACGCACAGTTCACACTTGGTGCACAATTCGGGATCTACGTGAAAATCCAGCATAGGCGCTCCTTGGTGTTTGGATGGAAGATTTTATGGACCGAGGGTACCTGCTATGGGGGGCGTGGTAAATACTTTACAGTGAGCAACGCGAAGGCGGAGCCGGTCGCGAGCGCAGCGATGCGACAGCGTTGCGACAGCCGCATCCCCGAAGCGTAGCGCAGGGGGGCGGCGGCATATGGAAATTTATACGTTCCCCGTGCGCAGCACACTCAGGGCTTGGCTGGCGGCCGAAGCGAAGCGAGGCTGAAGAGCAGCGCTGTGCTCATAACTGCATGAACGCAATTTCGTGTGTCTACAATATATTTGTGGACAATATATTGCGGGGGCAAGTATGCGCGTTGACAATCCCCTCGCTTCGCTTCGTCCGCATACCAAGCGCAACAAGTCGTGTTGGTCGGCGTTGACGCGTCGTCTTAAGGATTGCCATATGACGCCTGCCCCCTGCGCCGCTGTGCGGCTCCGGGGATCAGGCTGGCGCAACGCGGTGCTGCGCTGTCGCGCATCACCGCCTTCGGCTTCGCGTTGCTTACTTTTCTCTGGCGAAGATTGGCAGTGTCTGCGGTAAATACTATTTACATGTTCCACAGATCACCGCCCAGCCGGACCTGATCATCTATAGTAATGATCTCTTCCAGATAGGGCGAGTGTGTGGATATGATGAACTGGCAGTCCTTGCCCATTGTTGGCAGGGCGGCGAGCAGCCGTTTCTGCTCGACCGGGTGCAGATGCAGCTCCAGCTCGTCCAGCAGGACGATGGACCGGGCGATGTCCAGCCGGACGAATTCGTAGACCAGCGGGAACAGCGCCTGCTCGCCGGAGGACATTTCCGCTATGTCAAAGGTTTTGCCGTCCTTTTCCATGAGCATAAAATCAGACCGGACAGTTCGGGAGTCCTGGTTTCGCCCGCTGCTTGGCCGCGGCTCTACGCCGTGAAATTTCATGCCGGGAATCAGCTGGTCCAGCATGCGGTCCATTTCCACCACATAGTCCTTGTTGCCGGCCTTTTCCTCACTGGCGTGGTAGCCCCACATGGAGACGAGGAACTTGCGCAAACGCTCCAGCCCGGCTTCCGTGGCGCCAGGTCCGGGCTGTTTGTCCCGTCCGGAGTTGTCGTAGCGCAGGGAGCCAAGGTTGCGGTAATGATCGAACCAGAACACGTCTCCCACATCTTTGAAACGGGCCCGCAGGCGGGGGTGGGTGTGCGTGAGCACCTTGATGTAGTAGCGACCTAGAAATTGGTTGTATTCGGCCCTGCCTTCAACGCACCGGACGCGGCCGTTTTCCAGCACCAGGGTGGCGTTTTCCGCGTCGCCGGGCCGGGTGACCGGATTCTGCTGCAGCCATTCTTCGTCCCGCGAATCCAACCAGGTTTCGAATATCTCGCTTACTGCGGTGATTTCCGCTGGATCAAAGGCCACCTTCAGCTCAACGCGGGTTTCGCCCAGGTTGGACAAGCGCGCAGGCACAAAACCGTGCCAACCAAAATCTTCCGGGGAACGAATTTGTTTGGTCGCCAGGGCCATGGTCAGCGCAATGGCCTGCAGAACAGATGTTTTACCAGAGCCGTTGTGGCCCACTAAGGCTGTAAACTGCCGCGGCCGGCCAGTGTTCTGGCTAACAAGATCAATGGCAAGGTCTTCAATTCCCTTAAAATTATGGATATGAACCGATTGAATACGCATAGTATCATCCTTCAGGAAAACCAGTTACATTCACAAATAGCCAGGCACACTTCATCTATAGTCAGGGCGCTCTGTTTACCATCTTTACGAACGTAAGCTTTTTGAACCACGAGAGCAAGAAAGAAATGATTTCAGACCAGGGGGCGCGGACTGAACCAAAGTACACGTAATGTGACGGCGGGTGTGCATGCGAAAAAAACACTTCCCATTACTGTCAAATGATGTATATGAAGAATGTTATTGTGTTGCGAACCACATGCTGAGCTGGGGGGCTCTCTCAGGACAATTTGCACCAATGCTCGCATCGCAGGAGTCGTAAAAATGAGCAACATACTCATTGTCGAAGACGATCCGTGCACCCAGCGCCTGTTTTCTACTGTGCTGAACAAAAGCGGCCACACCCCCGTAGCCGCACACTCTTTTGACGGGGCTTTACAGAAGCTTGGCAATAATGACTTTGAACTGATCATCACGGATATTATGCTCGGCGACAATAGCGGCATTGACCTGCTGCAGGAAGTCTTTAGCCGTGGCTTGTCCACTCCGGTCATTGTCGTCACCAGCTCTCCCACGCTGGACACAGCCATTCGCAGTATCCAGTTGGGCGCTTTCGATTATTTGTGTAAGCCGGTGGGAAAGAAGCCACTGCTGGACGTAACCCGCCGCGCGCTGGCGCACAAAAAGACGCGTGACGCTGAAGCGGAGGAAAAACAGCACGCCCGCCAGGAATCCCAAAAACTACTGTCTCTGGTCTTGAGCCGTACGGCTGAGTTGGCTCAGACGAACTGCCAGCTGGGCAGGGAGCTGAGCAGCCGGGCGCAGACTGAAAAAAAGCTGGCTTCCAGCGAAAGTATGGCCCGCTCCATGCTCAACGCCACAGACGACTTCGCCGTGCTGGTGGACATGGACGCCTGTATCCTTTTTTGCAATGAAGCGTTTGCCAACTATGTTAACGCCAGGCCCGAGGATTTGAAGGGCCAGCTGCTTACCGTGTTTATGCCCCCTGACGCAGCGCGAACCCGGATACATATCGTCAAAGACGCTGTCTCGACAGGCAAATCAGTCAAATTTTCTGACATTTCAAGGGGCAAGTATTTTGACCACAGTGTCTACCCCATGTTCGACGCAGCCGGAAACGTTACCAGTCTGGCTGTGTTCACCCGCGACATCACCGCCAACAGGAAGCTTGAGCGAGAGCTGAACCAGACCCGGGAACGGCTCACCCTGGCCTTTGAGGCGACCAACGACGGCCTGTGGGACTGGGAGACAGCGTCTAATGCGGTGTATGTAAGCCCCCGCTGGGCGGAAATTCTTGGCTACCACCACGACGAGTTGTCCCTGGATTTTCAAGCCTGGAAGGCCATGGTCCACCCGCAGGACGCTGAAAACATTTTACATACGCTTTCGCACATGCAAAAATGTAATGGTCCCACAAACACGGAAACCGAGATGCGCGTGCGCACCAAGGAAGGCCGGTGGAAATGGATGCTGGCGCGGTTTATGATCGCCTCCCGGGACCAGGAGTGCAAGCCTTTGCGGATTGTTGGCGCCTTTATGGACATCACTTCGCGCAAGAAAATGGAAAAAAAGCTGCGCCAAGCCAAGAACGACGCAGAGGCGGCCAGCAACGCCAAAACCTCGTTCCTGGCCGCCATGAGCCATGAATTCAAAACGCCCTTGCACCACATCTACAGCTTGACTGACTTGGTTGCTGACGAAATTAGCTCTGAGGAGCACAGGGAGAACCTGGAGCTGGTCAAACAATCGGTCAACAGTCTGAATAAACTCATTGACCAGGCGCTGGAATTTTCGCGCATCGAGTCTGGCGAACAGACGCTGCAGGAAGTCCCCTTTGAGCTGGAGCCTCTGCTTACAGACACGGCCGCTACATGGAAAGAAAAAGCCGCCGCCAAAAAATTGCAATTCTCCCTAAACCTGGACCCAACATCGCCTGACCGTCTGGCCGGCGACCCCCAGGCGCTGGCCCGGGTGTTTGACATACTCTTGGACAACGCCCTCAAATTCACCACGGAAGGAGCCGTGTCCCTCAGCTCCCAAACGCTGCACAGCGAAATGAGTAAGGACGACTACGTTGAGATGCTCTTTTCTGTGGAAGATACGGGCATTGGCATTTCTGAGACCCAGCAGGAATTGATTTTCGATGTCTACACCCAGTCTGAAATGGCCCTGCACCGGCGATTCGGCGGGGTGGGCCTGGGTCTGGCCACAGCCAGGCGTCTGGTGGAGCGTATGAACGGCCGCATCTGGGTGGAGTCCCGGCCGGGACATGGAGCACGGTTTTTGTTCCGCATGCCCTTCAATACGAACCGTTGCCTGCTGGAGGCGCAGTATCCTTACGACAACATGGAGAATTGCAGCAAAACCTAAGCGCCTGACGTAAAAGCGCCTGACGTAAGAGCGCCTGACGTAAGAGCGTCTGACACAACTGGCCTCATTCAGCCGTCACTGGTTTGTTGTGCTGGCTCTTGTACTTTGTCTGGATATTTTTCGGCTATCTTTTGTATTGCCTGCTCATTTTCCAGGAAAACGTCCACCACGTCCGGATCGAACTGCTTGCCTTTTTCTGCGGCTATTATCTGCACGGCTTCTTCATGGCTCACCGGCTCCTTGTACACCCGGCGGGAGATAAGTACGTCGTACACGTCGGCTACTGCCATGATGCGGCCAGACAGGGGAATGGCTTCCCCGCGCAGACCCTGCGGATACCCCTGCCCGTCCCAGCGTTCATGATGCGATGCAATGATTTCTTCCGCCATGCCCATGAATGAGCCTGCGCCCAATGTTTCCAAAGCCCCCCCCAGAGCCACGCGCCCATACTCTACATGCCGCCGGGCTTCGTCCATTTCTTCTGGCGTTAAGGGCCCGGGCTTTTGCAGTATGGCGTCCGGCACGCCCACCTTGCCTATATCGTGCAGCGGAGCCGCCTGGCGCATGAGCGCAGGGTTCTGGCCCTTCAGGCTCCGGTCCCGCAACCGTTTGCGCAGTTTTGTCGCCAGCAGATACACGTACTCCCGGGTGCGCTGCAGATGCGGCTCTGTCTCGCCGTTACGCTTTTCGGCCAAAGTCGTCATGGAATAGATGGCCATGTCCTGAATAAGCTGCAAAGACCGGGCAGTCTCGTCCCGCTCCGCCGTGGCGACGTGGGTGACAAGAGTCATGCCGGCCATAATCACCAGAAACGCCTGCAATATGAACAGCGAGCTGATGAAGTCGTATCCGCTGAATGGGCCCATGCCAGAGAAAACGCCCCACACCGCAGCAATGGAGCTGAGGGCGACTGCGCCAAAAACTTCCAGATGCGTCAGGCGAAAGGCCGCCAAAAGAAGCAACGGCGCAAACGCAAACATAAGCGGATAGTCGCGGACAAAGTAACTGAACGTATGTCCGAAAATGACCCAGCCGGTCAGGCAAACGCCAATGAGCAATAAGGGGCCTTCCCACTTGTGCGAGGGGCCGCGGGGAAGCGATTCATAGCGGCCTATGCTTATACATAACGGCGCAATGACAAGGACTCCGGTAAAGTCAGAGAGCATCCAGCCCCACCCGACCAATGTCGGACCTATTAAGAACGGCGTTCTGGAAAAATGGCCCGACCCCAGCAGCAGACTGACGCCTATCACAGCTGCAACAAAACTAAGAACTCCGGCCCCAGCCAAAAAGGCGGCCGTGTTGCGGATTGTGTGATACAGCTCGCCATGCCCGCTCAGCCGACGTGCTACGGCAACACCCAGCCATATGGAGAAAGTATTTCCCAGCGACACCAGCACGCTGAACATGACTGAATTGATGAGCATGCTGGCGGCGAATTCCGCCACAAACACAGCAGCTAACAGGGGCCGGCCCCATATCCAGACAGCAGCGAAGCCCACCCCGGCCGCAGGCCAAACAATAGCCGTTTTGTTATTAATGGCTGCCAGTTCCATGCCCAGACGGGACAAGAAAAAATACGCGGCAGCCACCCCAATGAGCCGCACAGCCAGCACCCACCTTGGCTCCTGGACGCGGCGGCGGCCTTTGGAGGGAAAGACTACGGGTCTAGCCCGCATTCGTACATTCCATGCACTGACGGGCAATGGAGTTGCCGTCAATGGCTTTGGCTTTTTTCTTTGTTACTGCAGCAGTCAGGCTCAGGTTGCCCATAGTGAAGCCGTCGTCGAATACGCAGTCAATGATGGCTATGGACAATGACACCAGAGAAAACTTGCCCTTTTTACCGTCCCGGCCTGCGCCTACGATGTAGCCGCGGGTCCGGTCTTCTTCGTTATAGAGCGCCGGCGCCTCCTTGGCGAAAAGAGAAATAGTCTCTTCAGCCAAGGCCTGGGCTCTTTGCGGGTCTACTATAAGCACGAAGTCATCGCCGCCAACGTGTCCCACCATGTCTCCAAGCCCGCCTTTTCTTTTGTTGGCCTCGTTCAGGGCTCTGGCGGTCAGCAATATCACCTTGTCGCCGTTGTCAAATCCATACACGTCATTGTAGACTTTGAAGTTGTCCAGATCAATATAGACTAGACTGGTGGGCATGCGGCCTTTGCTCCGGCGCTCTATCTCTGTTTCTATGGCTACGTTGCCCGGCAGACCGCTCAGAGGGTTGGCCCCTTTGGCCATTTCCACCTGGAACTTGGCCAGTGAATCGAGCAACCGCTGCACAGAAACGACTCCCAGAAGAGCGCCTTTATCCGTTACCAGCAAGTCGTCATATATCTTTTCGTTTTCACGCTGCATAGCCAGCTGAGCCACTTCCTCCACCGGCTGACCGGCTTCCACGGTCAACACGTTGCCGTCCATAATTCTGGACGCAGGCCGCTGCAGATACAAAGAGATGCCGAACTGGGACGAAAGGTGATAGTCCAACGTATACTTCATGATTAATCCCAGGGGCTTGCGGTCCTTGACTATGACAACATTGGACACAGGCGGCTTGTCGGCCAGCAACTCTTTGACCTGCTGCACAGTGGTGTCCTCTGTCACCTGGATGGTGGGCCGCACCAGGTCCCGGATGGGCATGGCGCTTTTGGCAAGCTCGGGTATTGCTTCGGTTGACGCTTTGACCTGTGGGACAAACACTTCTTCTGAAAGCACAGAAGACGGCGCAGCGAGATAATGTCCCTGGCCTGCATAAATGGCCATGGACGAAAGAAAATGATACTCTGTTTCAGTTTCGACGCCTACTGCGATGAGCCGCGAGTCCATGCGGTTAGCCATGGCGACCAGGGTTTCCACAGTTTGTCGGTTGTAGGGGTTGGAGTCTATGCCGCCTATCAAAGAAATATCCACCTTCATGTAGTCCGCCTTGAGCCGCGTCATAAACCCCAAGTTCGACAGCTGGTTTCCCAGCTCGTCCAAGCACAAGTTAAACCCGCGGGAGGAAAACTTTTCCAAATGGCTCAATAGCCGGGCCGGTTCCTTGCTGGTAAGCGGCTCGGATATTTCCAAAACAACATCGCTGGGTCGAATACCTGCTTTTTCCAGCAACACCAGCGTTTCACCAGGCGTAAAACGCTCCATGAACGCAGCAGGATGCATATTGATGAACAACTTTTGGCCGGTCTTGAGCTTGCCCGCCCCCTCAAAAGCTTTTTTCCGGCACAGGCTTTCCAGGTCCGCCAGGGTGCCGGTTTCCTCGGCAAACCGGAGCAACGAGGCAATGGTGTGAAAAAAGCTCCCTTTTGGTCCTACGGAAAAGGCTTCCCAACCTATTACGTTGCCTGATTCAAAACTGACAACAGGCTGATACAGTGTTGAAATATCTTCTTCTTCCAGAATGCGTTCATATTCTTCAAACACCGGCAACCCTGCATACTCCATGGGATTGTTCAAGGCGGACTCAGCCTCCCACAAGGCGCTGAAGAACATGTTCTCCAGACTTCTTTGCCGTACGTCGGGCATGAACCCAACGCCGGCGGATACATGGACGAATTCCTTGAGTTCGTCAAAATAGCTCAGGTGCAGGTTGTCCCGGATGGAAAGCCGCAGCATGACCACAGCATCGGACATGACCAATTTTTTGCCTTTTGGCATGGCCGCCGCCAGACACACCGTGTGCAGGCTCGTGTGCTCGGCAAAAAGCAGCGTACTCTCTGGCATGAACCCTTCAATTTTGGATTCTGCCTCTCTTTTCAAGTCCAGGCTCAAAGCCAGTCCGGTTTCTATGTCCAGACTCCGGGGCCGCAGGAAAAACTCTCGGATGGACAAGAGACAGACTGCTATCGGCTCTTTGCCATAGTAAGCATCCAGAATTTTTACGTGCTCAGGATGCAGGCTTTGCAACAAGCCGGCAACGTGCTTGCTGCCGATGCTTTCCCACTCATTATGGGAATACAGAAGTTTCTTGGAAAAATATTTGCTGATGCTGCTCATGCAGTTTTTCCCCTTGCGCCGCAGTCCCGGCTTTCAGACTTTGTCCTCTCGTCAGCGTACTTCCAAGCGATGCGGACGAACTCATGTTCGCGGCGCAAAAAAGCTTTGACGACTTCCGGGTCAAACTGCTCGCCCATGCCGTTTACTATGATCTGCTTGGCTTCCATGTGCCGCTGGGAATCTTTGTAGACTCTTTTGCTGGTCAGCGCGTCGTAGACGTCGGCCAGGGCCATGAGCCGTCCAGAAAGAGGAATATCCTCGCCCTTGAGCCCCTGGGGATATCCTGCGCCGTCCCATTTTTCGTGGTGGGTGTAAGCAATCTCTTCAGCTATTACGACAAATTCGTTGGGCCCATACTTTTCCATGGCTTTACGCAGAGCCTTGGCGCCATAGAGTGCGTGCTTTTTCATGGTTTCGAATTCTTCAGGATTCAGGCGGCCGGGTTTAAGCAAAATGGCGTCCGCCACCCCGACTTTGCCAATATCGTGCAAGGGGGCGGCTGTGTACATCAATGCAATATGTTGGTCCGCCAAACGGCTGGCGTTACCGTTGGCAGACTGCAGTTGCTCCGCCAGTATGCGCACGTAATGCTGTGTGCGCTTGAGATGCCGGCCGGTGTCGCTGTCCCGGGTTTCAGCCAATGACGCCAAAGCGTGGATAGCGGCGTCCTGGGTCAGCGCCAAAGCTTTGATCTTCCGCCCCCGGTCCTTGACCACCGCGTGGACTGTCAGCACCGTGGCGCCCATGATGACAAGATAAGACTGCAGCAAAAGCACAGACTGCGGGAAGGGCTTGGCGGCAAAGGGCCCCAGCTGTAATAGCGCTCCTGTGACTGGCAGCACCCCGCTGATAAACAGCGTGGTCAAAAATCCCCGGCTGCCAAGACGGAACGCAGCCCAAACCAGCAAAGGCGTTAGCATAAACGCCATGGGATAAGTTTTGGGTCCGTAAAAAGGCTGGCGCCCGAAAACAATCCACCCCGCCGCCAGCAAAGCAGCCAGAATAACTGCTTGCTCCCACCAGGCGCCTTGCAGTTTGGGCGAAAACCCTCTGCGAAGCCACGCTGTTATCACGGGAGCCGTGAAAACCACTCCAGCCAGGTCTGAGAGAAACCAAGTCCACCAGACAACGCCAGCAGGCTGGCTGTTTATTTTGCCTATCGTCAACAGCGTGCCTACGCCTATGGCGGACGAGACCAGCGACAAGACCAACGCTGCGCACATGAAAATAGCCATCCCCCGCGGCGTGTTGTAAAACTCGTCCTGGCCATGAAACCGGTTGAGCAGCCAGACGCTGGCCAACGCCCCGCACGTGTCTGCGCCGGCAAGGATCACTATGGCGCCTGGCGGGTTGTTGAGCATGATAGGGACAAAGCCGCCAATAAACACAGCCGGCCACATGCGCAGCCCCCAAACGCGAAGCGCGGCAAAAGCAAACCCTGCTGCAGGCCACACGGCGGCCACGTCCAGGGTGTACGGCGCAGCTTCCATGCCTATACGGACGAGCGCATAATAGAGTGCCCCTACAAGACACAGCTGAACAGCTCGGCCATATGGCCCCTTTCTAAAAGCCATTCCGTCCTGGTTGTACAGAGAGCGCCTGCGAACTCCAGCAAGCCTCTGTTTATGCGATAATGATGTCTGTTGAGCCATGGTGTAGTCTTCCGGTTGAAAACTACCCCCCAAACGTTACAACTTCATGAATTATTCGATTGTTTACCAAGGAGGGCGGCAGGTTTGCCGAGACAACAGCTGCATCCTGCGCATGGCTGAGGCCGGTGCAGCTGTTGCTTGCATCCTTGCCCAACAAGGAAATGCCCGCTTTTCGCAGGAAATTTCTTGACTTTCGTTTGAACGGTGTTTTATGTAGCTCTTCTTTAAAGGGCGGGTGTAGCTCAGTTGGTAGAGTACAAGCTTCCCAAGCTTGGTGTCGCGGGTTCGAATCCCGTCGCCCGCTCCACCCGTTGCATGACGCAAAACGCTTGTCCAGTACTGGCGAGGTTGGCGAATAACGGGGTGGGCCGCCAAGGTCCCCCCTTTTTTGTTGGATTTCCCCTCCGTCTGGCCGGAGATGGACTGGCGAACGGCCTGACAAGGCTAGAAGATATAACGCAGTAGAATGAGCTCTGGCATGGTTTTGGAAACACACGCTCTTGAGGCTGTCCGGCTCGTAGTTGAACCCATGGCCGCAGCAGAAGGTTTGGCCCTGTGGGGCTTGGAAATGCTGGGAGAAAAAAGCCGGCCCATCATCCGTATATATGTGGATGACCCAGCCAAAAAATCCAAGGGGCCGACCATTGACCAGTGCGCCCGGCTTTCCCGGCATCTTAGCGTGGCCCTGGACGTAGAGGATGTTGTTCCCGGCACATACACCCTGGAGGTTTCATCGCCCGGGTTTGAGCGGCCGTTCTTCAGTCTGGAGCAAATGCACGACTACGTTGGCCGCGACGTAGACCTGGCGCTGGCGCAGCCCTTGCCTGGAGCTGAGAAATTCGCCGGCCGCAAGCGGTTTAAAGGCCGGCTGCAAAAAGTTGGCGACAACGTTGCGACCGTGCAAGTGGATGGACAAGACGCGCACATTGCGTGGGAATTGGTAAAAAAGGCTAAACTAATACACTATTTCCCGCAGCCGGAGAAGCCCGGCGGCGGTAAACAGAAAAAGAAAAAATAGCATCTGCTGGAGCCCTGGCTACGCCAGGCAGCCGGGCGGGGAGTTCAGACTCATGAGCATGGAACTGAAAAAAGCCATCGACCAGATAAGCAAAGACCGGGGCATAGACCGCGATTTGCTGGTGGACACGCTGGAAGAAGCAGTCCGGTCCTCCATTATCCGGAAATTTGGCGACAAGATCGACGCTGAAGTCACGTATAATGACGAGACTGGCGAGATAGAAGTGTATCAATACAAGATGGTCACAGAGTCCGTGGAAGACCCGGACACTGAGATCACCTTGGAAGAAGCTCAAAAACTGGATCCCGGCGCCCAGATGGACGACGAAATCGGCTTTCGCTTGGTCGTCGAAGACCTGGGCCGCATTGCCGCCCAGTCTGCCAAGCAGGTTATCATCCAGCGCATGCGCGATGCAGAACAGGAAATCATTTACGAAGAATACAAGGACCGCAAAGGCGACATCATCAGCGGCATCATCCAGCGCCGCGACCGGGGCGGGTGGATCATCAACCTGGGCCGGACCGAAGCCTTGCTGCCCAAGGAAGAGCAAATCCAAAAAGAACGCTACAAACGCGGCGACCGTGTGCAAGCGTTCATCGTCGACGTCCGCAAGGAAGGCCGCGGGCCCCAGGTTATCGTCTCTCGGGCGCACCCGGACTACATGGCCATCTTGTTCAAGCGCGAAGTGCCTGAAGTGGACGACGGCATCGTCCAGATCATGGGCGTCGCCCGCGACCCGGGCAGCCGAGCCAAGGTCGCCGTCTATTCCCGCGACCGGGACGTGGACCCTGTGGGGGCCTGCGTCGGCATCCGGGGATCGCGCATTCAGAACATTGTCCAGGAACTACGCGGCGAACGCATAGATATCGTGGTCTGGAGCCCAGAAATAGCCAAATACGCCGCCAATGCTTTGTCTCCAGCCATCATCAGCCGCATCACTGTGGACGAAGACGAACAGCAACTTGAAGTTGTTGTCCCGGACGACCAGCTGACACTGGCTATCGGCCGCAAGGGTCAGAACGTCAAGCTGGCCTCCAAGCTCCTGGGCTGGAAAATAGACATCTACACAGAGACCCGCTACAGCGAGCTCAACGCTGGCCGCGAAGCTCTGGAGCAGCTTGCCAGCGTGGCGGAACTCGCCGTGGAGCACTTCTTGAACGCAGGCTACGAAAATGTCGAGCAAGTCGCCAACGCCACAGACGAAGAGCTGTTGGACATCAACGGCATTTCCGAAGAACGCATCAAGGACGTCCGGTCTGCGCTGAACTTTCTTGGCGTCAAAGCCTCTCCTGCAGAAACAGATGAAACAGCAAATACAGAAACTGACGCTAACGCGCCAAATCCGGAGAACATCCCGGAAACAGACCAGACTCCAGACAGTGCTTCAGCCCCAGAGCCTGAAGCCGTCCCAGAGAACGAGCCGGGAGAAGCCCCTGAAGAACCTGGGAAAAACACATAACGCCAGAGGTTGCATGAGCCGCATACGTAGTAAAAAAACGCCTGTTCGCTCCTGCGTGATATGCAGGTCGCGCTTTGCTAAGAACGAACTGTTACGGCACGTCTACACGCCAGACGCCCATGAGTGTCCGGTAAACGCAGCCGCCCATGCGGCGCGTGCGAGATTGACGCCTGACCCCAAAGCCGCAATGCCCGGGCGAGGGTATTATGTGTGCGGCAACCAGACATGCCGCGACAAAATATATGCTTACACTGACAAAAGGCGTTGGCGTAAAGAGGTGAATTCATGAGTGATACTATACGAGTTAAAGATCTGGCTGACGAACTCAACGTCACCACTAAAGACTTGGTACAAACATTGCGCAAGCTCGAAATGTCCGCCAAAAGCCACATGAGCTCACTGACCCAAGAGGAGGCCGACCAGGTCCGGTCCAAGCTCCAGGGAGCCGGCCGCAAGACAGAAGTGGTCTCCAAGGAAATTCAGCCTGGCGTCATACGCCGCCGCCGCCGCCGAGCCAAGGACGAGCCCAAAGCGCCAGTAGACGCTCAAGCCGCCGGCCCTGAATCTGTTGCTCCGCAAGAGACGGCAAAGCCTGACAGCAGTATAGAAACTGTTGCCCCGGACCAGGCAGATGCAACCTCGGGCGACACGGAAGTTGAAACCGGCGTAGACGAACCTGCAGTGCATAAAACGCCTGCCGCCCGGATCATCAAACCGGCCCATGAAGAAACAGTCCAAGAAACAACAATCCAGACTGTAGAAGAACAAGCCCCCGCGCCGGCAGAAGCAGAAGCGGACGATGCAGAAGCGGACGATGCAGAAGCTGCAGCAGCAGCGCCAGAAGCAACGCCAGACGAAGCAGACGCCGCGCCCAAAGAGCCTGCTGCGGATAAGCCTGTAGCAGAAGAGCCTGTTTCTGCAACAGACGCAAAAACTGGGCAGGAAGCAGACGCTGCTGCACAGAAAGACGAGCAGTCTGAAAGCGCAGAAACCGAGGCCAAGAAAAAGAAAAAACGTAAAAAGAAAAAAGAGCCTGAAGCGGCCGGTCCGCAAGTCAAAGTCATTTACGTGCCAGACGCGGCTGAACAGGCCAAGGTAAAAGCCCAAGCAGAAACGGCAAAAGCAGCAGCAGAAACGGCAAAAGCAGCAGCAGAAACGGCAAAAGCAGCAGCAGAAACGCCGCCGCGCCGTCGTTCCGGGCCGGCTCCCTCGACCGCTGGTCCAGGCCAGCAGCCCTCAGGACCGCCGCCAGCTGCAGCTGACGGCCGCAAAAAGCGCAAAAAAGACAAGCGAGTGGTCGACTTTTCGCAGTCTCTTTCCGACGAAGAAGACCGCCGCCGCGCCAGCCTGCAGGCTAAAAAGAAGAAACAGGGGCCCATCAACGACAAGACAGGCGGACGCGCCCGGCCTGCATCCAAGCGCAGGCGCGGTTTTGAAGAACCTGTGCACGAGCAGGCGCTGCAGCAAACCACCCAGCCCCTGAAGGCGGCCAAGCGCAAACTGCGCATTGACGAGGCCATCCGGCTTTCCGACATGGCCCACCAGATGGGCGTGAAGGCCCAGGAGCTCATCAAGGCGCTGCTCGGCATGGGCGTCATGGCCACCATCAACCAGTCAGTGGACCTGGACACAGCCACTCTGCTGGCTGCCGAGTTCGGCTACGAAGTGGAAAAAGTCGGCTTTGACGAAGAAGAATACATTATGCCTCAGGAAGCAGACGCGCCTGAGTCGCTCAGGCCTCGCCCTCCTGTGGTCACCATTATGGGCCACGTGGACCACGGCAAGACTTCGCTCCTAGACGCCATCCGCCAGTCACATGTGGCGTCCGGCGAAGCAGGCGGCATTACCCAGCACATCGGGGCGTACCACGTGCCCACTCCGCGCGGCGAAGTGGTCTTTCTGGATACGCCCGGCCACGAAGCCTTTACCGCCATGCGCGCCCGCGGCGCACAGGTGACTGACATCGTCATCCTGGTGGTCGCCGCCGACGACGGCGTCATGGACCAGACCCGCGAAGCCGTAAACCACTCCCGCGCCGCCGGCGTGCCCATAGTGGTGGCTGTCAACAAAATAGACAAAGAAGGCGCCGACCCGGACCGCGTCAAACGCGAACTGGCTGAATTGGGCCTTTCCCCAGAAGATTGGGGCGGCGACACCATATTCGCCCACGTTTCTGCAAAGCAGCTCCAAGGCTTGGACGAATTGCTCGAACTGGTGCTCCTGCAAGCCGAAGTGCTGGAGCTGTCAGCCAACCCGGACAAACCCGCTCGGGGACACATCGTGGAGGCCCGGCTGGACAAAGGCCGGGGCGCTGTCGCCACGGTGCTCATCCAGGAGGGCATGCTCCACCAGGGAGACAGCTTTGTCTGCGGCTTGTACAACGGCCGCGTGCGGGCCATGTTCAACGACCAGGGCAAAAAGGTCAAAGAAGCCGGTCCAGCCATTCCAGTCGAAGTGCAAGGTTTTGAAGGCGTTCCCGAAGCTGGGGACGAATTCGTAGCCGTGGCGGACGAAAAAGTCGCCCGCCGCATAGCCGACAGCCGGCAGATCAAACAGCGCGAACGCGACTTGGCAAAAGAGAGCAAGGTGACCCTGGAAACCTTCCTTGCCAAGAAAAGCGCCGAAGAAGCCCAGACCCTCAACCTCATCGTCAAATCAGACGTGCAAGGCTCCCAGGAAGCCATTACCGAGTCTCTGGCCAAACTCTCCACAGATGAAATCAAAGTCCGCGTCATACACGGCGGCGCAGGCGCCATCACCGAGTCAGACATCTTGCTCGCTTCAGCCTCTGACGCCATCATCATCGGCTTTAACGTACGGCCCACTGTCAAGGTCAAAGAAGTGGCTGAGCGCGAATCTGTGGACATTCGCTACTACGACATTATTTATAAGCTGGTGGACGATATAAAGAGCGCCATGACCGGCATGCTCGCCCCCATCATCCGCGAAGTCTACCTGGGCCAAGCAGAAATCCGCGAGACCTTCAGCGTGCCCAAAGTCGGCGTGGTGGCCGGCTGCTTTGTTGTGGACGGAAAGATTCCCCGCAACGCCAACATCCGGCTGCTCCGCGACGGCGTGGTGGTCCACACCGGCACAATAGACTCGCTCAAGCGCTTCAAGGAAGACGTCAAAGAAGTGGCCAAAGGGTACGAATGCGGCATGAACATCAATAAATTCAATGACGTCAAGGTAGGCGACGTGATCGAAGCTTTTGAACACGTGGAGGAGGCCGCCACTCTGTAAAATGCCGACTATTATCGGAACGCTGCACCTGGAGTTCACCCTGCACGGCAATGCTTCGCTCAAGGGAAAGCGCCGCGTGGCCAACTCACTGAAGCAGAAAATGCGCAACCGCTTTAACGTGTCCGTGGCTGAAGTGGACTCTCACGACAGCCACACACGGCTCGTGCTGGCCGCAGTAACCGTGGGCAACTGCCACAAGCATGTGGAAGGCCGGCTGCACAAGGCCCTCGCCATGGTGGAGGCGGCAACAGACGAAGAGTTGACTGATAGTGAAATGGACATACTTCAAGCAGATTGACGCACACTTTTTTATGACTGCAGGACGCATGCATGCAACGCACTGACAGCCGCCGCGCCCGACGCATGGCCGACCAGATCATGCAGGAGCTGGCCTCCATACTGATCACCGAGCTGGAAGACCCAGGCCTCGAAGACGTTTCTGTGACAGGGGTGCGCGTTAACCCCAACCTGCAGGTGGCCGAAATGCTCTACTCCACCCGCGGCGGTCCCGACTCCCGCGAGAACGCAGCCCTTGCCCTGGAACGGGCCAAAGGACTGCTGCGACGGGAATTGAGTAAACGGTTGAAGCTGCGCAAGGCCCCAGAATTGCGCTTCACGCACGACGACTTTCTTGAGGACATGGTCTATGCCCCAGGACTTGGCAAAGATTAAGCGCATTCTCCAGACAGGAGACGACTTCCTTATTGTCTCGCATGAAAATCCGGACGGTGACGCCTTTGGTTCCCTTGCGGCCATGGGTTTCATGCTCCACATGCTCGGGAAAAATTTACGCCTCTACAACAAATCCGGCCGGCCGGACCAGTTTGACTGGCTGACCATTCCCGGCCCGGTGCACGACAGCCTGGATTCCCTGAACGGCTTTACGCCGCAGTGGGTGATCATTATGGACTGCGGCGACCTGCAGCGCATCGGAAGCGAGCTGGCCGAGGCCGCAGAATCCTTACAAATCATCAACATTGACCACCACCTGGGCAACCTCCTGTTTGGCGGGGTCAACTGGGTGGACTCCGTCTACTCCGCTGTGGGCGAGATGCTGGCCGAGCTGGCCAGAGAGCTGGGCCTGCCTCTTACCGGACCACTTGGCGAGGCAATCTACCTGACCATCGTCACCGACACCGGCTACTTCAGCTATGGCAACACCCGGCCGGAAACTCTGGAGCTGGCTGCAGAGCTTGTCCGCCAGGGGCTTAATCCCGGTGACTTTGGCGCCAAACTCGAAAACCAGTGGACCATGGGCCGCCTCCAGCTTTGGGCGCACGTTTTTCAATCCGTGGAGCTGTTCTGCAACGGCCAGGTAGCCTTCATGTACATCCCGGAAGAAATTTTGCAACGCACCAGCACAACAGCCGCCGACTGCGACGGTTTAGTGAACTACGGCCGGCGCATCAAAACTACCCAGGTGGCGGTTATTCTGCGCGAGGACGAACCCGGCAAGATCAAATTCAGCATGCGCTCAGTATCTGACGTCAACGTACAAAAAGTAGCTGCGGCTTTGGGCGGCGGCGGGCACCGCAACGCCTCCGGCGGCACATTGGCCGGCTCTCTGCTGGACGTCAGAAACGTTGTTTTGGACGCCATCGAAAGCAACCTGAACATTTGTCCTCCAACAACACAGTGAACACGCCTGTGGCCGAGAACCGCCCCCCCCAGCAGCACGGCTTGCTGGTGCTCAACAAGCCCTCCGGGCCCACGTCCGCCGGCTGCCTCGAAAAGATCAAGCGCAACCTGGGCCAGAAAAAAATTGGCCACGCAGGCACGCTGGACCCCCTGGCGTCTGGGGTATTGCTCGTGCTTTTGGGACAAGGCACAAAAATCGCTCAATATCTGCTGGAAGGCGCCAAACGCTATCTGGGAACCCTGGAGCTGGGCGTGACCACCGACACGTATGACCTGCAAGGCCAGGTGGTGGAAAAAACCGCCTGGAATGACGTGACTGAAGAGCAGGTACACTACGAAGTGCAGCACTGGCTGAGCCTGACGTCGCAAATAGTGCCGCCGTATTCTGCGGCCAAGCACAAAGGCCAGCCCCTTTACAAACTTGCCCGAGAAGGTAAAGAAACACCGGTCAAGGAAAAACTTTTGACAGTACACCGGGCTGAGGTCGTGGATATTGACCTCCCCCTGGTGCGCTTCCGGGTCGAATGCAGCTCCGGCGCCTACGTCCGGTCCCTGGTCCACAGCCTGGGGATGCGGACAGGATGCGGCGCAGCGCTGGCTCAACTGACCCGGGAATATAGCCGTCCTTTTGGACTCGGTCAGGCCTGGGACCTGGAGCAGTTGCTGGACGAGCCTGAGGAACTCCCCGCACGGGTGCTTCCTCTGGCGTCCGCTTTGCCCCACTGGCCCCGCATGCCATTGCCAGACTCTCTGGCAAAGCAAGTTCGCAACGGCGCCATGCTTCGCTACGGCAAGAATCTGGCCCCTGGCGAATCTTCGGCAGACTTCGCAGCCGGGCAAAGAGCCATGTTTGTCGACCAGCAAGGCAATCCGCTGGCCCTGGTCGAAATTCAACTCAAGGACGGCGAACCGGTCTGGTCCATCCTGCGCGGCCTGGCGGCCTGACGCAGGCAACAGAACACCATCAACCTGGAGGGTATCGCTGTGGTCATGACGCCTGAAGACAAGGCTAATATCATTGAAGATTTTAAGAGGCACGAGGGCGACACCGGCTCGCCGGAAGTACAAATCGCTTTGCTCAGCTCGCGCATCGCTTACCTTACCGAGCATTTCCAGACCCACAAAAAGGATTTCCACTCCCGCACTGGTCTGCTGAAACTGGTCGGACAGCGCCGCAAGCTGCTCAATTACCTGAAAAACAAAGATATTCAGCGCTACAGGACCATTCTGCAGCGCTTGAATCTGCGTAAGTAACAGGCTCTGCCGTTCCAGGCCTCCACCCTGGAGGCCTGGAACCCCAGCCAACCCGGCAAGACTCTTACGCGCAATCTGGCCGGCCGCGGACCTTTACCGAGTCCGCGCCTGGCCAGATTGCGGGACGTGTTTTGCCGGGCAAACCCAAGGAGAAATCTCCATGTCTAATTCGTTTGAAGCCGTGCGCATCCCCGTCAGCATAGGCAACACAGAAATCAGCCTGGAAACCGGCCGCCTGGCGCGCCAGGCCAGCGGCTCCGCCTGGGTCCAGTGCGGCGGCACTGTGGTGCTCGTCACTGTCGTCACCCAGCCCCTGGAGCGCGACATCAGCTTCTTCCCGCTGGTGGTGGACTACGTGGAAAAAATGTACGCCGCCGGCCGCGTGCCCGGCTCCTTTTTCCGACGCGAAATCGGCCGGCCCAGTGAACGCGAGACCCTGTGCTCCCGGCTTATCGACCGGCCCATCCGGCCGCTTTTCCCCAAAGGCTTCCGCGACGAAGTGCAAGTCATCGCCACGGTGCTTTCTGCAGACCAGGAAAACGACCCAGACGTGCTGGCCGTCACTGGCGCCTCCACTGCCCTGCATTTATCCAAAATTCCTTTCATGGGCCCCATAGCCGGCGCGCGTATCGCCCACGTGGACGGCAAATTCATCATCAACCCCACCACCGCCATGCTGCAAAGCTCCACCCTGGACATTATCCTGGCTGCCTCCCGCGACGCCGTGGTCATGGTGGAGGGCTCGGCCGACTTCGCGCCCCACGATCTGCTGGCTGAAGCCATCGAATGGGGGCACAAAGAGATACAGCCGCTTCTGGACGCCCAAGAAGAGCTGCGGGAAAAAACCGGCAAGCCCAAAATGGAGTTCACGCCGCCCGAGCCAGACAAGGAACTGGAGTCCATCGTGGCCGAGCTGTGCACAGAAGACATGGCCGCCGCCCTGTCCGTCAAAGACAAGATGGAGCGCAAGCTTGCCAAAAAGCAAGTCAAGGACCAGCTCAAGCAAGCTTTGGCCTCCCGGCCTGAATATGCTGACGACGCAGAAAAGTTGGAAGCAGCCATCAAGCACGCGCCGGAAATCCTGGGCGACTTGGAAAAACGGCTCATGCGCGACAAAATCAAGGAAAAAGGCGTGCGCATCGACGGCCGCGACACCACCACCGTGCGGCCCATCGCAATCGAGCTGGGCCTCCTGCCCAGGACGCACGGCTCCGCCTTTTTCGCCCGCGGCGAAACCACCGCCCTGGCGGTCTGCACCCTGGGCTCCGGCCAGGACGAGCAGCGCGTGGAAACCCTGATGGGCGACGACTCCAAACGGTTCATGCTGCACTACAACTTCCCGCCTTACTGCGTGGGCGAAATCAAGATGATGCGCGTCTCCCGGCGGGAAATCGGCCACGGCGTTCTGGCCGAGCGGGCCATCACCCCGGTGCTGCCAGACGCTGAAGATTTTCCCTTCACCATGCGCATTGTCTCGGAAATCATGGAGTCCAACGGCTCCTCGTCCATGGCTTCGGTGTGCGGCGCTTCCCTGTCTCTGATGGACGCCGGCGTGCCCATAAAAGCTGCTGTGGCAGGCATTGCCATGGGTCTGATCAAAGAAGGCGACGAGTACTTCGTACTCACAGACATCCTGGGCGACGAAGACGCACTGGGCGACATGGACTTCAAAATCGCAGGCTCTGCTGAAGGCGTCACCGCCGTGCAGATGGATATCAAGATCGCCGGTATTCCCGCTGAAGTGATGCGCCGCGCCCTGGCCCAAGCCCGGGACGCCCGGCTGCATATCCTGGGCGAGATGGACAAGATCATCGACAAGCCGCGGCCGACGCTGTCCAAGTTCGCTCCCCAGTTGGAAGTGGTTCAGGTCAATCCAGAAATCCTGCGGGTCATCATCGGGCCTGGCGGCAAAAACGTCAAAGCCATCACTGCCGAAACCGGCGCCTCCATCGACATAGAGGACTCTGGCAAGGTCTCCATCTTCGCCCCCACCGGCGAAGCCCTGGAACGGGCCAAGGAAATGGTTCTCTACTACGACCAGAAGCCGGAAGTGGGTAAAACTTACACTGGCCCGGTCAAAAAAATATTGGAAATCGGCGCCCTGGTGGAAATCCTACCTGGCGTAGAAGGGCTGGTGCACATCTCCCAGCTGGCCCTGGAACGCATAGACAAAGTCACCGACGTGGCCAACATGGGCGACGAACTCACCGTCAAGTGCCTGGAAGTGCTGCCCGGCGGCAAGATGCGGCTTTCCCGGGCAGCAGTGCTGGCGGAAGAACAAGGCATTGAATTCAAGGACTCTCCGCCCCGCGGCGGACGCGGCGGCGACCGTGGCGGACGCGGCGGAGACCGTGGCGGACGCGGCGGAGACCGTGGCGGACGCGGCGGAGACCGTGGCGGACGCAGGCGGGACTAGCCTGCGCTCTGCATGTATGTGCGAACAAGCCCCTTGCCGCCAGCGCGGCAAGGGGCTTTCTTAGCTCGTCCGCACTGCTGCTCTGACAGGCTGCGAAAATGGACTTTTCACCACTCCGCTAGGGACTCTTCAAAAACAGCTTAGTCCGCCTGGAAGGCTGCAGCACCGCAAAGTCCTCTGCCCAGTGTTTTTGGACAAAACTTTCATACTCACCGGACGCTTTGAAACTTCGCAAGGCTTTTTCCAGCACCGGCTTCCAGCGGGCCGCCTTTTTGCTGAGGTAGTAGTAGTGCTCACGTTCGTAGATAAGCATCAGGCGGGGTTCAATTTCTAAATCCGGATGCTCCCGTGCTTCATCCACAATTTCTGTGAATCCTCTGGAAAAATAATCCACGCCCCGCTTTTGCGAGGCCACCACTTTGAAAAGCGTCCCCCACTCCGTCAGGCTGACCACGTACGGCAAGTCATTGGCTTTCCACACGTCGATGTCGTACCAATCCTTGCCAAAACCTCCCACCTTGCCCAGGGCGAGGAAATCATCCAATGTCTCTACGCCGGCGTAGTCAGCGGCCTTGCCTTTGGGTATTAACAGGATGCGGTGGCCTATCAGCCCATCCAGTATGTCGAACTCCACAGGCGTCCACCGCTCGTCGCGTTTCGACGTCTGGATGTACATGTCAATGTCAATGAAGCCCTTGTCCAGCAGGTCCTTGCGACGGACCTGGGGCATTTGTCCCAGGTCCGTAATAGTCAGGACATGCCCGGCTTTTTCCAGCGAAACAGTCAGCAATTGCTGGTAAAAGGCGTTCTCATTGTTCCTCCGGGCCATGGCCAGAACAACATCATCCGCCGCTCCCTGCCCCGGCCCCGCCGTCAAAAGCAGCAATCCGGCTAATATTCCAAGAAGCTTTCTCATTATTCCCCCTTTCACGCACATGCCCGGCCTCCAGTGTACGCCATCTTGTCTGAGAAATGTTACGGCTGTATGAAGAGCCGCCGTTCTAGACATTTTTCGCATGGCTGCTGTGGCCAGGATACGCCGGTTTAACGTTCTCTCCAGCTTTGCATTGGCCGGGCCCTTGTTTTTTTTTGGACAAGCTTGAAAAAAGTCTGTATGTCACCATCTCGACATACCTAAGAAATGAAGACAGGAACAGGAGAATCGACTGAATGAGTTTGCTGTCGTTACTGCGCGAAAAGCGCCGCCACGTGGCTGAAGAATGGATCAAATCCATCTTCGCCACGTATCCATTGGACACCGTAGGTTTTTTGCGCAAAGGTAAAGATCCGTTCGAAAATCCAGTGGGCGACAAAACCCGCCAGGCGGTGGACGCGCTGCTGGAGGCGTTGCTGGTGAACGACGGTCTGGAATTTGAATCGGTTAACCAGCCCCTGGACGATCTGATGCGCATCCGCAGTTTGCAGGATTTTGCGCCTTCTGGAGCAGTGGGAGTGGTCTTTTTCCTGAAAAGCATCATCCGAAAAGTAGTGCAGTCTGAAATTAGTGACGCAAAGAGTGCGCAAGAACTGTTGCAATTCGAGTCCAAAATCGATAGCTTGGCGCTTATTTCGTTCGACATCTACTGCAAGTGCAAAGAGCAGGTGTACGAAATCCGCATCAAGGAAGTGTCCAACAGGCACTCACGGCTCCTGGAAAGGGCCAAAATGCTATACGAACCCTCGGCAGAGGCGTCTGACACCAACCAACCATAGCGTAAGCACAAGCGAGGTAACGGTTCATGGGAGTTTTCATTTCCTTGTTGGCAGTGCTGGCGCTTGGCCTCGTCGCGTACCTGGGAGTCATGTGGGACTACAGATACGTCTTCGGAGTCATCGCGCCATATCTGGCCGCGGCAGTATTCATCGCCGGCTTTGTCTACCGGGTGCTCAACTGGGCTCGCTCGCCCGTCCCGTTCAGCATCCCCACCACAGCCGGCCAACAGAAATCGTTGGACTGGATCAAATGGAGTCCGCTGGAGAACCCCACCAACAAAGCCGGCACCGTAGGCCGGATGATCTTTGAAGTGTTCTTGTTCCGGTCGCTTTTCCGCAACACCAGCGTAGCCATCAAGGAAGGCCCCATGGGAAAACGGGTCACCTACAGCTCCGCCAAGTGGCTGTGGCTCTTCGCCTTGATTTTCCACTACAGCTTTCTGGTCATTTTCCTGCGCCACTTCCGGTTTTTCACTGAGCCTGTTCCCTTTGTGTTCAGCTTTCTGGAAACCATGGACGGCTTGTTCCAGATAGGCGCACCCCGGCTGTACCAGACAGACATTCTCATCCTTGCCGCCCTGGGTTTCTTGTTCCTGCGCCGCATATTCGACCAGAAGATGCGCTACCTTTCCCTGGCCAACGACTTTTTCCCGCTGTTCCTCATTGGCGGCGTTGTCGGCACCGGCATATGGATGCGCTACATTGACAAGACCGACATCGCCGGCGTGAAGGTGCTGACCATGAGTCTGGTCAACTTCAACCCCACAGTGCCGGAAAATATCGCGCCCATCTTCTTCATCCATGTGTTTCTGGTGAGCGTGCTGCTGGCCTACTTCCCTTTTAGCAAGCTCATGCACATGGGCGGCGTATTCCTCAGCCCCACCCGGAACCTGCCCAACGACAGCCGCATCCGCCATTGGGAAAACCCGTGGAATCCGCCCAAGAAATACCACACTTATGAAGCGTACGAGGACGATTTCCGCGAAAACATGGTCGAAGTGGGCCTGCCTGTGGATAAACCTCTTGATGCAACAACCGAAGACACCGCGGCTGAAAAAGCGGCTGAATAAGGAGCAGCATGTATGGCAAACGTACCAACTCCTGAAGAGCTGATTTCAAATCTTCATTACAGCATGCCGCAGGCGCACTGGATGGACACCAAACCGGTGTTTCAGCAAGGCAACTTCTGCTATCCGGCCAAGCCTGAGGTAATAAAACAGGTAGGATTTCCCAACCCCCGCGAATGGTCCCCGGCCGACGACGACTGGCAGCTTCCGGAAGACTGGTTCGAACGCATCCACAAAGCCATGAAAAGCAAGCTGGAAAAATACCGGTCCTTCAAGGTGTTCATGGACATCTGCGTTCGCTGCGGGGCCTGCGCCGACAAATGTCACTTCTTCATCGGCTCCGGCGACCCCAAAAACATGCCGGTGCTCCGGGCTGAGCTGCTGCGGTCGGTCTACCGCAACGACTACACCACCTTCGGCCGCATCATGGGCCGCATTGCCGGCGCCCGCAAGCTGACCATGGACGTGGTCAAGGAGTGGTTCTACTACTTCTACCAGTGTACGGAGTGCCGCCGCTGCTCGCTGTTTTGTCCTTACGGCATAGACACCGCCGAAGTGACCATGATGGCCCGCGAGCTGCTGCACGAAGTGGGCATAGCCATTAACTGGATCATGGAGCCGGTCCGCAACTGCAACCGCACCGGCAACCACCTGGGCATCCAGCCGCACGCCTTCAAGGACATCGTGGAGTTCCTCTGCGAGGACATCTACGAAGTGACCGGCGTCAAGATAGACCCGCCCTTTAACGAAAAAGGCCATGAAATCCTGTTCATCACCCCCTCTGGCGACGTCTTCGCCGACCCGGGCGTGTACACCTTCATGGGCTACCTGATGCTCTTCCACGAGCTGGGCCTGGACTACACGTTGTCCACTTACGCTTCCGAGGGCGGCAACTTCGGGCTCTTCACCAGCCACGAGATGATGAAGAAGCTCAACGCCAAAATGTACGCTGAAGCAGAACGGCTCGGCGCCAAGTGGATACTTGGCGGCGAGTGCGGCCACATGTGGCGTGTCATCAACCAGTATATGGAAACACACAACGGGCCCACCCCTCCCAACATGGTCACCCCGTACAATCCCATCACCGGCACAGTCTTCGAGAACGCAGCTTGCACCAAAATGGTGCACATCACCGAATTCACCGCCGACCTGATGAAGCACGATAAGCTGGTGCTGGACCCCAGCCGCAACGACCATCTGACAGTGACGTTCCACGACTCGTGCAACCCGGCCCGGGGTATGGGCCTGTTTGAAGAGCCCAGGTTCGTCATCCAGAACGTCTGCAACAACTATGTAGACATGCCGCCCAACACCATCCGCGAGCAAACCTTCTGTTGCGCAGGCGGTTCAGGTTTGAACACAGAAGAGATCATGGAGATACGGCTGCGCGGCGGCCTGCCCCGGGGCAACGCCCTGAAGTACGTGCAAGACAAGCACGGGGTGAACATGATGGCCTGCATCTGCGCCATCGACCGGGCCACCTTACCCCCCCTGGCCGACTACTGGGCCCCTGGCGTTGGCGTCGCCGGCGTCCATGAACTTGTGGGCAACGCCTTGGTCATGAAAGGCGAGAAGAAGCGGACCATGGACATGCGGCAGGAAGACCTGCCGGGCATTGAGGAGGATGAATAACCATGTATAACTCCAAGTACGTCATCCCCGGGCTCGTGATTTTCGTCATCGCGTTCACGTCGCCCTTCTGGTACAACTTCGCCTTTCCAGCTTACGAACGGCCAAAAGTGGTGCTGCCCGAGGGCGAAACCCAGTGTGTAGAATCCCTGGAGTTTATGCGGGCAAACCACATGACCCTGCTGAACGATTGGCGTGACGAAGTGGTCCGCCACGCCCGGCGCGCCTATACCTCTGAAGACGGCAAACAGTGGAACATGAGCCTGCAGAACACCTGCATGGACTGCCACTCCAACAAAGCCGACTTCTGCGACAAGTGCCACGACGCCAACAGCGTGTCGCCTTACTGCTGGACGTGTCACCTTGAACCAAAGGGGAACAAATAATGGAAACGCGCAGACGAAACTTCCTCAAAATCGCCGGCTTGACCGCCCTGGGCCTCGGCTGCGGGACCCTGGAGTTCATAAAGCCCGCCGCCGCCTCTGAAGAGCACGCAGCCCCTGCGGCAGAGCCCGTCAGCGCCGAGGGCCCCTACGCCCCCAACGACACCGCGCTGCACGGACAGCACTGGGGCATGGTCATCGACACCCGGGCCTTTGAAAATCCTGAAGACTACCAGGTGTGCATAGACGCCTGCCACAGCTACCATAACGTGCCGAACATACCCAGCAAGCAGAACATCATGTGGCTCTGGACCGACAAGTTCAATCACGTGTTCCCGGAAAAAGAGACCCACTACCAGTCCTACGACGTGGAGAACAAAGAGTTCTTCCTGCTCTGCAACCACTGCGAGCATCCGCCCTGCGTGAGGGTCTGCCCCACCAAAGCGACTTTCAAACGCGAGTCCGACGGCATCGTCGTCATGGATATGCACCGCTGCATCGGCTGCCGGTTCTGCATGGCCGCCTGCCCCTTTGGCGCCCGGTCCTTCAACTTCATGGACCCCCGGCCCTACATTGCAGAAACCAACCCGGACTACCCCACCCGCATGAAAGGCGTGGTGGAAAAATGCAACTTTTGCGCTGAGCGGCTGGCTGTGGGCCAGATGCCCGCCTGCGTGGAAGCATCGGAAGGCAAGATACTCTTCGGCGACCTGGCAGACCCGGATTCTGAAGTACGCCAGGCCCTGGCTGAAAACTTCACCATACGGCGCAAGGTCACCCTGGGCACCCAGCCCAGCGTGTACTACATCATCTAAGGAGATAGCCATGCTCGAAAAAGCCATCAAAGGAACGCCAAGCTACTGGATATGGCTTATCTTCCTGGGGTCCATCGTCGGCCTGGGAGCCACGGTCTACCTCTTCCAGTTGCAGTTCGGTCTGACCATCACCGGCATGAGCCGCGACGTGAGCTGGGGCTTTTACATCGCTCAGTTTACCTATCTGGTCGGCGTGGCCGCCTCAGCCGTCATGCTGGTGCTGCCCTACTACTTCCACCACTACAAACCGTTCAAAAAAATGATCATTTTGGGCGAATTCATGGCCATTGCCGCGGTGTCTATGTGTCTGCTGTTCATCATCGTGGACCTGGGCCAGCCACAGCGCGCCATGAACGTGATCCTGCACCCCACGCCCGGCTCTGTGCTCTTCTGGGACATGATCGTGCTCAACGGCTACCTGTTCATCAACCTGCTGGTTGGCTGGGTCACCCTGCAGTCTGAACGCCAGGAAGTGGACCCGCCCAACTGGATCAAATTCTTCGTCTACCTGTCCATCATCTGGGCTGTGTCCATCCACACCGTCACGGCCTTTTTGTACGCCGGGCTGCCGGGCCGCCACTACTGGCTCACCGCCATCATGGCCGCCCGGTTCTTGTCCTCCGCCTTCTGCTCCGGGCCCGCCATCTTGCTGCTGCTGGCCTTCCTGCTCAAGCGGCTCACCGGCTTCGACGCCGGCCGCGAGGCCATCAACAGCCTGGCCAAGATCATCACCTACGCCATGGCCCTGAACATCTTCTTCTACATCCTGGAACTGTTCACCGCCTTCTACAGCCAGATTCCCGGGCACATGCACCCCATCGTCTATCTCTTCTCCGGGGCGCACGGTCATGCGGAATGGGTCGGCTTCATGTGGACAGCCGCCGTATTGGCCATCGTCTCCCTGGCCCTGCTCATACCGCCGCAGTTCCGCGAAAACCACGACCTGCTGCCCTGGACGCTGGGCATGCTCGTCATCGCCACCTGGATCGACAAGGGCATCGGCCTGCTGGTCGGCGGTTTCACGCCCACGCCGTTTGAAACCGTCACCCCGTACATCCCCAGCGTGCCTGAGCTGCTCATCGCCCTGGGCGTGTACGCCAACGGCGCTCTCATCCTGACAGTGCTCTGGAAAATCGCCGTGGACGTGAAAAAGGAAGTGGGCCACATATAGCGCCCGTTTCCCTGCTGCACAAAGCAAAGCCCGCCTTCCGATACGCTCGGGAGGCGGGCTTTGCTTTGCGCCTCGCAAGAGAATCGGCCGCCAACGCCGCACACCTTGACTATTACGTCTCTCCATATATACATTTGTCGCTGGAAACGAAGAATGCTGCAACACCACGTTCAATTTTTCTGGAAAAGCTTATTACCCAGACCAAGTCCATTTTCCACACCATGACTCACCCAAATCTCCCAGGCCGGAGGCTGGCGGATGCAAGGACTTTTTCTGAGCCTAGAGAAGGCGTCGATGAACCTGCAGCAATTGGGAGCTCCTGGGAACCCAAAGAGCATGACTAGCCCGCACTGCAGCAAATTTCGCACACGTAGTATGCCGCATTCTGGAGACCACACATGAACACACGACTCTGCACCCTCCTTTTCCTTGTTGCTTTTGTGATGTGCCTGTCTGCCCGGGTGGGCGCGGGCGAAACGCCCTCTGCCTCCACCGACCTCTCCACCCACCCCGTGCGAAACATTGCGTATTGGGGGACTGCCTGGAGGGATACGCCGCTGTCCGGCCGTGTGGCCCCGGCGCCCGCAGAAGTGGCTGAATACATTGAGCTGGACAATCTCAATTTTGGCATTGAGGGCGAGGTGTCGCCCACTGCGCCGCCCAAGGAGATAGGGCCCGCCCTGGAGGACATCGCCGCCGCTTTACCCACAGGGCTGGCTGGCCTGCTCCGGGACAGGCTCACCGGCGTCTTCACCGTGACCGGGCTGGGGTCTTCCGGATATATAGAGGAAGTGACGGACGACGCCAGAAAACTGCAGGCCGTATTCCTGGTGCTGGACAGCGCGGTATTTCTGGGCCGCACGGCCAACGCCTGGGCCGGGTGGCGCGAATCCAGCTTCTTCACCGCGCACGAAAACGGCCAACCCCAGCTCTCCATGACCATCGAAGAAACTGCCGACGACACCGTGTATAACGCCGTGCGCTACATTCTGTTGCACGAGCTGGGCCACTGCCTGGGCGCCGCCACCCGGGCGCACCCGTCCTGGAACGCGGGCGCTGCGGACCTGTCTGAATATCCCTTTGTGCAGCTTTCCTGGCAGGTGGAGGACGGCGCCTACGTGCGTAAATACGCGGCCGATTTCCCCTACCGCATGCGGCTGTACGCCTTTGACGATTCCGAGTTCTCCCTGCAGGACGCCCCCTCCGTCTACGCCGCCTGCCGCGACTACACCAACGCCCCCAGCGTGTACGGAACAGTTACGCCGTTCGAGGATTTTGCCGAAAGCTTTGCCACGTACCAGCACGCGGTGCGCGAGGGCAGACCCTGGTCCGTCACCCTGGAACTGCCCTCCGGCGAGATGCAAACCTTTACCACGTGCTACCAGGCAGGGACCTGCCCGGAAAAGAAAACCTTCATGCAGGAATGGTTCGCCGGGAAATGGAAACAGGCGCTAGCGCCGAGCCCGCCGCCCGGAGTGCTCGACTACCTGCTTTCAGATACTATGGAGTAGCGGTTGCGGTTGTAGCAGGCGGCGTTATCTGCATGTTGTAACAGACCAACATTGCAGGACGTGCAAACAACGCGAGGGCATGTCGCGAAAAAGATCAATAGCTTCGCAAACATGCATAGAAGAAAAAAGGAGAAACAACACTACGCGGGCGCTAATCGCTCAATGTGAACGTCCTCTTCTTTTATCCTTTCTTGTGCGAGGTCGTAATTACTTTGCATTGCAAGCCAATTCCTTGCACTGCTTCCAAAAGCTTTTTCTAGACGAATTGCCATTCTTGGAGAAATGCTACTCTTACATGAAACAATATTATATACTTGCTGTCTAGTAATTTTAAGAATTTTAGCTGTCTCTGCTTCTGTAAAATTGTAATGTTCAATACAATCTTTGACCAGCAAACCTGGGTGCACAGGATTTTTCATAGTCATATTTATCTTCCTTGTTCTTTACAATACATTTAATATTACACTAATGATAGTCTTCATAATTTACGTCATGCGCAAATCCGTCTTTAAATTTAAAAGTAATTCTCCAGTTATCTCGAACTGTAATCGACCAATCCTCCTTTCTCTCTCCTTTGAGCCTGTGCAGCCCGAATTGGTCCAAATGCAAATCATCAATAACAAGCGCAGTATCGAGAGCGGACAAAATGAGCTTAATCTTCACTAGATGCTGGGGGTCAAGCTTACTCCCACCATCATTATCATATAATAGTTTCAACCCCTTGTGTTTTATGCTATGTATCATGAGATAATTGACAAGTGTCAATTGACACTTGTCAAGCGTTTGGGGCTCTCAGGAGTGGGCGTTGCACAACGCGAAAATGCATAAGAACAAAACGCCCGGACCTTGCGGCCCGGGCGCTTTTTCGTGCGTGGTATAATCGCAGTGCGAGCTATTTCTTCAGCCAGGGCATCATGTCCCGCAGCTTGGCGCCCACCTGCTCTATCTGGTGCTCGGCGCCCAGGCGGCGCTTGGCCAGAAAGTGCGGCTGGCCGGCCATGTTTTCCAGGATGAACTCCTTGGCGAAGGAGCCGTCCTGGATTTCGCCGAGGATTTTCTTCATCTCAGCCTTGGTTTCCGGGGTCACCACGCGGGAGCCGCGGGAGTAATCCCCGTACTCGGCCGTGTCGCTGATGGAGTTGCGCATCTTGGCCAGGCCGCCTTCGTAGATCAGGTCCACGATGAGCTTTACTTCGTGCAGACACTCGAAGTAGGCGATTTCCGGCTGGTAGCCGGCTTCCACCAGGGTCTCGAAGCCGGACTGGATGAGCTGGCTCAGCCCGCCGCAGAGCACC
>CAYTSA010000012.1:0-29074 GCA_964440345.1 uncultured Desulfovibrionaceae bacterium | reverse complement strand
GGTCTCGGTCTCTTCGCGAAAATCGGTCTCGATGACGCCGGAGCGCGTGCCGCCCACGCCCTTGGCGTAGGCCAGGGCTGTCTCCATAGCCTTGCCTGTGGCGTCCTGATGCACGGCCACCAGGCAGGGCACTCCTCCGCCTTCGGCGTAGACCCGGCGCACCAAATGGCCCGGCCCCTTGGGCGCCACCATGACCACGTCCACGTCTTTGGGCGGCTTGATCTGCTGAAAATGAATATTGAAGCCGTGGGCAAAGAACAGGGTGTCGCCAGCTTTCAGGTTGGGCGCCACGTCATTGGCGAACAAGGCGGCCTGGTGCTGGTCCGGGACCAGGATCATGATGCAATCCGCAGCCTTGGCCGCGTCGGCCGCGCTCATGGGCTCAAAGCCGTGTTCCTTGGCCAGATCATAGTTGGCGCCGCCGGGCCGCTGGCCTATGACCACCTTCACGCCGGAGTCGCGCAGGTTTTGGGCGTGGGCGTGGCCCTGGCTGCCGTAGCCGATGACGGCCACGGTTTTGTCCTTCAGGGCCTCAAGGCTTGCGTCTTGGTCGTAGTAAACTTTCATTGCTGCTCCTTCGAATTCTCTCTGCGCCGCGTATGCGGACGCCTGTAAAAAAGGCCGCCGCCCGGGTCGGGCGGCGGCTGTGTCCGTATCCTGTGTTCCAATTATTCCTGTTGCATGGACCGCTTCAACGCCACCGTACCTGAGCGGGTGAACTCCTTGACGCCGAACCGCTGCAGCATGGTGACCAGGGCCTGGACCTTGCCAGGGTCGCCAGTGCATTCCACGGTCAGTTCGTCCGGGCTCACGTCAACCACCTTGCACCGGAAGATGTCCACAATGCGCAGAATCTCGGCGCGCCGGGAGTCCTCGGCGTTCACTTTGAGCAGCACGGTTTCGCGCTGCACGAACTGCATTTCCGTCAGGTCCACCACCTTGATCACCGTGACCAGCTTGCGCAGCTGTTTGACGATCTGCTCGATAATGAAATCGTCGCCAGTGGTGGTGATGGTCATGATGGAGACGCCCTCTTCCAGGGCCGGGCCCACGTTGAGCGTCTCAATGTTGAAGCCCCTGCCGCTGAACAGCCCGGATATGCGCGAGAGCACGCCGGGTTCGTTTTCCACTTGCACTTGCAGCACATGTCGCATGGTCACCCCCTACACAAGCAGCATTTCGTTGATGGACGCCCCGGCCGGAACCATGGGGTAGACGTTCTCCTCGGGCTCGATGACCACGTCCATGATCACCGTCTTGTTCACCGAGAAGGCCTCCTTCAGGGCCGGCTTGACCTCGTCCGGGGTGTGGATGCGCATGCCCACGGCGTCGTAGGCTTCGGCCAGCTTCACAAAGTCGGGCTGGAACTCGAAGCACGTGGAGCAGTAGTTGCGGTTGTAGAACAGCTCCTGCCACTGCCGGACCATGCCGAGCCGCCCGTTGTTCAGGATGATGATCTTGATGGGCAGCTTGTTCCACACCGCCGTGGCCAGCTCCTGGATGTTCATCTGTATGGAGCCGTCGCCGGCTATGTCGATGACCAGCTTGTCCGGAAAGGCGAATTGCGCGCCAATGGCGGCCGGAAACCCGTAGCCCATGGCGCCCAGCCCGCCAGAGGTAATAAGCGTGCGCGGCCGGGTGTAGTTGAAGAACTGGGCCGCCCACATCTGGTTCTGGCCCACCTCAGTAGCGATGATGCAATCGCCCTTGGTCAGCTCGTAGATGGTCTCGATGACATATTGCGGCTTTATTTTGTCGCCAGGCTGGTAGGTCAGCGGATGGGTGGACTTCCAGTTGGCCAACTGATCCAGCCATTTTTCGTGCTTGGTCTTCCAGTCCGTATCAGCGTATTTCTCTTGCGCCAATTCCTTGAAGCCTTCCAGCACGGCCTGGCAGTCGCCCACCACAGGCACGTCCACCGGAACGTTTTTGCGGATGGACGTGGGGTCCACGTCCACATGGATGATTTTGGCGTGGGGGGCGAACGTGGAAAGCTTGCCCGTGACCCGGTCGTCGAACCGGGCGCCCACAGCCAGCATAACGTCGCTATTCTGGATGGCCATGTTGGCGGTATATGTGCCGTGCATGCCCAGCATGCCCAGCCACAGCTCGTCGTCGCCAGGGAAGGAGCCCAACCCCATCAGCGTAGCTGTGACAGGAATGTGCAGAGTCCGGGCCAGCCAGATCAGCTCTTCGTGCCCGTTTGCGCTGATGACGCCGCCGCCTACGTAGAATATCGGCTTCTTGGCCTTGCTCACCAGCTCCAGCGCCTTATTCAGCTGGTGCTTGTGCGGCTTCACCGTAGGATTGTACGAACGCATGGTGATGGACTTTGGGTAGCTGTATTGTGTTTTTGCCTGCAAAACGTCTTTGGGCAGGTCCACCAGCACCGGGCCAGGCCGGCCAGAGCGGGCCAGGTAGAACGCCTGCTTGATGGTTTTGGCCAACTCCTTCACGTCTTTGACCAGGTAGTTGTGCTTGGTGCACGGCCGGGAAATGCCGACAATGTCCACTTCTTGAAAGGCGTCGTTGCCAATAAGCGGCGTAGGCACCTGGCCGGTGAAGATAACCACCGGGATGGAGTCGCAATAGGCGTTGGCAATGCCGGTAACGGTGTTGGTGGCCCCGGGGCCAGAGGTTACCAGAGCTACCCCTACCTTGCCGCTGGCGCGGGCGTAGCCGTCAGCAGCGTGTACAGCGCCCTGTTCGTGCCGTACCAGGACGTGTTGCATCGGGTAATTGGGTATCTGGTCGTAGATGTCGATCACAGCGCCGCCGGGATAGCCGAACACCGTCTCAACGCCTTCCTGCCTCATGCTTTCCAGCAGGATTTGAGCCCCGGTAAGTTCCATGTGAGCCTCCTTAAGGTTTATATCGATCCAAAATTGTTTGCAGTTTGGTCTTGCCGCTGAGTTTCTTTTTCTTCAGCTCCTTGACCAGGCTGTCTTCCTTGGGCGTCAGGTATGGCTTATTTTCCAGCTTTTCCAGCTGTTGCTCGTAAAACAGGTGCTCGTCCCATAGGGTGCTCAATTCTACATCCTGTTTTTTGTACTTCTCAATGAGCTCAATGTCTCTTTGTTCCATGAACCCGACTCCTTGTTGAGTGTTTAATATGTTATTTCAATATCATGTACCGGCCTCCGAGGCCGGTACAGGTTGTGCAACGCTATCAATGCGCAGGGTCTTGCGGCGGCTGGCGTGGCCAGACTCCAAAGACACCTGGTTCGGGCGCACGTTCAGCAGTTTGGCGGCGTATCGCACCACCGCTTTGTTCGCCTTGTTATCCACAGCCGGCGCAGCTATGCGCAGCTTCAAACAGCCCTGGTACAGCCCCGCAGGCTCGTCCCGCTTTGCCCCAGGCTGCACCCACACAGCCATCCTCCACTGGCCCTCGCCGGCTGGGGAAAGATATTCAGGCAAACTGTTCACTTGCTGTCTACTCCTGCGGCTCCAGGTTTCCCCGCGCAAGTTCGTCTTTGCTTGGCTCTGCAGCTTGTTCCGGCTGCGGTTGTGACGCAGCAATCTGCGCACGGCGCAGCTTGTACTCTGCTTCTTCTAACTCTTTCTGTTCTTCAGCCGCCAAGTCAAGCATTTTTGTGTGTTCAGTAAGAACAGAGCGCAGCTTCATGTCAAAATGCGCCCGTAGCCGCTTGGTTTCTGAAATTGATTCTTGAACCTTGGCCAGCCGCATGCGGGCGTCGGAAAGCGTTCTGTCGGCCTTGGCCTCGGCTTCTTCCACCGTCTTTGCCGCCTTCATGCGGGCAGACTCAAGCAGCGTATCCGCCTTGGCCTGAGCAGTCGCAGTTACCTTCTCGGCCGTGGCCTGGGCAGACTCCATGGTCAACCTGGCCTCGCGCTGGGAAGCGTCTTTCAGCTCCTCGCTCATCTTGTGGGCGGAGATCAAGGTGTCGCGCAAGGTGGCGTCCCGGGCTTCGTAATCGCTTAAGCGCTCGCGCAGCTCCACAGCCTCTTCCTTCCACATGGCCAGCTCTTTGGAAAGCTCGCCCACCTGGTCGGCAAGGTCCTGCAGAAAGCCGTCCACCTCCGGAACGCTGTATCCGCGCAGCGTCCTGGTGAACTTTGTGTTCAGTATGTCAACCCGGCTCAGTTTCACCAGGGAATCTCCTCCTAGTGCACCGACATGGCCATCTGGCGCAACGAATTAACAGCAAAAATCTGCAAGAACTGAATCGCCAGCAGCACCACAATGGGCGACAGATCAATCCCCCCGATAAAGACAAAGGGGATCCAGCGCCTGATGCGGTAGAACACCGGCTCTGTCAGGTTCCGCAATATGCGCACAATAGGATTGTACGGGTCTGGATTCACCCAGGACAACAAAGCGGAAATAATGACGATCCAAAAATATAGCGACAGCACCGTGTCCAACACGGCGGCCACGGCCTGCAAGAAATTCCCGAAAATAGGCATAACCCCTCCATATAACTGTCAGCAGACGCAACAAGCATCCCTGAGCTTCTTCCACGATGGAGGGCTATTCTTCATGTGTTTTGGGCACAAATCAAGAAAAAATTGCAGCAAGCAAAAGAGAGCAAACATTTGGATAAAGAAAAAGCCGCCCTACAACATCGTGCACCCCTGGCGCTCAGCCTTGGCCAGCCGCTTGGAAACGCACAGCGCTGTGCTCGCGGCCATGTATTCCGCCACGTTGAACCAGGTGTGGAAAATGCGCGAATGCCCGGAAAGGCGCGGCTGCATGGTCACCGGCGCCTCGGCCACGCGCATGTTCGCCTTCAATAAATGTATAAGCACGCCCACGTCCTGGTAGTCGTACAAGGAGGCGTTTTCCCCGGCCAGCACGCGCAGGGCCTTGTTGTTGTAGGCCCGGTAGCCAGAGGTCAAATCCTGCAGCCGCACCCCGCTGATGGTCTTGAACATGGCCCAGGCCGTCTTGCGGCAGCGGCTGCCCCGCTCCGGAAAGGAGCCTATCACCACGTCCGCACGGTCGTCCTTAAGCGGCCGCAGCAGGTCCGGCAGGTCCTTGGCCAGGTGCTGCCCGTCCGCGTCCATGGTCACGCACCAGTGCGCCCCCAAGCGCATGGCGTAGCGAAACCCCGTCTGCATGGCGCCCCAGGCGCCCAGATGCACGGACAGGGGCAGCAAAGTCGCGCTGGCAGCCAGCGCCTTTTCTTGCGTGGCGTCCGTGGATGAATCGTCCACCACCACTATTTCGCAGCCGTCCGCCTCGTCCGCGGCAATTTCTGCGGCAGAGCGAATGACCGTGGCAATGGTCTCTTCTTCATTGCGGGCCGGGATGACAATGACAAGCTCGGGAGTCGGTTCAGTCATGATTACAACAAGGTATATCAGAGCGGTGGAAGAGGCAAGGAAATGTGGGGAAAGGAGCTCTTGCAACACATATAGCGCACATCTATCCCTTTTCCCGGACCAAAATCCGCTTCAGCCACAGCCGGGCCAGGTATGTGAACGGCGAGCGCAGCACCCGGGCCCGCCCAGCGGCCACAGCCCTGGGCCGGAAAAGCAAATCCAGCACGTGGACCACCTTTGCGTGCGGCCGCAAACAGTCTGCGCACCCCGCGCAGTAGGTCAGCATAGGCAGGCCGGCGGCCTCGGCAACGCGTTTTTCGCTCCACGCGCGAGCCAGTTCTGGACGATAAAAACCCACGGCGCCGCCCTCGCCGCAACACAACGTGCGTTTTCTGGCGTGGCGCATTTCCTGAACGGCAACGCCCGTTGCGGCGGCCAGTCCCCGCACCGCCTCATGTACGGCCTCTTCCCTGCGCAGCGGGCAGGGATCGTGCATGGTCATCGCAAGCGCCTTCATATGTGTTGGACCGAAACCCGATTCCCGCAGGACTTCATACACAGACTGGACCACCAGGGGGGCGCCATACGTTTTGAACACCTTGAAGCAGTTGGGACAGGCAATGAGCACCCGGCGCACGCCTCGCTGCACCAAACCATCGCGCAATGCCCCGAACGCCGCTGCAAAATGGTCCTGCCGGCCCAGATCGTGAGAGGGTTTGCTGCAGCAGGCCAACACTATGCCCGTGCGCGGGTCCGTGGCGCGCAATTGGAGCAGTACGTCTCTGACAACCCCTGGCCGGGAACCGGGCAGGTTGCACCCCGGAAAAAACACAGTCTGGCAGCCCTCCGGCACATCCCAAGAGCTGAACACAGCTGAATTTCCCCGCGCTTCGTAACCCAGTAACACCCTGTATCGCTTCATATCTACTTCGCCAAGGCGGCAGGCCTCCCGCCGCAGCTCCAAAAACATGGCTCCAGGATCCACGCCATAGGGACACACGGCGGCGCACAGACCACACAAGCTGCATTCATAGGCCAAGGCGCGGACGCGGGCCGGATTTGCAGCATAACTGCCGGCCAACGCCTTGGGAGTTCCATTGGCGGCCAGAAAGCCGCACTGTTTTGCGCAGGCCTGGCATTCAGTGCAGTCTTCGCATACAGCGGCGATGTGCGTTGCAAGAGACATGGATTCACCCTATACCCGGGTGGTGTTTTGGCGTCAACATGACGGACGATGTATCAAGTATTTTAAATAGCTATCAATAGTCCTCGTTTTAATTATTCATGCCGATGACAAGAGCCGGGCGGATTGCAGCCGCCAACATACGCCACTCATCAGCGTACAGATTGAACGAAAACACATCGCCGCCGTGTAGAGGCGGACTGGTTTTCTTGGCAAAAATCCATTCGAGCCGTATCGCGGGAAGCCACACAACACGACTGCCCGTTGCAAAGCTGGGATGACCTCAGCAGTGTGGGTGGCGGGCCGGAGACGAGTTATGTATAGTGCATGCAGTAATTCCGAAAAGGGGGCCTTCATGCCTGACGATACGCCGCAGTGGCTGCGCTGGGCCCGGGAAATTCAGGCCATAGCCCAGATAGGCAGGCACCACACCGAGGGTTATTACGACCGCAAGAACTACAGCCGGCTGCTAGCCATAGCCGCTGAGATGACGGCCGCCGCCGGAAACCTGGACAACCTGGACGTGCTGGAAGCCTTTCGGGTGCAGCCCGGGTACGCCACGGTAAAGGTGGATGTTCGCGGGGCGGTGATCCAGGAGGGCCGCATTCTACTGGTGCGCGAGCGCACGGACGGCAGATGGTGCATGCCCGGCGGCTGGGCCGACGTGGGCGAGCTGCCGTCCGAATCCGTGGCCCGGGAGGTGCAGGAAGAAAGCGGCATACTCTGCACGCCGCGCAAGGTGGCGGGCGTGTTCGACGCCAACCGCGGCGCACAGATTCTTGACTTTTTCCACGCCTTCAAACTGGTAATGCTCTGCGACCCCGTTGGCGGCGAACTGAGAGGCAGCGACGAAACCCTGGAGGCCGCCTACTTTGACTTTGACGGCCTGCCGGACCTTTCACCTGGCCGGACCCACGGCTATCATTTGGACGAGGTCCGCGCCCACCTGGCCGACCCGCACCGACCGGCGTATTTTGACTGAGGGAAAATGGGGCCGCCAGTGTTTACCAGCGCTTTTTCGCGCTGGGACAACGCCCGCTCTTGCAACAAACATGCTTGACAAAAAACAACCATGTCGCCTACAGACTGGCTGGCCGTCCAGTCAGTATAAAGCCGGGGACGCTTGACTACACATCCGGCTTCGATCCGCATAAACCACAGGCAGTGATATGACGCAAAACGAGACGCCGCAAGGCGCAGAACAAATTCTCCAAGCCGCCCGCACGGTGCTGGCCCGGGACGGCTATGCTGGCGCCACCATCGCCAAAATTGCAGCGGAAGCCGCCGTGAGCCGCGGCTTGCTACACTACCATTTCAAGTCCAAGGAAGAAATGCTGGCCATCGTGCTGAGGGCGAACATGGACGCGTGCATCGACATTGCCCAAGACATCATCTTGGGAGCTGACTCGCCCGAGGCCCTGGCTGACGCCGTCACCCAGACCATCCGCGCCCTGTGTGAGACGGATCAGACCACCTTCATCCTGCTCACGGAAGGGCTGGCCCAAGCCCGGCACATACCCCGGGTGCGCGAGGAGTTGGAGCAGTCCTACACGAGGTATTACGACGCCATGAAAAGCGCGGTGATGCGGCTCAAGCAGGCTGGCGTGCTGCGCTCTCCCATGGACGACGGCTGGGCCGTGCGCATGATTGCCGCCATGATCGACGGCCTGGGCCTGCAACTGACCACATTTAAGGAACTGCGGCGCGATCCTGCCATTTGGGACGAGTTCCGGTCCGCCTTGCTCTTATTCTTCGGCGAAGACCCGGCTGCCTATCCATGCAACCATTCAGACGAGAGGACGCCATCATGACCTCACCCCGCCATTTGCCGCCGCGCCGTCTCGCCATCGTCCTGGCTGCGCTTTGTCTGGCCGCCGTGCTGGCTGCCGGAAAACCAGCCGGCGCAGAGGAACAAGAGCTGTACATCGCCCGCGAATCAGTGCGCGCCACAGTTCTGACCGGCTTTACTCGAGCAAGAACCTCCATGGAGCTGGTCAGTGAAGTGGCGGGACGGGTGCTGTCTGTCTCTGCAGACGTGGGCGACGCCATTCCTGACAACCGCATTTTTGCCCGGCTGGACCCTGTCTTCGTACAGCTGGATATGGAAAACAACGCAGTCTTGCAGCAGCAGACAGAATCGCGCATAGACTATCTGAGCACCCAGACCAAGCGCTACCGGAATCTGGTCACCCGCGAGTCTGCAGCCCAATCAACGCTGGATGATCTGGAACAGCAGCTGGAACAGGCCCGATTGAGCATGCAAAAGCTGCAGGTAGAGCGCAAGCGGCTGCAGGAGACGCTTTCTCGCTACACCATCCGAGCGCCCGAAGGATGGAAGGTCATCCACCGCGACATTGAACCGGGCGAATGGATCGCCACTGGCCAGCCTTTGGCCACGCTAGGCGATTTTCGCCAGTTGACGGTTCCCTTTGCTCTGACCCCGACCGAGTACCAGTGGCTGCGCAAGAATGAAGGAGACCTGTGGATCCGCTTTTCGGATTTGGGAGGCTATCGCATCGCGGCTTCATTGTACAAGGTATCCCCCTCTTTTGACCCTGAAACCCGCAAGATAAACGTGGAACTGGCAGTGAACCCGGGAGAAGTTGAAAACCGGGGCGGCCTGCGGGTGGAGTTATCCATAACAGAACCAGACCAGACTGGCGCTGTTTTGACGCCCCGCGCGGCGCTTCAGGAACGTTATGATGAATATTGGCTGACCCGAGAAAACGGCGAGGAAATCCGCGTTGTGCTGTTGGGTTCCGCCCCAGACCAGAACGGCCAAGAGATGGTGCGGATCACCTCCCCCGTGGTGAAACCGGGCGACCGCTTCGTCAAGCCCAGGGAGAAATAGCCCGTGCGCGCAGTTGTTCGGTACACCCTGTCTCAAAAGATTTTTCTGAACCTGGTTTTTGTGGGCCTCATGGTTGCCGGCGCTTACGCCATGCTGGCTCTGCCCGTGGAGCGCTATCCAGAGATCAATTTCGGGAAGGTTTTCATCTCCACTTTTTGGCCTGGCGCCAACCCCTCAGAGGTGGAGACCCTCATCACCACGGAAATCGAAGAGGCCCTGGAAGATTTGGAAGGCGTTGAGTTCATCCGCTCCACTTCCTACCGGGAACGATCCGGCGTGGTGGTCAAGTTCATCGACGATATGGACTATGAAGACCTGTACGACGAGCTGCGTTTTCGGGTGCAGACAGTGCAGAAGGAACTTCCCGAAGGAGCAGAACCTTCTGTTTTCAAAATGATCCGCACAGGGGACTGGCTGCCGGTGTTGGTGGTGAACCTGCATGGCGAGCGAGGCAATCGGGCGCTGGCGCTAATGGCCGAGGAAATCAAGACGCCCATCAGCCAGATACCCAACGTGCAGGAAGTGCGTCTGGAGGGCGAGTATCAGCGGGAATTTCACGTCTACCTGGACCCGGAACGCATGGCGCGCTACGGCGTCACCTTTGACCAAGCCGCCGCCGCGCTGCAAAACGCCAATATTTCCATACCGGCCGGTGACTTCACCGACCAGGGCGGAGAGTTTGTGGTCAAAGTGGATGAAAAATTCCGCACCCGGCCGCAGGTGGTGGACACCATTGTCCGGCGCGACGGCGACGGCTCGTTTGTGCGCATAGCCGACCTCATCAGCCGGCCAGCGCCAAACCAGCCTGGCGGCGCTGAGATGGGTTACCGCGACCCTTTGATCATCTCTTCGGTGAACGGACAGGACAGCGTTGCCCTGTACATCGTCAAGAACAGAACCGGTAATGCATTGGACATAGCCGCACAGGTCCGGGAGATAATTGCGTCGTATAAAGACCGCCTCGCTGAAGAAGGCGTTTCTGCGACCATGACCCAAGACTCTACGGTATACATAGATGAAGCCATGTCCACCTTGGGCTCAAACCTGTTGGCGGGGATATTTCTGGTCTCGCTCATTCTCTTGTATTTTTTAGGGTTCCGAAACGCCTGTTTAACCACTCTGGGCATCCCGTTTTCCTTTCTCACCACCATGGTGCTCATGTGGATGACCGGCAACTCGCTCAATGAAATCACCCTGTTTACCTTTGTGCTCGTCTCCGGCATCATAGTGGACGACGCCATTGTGGTCATCGAAAACATCTACCGCGTTTACCAGACCGGGCGGCCCCTCAGAGAATCCGTCATTGAGGGAACAGCCGAAGTCTTCCTGCCGGTAGTGTCCGCCACCACAACGACCATGGTGGCCTTCTTGCCTATGCTCATCATGACTGGCTCTACCGGGGAGTTTTTCGCGCTCATACCCAAGGCGGTCACCTTTGCCTTGGCCGCCTCGCTCATCGAGTGTCTGTTCATGCTGCCCATCCACTACTTTGACTACGGTCCCAAAACCCCCAAGACCGCCAGCCCGCACAAGGAAGGCGATAATGCGGCCATGCGCGTTTTGCTGCGGGCCACGCAAAAGCTGAACGCCATCACGTTGCGCTACCGGTTCCTGACCATCACCGTGGTGGTGCTGGCCTTTGTGGCCTCCATGGCTGTGCTGGGCCTTTCCATCAGCGGTAAGGTCCCGCTGGTGCGCATCAAGTTTTTCCCAGACGAATACTCCATCTATTTCGTCACCCTCGAAGCGCCCTCCTCCACGCCCATTGAAGACGTGTCGGCCAAGCTCAAGGAAATTTCCGAGTTCATCATGGCCGACGGACCCGGCATGGCCGAATCCGTCACCGGCACGGCCGGCATGTATGTGAACGAGGACTACGAAAACATCTTTGGCAAAAACGTGGGCATGGTGACAGTCACTCTTCCCGAACGGGCAAAGCGAGAATTCGGAGACAGCCTGGGTAACGATCCCATCGCGCACTTAGAGCGCATGCGCGAAAAAATACAGGAAAAATTCAACACCAGCGGCAATGTGATCAAAGTTCGCGCTGAAAAGGGCGGCCCGCCCACAGGCAAGGCTGTCAACGTGCGCGTGGTTGGGCCCAACCCAACATCAGTGCAAAAGCTGGCTGACGCTGTTATGGCTTACTTGCAAACGCAAGAGTCCCTTGCCCCCTACTTGACCGATCTGGACACTGACCAGGGCCGGCTCAACCGCGTGTTCCGGTTCCGGGTGCGGGACGAGCGGGCTGCGGAATACGGCCTAACCCCGTCTGCTGTGGCTGGTCTGGCCGCCGGCGTGCTGGACGGCCGCTACATTGGCAAGTTCCGGCTTCCAGATGAAGAGGTGGATTTAAAGCTGCGTATTGATCCGAGGTATCTTTCCAGCCCGGATGCAGCCCTGTCCATCCCCTTGGTGGAACACCCCTCAGGGCCGGTGCGGCTGGGAGACCTGACGCGGGTGGAGACGTACACCCAGCCCGAGCAACGCAACCGCTACAACTTTGACCGGGCAGTGACCATTTCGGCCAATCTTGTTCCCGGCGCGCCCACCTCCACCCCGGCTGTGATCAACGAAGTAAAGCAGTTCTACAGCGCCATTGCAAACAACTATCCTGGCGCCTCGGTCATCTTTGCCGGGGAGTTCGAAAACACACAGCGCTCCTACGCATCGCTCACCTACGCTTTTGCCATTGCAGTCATGCTCATCTATGTTATTCTAGCGGCGCAGTTCCAGTCGTATTCACAGCCCCTTATCATCCTCTCGGCCATTGTCTTTTCGCTCATCGGCGTGGTTACGGGCAAGCTGATCACCCAATCCCTGTTCACAGTGAACAGCTTCATCGCGGTAGTGGGCGTCACCGGCGTAGTGGTCAACGACTCCCTGGTGCTCATTACCTTCATCAACCAAGCGTACAGTGAAGGAAAATCCCGCCGTGAAGCTATTGAATACGGAGTGCGCACCCGACTGCGGCCCATACTGCTGACCACGCTGACAACATCTTTGGGCCTGCTGCCGCTGGCGGTGGGCTTTCCCTACTACAGTCTGGTGTGGGGAACCATGGCTTCAACGTTTGTGACCGGCCTGTGCACGGCCACAGCGCTCACGCTGTTTGTGGTGCCGGTGCTATGGGATTTGCTGGAGGGCGCGCGGCTAAAATTACAAAAGCGTAAGATAGCTGCGCCGCAGATGGACAAGGAGGCCGCTGCTCAGGTAGACTAAGGTAATGTACAAATCAGCAATGTTCCTTGCATTATATGTCACAGTGCTGCTGGTTGCTGCTTCAGCAACAGCCGGCACCGTGATTAACAGGGATCCTTACCCCCACACCGTGCGCATAGAGGGCCACAGCGGCCCAGGCGCAAAGGCGACTCTGGCGCCAGGCGAAAAGCTGGAATTCAAGCGCGAAGGCATTCTGGAGCTGGACGGCAAAGGCGAAGCAGCCGGGTTTTACGGCGACGCCACTGTGATCATTTTCCAAGACAGTTTCGCCCTGCGAGATTTGACCTACCAGCGCATGAAGGACTTGACCATGCTGCGGGCCTGGCTGGAAGCATATCTTCAGGACCACGACGAATACCCTGTTAGTGACGGTTGGTCCGGACTGCACAGCACATGGGGCTATTCCGGTCCAGATTGGATTCCGGGCCTGACGCCCGATTATGTGAAAGAACTGCCCCGCGACCCGCGCGAGGACTCAAACCCTGAGCACCAATACCTCTACAAATCTGACGGCGAAGACTACAAAATCATAGCCCACCGGCCAGACGACTTTGACGTGGTGACCCAGGAATACCCTGAACTGATCGATCCCGTTCGACCTGAATACGCTTACGGTTTCTGGACTTCCAACGCAGAAAAGTGGTGACGCGGGGAACCCTCAGCGTCCGGCCGCCAAGCGGTCGATGACCGCGTAGAGTTCGCTACGGTCTATGGGCTTGGACAGGTAGCCGTCCATGCCGCCTTCAAGAAATTTTTCTTTGTCCCCCTTCTGCGCCTGTCCGGTCAGTGCGATGATGGGGATATCCGCGTCATAGAGCCCGTCTGCATTCTCGCGGATGACCTTGACTGCTTCCAACCCGTTCATCACGGGCATGAGATGGTCCATGAGCACCAGGTCGAACGCACCAGCTTGCAGGGCGTCCAGGGCTTCCTTGCCGTTTCCCACGCAGTCGGGCTCGTGCCCTGCCAGCTCCAAAAACCGTCGCAACATACGGCTGTTGATGGGGTCGTCCTCGGCCACGAGCACCCGCAAAGGCTGCTGCGTGCGCAGTGAGCGTATGGCTTCGTGAAACGCCAGATTATCAGCGTCGTTGCCTGGAGCGTATTGTCCCACGCTGGCCTTGGGAGCCAGTTTTTCCGGCAAGACGATGGGAAACAGCACGTAAAATGTGGAGCCATTACCTTCTTCGCTTTCCACCCAGATGCGACCGCGATGCCCCTTGACGATCTTGCGCACTATGGCCAGTCCCAGGCCCACGCTTTTGTCCAGCTCTGTTGCGGCGTCCAGCCTGGAATAGGGCAAAAAGATACGCTCCATGTCTTCCTGGGGTATTCCCGGGCCCATGTCCTTGACTGAAAAGAGCAGATTGCCGTCAGATGTTTCCAACCTCGCCTGCACCACGCTGCGCGTAGGCGAATACTTTATCGCATTGGATATCAGGTTATTGAGCACCTGGACCATCTTGCCCGGATCGATCATGACCTCCGGGAGGCCGTCTTCGTGCGTAAAATGCAAGGCTATGCGCCGCGTTTCAGCCACAGGACGGTTCAAATTCACGGCGTTCTTAAAGAGAACAGCCACGTCTGTGCGCTTCAGGTCCAGCTCCAGCTTGCCGGACTCTATGCGGGAAACCTCCAGCAAATTGTCCACCAAGTCGTGCATAAAACTGCTGGAGGAGTGAATGTCGTGGATGATGTCCAAAAACTTGGAATCCACTGCGCCGGCCAGGGCCTCGGATAAATACTTGCTGTAAGACATGATAACGCCCAGGGGATTGCGGAGATCATGCGCAGCCATGCCCAGAAAGAGATTCTTTTGGTTGTTGGTGTATTCCAGCTCCTGGTTTTTTTTGTGCAGCTCGCGCTGCACATTAACCATTTCGCTGTTCAGCCGGGAGAGCTCTTCGTAGAGAAACAGGGTTTTGGTCGCGCGGTTGTCCAGCTCGCTACGGTCTTTAATGGCTGCGCGCAGCATGGTGGCCTGTTCATTGTTGATGGCCAGCAGGTCAGTATAGAAGCGGGAGGCTTCGTCTTCGCTTTCAGCGCCCAGGACCACGATATTGGCGTTCACCAGGCCAGCGGCAAAAAACAGATTGTAGATGTTTCCCTGGTGGACAATATTCATCTCCCAGCGAAACGCTGCTCCGTCATTGCGCACTTGCTGCAGAAAAGTACGGCCCTTGTCCCGGGACTCCGGCTCCAAAAAACGCACAAAGGACGCGCCCACTTCCACACTGCCGCCAAAGCCCAAATCGTCCCGAACCATCTCCAGAATGGTTCCGTCCTGGCTGCAAAGAAAAGCAATGCCCCTGTCGCCGGACTCCAACTTCACTGGCTGGGCTCCATATCCAGGACTTGCCGCGCCATTTCCAGGGCCTGCATGGCGTTGCCGGCGTAGCCGTCCGCCCCGGCCTTGCGCCAGGCGTCAGGCGAAACGCTGAAACAGTAGCCGCCCACCAGTATTTTGGTCTTGCTGCACGAGCTGCACTCGCGCACAGCCTGGATCATCTGCGTGGCCGCCCGCAGATGAAATGACATGGTCGCGGATACGCCCAGTACGTCTGCCCGGCGGTCCGCCACGGCCTGGACCACTGCCTCCACCGGCGTGTTGGCGCCCAGATAGTACGTGTCCCAACCTTCCATTTCAAAAAAATCAGCGACCATGCGCATGCCCACCTCGTGCAACTCACCGCTTACGCTGCAGGCCACAAACACAAAGTCCTTTTTCTCAGGGGTAAAGATGTACGGGTAGAGTTGCGACATGACCAGCTGCGTGGCTGCAGTGATAAAATGCTCTTCGGCCACAGAGATGTGGTTAATCTGCCACAAGCGGCCGACTTCGTAGAGCGCCGGCTGAAACACGTGCAGATACACGTCGCGCACGCTAATATTCTGCTTGTTCACGGCGTCCAGTATCAATTTGCTGGCTTTACGGCGGTCGCCGTGACGCAAGGCGGTCAAATACTCCCTGGCCAGCCGGGGCAACACCCCCTCGCCGTCCAAAAAGCCGGCTCCAGGCGCATGTGCAGCATGGGCAAAAGCGGGGCTGGCGGCGGGACTAGTCATGAGGCCCCACTTCCCACGTTGAGACGCTGTTCTCGCTGAGCAGGGAAAAATCTGGAATGTGAATGATCATCCATTCGTAAAAGGGCTTCAAGGGTGCGTAGTGTTCTTCAGGCAACTCCTCTTCCATGACTTGCAGCCAACAGTTTAACTGTGCAGCCCAGTACGTCTCATGAAATCCATGACGGCGATACGTCCGAAACACCCACAGAATCGTCTCCACAAATGGCTCAGGATCAAAGTCATGGAAGATAGAATCCATATATAACGCATGGTTGATGTGGTTATCCTGCATCATGGACAAGTTGCCTTCGCCTATCAAGCGCTGCAAGTCGCCCCGCGCCGTCAGTTTGCCGGAAACTTTATGCGCCATGAATATCTTGTGCTCGCTGTAGGCGTCAGCAGCGATGGCAGGCGGCGGCGTAAGAGCGGCGGCAGATGCGGCAATATCCTTTTTTTCCATATGCGGCTGTCTCCCAATAATTACTTTAGCCTGATTTCTTCAGCTTTGCCTGCTGCAATTTTCTCAAACCCGTTCTGATGTATGTTGCAACAGTCCCTATGTGGTTTACAGTAGAATATTACCGCAAACGACTGTCCGGTCAAGATGCAATACCGTCCCAGAATCCACCGCCTGCCGCCGCTGACCGGGCAATCCGGCTTCAGAGAAAAGGGAGTGGGGCCAGGTCAGTACACGCACGATACTCTATGAAGTATACTATCGCATTGCCGTAAACTTTTCGCCGCTGCGGAAAGCTGTTTGGGCCGTGTCAACAAACCGTGAAACGCCATTTCCCCCATGCGCCTGCATCTTAAGAGTGTTGCAGCCTTCTTTGCTACGGATATGACAACGGATCGGGGCCGGTCTTATACAATAAGACCGGCCCCTTCCGTTTCCAACCCGAGCCCCCTTTTACGGGGTTACCCGCTCAGCGTGTAAAACATCATGTCGTATTTCTGAAGGTTACGCAAGCCTTGAACGAAAAAATACATCTCTGCAACACAAAAAGCCGCTGCGCAGACTACTCTTTTTCGGCTTCCACCTTCACGTCTTCCACGCTAATTTCCTTTTTCATTTTCATTTTTTTATGTTCGCCGCAGAAGTCAATGTCATATGTATTCGGCCAGATACGCATATTGTACTGTTCGCCTTCTTTGATGAACCGAGGCGGCTCCTTGCGGCAATCGCCCACGTTTCCGTCGTGCAGCCGGACCCACCAACGACAACTCTCGCATGATTTTTCCATGAACGCTCCCTCCTATGGATTGTTTGTTCCTCATGTAACTACACTTTTTTTACAGTTTTGTGACAGCCAGCCCACAGACTGTGTTTACACTTTCACAGCACATAGGTATTGTGCGCCAGATACAAAACCTTGCAAAGGAGATTTACATGGCTGAATCCATAGAAGAAATAAGCATCGATTATGAAGAAGACGGCCAATTGCTCGTCAAGGAGCTGGACCGCGTAGTCCTCTCCAAAGGAGCCTGGACAACTATTTTATTCCGCTACCAGCAATGGGAGCCCAAAAAAGAAGACTACAGCGACGACAAATACACCATCCGCCGCTTCCAAAAAGTGCACGGCGTCTATCGACAAAAGTCGAAATTTAATATCTCCAGCCAGGCCCAAGCGCAAAAAATTGTCGACGCCTTGGCCAGCTGGCTGGGCGAGGCGCCGGAGTAATTATGCGAGTGCTTGTCTGCGGGGCCGAATTCGTGGCCCGTGAACTGCTAAAACGGCTCGGCGACGGCTGGTCCGTCACCTTGATAGACTCCGACCCAGACCGGCTGGAGCGCACCGCCGCCCAGTCGCCCTGTGTGGAAAAAACCCTGCAGGGAGACCCCTCCAGCCCTGTGCTGCTGGACCGCGTTGAAGCTGGTAACTTTGACTATATCCTGGCCCTGACTGACGACGACGACGTGAACCTGGCTGTGTGCAAATACGTGGCCGGCCATGACAACGTCCAGGTTTCCGCCCTGACGCACAACAGCGACTTGCTGCCGCAATTCCGCAAGTTGGGGGTAAACGCCGTCTCATCAGACGTGCTGCTGTCTAAAAGATTGTACAACTATCTGCAGGACCCCCGCATGCAGATAACATCGTTGCAACTGGGCCATGCTGCAGTCTATGAAATAAGCGCTGCAGACCATTTTCGCGTGGTGGGCAAACGCAGCGACTTCTTCCACGCCCGCGACAGGCGGCTGGCAGCGCTTTTCCGTAAAGACAAACTCATTTTCCCCACTGAATCCACTGCCATTCGTTCTGACGACAAGCTGATTATCCTCGGGCATCCAGACATCTTCGAGTCCGTGTGCGACCTGCTTGAATGCGGTCACCCCCACTTTCCCCTGGCGTATGGCCAGACCATGGCGGTGGCTTTGTCCTCAGAAAAAGCATCTGGAGACCCGGCGGAAGAATACGGCCCGTTGCTCAATGAATCACTGTTTCTTGCCCAGAACACCCAGATCAAGCGCATCACCATGCTTTGCGCACAAGACGAATGCAACATACGCAACCACCTGGAGCAGTGGCCCCAGGACGTGGAAATTGACGCCAAGGGCGGCGGCAAGAACATGCTGCAACGCCTGCTGGACATGGATAAAGCTGGCTCGCTTGGATTGGCGGTGGTTCCAGCCCGCAACGAATCCCTGCTGTCGTCGCTATTCCGGCGCTCGCTCATCTCTTTTGCTCATGAACTGGAGTGTCCTCTGCTGGCGGCGCGGCATACGGCGCCGTATGAAAAAATACTGGTTCCCTTCAACGGCTCGCCAAAGTCAGAGCTGGCCCTGGAAGTCGCCGTGGACATCGCCCGGCAGTTGGGGTCGTCCATTTCCGTAGCCGTGGTCGAGATGCCGGAGTTCATCACTGGCAGCGAAGAGAGCGACTGGGCGGAAGAGATGCTCGAACGGGTCAAAGAACTGGCCCACATCCACAAAATACACTTCAACGAAATCGTCCGCCATGGCAACCCGGTCAAAGAGATAACCGCACTTACACAAGAGCATGACCTGCTGGTGCTGGGCAGTTCCAACAGCCAGGTGGGCCTGCTCTCTCCCAACGTGGGCGATTTTCTGCTGCGCAAGGCTCACTGTTCAGTGCTGGTAGTGGCCAACTGACTACGCCACAAAGCCGCCGCCGCTACCCGGCGCCCGAAAACAGCAGCCCCTGGGACCAAAAGGTGACCAGTCCGGGGGTGAGCATGTCATTGTACTGGCCGGCTAAAAACTCCAGCTCTTCGCTCTCCACAAACATGCCGTCAGACACCTCGTCCGGGTTTGGCTTGGGCCGTTCCTTGACGCGGCCGGCGGAAAAAAGAGTAATGAACTCATATCCAGTGAAGGGGCTGGCTGGAATGGACTGCAGCTTTTCCAATCTGGCGGGACGCAGGCCCAGCTCTTCATAAAGCTCGCGCAGGGCGGCGTCCTCCCGGGACTCGCCGGCTTTTACATGGCCAGTGGCGGAAATATCCCAACAACCAGGATACAGCAGCTTGTCTTCATTACGCTTTTGCAGGTACAAACGTCCCTGAACGTCATATACCAGAACCAGCACTGCCCGGTGGTAGAGCATCTGTTGGTGCGCCTGCTCCAGCGGCATAACGGCGTAGGGCTGGTCGTGGGCGTCCACAATATCCACAAGCTCAGGCTGCTCCGGCGCGGCGAACGGGCCGCCGGAAGGGGATGAAGGTGCGTGCATGGCTGACATGGCTAAAGATAGCGTGCAAACTGCTGAGTTTTTCCGCCTGGGCAAGGAGCATTCCTGCGAGGTCGCTGCGCTGGAAAAAACTTGCTTTTCCGTGCCCTGGAGCGAAGAACAGTTTCTTCTGGCCTTTGACCGAAAGATATTCCACGTCTTTGGTTTGCGCAAGTCCGGCCGCTTGCTGGCCTACTGCGCCATGTACAAAGCCAGCGGCGACGTGGAAATCCTCAACCTGGCCGTGCGGCCGGATATGCGCCGCCAGGGCCTGGCCAAGCGCTTGCTGGGTCTTGTACTGCAGATTGCTCGCAACATGAAAGTTTTTGATGTATACCTGGAGGTGCGCGAGCACAATGTCCCGGCCCAGCGTTTGTACAAAGGATTTGGCTTTGTGCAGACTGGGGTCCGGAAAAAGTATTACCCTGATACTGGCGAGGACGCTCTGGTGATGCATCTGGAGCTGGCTACACAAGCGAAAACTCAAACGCAGCGTATAAAGGAGTGACTCATGAAAAAGTTGATGGCCGCTAACTGGAAATTGTTCAAAACGCCAGCCGAGGCCGCAGACACAGCAAAAGAACTGGCAAAGGCGCTTGACGGTAAAATGAGCGGCGACCGCGAAGCGCTCATCTTCCCCAACTTCGTCTCCATCCCCGCCGTAGCCCAAGAGCTGGCCGGCAAAACCGGCATGCACCTTGGCGGCCAGAATTTTTATCACGAACAGAGCGGCGCCTTTACCGGCGAAACTGCGCCGGAGATGCTCCGCGCAGCTGGCTGCGAGTTCGGACTGGTTGGCCACTCTGAACGGCGCCACGTGTTTGGAGAAAGCAACGAGACCATCGGCAAAAAAACAGCCTTTGGCCTGGAAAACGGACTCAAAGTGGTGCTCTGCGTTGGCGAGCTGCTGGAAGAGCGCGAAGCAGGCAAGGTGGAAGCTGTGCTCACCGAACAGCTGCAAAAGGGGCTGGCCGGAGTTTCCAGCCTGGCGGATCCGGCCCTGCTGACCATAGCCTACGAGCCGGTGTGGGCTATCGGCACGGGAAAAGTGGCCGGGCCAGACGACATTGTAGACGCACACGCCACAGTGCGGCGTTTGCTGGGCGAAATTCTGCCTGGTCCGGGCGCATCCATGCGCATTCTTTATGGCGGCAGCGTGAAGCCGGACAACGCTTCAGAAATAATTACACTTGACAATGTGGACGGAGTCTTGGTAGGTGGCGCTTCTTTACAGGCGGACAGTTTCAGCAAGATCGTACTGGCCTGACCGTCTTATACGTCTCTATAAGGAGTCCAAAAACTTGCAAGGTTTAGTGCTTACTTTTCACATTCTGGCGTGTTTGGTCCTGATCATCCTCGTTCTGCTGCAGCAAGGCAAGGAGGGCATGGGCGTTATTTTTGGCGGCGGCAGCCAATCTGTTTTCGGCAGTTCTGGCGCTGGGGGCCTGCTCACCAAATTAACTGCGGCTATAGCCGCCCTGTTCCTGGTTACCTCGCTCAGCTACAACATCCTCAGCAAGGATGCAGCCCCTACCACGTCTACTATCATGGACGCTCCGGAAATCTCGCTGCCGGCGGACCAACAGCCCGCCCCGGCGGCGCCTGAAGAATCAAGAGAAACCAAGGAGCCCGCCGTACAGATCGAGGAAACCGGCGGCGCAGGAACCAGCACAACCGGCGACGCAACCGGCGACGCAACCGCCGACGCAACCGCCGACAATGGCGGCGTGCAGATTGAAGAAACCGGACCGGCTCAAGAAGCCGGGCAAAAGGAAGCAACCAATTAGCCCTCACTTTTGGGCCGAAGTGGTGGAACTGGTAGACACGCTATCTTGAGGGGGTAGTGGGCCAACGCCCGTGGGGGTTCGAGTCCCCCCTTCGGCACCATATTTAGCGATAAACCCGGTCTTTTAGGCCGGGTTTTCTGCTTTCTGATTTTGCTCCTGCCCCTCATCTTCCCCTCGCCCCACAAACTAACTCTTTGCCCATGCCCCGCTACGGTCCCTGCCGTCAGCCGTGAGAGAGTATGGACCAACAGCGTCAGCAGACTGCGCATGTCTAGCGTCTACAGGGCGGCAGGGCAGTATAGTCACTGTCATTCTGTTTCCCTCATACCTCGGAAGTCCTCGCGCTTCCTCCCCCTTCTCAAAAAAACTTTCGCCTTGAAAGGCCGGCATGAGTGTATAAAAAAATACACATGGACAGCAGGATGGTCATGAAACGGCTTACCCGCCCGGGCTTACGCAGCGCTTGCAAATGAAGTCTTCCGGCGAGTCAATTTCCCCCCGCGCCTGCGCCCGCAGCCGGGCCAGGGCCGGCCCGGCCAGAATATCAGCCAGCGGTTCTTTGCGGATGTCGCCGAACACAGCCTCGCGGTTGTAGTCCATGCAGCACAGCGTCAACTCGCCCGAGTGCAAAAAATGCAACCAGCGCTCCGTGCGGATGCAACGAAAATCCTGCAAAGAGCGCACTGCGGCCTGGTCCCTGGCCCGCAATGGTCCTCGCCGGATGTTCCGCGCCCGGTCGTGGTAGTGAAAGTAATCGACGCGCGGCAGTTTGGTTATGCCGTGCTCCTCGAAAACGCAGCCCCAATGCGCGTGGTACTGCTCCCTGGTAAAGGTGAAGGGGTGGGCAGGGACCCCTTTTGCCGGCTGGCCGGCGCCGCGCAGGTAGACTTGCAGCGGAGCATCCTGTGAAAGTTTCAGCAGATGGACAACGTTCTGCAGGCAAAGCTCGTAGTTCAGCCCCATGCAGCCCTGGTGGGTGCGCGCATCCGCGCCGTGAAAGCTGACGCGGATTTCGTTTTTCACTTCGGCCAGACAGGCCGCCAGCCGGCCGGCCATGTCCGGCGTCAGCGCCGCCGCATTGGTGGCCACCTCCAGCACCTGAAAGCGCAGCCGCCGTTTGGCCTCTTCCAGCCGCTCCAGCAGCAACAGGTCGAGCAGCGGCTCGTTTTCCAGGTACATGATCAGCTTACCGAGGCGCACGCCTTGCAGCTCGCGCATAATGCGGTCGAAAATCGTCTGCTCCATGGCCGCCGCGGGCCGGCGGCCCCAGGTCTCCTGGTGGGGGCAAATAATGCACCGGCCGTTGCAAGCGGTGGTGGTCTGTATCTGGACATGAACAGGCTCTTGCATGAACGTTTTCTCTACGTTGCCGCCGCTTCTGTCAAACACAGCGGCCTTGCATTCTCCTTTTGGATTTTATCCGTTTACCCCTGGACGCTTTCCAATTTTTGCAGTAGACAGCAACGCCATGCATGAAATGTCATTGACCACGGAACTGCTCTCCATTGTCCGGCAGGAGATGGAAAAACACGGCGCGACAAGACTCCTCAGCATCACTGTAAAGCATGGCCAGCTCTCCCAGGTGGTTCCTGACGCCATGCGCTTCGCCTTTGAAGTGCAGACCAAGGACACTGACATGGAAGGAGCCGAGCTGCGCATGGTTGAAACGCCCCTGCTCATCCGCTGCTGGTCCTGCCAGCACGAGTTTACCCCTCCTAACCCAAACATGCTGTACAACCCCTGTCCCAAATGCGGCGAGGAATTCGGACACGAAGTCGTCACCGGCAAGGAACTGTATCTGGAGACTATAGAAGCGGAGTGACGGCCGCTTGCGAGGTGCTAACAAATGGAAATATCAATAGAACGCAAACTGTTGGAAGCCAACGACGATGTGGCGGCAGAGCTGCGCAAGCAGTTTACGGCGGCACAAACCCTGGTGCTGAACCTTATCAGTTCGCCTGGGGCCGGCAAGACCACCCTGCTGGAGCGCACGCTGACCGCGCTCAAGGGTGAGTTTTCCATGGCTGTGGTGGAAGGCGATCTGATGACCGACAACGACGCCCGGCGCGTGGCCGCCACCGGCGCCCAGGCCGTGCAGATAAACACTAAAGGCGGCTGCCACCTGGACGCCAAAATGGTCCGCGAGTCCTTGAAGCAACTGCAGCTTGACGGCGTGGACATACTGTTCATCGAAAACGTAGGCAACCTGGTTTGTCCTGTAGAGTTCGACGTGGGCGAAGACGCCAAGATTGCCCTGCTCTCAGTCACTGAGGGCGACGACAAGCCGGAAAAATACCCGCTGCTGTTCGAACTATCCGAAGCCATGGTCCTGAACAAGGTGGACCTGCTGCCCTATCTCGATTTTGACGTGGACCGGGCCGAAAAGTTCTCCCGGGCGCTGAACAAGGATATTGACATTATCCGTGTTTCCTGCCGCACTGGCGAAGGCCTGGAAGAATGGCTCAACTGGCTGCGGTCCAGGGTGCAGGCGAAAAAGCAGTAATCCCCCCACCGCATCTCACCGCCGGGGGTCTGCGGCGTATCGCCCTGTCCCCGGCGGACCTTCTGATTATCCGGCTCTCATGGCCGCGCCCCTGCACGCCAGTGCGACGCCGTCTATTCAGCCGGGATGCCTGTTCCACGACCAGTCAGCGCCTGCGTCAAGTTCCGATGCAGCGTATCCAGTCGGGCCGGGTCTGTTACCTTGCCCCTGAGCACATCCCGAACATAAAACAGGTCCACAACCTGGTTTGCGCGGGTGGATATCTTGGCCAACCGCACGTCCAAGGCCAGGCTGCGCAAGGTCTCGGCTATGCGGTACAGCAGCCCCGGCCGGTCTGGGGCCTGTATTTCAATGACTGTAAAAAAATCCGTTGATTCCGTATCCACCCTGACGCGCACTTTCCCCCCTGTTTTACCAGACCGCGAATCCAGGGGCGAACGCTCGCGGGCGTCCAGCCTGTCGGCCAGGGCCAGTTTGCCCTGCAAGGCAAACCGCAGCGAGCTGCACACCCGGCCCCAGAACTCGTCCGCGTACAGCGGGTCCCGAGGCGGCGAAACGTGGAAGATATCCATGGCTGTGCCGCCGCGCCAGGTGAAACAGTCAGCAGCGTAAATGTTCAGGTCATGCAAGGCGAGCACCCCGGCAAAAACCGCAAAGAGCCCCGGCCGGTCCGCCGCTGCAATGGTCACTTCCCACACGCCTTCTGTTTCCTCCCAGGCTTCTAAGACAACAGAAGACTGGCCGGCCCGGCTCTTGGATAAACGGCGGGCCTCGTCCTCTATCTCCCTCTGCAATCGTTCAGAAAGACTGATATGCCGCACGATGTCCGGGGCGGAGACGGACTGGGTGTAGCGGGAGTCCATTGCCTCCAGCCGAGCCTCCACCTGCGGCGGCGACAAGCAAGGCAGTTCCTGCGCAGCCAGGGACCGCACCGTGTCCCGGGTTTTCAGCTGCCGCCGCACTGCCGCGGCGGTGGTCAACTCGCCCTCTTCGAGCATGTTCGCGCCCTTGAAGTAAAGCTCGCGCAGCAGCCTGGCCGTCCACTCGTTCCAAGCCCGCGGGCCGGTAGCCCGACTGTCTGCGTAGGTCAACAGATAGAGGAGCCGCAATCGGTGCAAGGTCCCCACCCGGCCCATGCACTCGGAAACCACAGTTTCGTCGCCCAAATCCATGCGCTGCGATGTCTTGGCCAGCAATATGTGCTCTCGTATAAGAAAACAGACATCTTCCCGGCTTGCCTGGTCCAGCCTGCCGTTGTCCCTGCTCCAGCGCTGAAGCGCTATTCGGGCCAGCTTCTCGCCGCGTTGGGCGTGGTCTTCTTCAGCGGGTCCGCCCTTGCCAACGTCATGCAGCAGCGCCGCCAGCAGAAGCAGCAGCCGGTGAGACGGCTCCAGCCCTCGCCACAATTCTCCAAAAGGCCCGTGGCCGGCGTGCAGCTCCTCCAGATGGCGAACAACGTGCAGGCAGTGCCGAGCCAGAGGATAGGCGTGGTAGGCGTCGAACTGCACCAGGTCCTGCACTGCGCCAAGCTCTGGCAAAAACGCAGCCAGGGCGCCTGTTTCCAGCATATCCTCCAGGGGGGCAAAGGCCGCCCCGGATTGCACCAGTAATAAAAACACCTCCACAGCGTCCGGCGCGTCTGACATTTGCCGTATAACGTCCAGGTTGGCGGCCACAGTGCGCCGTCCGTCCAGGCTGAGCCGTGCGCCATGCTGCGCGCTGGCGGCAAAGCAGCGCAGCAACGCAGCCGGATCAGCCGCCGGGCCGTAACCCGGCGCGAACTGCACCTGGCTATTGTGCAGCAGCAGCGAGCCGTCTATGGCGTGTTCTCGGGCCTGCTCCTGGCTGGCCTTGCCGGCAACAGCCCGCGCGGCAAACAACGACCGGCAAAAAGCCTTGGTTGTATACATGGATCGATGCAGCCTAGCTAAAAAATGCTCTACATCCAGCGCGGCTTGTTCCTGGACAAAGCCCATGCGCTTGGCCAGTTGCGGCTGCAGGTCCAGATGCGCCGTGTCAGTGCGCCGCTTTGCCACTGAGTGCAGCTGATTGCGGACAGCCAGTAAAAAATCCACAGCGTGTTCCAGCGTCCGGGCGTCTGCGCCGTCCAGCAAACCGCTGTGAACCAGCATACCCGGACCAGCGTCCGCCTGCAGTCCATTGCCCGCGCCATCAAGCCTGGACAGCCAGAGCATGCGGTGGTAGTCCCGCAAACCGCCCGGACCATTTTTCAAATCCGGCTCTAAGCGCGCTGCTCCGTCTTCGCCGCCATGCTGGGCGCCGCCAGCCAGCCACGCCAAAACTTTCTTGCGCCTTCGGCAAACCAGTTTCTGCATGCGCTCGCGCAACTCCTGGAACACAGCATCGTCGCCGGCGACACGCCGTGCGTCCAGCAGAGAGGCCAGCACCTGCATATCCTGCTTGGCCAGATCAGTGCAGTCTTTGATGGTCCGAAACCCGTGGCCCAAGTCCAGCCCCATGTCCCACAACGGCAGAAACAGGGGCTGGGCCAAGTCCAGCGCCCGAGCAGGGATGCTTTTGGGGCTGACAATGATGATGTCCACGTCCGAGTGCAGGCACAGCTCAGAGCGTCCGTAGCCGCCCACAGCCACAAGGGCGGTTTTGGCCACATCGCCGCGGGGGTCAATTTCCAGAATGCGTTGGCTAAAGTACTCGTCCAGCAAGGCAGAGCAAGCCCGGCAAAAGGCAAAGCCGGACGCCAACCCTGCTGCAGGCTGGGAATCGCCGCTCTTTTGCAGCGGTTCTTGCGGAGGCTGGCGCAACTGTTCTGTAAAATGGGAACGCCCGGCGGCCAAAGACTGGCCGGCTGGAGAGTCGGGCTCTCCGGGCCGGCCGGCCTGTGCGCCGCCGGACGCAGATGTGTTGTTCACAGTAAAATCCGATGCGTTTGCGGCTTGTTAGATCGCCTCCACGCCCTTTTCGCCGGTTCGGATGCGGATGGTCTCTTCCACCGGCAAGACGAATATCTTGCCGTCGCCAATCTGCCCGGTTTTGGCTGCTTCCAGCACAGTGTCCACCACTTTGCCCACCTGGCCGTCGTCCACCACCACTTCTATTTTTACTTTGGCGACAAAATCCACCTGGTACTCAGCTCCGCGGTATACTTCCTTGTGCCCCCGCTGGCGGCCGAACCCCTTGACTTCGCTCACAGTCATGCCCTTTACGTTCATGTCCGTCAGAGCTTTCTTCACCTCGTCCACCTTGAACGGCCTGACGATGATTTCCACTTTTTTCATGGTTTCTACTCTCTTTGCGCTAGATGTCTATTCCAGACAGGCACTGCAGTACAAATACACCCATCCTGCCGCCTTCGCAACACGCTACGTCCACTACCACTGATACCCGGCTTCGTTATGCTCGCTCACGTCCAGGCCGCGGTTTTCTTCGTCCGGGCTCACACGCAGGCCAACCAGCATGTCCACAAATTTGAACAGCACCCAGCTGACGCCGTAGCAGTATATCCAGGTAGCGACGATGGAAACGAACTGTATCCAGACCTGACCAGGATTGCCGTAAAACAGACCGTCCACGCCGCCCACAGCTGCAGAGGCGAAAAGGCCCGTGGCCAAGGCGCCCCAGGCGCCGCCAACGCCGTGGATGCCGACAACGTCCAAGGAGTCGTCATACAAGAATTTGCTCTTGAGCAGCACCCCGCCGTAGCAGATAATCCCGCCGCAAAAACCTATGATGATGGAAGCCATGGGCGGCACAAAACCCGCTGCAGGAGTGATGGCCACCAGACCGGCCACAGCGCCAGACGCTGCGCCCAAGGTCGTCGGCTTGCCGCTGTGCAATTTTTCTACCAGTATCCAGCCAATGGCCGCCGTGCCTGCAGCAATGTGCGTGGTCACAAACGCGTTGGCCGCCAGACCGTCTGCAGCAAGCGCGCTGCCAGCGTTGAAGCCGAACCACCCAAACCACAGAATGCCTGCGCCCAGAATGGTCATGGGTAGATTGTGCGGGATAAAGGGCTCAGACCCATAGCCCCGCCGCGGACCGATGACCGTCACCGCAGCCAAAGCCGCCGCCGCAGAACTCATGTGCACCACCGCGCCGCCGGCAAAGTCCAGCGCGCCCATTTCGCCCATCCAGCCGCCGCCCCACACCCAGTGGCACATAGGGCTGTACACCAGAAGAATCCACAAAATTGAAAAAATAACAAAAGCGCTAAATTTGATTCTTTCGGCAAACGCCCCAGAGATAAGCGCCGGGGTAATAACCGCGAACATGCACTGAAAAATCATGAACGCCAGGTCTGGAATAGTGGAGCCTTCTGAAGCTTCCATCCCAACGCCGTTCAAAAAGGCCAGGTTCAGCCCGCCGATGACGCCGCCGACGTCGTTGCCAAAAGACAAAGAGTACCCCAGTACTACCCAGACAACAGTGGCCACGCCCAGCAAGATGAAGCTGTGCATGATGGTGCCCAACACGTTTTTGCTGCGGGCCATGCCCCCGTAGAAAAGCGCCAAGCCTGGAGTCATGAACATGACCAGTGCAGCGCAAATGAGAACAAACGCGGTATCCGCGGGATTCATGAATTCCTCCTCAATATTGTGGTGAAATAGTGGTGCGACTCGCCTCGATCCTCGACAATCTTCAGGCTGTGCCATCGCAAATTCTGTACCACACCGAAAAATTCGAGAAAACCAATCATCCCGGACAAATGCCGCGGCAACACTCGTTCACTTTTCACAATTTTGTCCAGAGCAACCGAAACAATATCAATTTTGAAAAAATTTGTAGATACAAATTACATAAAATTGTCATTTTTTTGCGCGCAAATACACCGCAGGACAATACAGAAACAACCTATGAAAAATAGAGGCAAAAGGGCTGAAAACCCACGGGAAATGAGGACCTACTGTTCTCCACCGCCCTTGTCTGCGCACGCCTTTTCCAGCGCAGCTTCGAAATCCTTGACCAGGTCGATGCGGCAGCCGCAAGACTTGGCTGTGCCTGAACCGTCCAAATACAGCTCAGCGCTGGGGTGCTCGCGGCAGAAATCAAGGCGGTTTGCGTAATCAGAGCAGAGGTTGTTTTCGCCCAGCCAGGAACAGGCAAACTGCAGGTAGCCGCGTTGGTTCACGCCAGTGGGATAGAACCGGCGCAGCTCCGGGTGCTTGCGCTGCATGGCTTCAAAATCCTTGCGGTCGCGCATCCAGCGGTCGTCCAGAAATAGGTTCAGGTTGCGGCAGCATCCCCCGCACTGCGCGCATTTGCCAGCCACCACAGGCGTGCGGCCGGTGAACTTCAGATACAAACGGCGATACAGCTTTTTGATCTCCAACAGCAAATCCATAGACCATGGAGGCTAGCAGCCATACGCTGGGAAACGCAAGGTGATTTCGGAGGCTCAAATCCACCGCCTGACAGCGCTGGCCAGGCAAACCGGCTACAGGTCAGGGAGGAGTTGCCTCAGGTTAGTACTCGCACGATTCGTTACATTAATACGTCATAG
>CAYTSA010000011.1:60068-62176 GCA_964440345.1 uncultured Desulfovibrionaceae bacterium | reverse complement strand
CTGTTTTTGCATACTATTTGTGTGAAAATGTAGACTTTGCTACGAAACTCCTGTATATGACAAAGGGAAGACGTCTCAACCTGATTTTACAGCATTATATGGACTTGATCTGTATGCGTTAAAACCTGTTCCTTGTTCACCGGTACCAGCTGAAAGAGATGAGGCGTCGCTCCCTGTGAAGGAAACGGCGCCTCATCAGTGTTTTCTTTATGGATAAAGGAAGAGTCATCCCGCGCAGACCCTCAGAAACGAGATGTCCCTCCCTTTATCACGCAAGGGGAGGAAGGTATCAATTATTCAGCAGATAGGTTATCTGCGGTGTAATAACAACATTACTCGAAGGAGTACCTCCTCCAGTAGTTGACCAAGTAGATATATCATCCTTCAAGTTAGTCAAAAAAACACTCGCATCTTGAGTACTGAGGACAGTAAAACTTACTTGTGCAAGTGTTCCAGAGGTACCCTGCGTAATAGTATTTTGAGAAGTAAACCCGCCTATTCTGACTATACCATCAGACGGAGTGTTTGCATCTTTGTAAGAAAAACTAGCAACAAGAGAACTAGCAAAACTGATACTGTTGTACATAAGAGCTGATGCATTGTAACTTATGTCCAACCCGAAGGATTTTACTTCGTTTGGCGCGTTAGAAACCGAAATCGTGTAGGTGACCAGACTACCAACTGCTCCGGAGGGGCTATCCACCGAGATATCAGCAGCAGTAGCAAACCCAGCGAGACAAAGTACCAGGGTGAGTGCGAGTATGATTCGAACAATTCTTTGCATGACTACTCCTCCGTTTTAGTCGCAAACGCTGTCGTTACCAAGGTATTTATTGAACACTTCCAGAGCATCACGAGGTGTTACTGAACCATCCCCGTTGACATCACATCCGGTGCAGGACCCTCCGGAAGAACAGCTGAAACACCCGCCTGTCGCTGTCCAGCTTGCTATCGAATCCGTGAGTGCTGAGAGGCCCAAGGTGTACTTCTCGTTTGTTTCACATGAGTTCACCGTGAAGTTCAGGTTGACTCCTTCACCGAATGAACCTGCAGCGACCTCTGCTCCTGTAGTATATCCGCCGCAACGGACTGTACCGGCAGATGGCGCTGAGCAGTCAAAGTAACTGAACCCCTCGGTGAGGTCACCAGCGGTGTAGCCTGTGTAGGTCATCACAGAAGAATCATATGAGAGGTCGAAACCAAGGGAATCTATAGCGTTGGGCGCGTCCTGGATGCGGACCGGGACAGTGACAGTGTTGCCGGTGGTTGCGGAAGAGGCGTAGACGTCGATATCACCTTTATCGTTTTCGGTGCAGCCGGATGTGTCACCAGAGTAAAGTTCCTGGACTTCGGATTCAGAAAGTGCGCGATTGTAAATGCGGACATCGTCTAACTTGCCATGAAAAAACCTGTTCCAGTTACCTATTCTTCCAATATACAATGGAGTTATGCCATTCGTGTCAATATCGGTGGAATTCATACTTTCAGTTGACACAAGCACTCCATCGATAAAAACGTCAACAGTCGCACCGTTCTTCACTAACAAAAGATGTCGCCATTGGCGGGAACTACCAAAAGAAAAATTTACGCTATTTCCAGACTGATTGTAATAGTATGTAAACTGATAGTGTACAGACCCTTCAACATCAAAGCTCATTACGCACCAGCTTTTTGCCAACCCGTTATTTGAATTATGTGTGTGACTTTTATCCAGTATCCCTGGCCTTTTATGCCCGTCTTCATCAGGGACCCCCCAGGGGTCTTCTTGATATACCCAAATGGAGACGCTAAAGGCTGCACCAAAATTAAACGCAGAACCGTCTGTTACAACAATATAATCGTCAACACCATCAAAGCTATACGCACTATTTAAACTTCCAAACCTATCCGTAGTAAACGTTGCACCGTTCACAGTCCCATGATTTCCATTCCCACTTGCATCATTCGCATTCCCATCAAACGGATAGTACGCGACCAATCCATCATTCAGGTCTGCGAACGCCCACGATGAAAAACAACACACTAGCATTCCAGTCAGTATTAGAGTCAGCAACCTTCTCATCTCACCCTCCTTAATCGCACACGCTGTCATTTCCAAGATATTTATT
>CAYTSA010000011.1:0-60058 GCA_964440345.1 uncultured Desulfovibrionaceae bacterium | reverse complement strand
CCAAGGCGTCCTGAGGCGTGACTGAACCGTCCTGGTTTACGTCACATCCAGAACACTGACCACTCGTTGTACATGTGAAACACCCGCCTGTTGCATCCCACGTAGATATGTCATCCGTTAGAGAAGAAAGACCGAGCGAATACTTTTCATTTGTCTCGCATGAGTTCACTGTGAAGGTCAGGTTGACCACTTCACCGGTTGAGTTCGCAGGGATAGCGGAACCTGAAGTATACCCTCCACAACGGACTGTCCCAGTAGATGGTGTAGAACAATCAAAGAAGCTGAATGAAGAAGTCAGGTCCGCTGTGCTGTGAGAACTGTAAGTCAAAACAGAAGAATCATAGCTAAAGTCGAAACCTAGAGCGTCGACTTCATTGGGTGATTCTTGTAGGCGAACAGGGATAGTGACGGTGTTGTTTGATCTGGTAGATGCAGCACCAAAAATGTCGACATTACCCGTGTCCAGCTCGGTGCAGCCAGATATGTCGCCGGAGTAAAGTTCCTGGACTTCAGATTCAGAAAGAGCGCGATTATAGAACCGGAGTTCATCGAGAGCTCCTTCAAAGTAATTGTCGATTCCATGATTATAGCGCCCTGCTCCTATAGTGGCTTGATTATCCGTATTTGAGGAGTCTCCAGAAACAGATATTTCATCTACAAGAGCGCCATCGACATACATTCTTTTAGACCCATTACCATCATAAACAACTGCAATGTGATGCCACTCGCCAAGCAATTCTTCTTTTGGCATATAATATTGTGTAGCAAAGTTTGTATAATTAGTCCAAGTGTTGGAAGATATCGTATGGTCAGTTCTGTCTGGACGTATGCCAAGGTTCCATGAGACCCAGCTACTCGCTACATTTCTATCCTGCATAGGGCACTGTGCATCTTTGCTTGAGTCTGGTCTTATCCAAAAAGATAGAGTGAACGTCTCTTTCGCCGCGTTGATATTCAGCGAGCCGTCGTGATGCAGCAGAAACCAATCATCTATTCCATCAAAGAGAATTGCCTTGTTCGGATTTCCTGACCTGTCAGTTGTAAAGCTTGTGCCCGTAACATCAACTGAAAAACTATTTGGTCCTTTGTCTTCTACTGCGCCATCAAACGGGTAGTACGCGACCAACCCATCATTAATACCTGCGAAAGAAGGTACAGACACACATAGGACAAAAGTGAATGCTGAAAGAATACATAAAACCCTTTTCATGGCGACCTCCTGCTAAGCGTACATTGGGATTGATTACTCAGAAGTATTTCCTGTTGACAGCTCTTGTTCTTCGGTGTCTGGGGTTCGACCCGTCGAACTTTTCTTTAACCTCTTGATTTCAATTAATAATGATCGCAAATTCTTCTCAATATCGTCCAGATTGTCATCCGAGGACGGTTTCAGTTTCCCTTCTTTGATCCTCTCAGTTAGTTTGCTGGTTGTTTCAACGAACTTAACAAACGTACTCCGTTTTGGTTGTCTTTCCTTTGACCCGGCGGAATCTTCGGTATCTTTAGCAACTCTTTTCTTGAGTTGCTCGAACCTGACTGCCTGTTGTTTCTCATCAAGACGAGCAATACGTATAAGTTCTCTCTTGGGATAGATAGACGATGAACGAACTTCTTCTTTAATTGTGTCTGATAATTCGTTCAACTTAAGTAGTTCGGAAATGGTGTTTTTCTTCTTACCTGCTATCTCGCCAAGTTGTTCAAGAGTGTATTGTTTACTATTCTTGAGAGACAGAAGAGCTTCTGCTTCTTCCAACGGGTTGAGGTCTTCCCTCTGTATGTTCTCTATTAGTGCAAGAATTTCAGGATCGCCGTCGTTATATACGGCAGGGATTTCTTCTAGTCCGGCGAGTTTTGCTGCTCGAAACCGTCTTTCACCCGCAACAATCTGCTTTTCGCCGGATTCGGTAATATTGAAAACAATAGGCTGGATGAGTCCATGTTGTTTGATGGACTCGGCGAGTTCTTCAAGAGAATTGTCGTCGAAATACTTACGAGGTTGATTTTGTGACGGTTGTAACTCGTCACCCTTGAGCTGGTACACAACCCCGGATTTGTACTCATCTGGCATAAACTGCCCTTTCACGTCTGTACTGTTAAGATGAGATAAATATAAATGCCCCCCAATTAACCGCGAGTTTTCTTGACCTTTTATTATACTACCCCTGGCCTCTAATCAAGAGGATAAATAGAAAGCATGCGCGAATTTGAATTGCAAGACTATTTCTAGAACCTGCCTATTTTTGTTGACATACAACATAATCCATCAAATTTATTGTATACGAATAGAATCCGCGAATATTGTTGATATCAAGCGATTTTCAAGCGGGTAAACGAAATGCATAAATGCAGTGTATTTTTCTCGCTTTGCGCACTTTTTCTCGTGCCGCTTATCGCATCCTCCATTAATATATGAAAAAAATTGAGGAGGAACTTCCACTATGAATGCGAAGTCGAAATTTTCAAAAGAAACACTGCGGAGCTTGATAGAGACCGACCTTGCTGCGGATGAAATCATGGACGAACTTGGAATTCAAACCCGGCAGACTTTCAAGAGACACCTGTTGCGGTTGATCCAAGAAGACGGCGTTGTCTACCGAGTGAGGGGAATAACCTTCACAGGAGGTACATCCGCCCCTACCATCAATAAAGCAGGTGATTTGAAGATTACCCGGCGGAATCTGCAAGAACTGGGCGCAAAATTTCTTCATGGCGACCAGTTCACCCTTGAGTATCAAGATGGGAAGATCACCTTGACGCCCATGATCTCCGAATCCGAATTATCAGATAGCTGAACAGCCTATGCCGGGGTTGATATTTTTCAGCCCCGGCAAACTTTTTTATGATTAAAAAGAATAAGTTTTCTTCGTTGTAGGACTGTTAGTCTGCCTGTGTATCATGCTCGTTGTCGAAGTTACTTGCTATTATATACTAGCAAAAATACTGGTTTTTTTAGTTGACTGCTTGATTTTTAGTGCTATCATTGACTCATCCATAAACTTATTGTGAGGAAAAAGTCAATGCATCAACACCAGAAATTTATCGCGGGAAGAGGACCGTACTTGAACAGAAAAGAGTCTGCGAGGTATTGTGGATACTCTTACCATTACTTTAGGCAATTATTAGTAAACTATAGAATACCAAGCTACGGTATTAAACGCAAGTATTACTCTGTCAACGACCTCGACGACTTCATGAATAATCCAGAATACTATTGCAACAACGGTCAACGAGCTGGATACGAAAGGAAACCACTCGAGTTGAAGGTCTAATTATGAGTGTACATTTCAGAAAAGACAACCAAACGTGGTATGCTAAGTGGCGCGAAGACGGTAAACAGCGGTCCAGGAACTTCGGAAAAGGGAACGAAGCGCGGAAGGAAGCGGAAAGTTTCGACCTTCAAGTAAGGTTGCGTAAAGGAATTGGTTTTGACCCCGAAACTCTCGCGGAACGCAGTAACGTCGTGTACCTGGATACACTCACGCAAGCGTGGTTAGATTTTCAACGTAACCAAGGTAAGTCTGAACAGTACAGAGTCGATGTAAAGAAGTGTGTCGAAAATTACTTCATTCAAGAGTTTGCATCTACACCGGTTGATCGTATTACACTTGCTGACATACTTCGTGTAGCGAACGAGAAACTTGACCATTTAAGTCAAACAACACGGAATAGATACCTCTCTTACCTGAAGATACTGTTTAACTTCGGCAGAGAGCATGATTTAATACAAACCAACCCTATGAAGAAGTGGAAAAAGTGTAAGGAGAAACCACGCAAAGCACGTTTAACTGTCTCGGACTTAAACAAAATACTCGCCAATAGTGCTGAACACCTGCGTTGGGCTATTGAGGTCTGCTTCAACACCGGTCTCAGACCCGGTCCTACGGAACTGTTTGCGATCAAATGGACGGATGTGAACTGGGACGAAGGTTATCTTTCAGTGTATGCATCCAAGACGTCATCGTGGAGGAATATTTCCCTCTCCGCAGTGTTTTTGGAAAAGTTACGGCAAAAACGGGCAAAATCTTCATGCGAGTTTGTTGTGAGTTACAAGGGTAAGAAGATCAACAAACTCCGCCGTTCGTTGACGACTGCGTGCGAGAAGGCGGGGATTGGGTATCAGGTGAGGATGTATGACATTCGTCACCTGTATGCGACCACGTTGCTGCAGCGAGGTGCAGATCTCAAAGCGGTATCGGATATGATGGGACACGCGACTACGCAGATGACCGTGGATGTCTACTACGAATGTCACGTGTCTGAGAAGAAACGGGCAGCTAACTTACTGCCGGAATTGATCTTTGAAAACTGAGAAAGTGGACACTGTGGGGTGACTGAGTCAGAGGGTCGGTTCACCAAAAGGTTCACCAGGGGAAAAAAAGGGGTCACAGTTTTGACTGTAACCCCTTGAAATCTCTGGTCGGGATGAGAGGATTTGAACCTCCGGCCCCCTGAACCCCATTCAGGTGCGCTCCCAGGCTGCGCTACATCCCGACACGAAGAGGTGACTTTTATGACGTTCGTACTGCAGTGTCAAGAGTTTTTCCGCGGGGAAATCAAAACCGCTGGAACCCGTCGTCGTCCCCCTCGCCCGCGGGCAGGGCCGCGGCATCGCGTTTGTAGTCTGCTATCCGCATCGGCGGCTTGCACGTATCGTTGGTCCTGAAGTAGCCCACTGTGGCCTGTAGCTGCTCGGCCTGGCTGGACAGCTCCTCGGACGTGGAGGCCATTTCCTCGCTAGCCGATGCGTTTTGCTGCGTCACCTGGTCCATCTGCTGCACTGAGGAGTTGATCTGTTCTATGCCGGAGTTCTGTTCGTTGGACGCCGCGCTGATCTCCTGGATGAGCTCAGCCGTCTGCTTGATGTCCGGCACGATCTGCCGCAGCATTTCCCCGGCTTTTTCAGCAACCTGCACGCTGGTAGAGGACAGCTCGCTGATCTCGCTGGCGGCGGAGCCGCTGCGCTCGGCCAGCTTGCGGACCTCGTCGGCGACCACGGCAAAGCCCTTGCCGGCCTCGCCGGCCCGGGCCGCCTCTATGGCCGCGTTCAGGGCCAGCAGGTTGGTCTGCCGGGCTATCTCTTCGATGATGGTGATCTTCTCGGCGATTTCGCGCATGGCCTTGACCGTTTCCTCCACGGCTTGGCCGCCTTCCACGGCGTTATTGGCCGCCTTCTGGGCTATTGTCTCGGTCTGTGTGGCGTTTTCTGCGTTCTGGCGGATGTTGGCGGCCATCTGCTCCATGGCGGCGGAGACTTCCTCCACGGACGAGGCCTGCTCGGTGGCGCCCTGGGACAAGGACTCGGCAGAGGCGGACAGCTCCTCGCTGCCCGCGGCCACGTTCTCGGCGCCGGCCCGCACTTCGGACACTATCTCGCCCAGCTTGTTGACCATGTTGCGCATGGCCGCGGCCAGTTGGCCCACCTCGTCTTTCTGGTCTGTGTCCAGGGCGCAGGTCAGATTGCCCTCGGCTATGGAGTTGGCAAAGCCCACTCCCAGAATGAGCGGATTGGCGATGGAAGAGGCCTGGAAGAAGGCCAGCACCGCAATAATGACGGCCATAACTATGCCGGCGATGAGGATGGAGCGGATCAGATTGTTAATGGGCGCGGTCACCTCGGCCTCGTCGATTTCCGCCAGCAGAGCCCAGGTAACCCCTTTCAGCTGCACCGGCGCATAGGCCGAAAGCACGGGGTTTCCGTTGTATTCCATGATGACCTTGGCGTCGGTCTGGCCGGTCAGGGCTGCGTTGGCGGCTTCGGTGTCCACGCCGTTGGCCGCCACCGTGCCGGCGAACGACGCCTCCACAGAATGGCCCGTGGGGTCCAGAAACGAATCGGACCTCATGCGCAGGTCTGGGCCCACCAGATAGGTCTCGCCGGTTTCGCCCATGCCGGCTCGCTCCTGCATGACCGCATTGATGGCCTTGAGCGGCAGCTGCAGGGCTACGACCAACTCCACTTTGCCGCCGTGGAGCACAGGCTGGGCGATGAAGGCCGCGGGCTTGTCCTGGCTGGGCGCGTAGGGCGCGAAGTCGGCCATGCCGAATTCCTTGGACTGCAACACGTTGCGCACCAGCTCGCCCAGGTTGGAGCTGCTGTACTTGCCGTCCACAAAATTGGTCCTGACGTCCGCCTCCTGGGCCACGGTGTAGAAGCAGTAGCCGTCTGGATTCATGAGGAACAGGTCGTAATAGCCGTACTGCTCCACGTATTTTTTATAAAATTGGACCCCGTCTTCATCCTTGGGAATGAAGGCCTCGGCCACGTCCACTTCGGCCAGCAGAGCCCAGACCGTGTCCCCCACCTTGACCGGCGTATACGCTGAGAGCACGGGGTTGCCGTTGTAGTCTTTGATCACGGCAGAGCCGCTGGCGCCGCTCAGGGCGGCGTTCACCGCCTCGCTGTCCACCTTGCCTTTGTCCGGGTTGGCAAAACTGGCGGAAACGCTGTGGTTCACGGGGTCCAGGTAGGAATCGGACCGCATCAGCTTGTCCGGGCCCACCAGGTAGGTCTCGCCGGTTTCGCCCAGGCCGGCCCGCTCGGCCATGACTGCATTGATGGAGTCTATGGAAAGCTGCACCGCGACAATGGCTATGGTCCTGCCGTTCTGCTGCACGGGCGCGGCCGCGAAGATGGCCGGCGCGCCGGCGCTGGGCGCGTAGGGCTTCATGTCCGAGAGCACGGCGTGGCCGGTCTGCTTGCCGCGCTCCCACACGTCGCGCAGGGACGAGGGGACCTCTGCCGTGCGTTGGCCGAAGTCGGCCTCCTTGGTCACGGTAAAGACCACGTCGCCCTGCTCCGGGGTCATGAGGAAGACGTCATAGTAACCGTATTCCTGCATGAACGCTTCAAAGTAATCAAAGTGCGCGGCGTGGATGGGCATGTATTCCGGCGGGGCGTCGAACTTTCCCGCGGTATGGCCGGTGAAGGTTCCTCCCATGTTGAAAGCCACGGACAGCTCGCGGTAGGCCTGCAGCACATAGGGGTTGGCGGCCAGCGCAGCCACGTCGCCCAGCCGCTCCTCGAAATAGCGCTCTATCTGGTTTTTCTTTATCTGCCTTACGGCAACCAGCTTCTGCACAGCCTCAAAGCGCAGGGTCGACACCGTTTCGGTGAGCACGCCCATGTCGCCTTCACGCTCTGCAAAGAAGCGCTCAATCTGCTTTTTCTTGATTTCCCGGGCGGACCGGAGCTGGTTGTAGGCCTGATCCATGAGCGAATCCCCGGCCAGCCGGGCGGACCCCCAGCCTACAAGAATAATGGGGACAAGACCCACGACCAGGAACAAGCCCATAAGCTTGGGCTTCATCTTGACATTTTTCAGGCTGAACATGTGCCCCCCTGCGCTGCTGCGGCGGCCCGGCGCATGGGCGCACTACCCCTGCCGGCCGCAAACGAGCCGCCTTGTTTCAGACGGGCGCAGACGCTCCCGCCCTCCTGTACGGCGCCAATTCTCAGCAGCCTTCTGAAGCCAGGGTCCTTTTCCTCTGTTCGACGCATCAGGCGGCTGCATAGCATGAAAGCATTGCACCTTCACGCATAGCACCGCGAGTAAAGCACAATTTGGTTAAAAAATACAAGCAAAAATGTGGGGCACATTGCGGGAGCTGCGCGAAAGCTGCTCATGCGAAGGGAATTGAGCTGTTTTTGGTATGATATTTGGGTCTACAGCCAGGGCCAGATGCGGCCGGCCAGCAGAACGACCATGAGCACGCCCAGGCCCAGCTTGGCAACTGTGCCGAAGAACTTGCCCCACATGGTCCCCAGGGCGGCCTTGTTTGCCTCCGGGAACTGGCGGCCCTGGCCCATTTCTATGATCAAGCAGCCGGCCCAGGCGCCGGCCAGCGCGCCGGCCAGCGCGCCCAAACCCAGAAAAAACGGCGCTCCCAGAATGGCGCCGATAATGGCGCCTACCAGACCGCCCACGCCCCCCCGGGTGGACGATCCTGAACGCTTGCCGCCGTAGTACTGGGCAATGAATTCGATGAGTTCGCCCACGCTGGCAATAAGCGCCAGCACGCCCACGAACTGCCAGCTCAGCAAACCGGGATCGCCCGTCAGTTTCCACAAGATCACGAAAGCCAGCACCACCCAGTTGGCCGGCAAGCTGAAAATGTGCAGAAAAAGGACCAAGCCGCAGAAAAGAAGCAGGAGTATGGAAAGTGTCTCGATCATGGCGATGTGGGAGGGGGTGTTTGCCGGGGAAAACCTTTTTTGAAAAAAAGGTCTTCCCCGGACCCCTTTCCAAAAAACTTTTTACATTTGTTTAAAGCATTTCACAGTTGAAGCGCCATAGTCACTCTTGATTCTTACGTATACTGAATGTGAACCAATCCATTACAAAAGTCAAAGCCGCTGGCTTCCTGCAAGCTGGCTTCCTGGATCCCGGGCCAAGTGAAGGAATGGCAACACAGAAAAGCAAAAATATAAAAAGTTTTGAAAGGGGGAGTTTGAGGGGGAAAACTCTTTCAAGAGTTTACCCTCTCAAAAGTTTTCCCCTCAACAATTGTGCAGCCCATCTTGTTTCTATTCTTCTGTATCCCGTAGGTCCTGCACGCGTTGGGCTTTGCCTTCGGCTTTGGGCAGGGTGTTGGACTGCACCAGCTCCACCTTGGGGGTAACGAGCAGCTCGTCCCGCAGCAGGGAGGTGATGCGTTTCTGCACCGCGGTCAGGCCGCGCATGTCTTCCACGAAGAATTCTTCCTTGACCTCGACTTGGATTTTTATCTGATCGAAGGGGCCCACGCGTTCGAGCACTATAAGGTAGTTCTGGCCCACTTCCGGGATGCCCAGGAGTATCTGCTCCACCTGCATGGGGTAGATATTCACGCCCTTGATGATGATCATGTCGTCGGCGCGGCCCTTTATGCGGTCGATGCGGCGGTGCTGGCGGCCGCATTCGCAGACGCCGGGCAGGAAACGGGTCAGGTCGCGGGTGCGGTAGCGCAGTATGGGCATGCCCCGGCGGGTCAGGGTGGTCATGACCAACTCGCCCACTTCCCCGTCCGGCAGGGGCTCGCCGGTGTCCGGGTCCACGATTTCGGCGACGTAGGCGTCCTCCCAAAGGTGCATGCCGTTCTGGTATTCACACTCGAAAGCCACGCCCGGCCCGTTCATTTCAGACAGGCCGTAGGAGTTGTAGGCTTTCAGGTTCAGCAGCTCTTCGATGCGTTGGCGGGCTTCCTCGGTGTGCGGTTCGGCGCCGATGAAGGCCATGCGCACGGGCAGATCGCGCGGGTTCAGCCCCTCTTTTTCCGCATATTCGGCAAAGTAGAGCGCATAGGACGGAATGATGTGCATGGCCGTAACGTTGAAGTCCCGGATCATTTTCAGCTGACGTTTGGAGTTGCCTGCGCCAGATGGAATGGTCAGGCAGCCCAGGCGTTCAGCGCCGTAGTGGATGCCCAGTCCGCCGGTGAACAGGCCATAGCCGGCGATGTTCTGAAAAATGTCAGTGGCCCGCATGCCGGCCATGAACATGCACCGGGCCATAAGGCCGGCCCATTCGCGCAGGTCGCCCTCGGTGTGCATTACTACGGTGGGAGCGCCGGTTGTGCCGGAGGAAGCGTGCAGCCGGACCAGCTCTTCGCGGTCCACGGCTACCATGCCCCAGGGATACTGCCCGCGCAGGTCGTCCTTGGTGGTAAACGGCATGCGCCGCACGTCGTCCACCCGGGCAATGGCGCCAGGCGTTACGCCGGCGGCGGGCAGCCGGTCTTTGTAAAAGGGCGCGCGCAAAGCGCGTTCAACCACTTTGGCCAAGCGTTTGGCCTGTAAGGCTTCGATTTGGCTTCTGTCCAGTGCTTCTGCGGTGTGAAAGAATTCCATGCAGCCTCCCTGTAAAGTTCAGCAGTGTGTCCGCGGCGGCCGTTATGGACCTGGTTGAGGCTCTTCTGAGCCCACGGAATGGACGCGGTCCAGGTCTTCAAAGCCGGTGCAGTAGTCCAGATAGGTCAGGTCCACCTTGCCAGTGGGCCCGTTGCGCTGCTTGCCGACGATAATTTCGGCGATGTTGGTCTTGGGGACGTCTTCCCCCTTGCGGTAGGCGTCAGCGCGGTAGAGAAATATGATGACGTCGGCGTCCTGCTCAATAGCGCCGGATTCGCGCAGGTCTGAGAGCATGGGCCGCTTGTCGGTGCGTTCCTCGACTTTGCGGTTCAGCTGCGAGAGGGCCAGCACCGGTACATTGAGTTCCTTGGCCAGGGCCTTGAGGGACCGGGAGATGTCGGAAATTTCCTGCTCCCGGGAGTCGGTGCGTACGCCGGCCCGCATGAGCTGCAGGTAGTCCACGAGCACCATCTGGATGTCCTTTTCTGCCTTCAGGCGGCGGCAGCGGGCGCGCAGTTCCAAGGTAGAGAGGGCGGGCTTGTCGTCTATGTAGATGGGGGCCTGTGACATGGCGTTGGCTGCGTCGTAGAGGCCCTGCCAGTCCCGGTCGTCCAGGTAGCCGCGCCGCAGACGGCCCAGGTCCACCTTGCCTTTGACGCAGAGCATGCGCTGCATCAGCTGGTCCATGGACATTTCCAGGGAAAAAATCGCCACAGGCGCGCCGTAATTGACCGCAGCCTTCAGGGCCACGTTCAGGGCAAAGGCGGTCTTGCCCATTGAAGGCCGGCCGGCGATGATGATCAGGTCCGAGGGCTGAAAACCCGCGGTAATTTCGTTGAGTTTGGCATAGCCTGTGGGCACGCCGGTAACCAACTCGCGGCGCTCCACGCGCTTGGAAAGGTCGTCAAAGACCTTTTCCACCAGGGTTTTGCTGGAGGCGTAGGTGGAGCTGTGGCTGCGCTCGGAAATGGCGAATATGGTGGACTCAGCCTCTTCAAGCAGCTCGTCCACGTTTGCGGCCGGCCCAAAACTGGCGGCCACGATTTCCGAGGCGGTCTTGATGAGCCGACGCTGCACAGATTTGTCGCGGACGATTTTGGCGTGGTGCACGGCGTTGGCTGCGCTGACCACGCTGGATTCCGCCAGGTCGGCCAGATACTGGGCGCCGCCCACTTCTTCCAGCTTGGCCTTGGCCTGCAGGTGCTCGGCCACGGTGACCAGGTCCACGGGCGTGTGCGCCCGAAAGAGTTCCTGGAATGTGTTGTACAGAGTCTGGTGAGCCGGGTAGTAAAAATCCTCGATCTGGAGCATGTCAATGATCGAGTGCAGCACGTCATTGCGAATAAAAACCCCCCCCAGCACGGCTTGCTCAGCCTCCTTGCTGTGGGGGGGCACTTTGCGCAACAGATCGCCCGACGCCTGTTCCAACGAGCTCTGCAGGTCTTCAGGTCCGGCGTTTTTTGCCCTGCGTCCGGCCTTGGCGGATTCAGGATTAGCTTTCAACTTCCTCCTCGGCGGGGACAGGAGCTTTTTCAGTTGCTGCAGCTTCTTCCACGGGGACGTCTGCAGCTCCGGCTTCTGCGAAAGCTTCTGGGGCCTCGGTTGCAGTGGCTTCTTCAACCGGCGCCGGGGCTATTTCTGCTTCGGCTTCTTCCTGGGAAACGCCGTGGCGCATGACCTTCACGGTCAGGTCCACAGTCACGTCCGGGTGCAGCTTGACCGGAACAGAGTACAGGCCCAGGGCGCGGATGGGCTCTTCCAGCAATATTTTGCGGCGGTCCACTTCCAAACCCTGCGCAGCCAGGGAGTCGCCGAGGTTGGCGTTGGTCACGGAACCGTAGAGCTTGTCGCTTTCGCCCACGCGCACGTTGATGACAACCTCTGCGGTTTCGAGCTTTTGGGCCAGGGTTTGGGCCTCTGACCGCAAGGCGTTCATGGCTGCTTCCAGCTTTTTGCGCTCCTGCTCAAAGACCTTGATGTTGCCCTCGGTGGCCATGGAGGCGTAGCCTTGGGGGATGAGGTAGTTCCGGGCGTAGCCGGGCTTTACTTCCACTATGTCTCCTACGCGGCCGAGGTTGTCCACGTCTGCCCGCAGAATGACTTTGGATTTACTGAGTACTTTTTTCATGGCCGGCTCCTACAGTGTGCTCTTTTTCTTGACGTCGCTGGAATGCGTCGCCGTGTAGAACAGCAGGGCCATCTGCCGGGCGCGCTTGATCTCAGTGGTCAGCCGGCGCTGGTGCTTGGCGCAGGCGCCGGTGATGCGCCGGGCAATGATCTTGCCGCGTTCAGTGGTGAATTCACGCAGAATATCTGGCCGCTTGTAGGTCAAAGGCAAGTCCGGATTGGCGCAGAAACGGCAGAACTTGCGACGGGGGGCGAATTTTTTCTTGAACGCCATGATCAGGCCTCCTCAGCAGCAGTTTCTTCAGCCTGGGCCGGTTCTGCGTCGTCGTCCAATTTTACGGAAACGAACTTGAAAATACCTTCGGCAATGCGGATGTGGCGCTCCAGCTCCTGCACAGTGGCGCCTGGAGCAGTGTACTCCAGCCGCACGTAGAAGCCGCGCATCATCTTTTGGACAGGGTAGGCCAGCTCGCGCATGCCCCACACGTCCACTTCCAGCGTCTGGCCGCCTTCACGGCCTATGACGCTCTGCAAATTGTCCAGGATGGCTTGCCGTTCCTCTTCGGAAAGCTCTGGAGAAAACAGCAAAAGAGTCTCGTACTTACGCATAGAGAGGTCCTCCTTTCGGTCGTACGGCCCTTCCCCCCGGCTGCGCCGTCCGCAGCCTGTCGTTTACAAAGGAAGAGCAAGGCGGAACGAAATTTAGTAGGCGGATTGCACGAGTGTGTCAAGCTTTGTTTTGGCTTTGTTTTGGCTTTGTTTTGGCTTTTTTGGGGCAATATGATAACTCGCTGATTCTTGGAGCTATACATCCATACATAGTCGCCCCTGAAAACAAGGCAACATCGCTAGAGCATTTTACCATTGAAAATGGTTAGATGCTCTTATTACGCGGAGCAGCATGTTACCCATCAGGATGTAGCGGCGCGAGCGGAACGAGCGGAAGAATAACCGGGACTGCGTTCGCGGCCGAACGGCTTACGAAAAACTCCAGGACGGAGTTTTTCATAGCTTCCATCAAGGGCGAAGCGTCATGCCGCTTCGCCCTTGATGGAGTGCAAGCACAAAAACCGCTACTCCACGGCAAAAACGGTGGTCGTGCCGGAGACCTCGTTCGCCACGGCCAGCAGATTCTGGCCAGAGGGGCTTTGATCGGCAGGGATGAAAACCATGCCTTCGGGCGCCAGATCGCCGGCGGTTCCTTTTTTTGGGTCGCCGGTAAAATCGCGAGTTGTTACGTAGGTTTCAAAACTCGCAGCAGCCGGGTCAGTCACGTCGTAGACTATGACGCCGCCCAGGCGCTCCAAACCGATAAAAGCGTACACCCGGCCGTCTACTTTACCGAGGGTCAGGGCTTCAGGCTCGGGCCCCTTGTCGTCGCTACGGCTGTCAAACGAGTTGTTCTTATCATTTGTGGAGTTAAAATTGCCGGGCAGCTCCATGGCTGTGAGAAACTCGAACTCGGAACCGGAATCGTACACCAGCTTGAGCGAATCCGCGCCGGTTTCCCAGATAGAGAAGGACCGGCCGCCGTACGCGTGAACCATGTCATAGTCCCCGTCCATGTCAAAATCGCCTTCAGCAGTAGTCATCTTCAGCAGGCCCAGCACAGCTTCGTCTTGGATTTCCTCGGCGTTGGGATAGGCCAGCGGGTCCAGGTCAACATCCTTTATCCGGGCCTCCTCGCTGTACCATTCGTAGTCCCGGGAATCGCCTTCGTTGGCGGTGACCAGATAGGTCTTGCCGCCTGTCGTGTACGCGGCAATGGAGTCGGGCATATACATGCCCCAGATGTTGTCATATGTTGTTATGTTAATGAACCCGTCCTTGTTGGAGGCGTCCAGGCCGTGGCGGGAGAAATCCTTAAGCGGCAGGCCAAAGACGTTCACGATTGCAGCGTTCTCTATGTCCAGCTGGGCTATGGCGTTGTTTTCCTGCAGCGATATCCAGGCCCATTTGGAATCTGTCGACACAGCTATGTATTCTGGCTCAAAATCCTGGGCAGGCGTTGCCCCGGGGCCGAAGACCCGCACGCCGGAGCGCTGCAGACCTGTCACGTTATGGTTAAAAGCCCGAAAATTGGCCAAGCGCACTCGAGCCCCTGTAGTTCCCATGAGCTTGATCACAGCCACACTGCCTTCCGGGTCGTTCTGATAGTCGCCGCTGGGCTCGCCTTCACAGGCGGCAAGCACAGTCCAGCCGTCTGGGGTAAAGGTCACCATGTCCGGCAGGGCTCCTACCGGCACGCTGAACAGAGGGGTCCCGTCGGTGCGAAAAAAAGCCACAACGCCTGGGTCCTGTTTGGGATCGGCCTCTACGGCGGCGGCTACCAGACCGTTCTTCACGGCGACGCTGTTTACGCCAGCTCCATAAGGCGACATGTCGATGGACATGACTTTTGTCGGCTTGGCCGGGGTGCTTACGTCCAGCACATCCACGGCGTTGTCTTTGTCATTAGTGACGAACAGTTGCTTGCCCTCCGGGTCATAGGCGATGATTTCTGCGGCTGAGCCGTCAAAAATCCCTGTCTTGTACGTCCCCAGAGGCGACAGCTCCAAGGACCAGCCAGTCCCGGCGCTGGCCGTAGCCAGCACAACTACGCACAGCAGCGTGAATATGGTCTTGTTCATGAATCACTCTCCCAATAACTTTGGCGGTTAGTGAAAAATAATGCCAGTTGCACTTGCCAGTGTATACGGACACGCTGTTACGATAGGATTATGATTGGGTGGCGGCTTTTCGTTCTTGACTCTTTTCACTGATGAGCGGACAACCCCGGCCATGCAACCCTTTGCCGGCTACTCAGCCTTTGCCGACCATCTTGACGCCCTGGGCTTGTTCCGCATGCTCCCTGGCCTGGAACGCATGCAGGCGGGCCTGGACGCCCTGCAGCTGACACAGCTGCCCTGCTGCGTTGTCCAGGTAGCCGGGACCAACGGCAAGGGCTCCACCGCGGCCATGCTGGACGCGCTGGCCAGAGCCCACGGCGTGAAAACATTGCTGTACACGTCGCCCCATTTTCTCACCCCTCGCGAGCGCATCCGTGTGGACGGCCGTCTGTTGTCTGAAGCTGGCTGGACGCAGTTGGCCAACGAGGTCATGACCCGCGGCCGGGGCGAAGACATGACGTATTTTGAATTGCTCACGGCCATGGCCGCCGTGGCCGCGGCTCGGGAAACTGTTGACCTGTGCATCCTGGAAGCCGGCCTGGGCGGAACCTGGGACGCCACCACCGCGCTGGACCGCGGCCTGGTGGTCTACACCCGCATTGCCTTGGATCATCAAAACGTGCTGGGCGATACGCTTGCCGCCATTGCCCGGGACACAGCCGGGGCTATGCAGTCCGCGCCCCAGGCCGTCTCCACCAGCCAGGATCCGGCGGCCGCAGCTGTCCTGGAGTCCATGGCCGCCAAATACCGTTGTAAGCTGCATTATGCCGACAATCTTGCTGCAAAAATCCCCGAGGTCTCTCTGGCCGGACCCCACCAGCAGGAAAACGCCCGCACTGCCCTGGCCGCCTTTTTCCTGGTGGCGAAGAAGCTGGGGATTTTGCCGGACGGCGGGCGCTGCCGCCAGGCTTTGGACACGGTCCAGATTCCAGCCCGGCTGCAAACCATCCCAGCGCTACTCGGTAAATACCCTGAATTGATCATTGACGCCGCGCACAATCCGGACGGATTGGCCGCCCTGGGCCGGGCGCTGCAGGCCATGGGCCGCCAGCCGGAATCCGTACTGTTCGCCTGCCTGGCGGACAAAGATAGTGGCGCCATGGCCCGGGAGCGCTCGCGCATTGCCGACGGGACTGTGCTCGTCGCTCCCTTGCCGGCGTCGCCGCGCACTCTGGCCGCGCCAGAGCTGGCGGCGCAGTTGCGTTCAGCCGGCGTGCGCGCAGAGCCGGCTGGGTCAGTTGCCGATGCGCTGGGCCGGTCCTGCGGTCTCACGTTGGTCTGCGGCTCCTTCTATCTGCTGGCCGAAGTGTTCCGGATGCTCCCGGACGCACTGGAAACCGATTGTTTTGCTGCTGGTTCTTGAGTTTGGCGGTTGCATCGGGTATCTTGCTTCTTCTTTCATCTCAGGAGCCATTGCATGTCACAGTTGTATAGAGCCTTGCCCGCGGTGGACGCGGCTTTGAAACGTCTTGACGCAGAGCCGGACCTGGCCCTTGCGCCGCGGCCGCTGCTGCGCCGGGCGGTCAACGATTTTCTGGATCACTGCCGGGAATCCATCCGCCAGGGCAGGATAGACAGACCGGAGCAGCTTTCCCTGGACGCGCTGGAGCCGGCCCTGCTGGAGACTGCCCGAAAAGCGGCCAAACCGCATTTTTGCCGGGTGCTCAACGCCACCGGGGTGGTGGTGCACACCAACCTGGGCCGTAGCCTGCTGGCGGACTGCGCCATCAAGGCCGTGGCCGAGGCGGACGCCCATTACTCCAACCTGGAGTTTGACCTGGCAACCGGCGGCCGGGGCAGCCGCTACAGCCACGTGGTGGACATTCTGCGCCAGGTGACCGGGGCCGAGGACGGCCTGGTGGTGAACAACAACGCCGCGGCCGTGCTCCTGGTGCTGAACACCCTGGCCCAGGGCAAGGAAGTGATTGTGTCCCGCGGCCAGTTGGTAGAGATAGGCGGGTCTTTCCGCATTCCGGACGTGATGACCCGCAGCGGCGCCATACTGCGCGAAGTGGGCGCCACCAACCGGACGCATCTGCATGACTACGCCAACGCCGTCACCGAAGAGACTGCAGCGCTGCTAAAGGTGCACGCATCAAATTTCCGCATAGTGGGCTTTACCAAGGAAGTCTCCTTGCCCGAGCTGGTGCAGCTGGGCCGGGAGCGCGGCCTTCCGGTCATTGAAGACCTGGGCAGCGGCAATTTTTTCGATTTCCGGTCCATCGGCTTTGCCCATGAGCCCACAGTGCAGGAAACCGTGGCCACAAACGCGGACGTGATTACATTCAGCGGGGACAAAGTGCTGGGCGGCCCCCAAGCTGGGATCATCGTGGGCCGCAGTGAATGGATTTCGCGCATCAAGCAAAACCCTATGAACCGGGCCCTGCGCATAGACAAAATGACCCTGGCCGCGCTGGAGGCCACCTTGCGGCTGTACCTGGAGCCAGAGCGGGCCCGCGAGGAAATACCCACCCTGCGCATGATAACCACGCCGCCGGAAACCCTGAAAAAGCGCGCCCAACGGCTGGCCCGCCGGCTGCGCAAGGAATTGCCGCAGGGCTTTGCCGTGTCCCTGGCGCCTGGCGTATCCCGAGTGGGCGGCGGCTCCTTTCCAGAGCGGGACCTGGCCACAACCTTGGTGCGCATAGACCCGTCCAGCCCAGGAGCCGGGCCGGACGCGCTGAAAAACCTATTGCTAGAGGCAGACCCGCCCCTGGTCGGCCGCATAGAAGAGGCGTATTTCTGTCTGGATCCCAGAACCCTGGACGACGGCGAGTTGCCGTTGGTTTCCCGCGTGCTGGCCGGCGCAGCAACGCAGATACTCGCATAACCTGCCATAAGGAGAACACCCCTCATGCAATCAGGCGAATTCAAGGAATTGGCGCGAAAGCGCATACTCATTACCGGCGGGGCCGGCTTCATAGGCTCCCACCTGTGTAAACGCTTGCTGGAACGCGGCGCAGAGGTACTCTGCCTGGACAACTACTTCACCGGATCGCGCACCAACGTTCAAGAGCTGTTGGACCATCCACGCTTTGAGGTCATGCGCCACGACATCACCTTTCCGCTGTATGTAGAGGTGGATGAGATATACAATCTGGCCTGCCCGGCCTCGCCCATCCACTACCAGTTCGACCCGGTGCAGACCACCAAAACCTGCGTCCACGGCTCCATCAACATGCTTGGTCTGGCCAAGCGGACCAAAGCCCGCATTCTGCAGGCTTCCACCAGCGAGGTGTACGGCGACCCCGAGATCCACCCCCAAAGCGAGGACTACTGGGGCCGCGTCAACCCCATCGGGCCGCGGTCCTGCTACGACGAAGGCAAGCGCTGCGCGGAAACGCTCTTTTTCGACTACCGGCGCCAGCATGATCTGGAGATCAAAATAGCCCGCATTTTCAATACCTACGGCCCCAACATGCACCCCAACGACGGCCGCGTGGTGTCCAACTTCATCCTTCAGGCCCTGCAAAACAAGCCAATCACCATCTATGGCGACGGCTCGCAAACGCGCTCTTTCTGTTATGTGGATGATCTGGTGGAAGGCATGCTCCGGCTCATGCATACGCCGGCCGGCTTCACCGGCCCTGTGAACCTGGGCAACCCTTCAGAACGGTCCATCAAGGAGCTGGCCGAACTCATCATCGAATTGACCGGCTCCAAATCCACCCTTGGCTTCAAGGAACTGCCCCGGGACGACCCGCGCCGCCGCCGGCCGGACATAAGCCTGGCCAAACAGGCCATGGACTGGGAGCCGCTGACGGACATCCGCGACGGTTTGACCAAAACCATCGCCTACTTCGACGCACTGCTGCAGCAACGCGTGGAAGAGGGCGCAGACCCTACATAAGGACATCGTATGCCTCAGGAAAATAGCCTGGAATTCAAACCCAAAAGCTGCTGGGAGGTTTACGGCTCCCAGGAACATACAGCCGCCATGGACGAAATGGCCAGGCGCTACCTGGAGTTTTTGAGCGCGTGCAAGACAGAGCGTGAAACTGTGGACTATGTGCTGGAAAAGGCCACAGCCGCTGGCTTTTCCGAGGACCCGGCTTCCGGTAATTTCATGCGGGCCTTTCGCGGCAAAACCGTGCTTCTGGCCCGACGGGGCAAAAGACCGCTACGCGAAGGGTTTCGACTTATCGGCGCCCACGGCGACACCCCGCGGCTGGACCTGAAGCAGCGCCCTCTCACCGAAGAAGCCGGCGTCGGCCAGGCCAAGACCCACTACTACGGGGGCATTCGCAAATACCAATGGCTGGCCCGCCCCCTGGCCTTGCACGGCGTGGTGATCAAGGCCGACGGGGAAACCGTGCCCGTAACGTTGGGCGAAGACCCGTCAGAGCCTGTCTTCACCGTGCCGGACCTGCTGCCCCATCTGGCCAAGAAGCAAAACGAGCGCAAAGTGTCCGAGGCCTTTGAGGGAGAAAAGCTGAATGTCGTCATCGGCCACGCGCCTGATCCCAAATCCTTTGACGAGGACGCGAAAATTGACAAGCCGGTAAAACAGCGGGTGCTGCAGCTGTTGCACGAAAAATACGGCGTTACCGAGGAAGACCTGTACTCTGCCGAGTTGCAGGCCGTACCCGCCGGTCCAGCCAGAACCGTGGGCCTGGACGGCTCGCTTTTGGGCGGCTACGGCCAGGACGACCGGGTCTGCGTTTTCTGCGGGCTAGAAGCCATGCTGCGGGCAAGCGAACCGGAGTACTCCCAGGTCGCCATATTCTGGGACAAGGAGGAAACCGGTTCGGACGGCGCCACCGGCGCCAAGTCCATGTTCATGGAGTACTGCCTGGAAGAGCTCGCCGAAACGTGGGACCCGTCAGCCAAGCTTTCGCAGATGTTTCAGAACGCCAAGGCCATTTCCTCGGACGTGCACGCCGCAGTGGATCCGGATTACCAGGACTTGCATGAAAAACTCAACGCCGCGTACATGGGCTACGGTCCCTGCTTCTGCAAATTCACCGGGCACGGGGGCAAGTACATGGCCAACGACGCAGACGCGGAGTACGTGGGCTGGCTGCGCAACGTGCTCAACTCGGCCGGCGTGCCCTGGCAAATGGCCGAGCTGGGCAAGGTGGACAGCGGCGGCGGCGGCACCGTGGCCAAGCACTTGGCTGTGTACGGCATGGACATCATAGACTGCGGCCCGGCGGTGCTGTCCATGCATTCGCCCTTTGAGTTGGTTTCCAAGGCCGACGTTTACGCTACGGTGCTGGCGTTCACTACTTTTTTAGAAAGCTGAGGAGTCATCATGAACCCGCAGTCCACACGCGACCACACGTATCTGGCCCTGTTTCAGCGGGTCACGCGCATGGTTACCTCCACCCTGGACGTGGACGAAGTGTTCGGGCTCATTCTGGACGAAATGGCCGAGGTCATGGGGGTGGACGGGGTAACCATCCGGCTGCTGGACACGGACCGCAAAAAACTGCTCCTGGCCGCCGCCAGCGGCTTATCCGAGGAATACCTGGAGCGGGGGCCCGTGGACGACGAAAAGTCCGTATCCATGGCCCTGGCCGGCAAGCCTGTGATCATCGCAGACGCGCCGGACCACCCCCAGGTCCACTACCGGGACGAACTGCGCAAAGAAGGCGTGCAGTCCATATTGGCTGCGCCCATAGTCAACCAGGGCGAAATCATGGGCGTGTTGCGGCTGCTGAGCAAGACCCGGCGGGAATTTGAACCGGCTGAAGCCGACTTTGCCGCAGCCTTGGCTGAGCAGTGCGGCATAGCCACTGCCAACGCCCGGGCTTACAGCCGGCATGTCCGGCAACTCACTTACTTCACCGCCTTGTATGAACTGGCCAAGATCGTCAGCTCCACCCGCGGGCTGGACCAGGTGCTCGACGCCGTGGTCAAACGCCTGCCCGCGGTCATGCAGATCAAAGGCTGCACCATGCGCCTGTTTGACCCTACGCGCCGACATCTGGACCTGACTGCAGCCCACGGCCTGGCCGATGAGTATTTGCAGCGCGGCTCCATAGACGACGAAATATCCACTCTGCGAGCCCTGCAGGGAGAACCTGTGATCATGGAGGACGCGGTTCAAGACCCCCGCAACCAATACCCCGAGGCGACAGAACGCGAAGGGGTGGCCTCCATTCTGGCCGCGCCTATCATGGTCTCGGGCCGTATCCTCGGCGTGCTGCGGCTGCTTTCCGCCGAAAAGCAATCCTTTGGCAAGGCGGAAATCAATTTCTCCATGGCCGTGGCCGAACAGGCCGGGCAGGCCATCCAGAACGCCCGGGACGCCGAACGCATGGCCAACTTGGTTACCGCCATGGAGCAGCAAGAGGCGTTTCTGCAGCACGTGCTCGACGGCATGGCCGCCGGGCTGCTGGTGCTGGACAATGACGGCCGCATAATGATGGTCAACGCCCGGTTCCTCAAGGATTCCGGCGTGGAGGAACCAAACCTGCTGGGGAGAAAATGTACGGAGATAATGCCCTATCTGACCAGTGAAGAATGTCCGGTGGAGGAAGTGAAGCGAGAGAAACGGGCCATGGTCTTCAACCGGCTGCTGGAGCGCGGAGGAAAGACAGCCCATCTGGAGCTGACATTGTCGCCGGTGACAGTGCACGGGGGAGAGGCCATAGACTATGTCGTGGTCTTCATCCGCGACATGACCGACCGGGTACAGCTGGCCGAAGAGCACGCCGCCCGTGAAAAACTGCAGGGCGTGCTGGAAATGGCCGGCGCAGCGGCGCACGAGCTGAATTCGCCCCTGTTTGCCGCCCTGGGCCGGGCCCAGATGCTGGCCGAGGACCTGAACGAAGAGGATATCCCGCCGGCCGTGCTCAAAGCCGCAGCCGAAGACGCCACGGTCATAGAGCAAAATTTGAAAACCATGTCCAAAATCCTCAGCCGCATGGCCGGCATCACGCGCTATGAATCCAAGGACTATGACGGCGACGTCAAAATTGTGGATATCGGCAAATCCAGCCAGGACAAGGACGCAACCGGCGCAAAGGACACATGATATGGGCGTGTTGCCAGACGACAAACACAAAGCAGAAAAGACGTACGGCCAGAAAGACCGCGAACGGCCGGAAACCGCCCCCCTGGAAACCGAGACCGCTCGCCGCCGGCGCTACGGCATTACCGGGGACACCTGCACGCTACAAAATTCCCGGCCTGGAAGGCTGGATTGACGCCATGTTTCCAGCCGCTATGTTCAGGAGACCACCAGAATCCACCGCCTGGCTGCGCTGGCCAGGCTACCCGGCTACAGGCCAGAAGGAAGTGGGCGCAAGTCAGTACCCGTACTATTCGTTACGTCAATACGTCAGTGCAGGGGCGGCCCTTGCGGCCGCCCGCCCTAATGCACTGTCTTGATGCTTCATTGACCATGGCGTGGAAGCCTTTTTTCGTATGCAAATGGAAGGACGCCTTGGGACATGGCGGCGGCGCCTTATTGGTAATGTATAGATGCGTGTGTGCGCAATCTATTTGTTTGGTTTCCCGAACGTAGCGAGGTTTTTTAAATTTTCAGGCGGTGGATCAAGGGACTATTCTGCACGGGGACTATTCTGCAATGGCCTTTAGCCGGAATCTGTAGTACGCTTGTGTTGCTGTTGAGCCTGGAACAGTAACACAAAGATTCGTTCAGGAGTAGGTGTATGCTCACTAAAACAATTGCAGAGAAAAATTTCACCGTGGCCGCTAGTTCCGGCAAGAAATATGAAGCAACCAAGCGTGTAGACGTCTTGCAGATGAGCGGCCAGCGCTACGAAACCGTCCTGGGCTATTGGCTCAGCAACGGCGTGGAGGTAGAGCCGACGGGTGAAGGCGTCTTCGAGGCCGGCGGCAGAAAATACTTCATCGTAAGCTAGCGCGTTTTCGCGTTGAGAGAACGCTCGCTCCATGGATCAATAGTCTGCCAGCGACACTGCCCTGGCAGTGAGTTGTCGGGCGGTTAAAACAATTATGCGAGAGGATTGCATATGTCAGAAGGATTTACCGAAAGCGTGACCATCGGCGGAGAAACATACGATTTTAACCCCAAGAAAAAGCAGATCATTGTCCACTGCGACAACTGCATGCATCCCAATGAAGTGGATGTGGAGCGCGAGGGCGACAGCTGGATGTGGTACAGCTTTTCCTGCGAAAACTGCGGGCACTTCAACACGCGCGAGTAATTCTACCAATTCGTCCGCGCACCAGCTCACTTGACCATAGCGCAGGAAAAAGACATAACGCCTTCCGTGCTACGCTTTAAAAAATCATATGCAAAGAGGGCCTGACCATGCCGCTGTGGGCCGGCCTGCTCATCTCCTTTGCCTTGCATGCAGCGCTGCTTGCTGTTCCTTGGCGCCCTGCCGCACCGGTTCTCGCGCCGGCGCCAGTGGCGTTCTGGCACAAAGGCCATGTGCAGGCTCAAAGCGCCTCAACCAAGCATTCACCAGCCGCTGACATGGCTGCGGCAAAACAGAAAATTGCCCCTGAACAAGCCCTTCCTGTTGCCATGGACCCAGAACCAGAGCCACAGCCTGAACCAAACCCTGAACCCATGCCCGTACCGAAGCCACAGCCTGAACCGGAGCCGGAACCGGAGCCGGAGCCACAGCCCGAACCGGAGCCGGAGCCACAGCCCGAACCGGAGCCGGAGCCACAGCCTGAACCGGAGCCGGAGCCACAGCCTGAACCAAAGCCTGACCCCGAACCGGAGCCGGAGCCTGCCCCTGCAGAGTCTCTCAGCGCAACAGAGGCGCATATTTCAGAACAGGCCGCTGACCAACCGTCCTCTTCCCTGGAAGCTCCCGCCGCCCGCCCATCCAGCCCACCGACCAGCCCACCGGCTGATATTCCCGCAGGTCCAATAGACACCGCCATCGGCGCCTCAGCGCACACAAGCGCCGGCCAGGTGGTCGGCCCTGCCTTTGCCAAACGCGTCCTGCCGCAGTATCCACGAATGGCCAGACGGCTGGGCCAGGAGGGCCGGGTATTGCTGCGCCTTATTATCAACGCAGAGGGGAGGCCCGAATCCGTGGAGGTGGCGGAGTCCAGCCATTCCCGTTTCGAGGACCCGGCGGTAAGGGCAGTAAAACAATGGCGCTTCCACCCAGCCACGCGGGGCGGCCAGCCCGTGGCCAGCCGGGTGCTGCTGCCCATCGTATTCAATCTAGAGGAGTAACAACATGCTGGATATTCTTGCCAAAGGCGGCTACCTTATGTGGCCCATCGTACTCTGCTCGGTTGCCGCGCTGGGCCTGGTGTTGCACAAGCTGCTGCAGTACCGCGCGGTGCTGAGCCGGCTGTCCGCAGACCACCGCCAGGTCCGGCAGTCGCCTCCCCAAATATTTGCGCCCCTGCTCCAAGCCATAGACGAGGGCCGGGACGAAAAGCAGCTGGCTGTGATCGGGACGCGGTCCGTCCACGAGCTGGAGCGCGGCCTGGGCGCCCTGAACCTCATCTCGATCATCACCCCGCTTATCGGCCTCACCGGCACGGTCACGGGCATGATTCAGGCTTTTCAGGTCATTGCCGCGGCCGGCAGCCAGGTGGAGCCGGGCATGCTGGCCGAGGGCATCTGGGAGGCCCTGCTCACCACTGCGGCCGGGCTCATGGTCTCCATCCCGGCGCACGTGGCCTTCCACTACCTGGACGGCCTGCTCAACGAGATATCGCTGACCATTAAGGAGCTGGCCGCCCAGCTGCTGGCCGAAAGGGAAACACCAAAGGAGCGGGGAAATGGAGTTTGAGCGCCGCCAACGCCGGCACACGCATATCGACCTGGCGCCCCTGGTGGACGTGGTCTTTTTGCTGCTGCTCTTCTTCATGCTCACCTTCCACCTGGCCGCGCCCCCTGCCCTGCGCGTGAATCTTCCCGCCTCGGCCACGGCCGAAGCCGCGCGCGACCACGGCCTGACTGTGTCCGTGACCGCCGCCGGCGCCGTGGCCCTGGGCCAGAGGGACGTGGCCCTGGAACACCTGAGCACGGCGCTGCAGAACGCCGGCGCTGCCAAAGCGAGCCAGCCCGTGCGCATCGTGGCCGACCAGGATGTAAAACTGGCGCTTCTGGTCCAGGTGATGGACCAGGTGCGGCTCTCTGGGGCCGAAGCTTTTGCTATTGCGACGCGGAAGTAGGTGTTTCTAAAAATTTAGGACCACTGCAGCGTCCCACAAAGGAAAGGCGTGGCGTTTCGATTTCCTGAATCGCCACGCTTGTTTTGAAGCCAACAGAGTCGTTGCTGGAAAGATTGTTTATCAGTAGCAGCGACGCCCGCTACACGTAACTGTACAGAAGCGAAGACGTTGCTGGTCTTGCTTGGAACGTGCTCTTTGCTGGAAAAACAGGCGGCTAACCATGGGAGTGATTGTGGCTGTCGCTCTCAACGTGGGCGTGCTCTGTATTGTGGTTGTGCGCGCCATGCCCGTGTTCATGCTCGTGGTGCTTTGCGTGTTCGTGGGCATGACCGTGGGCGTGGCGATGCAAATGCGCGTGTTCATGGGTGTGAGTAGTTCCGTCCTCGTGAGTGTGTTCATGGATATGGCTGTGTTCGTGTTCATGTAGGTGTTCGTGATTTCTGTCTCCCTTATGCTCGTGTATGTGAAACCGCCTTTCATTGCCTGTTTCGCAACCGCAATTTTTACACATAGTGCTCTCCTTTGCTCTGTTACGCGAATTATCAAAAACGCCTATAGAGTACTTGTTCCTTGCAGTATGTATCATAAACAATCAGACAGTAGAGTCAACGCCTGGTGCGCTTTCCCCCCACATTTGACAACACCCCCAGAGGGCAAAAAATCCCTGAGAATACAAAGGACGTTTTCAATTTGTTATACAATTGCCGTCAGGGACAGTTAATTGTCCAGCACTGCATCGCCACCATCGTTTAGAACAGCAATAACTGGAAACCGGAGTGGACATGGCCCACCGTTCTCCTGAGGGTTTATGGTTCTTCTACAGATGGGGACGGTAACGCCGCATACTTTATTCAAATGTGTCTTCGTGTTTTCCGAACGCAAAGTATGGTTCGCGATACGCTACGGGAGTCGGGCGTGAAATGGGAGGAGTTCTGCGTTGTTCCCCTGCCCATTAATATGCCGGAGCTCTACCGGCTTTACGTGCCCTTGGACGCTACTTTTTATTCAACTATTTTAGAAGATTGGTGACGCGTCAAACTGCAGCGGTTTCAGCAGTTGAGATTACGCACGGACGTGTTATGGGAACGTCCGCCAGAACAAATAGGCATTACCGGGACGGCGGTTCGCCAGGCTATGCGGGACAGGGTGCAATGGCGACATCTGGTTCCCCGAACCACAGCACAATTGGCCGAAACATGGGACATTCCCGGCCGCTTGAGGCGCATGAACTCATTTTCGAAGTAGCGCACAATCGACTCGGTTTCAAAATATCGAATATTCTGCATACACAGGAGGAAACCATCATGCACGCCAGACAGAGCATTGTGACAACATGCACCCGGGACTGTCCCGGCGCGTGCGGGTTGATAGCCGAAGTGGAGGACGGCCGGCTGGTGAAGCTGCGGGGGAATCCGGACCATCCCGTGACGCAGGGGTCGGCCTGCGGCAAAGCGTCTACATATGTAGACAGGGTCTACCACCCGGAGCGCGTCACCCGGCCTCTGGTCCGAGCCAGCCGGGACCACGACTGGAAGGCTGCGGACTGGGACGCCTTGCTGGACCTGGTTGCCGGCAAGCTCAAGCATTTCGTCAATGACAGCGGGCCGGAGTCCATCCTCTACTACCAGGGTTATGGCGAACGAACCGCGCTCAAACTCCTGAACCGTTATTTTTTCAACCTGTTAGGCGGCGTGACTACCCTGCGGGGCACGCTTTGCAGCGGCGCAGGCATTGCCGCCCAGAACATGGACCTGGGCGAGCGTATCTCCCATGACCCTCTGGACCACTACAACAGCGCCTCCTGCGTGCTCTGGGGCCGCAACCCGGTTTCCACGCAGCATCCGCTGCTGCCCATTCTGCAGGACATCCGCAAGCGCGGGGGCCGCATCCTGTGCGTGGACCCGGCCCGGACCCGGACCGCGGCCATGAGCGACCGTCACATCCAGCCCCGGCCCGGGGGCGACGGTTTTCTGGCCCTGGCCGCGGCCAAGCGCATACTGGCCGCCAGCGCCGGCGACCGGGAGTTTCTGGACAACTGCTGCGAGAATGCGGACAGCTACCTGGCCCTGCTGGACCGCTGGTCTGAGCCTGAGCTGGCCGGCCTGGCCGGCGTTTCCCGCGAGGATATAGCTTCTCTGGCCGAAACGCTGCTGGACCAGAAGCCGACGTCCATCCTGCTGGGCTGGGGGCTGCACCGGCGCGAGCACGCGCACCTTTCCATCCGGGCCATTGACGCGCTGGCCGCGGTGAGCGGGAACATCGGCGTTGCCGGCGGCGGGGTAAGCCAGGGATTTGACGAATACGGCCCCTATGACCCGGCCTGGTGGGGCGACCAGATCAACCCGCCGCGCCGGACCTTGCTCATGCCGCGCATCGGCCAGGAGATTCTGGACGCTGCCGAGCCGCCCATCCGCATGATCTACGTGACCGCGGCCAACCCCGTGTGCATGGCCCCAAACACGCATCTGACGCGTCGGGCGTTTCATCATGCGGAATTCGTGGTCTACTCAGGCCATTTTCTGGACGACACGGCCCAGTGCGCCCACGTCTTTTTGCCGGCCACGACCTTTCTGGAGGAGCTGGACGTGGTGGCCAGCTACGGCCACAACTACGCTGGACCGGTAAATCCAGCCATTGCGCCGGTGGGCGAGTGCCGGCCGGAGTTCCGCATGTTCCGCGATCTGGCCAGACGCTTCGATTTTTCTGAACGGCTGCAGCGCAGCGAGACCGAGTGGCTGCGAGACATCTGCGAGCCCCTATGGCGACAGGGGGCTACGCCCAAGACATTGCGCGAAGGCCCTTTTCGTCTCAACGCGCCCATGGTCCCCTATGCAGACCGGGTGTTCCCCACTTCCTCTGGCAAGTTCCGGTTGCTGCCTGACCTGGACCCCTCGCTCTTGGAGTCTGACGATTCAGACTATCCCTACACGCTGCTCACAGCAGCGCCGCATGACTATCTGTGCTCCGAGCGGACGCTGAGCGATCACCCCGATCTCCCCCTGGTGCGGCTGCACCCGGGCGAAGCCGCGCGCTGCGGCGTGAAGGACGGCGAAACCGTGACTGTGCGCAGCCGGGTGGGCGAGATCACCGCGCGGCTGCGCACGGACGCTTCCTTGCGCCGGGACGTGCTGCAGGCTGAACGCGGGGGCTGGCTGCAGGCCGGCCACGGTCTGAACCGGCTGACCCGGGATATTGCCAGCCACGTGGGCGAAGGAACGCCGTATTACGAGACACGGGTAAAGGCGCTGGCGAAATGAGGAAGAAACCGCAGATGACGCAGATGGAATGGCGCCCTGGGCTGTAGCCCAGGGGATGATGTCAACATGCTCTAATGCTGTCAGGAGCCTTGTTCGTGCAGGAAGACCTGGCTGGGGTACTTGGGGTCTATTTGCGGGACCTGGAGTCCGACGCGAGCGGTGTAGTTCACCATGATGGGTCCGGTCAGGTTAAGGGCGGTTTTTTCCGGCTGGCCAGGCGGAATGGTCACGGTGACGAGCAGGGCCGCATCTTTGAAGTCTTCCAACTGCAGGATGCGCATTTCGGCTTCACCGACCTTGACTTCGTAGTCTTCCAAAAAGCTGTAGGGGTCGGCCACCAGCAGGCCCAGCCTGTGCGTATCCATGGACTGAAGCACAAGAAATGGCGAATCGTCTTTGATTTCGAGCAGAATGAATTCCCGCTGCTCTTCAAAACCCATGATGCCGCGTGGAAACGTGAGGACCTTGTCCAACTGGACAGTCCGTTCACCCAGCCGGGTCTGAATTACTTTTTCGTTTTCCGGTCCCATAGCGATGTCACGGCCAGCAGGTCAGCGTCGCTGGACTCTACGGCGGTTTGGTTTTGCTCCTGGACTTTTTTGTACACTTCCTCGCGGTAGACGGTCATGTCGCGGGGCACTTCCAGGCCAATTTTAATCTGTTTGCCTTGTACGGACAACACCGTCACTTTAATATTGTCGCCTACGTACAGGCTTTCACCAGGTCTTCTGGATAGAATTAGCATATATTCGCGTTGTGTTTTCCAACTGACATTGCCCTGGCGGCTCAGGGTTTCCCCCTGGGCGCCCTTCTGCGCCGCTTCAGGTTTTGGCACTGTAGCTGGGGCCAGGGCGGGTGTAAAGCATTTTACTCGCCCCCTGTCATTTTACTCGCCCCCGCTACAGAAGAGCATTTCCCCGGAACTATTGTATCCCGTTGCAGGGAAGAGCCTTGTTTCCAGACAAAAAAGCGCTAAATGAAGTTTGCCAGGCTCATGCGCATGATCATGGACGTGGACTTGAGCACGGATTCGTAGACCAGCTGCTGCTGGGCAAGCTCGGTCATCAGCTCGGCCACGTCCACGTCCTCCAGGTGCGAGAGCTGTTCGCCCACGTTCAGCTCCAGCCCGGAGAGCACGTTGTCCGCCACGTCCAGCCGGTTTTCCTTGGCGCCCACGCTTGCTGCAGCGGTCATAATTTTTTCGCTGGACTGATTCAAATCGTCCAGGGCGGTCTGGATGCCGGACTGGTTGTTTGTTTCAATGAAACCGATGAGCTTGCCGACAGTCTCGAACATGTTGTCTGCGGCGCTGTTGCCCACGGCCACGTAGGAGGCGTTGCTGGCGCAGGGCTGGGTGTATATGCCGCCAAAGACGTCCTTGCCCACGTTGTTCACGGTAATGCGTTCCCCGCGGGATATTTCAAAGTCAATGTCAGCGCGGTTGGGCCGGATGATGAACTGCTCTCCGGGATTCAGCGTGTCCCCCGGGTTGGCGGTGGACAGATCCAGAAAGCCGTTGGGCAGCACAAGGGAAGCGCTGGTGGAGGAAGAGGAATCCAGGGCGGTGTTGCCTTCGACCCAGGTGACGCCTTTGTCCAAGCTATAGGAATATCGGATTTCCTGGTCCAGCGTCACGGGCGAGGTGTTGTCGATACGCACCATCACGTCGTTGGCAAAGGCCCCGGTGGCGTTTCCGGCAATGCCCGGTCCGCCGAATTTGTCCACCTGCAAGGAGTCTTCGTCGTCGCCCATGTATTCAGCAGTGGGCCGCACCCACAGCCAGGAGCCGTTGTTGGTTTCGTTGGGATCGTTGGGGTTCACGGCTTGCACCGTGCCGCCGATGTCCATGGTGACCTGCACGCCGTTCAGGTTCAGGGTGGCGCTCCCAGCAGCCAGGGTTTGGGTGGTCCAGGTGCGTCCTCCGTCGTTGGTGTAGCGGTAGGCCAGGTTGTCCACGCCCACGGAACCGTTGGAAAGGAACTGGACAAGCAAGGTCTTCTCGGAAGCGCCCTGTATGGCGTAGTTGTTAGAAACGTTGGGATCGTTGGTGGTTATGGCCAGGCGCTGGACAAAGGCCGGTTTATCCACCTTGTGTCCGGCAAAGAGGTGTTTGCCTTCGTACTGGGTGTTTCCCAGTATGATGAGCTGCTCGTAGAGTTCGCGGATTTCAAAGCCCACCTGCTCGCGGTTGTTCTGGCTCATGGTGCCGGTGGCGGCTTGTTCGGTCAGTTCCTTGACGCGGGTGAGCACGGTGTTCACCTGCATCAGGGTCTGGTCTTGAGTTTTCAGCCAGCCTTGGGCCGTGGCGATGTTTTCGCGGTATTCATCCAGCGCGTTCAGGTTGCTGCGGTAGTTGAGTATGCGCGAAGCCGCCACAGAGTTGTCTGACGGCTTGTTAACTTTTTTCTGGCTGCCGGCCTGAATGTTCAAGTCCATGAGCTCGGACAAAGACGAGTTCATGTTCGACAGGTGCATATTGAACATGGAGCGTTGGGAAACCCGGACCATCATGGCGGCGTCCTCCCTTTCCTTATTGCTTCAGACCAAGCAAGGTCTGGAGCATCTGGTCCGCGGTGGTGATGAGCTTAGCCGCGGCGCGGTATGAATGTTGGTATTTGATAAGGTTGGACATTTCCTCATCCAAATTCACGCCGGCCAACTGCTCCTGGCGTTGAAATAAATCGTCAGTCAAAGCCTTGTTGTACAGATAAGAGAATTCGGCGTTGGCAGTGTCTGCGCCCACCGTGGCCACCAGGGTGGAGTGGTACTCGCCCATGGTCTGGTTGCTCGAGGATTCAAAGGAGTCCGTGACCGTAACGTTCTTGTCGCGCAGGGCGGCTATTTCCAGCGCTATGGAGTTGTCGCCAGGATTTATTTCACCGGCGCCGTTGATGTGCCCGGCTGCTATGCGGCTGGCGTCGGCGGCGACTTCTTCATTTAAAGCGATGGAGCCGGCGTCCGTGCCCTTGAAGTAGGTGTTTATGCCCAAGGCGGCCGTCAAGCCTGCGGTATCCGTCCCAAACCCGACCTGATAACCGGAGTTGGCTGTGATGCGCAGCTTGTTGTCCACGATGGAGGCGTTCAGGTATGAGCCGAAGCTGGTGTTGAAGGCGTCGCGGACGTCTTCCAGGCTATGCTGCGTGGGGTCGAAATTCTGTATCCCGGCCGTGCCGGCGTCAAAGTCCAACAACCCGTACGAGCCTGGCGTGGCGCAGGAGACCAGGTCTCCCGACGCAGCGTCGTACACGTAGACCATGGTGTTGCCGCCGGTCAGCTTGGTGTTAAAATGCAAGCCGGAGCTGTCATCGCCCAGCGCCCGGGTGATGTCTTGCACAGCATACGTTCCAGCGGTGTCGGCCGCCAGGTTCAGGCCGGCTCCTTGGGAATGCAACCGGTTCACTTCCCAGATGAAACTGTCGGACAGGGCGTCCAACCGGTCCTGAAACTTGCCCATGTAGGAGCCTTCGAAATTCAGCATCCCGGTCAGGGCTCCTCCGGTAAGCCGTTTCTCGTTGTCCGTGCCGTCCGCGCGTATCTGCGGGGTGATGTTCATGCGGGTAGACGTATTCTCGTACCAGTAGAGCCCGCTGCGAGGGACCACGGTGAATTCGTCGCCCACGGTGAAGTTCTGGGTGGCGTTCTCGAACCAGATGTCCAGATCGCCGCCTACGTTGACGCCGAGCCCTGAGGGCCGGGCGGAAAAATGCCGCTCCGTGCCGTCCTCGTTCTTCAGCCAGGTCTGCCCGCCGTCCACTGACACCCGGAACTGGGCGGCGCTGGCGTCGCTGGCCACGCCGCCGGCGCTGATCATCTGAATGGTGTATTCAAAGTCCGCGTCGCCGGCAAACTTGATGTCGCCGTCAAAATTTGAATTTGCCTGCAGTTTTTCAAAAGTCGCCGGTCCTTCGTATTTGATCTCAAAAGTTTCCACGCCAAGGACCAGGCTGTGGCCGGCTTTGGTGAGCACCTGGAACTCCGAGCCGCCGTTGTCTATCGTGTAGATGTCCATTTTGGAAGCCAGGTCGCGCACCAGCTTGTCCCGCTGGTCGAACAGGTTGTTGGCGTTGTTCTGGCCTTCAACATGGTTGATGCCTATGCGGCGGTTCAGTTCGGCAATCTGGCTGATGATGTCGTTAACCTTTTCCACCTCGTCGCGGATGCCTATCTGGGTCTGGCGGCGCAAAAAATTCATGTCTGTGTCCAGCTGGTTGAGCATGGAGGTAAGGTTCTTGGAGCCGCTGAGCAAGGCTTGACGGGTGGGCAAGTCGTTGGGCCGGGAAGAGAGGGATTGCCAGTTTGACCAGAACTGACTCAAGCTGGAGCTCACGCCGTCGGAGTTTGCTTCGTTGTACAGGCTGTCTGCACTCTTGAGCAGGTCCCACAATTGCTTGTAGCGGTCCTGCTCCGTGGCCTTGGAGTTGTATTGCGCTTCAACGAAGTAGTCAAAATGGCGGATGACCTCGGCGCCGATGACGCCAGTGCCCATCTGTCCTGGTCGGCTGTTGATGGACAGCTTTTCTTCGTACCGGACCTCGCGCCGGGCGTAGCCTTCGGTGTCAACGTTGGCAATATTGTTGCCGGTGATTTCGATGGCCGCCTGATGCGTAAACAAGGCGGTTTTGCCTATGTCCAGAATGCCGTTAACGCCAGGCATCAGAGCCTCCCTTGCAGAATGGACGCAGTGGGCTTGATCTTGGCGTAGCCGCCCTGCCGGGAGTAGGTATTGGTATTTTTGGGCTGGATTTGCTTATGCAGAAACTCAACCATTTCACTGTTTTGTTCCAGCAACGCCGAAGCCAGGCGGGCGTTGCGCTCGCCCTGGCGCACGCATTCCTGCTCGGTGGCGTCTATGGAAGCCAGCAAAGAACCGAGTTCCGCCTGCCGGTCCCGTGCTTCTTCAGTCTCCTCAAGCAGATATTCCATGCCTGGAGGACATTTTTCTGGATTCATATCTACCAAAAAGCTGGTCAGCCGTTTGCCGGACAGGGCTTGAACTATTTCGTCCCGTTCAGCGGCCAGCTGGCGCACCAGCTCGTGCAGGGCGAATTCATTTTGGGTCACTGCGTGGGGGTCGCGGTTCTGCAGATGGGAAAATTCTTCCCGCAACAGTTCCAGCAGCACGGCCAGGCCCTTTTGCTGGCGGATGAGATTGCTTTTGATGTATGCGTACATTGTATTCTCCCCTACTGACTATCCGGGTGCTTTGCGGCGGCGGCCTCAGGCCTTGTCTGACTGCGGCCCCACTGTGAGCCCGGCCAGCAACCGCTCCTGAAGCATTTCCGGGTCCCAAGCTTGGTCGCCCTGCCGCACTTCAAAGTGCAGATGCGGACCTGTGGACCGGCCAGTGCTGCCTATTCTTGCAATAACCTTGCCAGCACGGACTTCATCGCCTACTTGCACCTCGTTATCCCGGTTGTGGGCGTAGTAGCTGCGCCAGCCGCCTTCGTGCTCCAGCACCACCAGGTTGCCGTAGCCGCCATTGTCCCCGGAAAAGACTACCTTGCCCGGCCAGCAGGCCCGCACGGGCGAGCCGGCGTTGGCCGCCAGGTCCACGCCAGCGTGCCATTCACGGCGCCCGGTAAAGGGGTCGGTGCGCCAGCCAAAGCCGGAGGAGACCTGGCCGTCTGTGGGCCAGCGCATGATGGGCGCTTCCCACGGCTCTGCCGGGGCAATGGCGGGGGCTTCGAGGGCTGGCGCCGGGCCGCCCTCATTATGCACCGCGCCCTGGACGCGCTCTATTTGCTCAGCCAGGTTCTCCACCTTGTGCTCCACGGGCGCGTTCACCGCCTTTTCCACAGCCGGGGCTGCAGCCTCTGGGGTCACGGTTTCGTCCGGGTCGCTGGCCAGGGTATAAAAATTGTCCATGGCGAACGCCTCTGTAAGAGGCGCCGGCGCTGTTTGAATCTTCTGCTCAGAAGCAGCTGGCTGTGCGTCCAGGGACTGCAGAGGCAGCGGCTCCAGAGCCTGGCTGGGGGACGTATAGCGGCTGGCGTTTTCGGTCTGCTCTTTCAACTGGCGGTAGAGGATGTCGCCCAAGCCTATGCCCCCGGCCTCAGCCATTTTTTGGGACATTTCCTGATCAAACATGGACAAGTACATGTCTTCATGCTTGGAGTGCAGATAGCCCTCCTTGGGCACGGTCTTGCGCATCTGGGACCACAGCTGATTGATGAAGATGGACTCAAAGCCTTCGCAGGTTTCCCGCAGCTTCTTGTCGCTGGCGTTTGGGTCCTGTAAGTTTTTCTTCACCTGGTCCACGGCCAGCTTGCGCTGCACAGACTGCTTCTGTTGCATCTGCAAGGACAGCAGGTCCAGGTCTAGGCCGCCGGTAATTGACATGGTCAGATAACCTCCAGTTCTGCATGCAGGGCTCCGGCTGCCTTCATGGTGCGCAGTATGGAGATAAGGTCGCGCGGGGTTGCGCCTATAGCGTTCAGGCCGTCCACCATTTCCTGCAAGGTGGCGCCTTCCACCATGACCAGCCTCCGGTTTTCTTCCTGCGCGCCGATGTTGGTCTGGGGCGTAACCACAGTCTGTCCCTGGGAAAACGGCCCAGGCTGGGAGACGTTGGCGCCTTCTTGCACCACGATCTGCAGGTTGCCGTGCGCCACGGCCACCTTAGAGAGCCGCACGTTGCGGCCCAGCACCACTGTGCCAGTTTTTTCGTCTACAACGACCTTTGCCTTGGAGTCGGGCCGTATCTCGATGTTTTCCAGCGAGGCCATGAGGGTGACGAGATCGTTCTTGTAAGCAGCGGGGATGTCCAGCTCTATGGTGGAGATGTCCCTGGCCCTGGCGAACTGGCCGGCCATGGCTTCGTTGAGGCGGTCCACCACCTGCCGGGTGGTGGAAAAGTCGGCGATGGACATGTGCAGGGTGAGCTTGTCCTGGTCGTTGAACTCAAAGGGCACGCCGCGTTCAATGGTGGCCCCGTTGGGCACTATGCCGACGGTGGAAATGTTCTTTTGAGTTCTTGCCGCCTCGCCCTCTACAGAAAAGCCGCCTATGGTCAAGGAGCCCTGACCCAAGGCGTACACCTTGCCGTCTATGCCCTTGAGCGGCGTAAGCAGAAGCACCCCGCCGAGAAGGCTGGAAGAATCGCCCAATGAGGAAACCGTGATGTCCACCCGGGAGCCAGGGCGCGCAGAAACCGGCATCTGCGCCGTAACCATGACCGCGGCCACGTTCTTGGGCTTCAGAGTGGCGGCGTTCACCCCCACGCCCATTTTATGCAGCATGTTGACCATGGACTGAATGGTGAATTCGCTCTTGCTGGAGTCGCCGGTGCCAGACAGGCCGACCACCAAACCATAGCCGACCAACTGGTTGTTGCGCACGCCGCCAAAGGTGGCGACATCCTTGATGCGCACGCCCAAGGCGACGTCGGACCACAGAAATAAGGCTGATATGCAGACCGCCGCAGCCAACACGAGCAGTTTGCGCAGCTGGGCCTTGTATTGCCGGCGCCCCCAATCTGAGGTCCAGCCTTGTCCGGTATGCAGCATCATTTTCAGTGCGCGTTGCATGGGCTCCCCTCCTTGGGAATCAGAACGGCCAAGCGCTGTCCAGCAGGCGAACCAGCCAGCCGGGTTTTTGCTTTTCGGCGAGTATGCCTTCGCCGTAGAACTCTATCTTTGCATCAGCCAGCTGCGTGGAGCTGATGGTGTTGTCCGCGCCCACATCACGCTGGCGCACCAGGCCGCGAACAACGACTACCTGGGTCTCGTCGTTGACCCGAATTTCCCTGGCCCCCTCCACCTGCATCACCCCGCCGGGCAGCATGCGGACCACGCGGGCAGCCACGGTGGCGCTGATGGAGTTTTTCCGGGTGGTTTCGCCCTCGCCTTCAAATTCAGACGTGGTCTGGGCCTCGAAAAAGTTTTTGCGGGCAATCTCACCAGTCTGACCCATGGGATTGGCCCCGAAAAAGGCGCCCAACCCCATATCCATGGTGGTCTGCTTGTCCGCTTTGGTGTCCGCCTCATGGGAAGCGCTTGAGTTCTCCACCACGTTGACGATGATGATGTCGCCCACGCGCCGGGCCCTGTTATCAGAAAAAAGATAGTCTGCGTCGCCAGCGTTGAACAGCGAGCCGGGATTCTGATTCCGATACGCCGGCTCTTCATAGGCCACGGGCGGGGACATGGTCGGCATATTGCTGACGGTTTTTTGCTGCTTGGGCCCGCCGCAGCCGCCAAGCGCCGTGGCCAAAGCCAGGGTCAATGTTGCAAGATGTATGAAGCGGATGCGTTTCATTGTCGTTATCCTTCGAGTTATTGTACGTACACAGTGTCGCCGTCGTGGACTTTGCCAAAGACCTCTCTTTTGCTTTGCAAATTGCGCACCGCCACGACTTCGCCCATGCCGGCGTCGTCCAGAGCCTCGGCAGGCGTTTCCAGCCGGATGTAGTCGCCCTGATAGACCAGCGTTACCGTATCGCCTTTGCTGATCACTGGCAGGGGCTCTATGTCGCTCATTTCTATGGGTTGTTCCGCGCCTATGGGCCGCCGGACCCGCCAGGGACCGCCGCGGCCGTCCCACAAGCTGGACCGCAGATGGGCCATGTTTTTGCGCACGTGGGTGACCATCTCTGGGGTCAGGGCGTCGCCTCGGTTCAGGGGCCGGGAGGCGGCGGCCACGGTCATCCACTGGTCCAGAAAGACACTGCCAGAATAAGACTTCACCGTCTGTCCAGCCGGGTCTGTTTCGCGAATGCGCACCCCTACCCGGCCAGCCTTTACGTCGTTGATTATTTCCACCTTCAGGGTGTTGCCTGCACTTTCCATGAAAATGTATTCAGGAGTCCGGTAGTCGCGGAAGGATATCTCGCCAGGCAAAGAGGCCGCCTGCGGCGTCAAACTCTTGACGATAAGCTGTGCAAGCTGGTCCTGCCCAATGACCTTGCCCCCGCGCTTGAGCGTCAGCGTGGAAGGCAAAACACAAAGCGCAGCCATGTCGCCCAAATAGTGGTTCAGGGCGGACTCCAGCTTGGACCGGTTCACAGACATGGGCCGGTCCGAATCCGGAGCCGGCCACAGCGGCGTCTGGGCCAGACGCAGCCAGGTCTGCTCGTTGAACTGGCCCCTGGGCGAAGCTATCTCGCCCAATGTGACCAGCTCCCCGGAAACCGCAGCTGCAGGCTTTATTGCAATGCGCCAGGAACCGTCCACGGTTTTGCTGAACGCTTCAGAACGGCTGAGCAGCAAGGCCGCAGCAAACAGCATGGCCCAAAGGCAAGCTTCCAGCGAAATCCTTTTCCACCCGCGGTGATGTTTACCAAAAAGTTGCATCCTTTGCTCCTTTCGCGTGTGCGGCGCGACAAAACACCCTTTGCGCCCTCTGGCGCGTTTACCGCTTCAGCTGGTTGGCCAGGCCCAGCATGGAGTCGGACGTGGTGATGGCCTTGGAGTTGGCTTCGTAGGCCCTCTGGCCCACAATCATGTTGACCATTTCGTCCACGATCTCCACGTTGGACATCTCCAGAAAACCTTGTGAAATGGTGCCGGTGTTGTTTTCCCCTGGTACGCCCTCTACAGCGTCGCCGGAGGCTTCTGTGGCGGTAAAGAGGTTGCGGCCGTTGGCGCGGAGCCCGGCCGGGTTGATAAAGGTGTAGAGCGGTATATCCGTGGCGGCTAGTTCTTCGCCGGCAGAGTCCAGAGCAGCCATGTGCCCGTCCTCTGTGACGACGACGTTCACGGTTTCAGCAGGCACGGTGAATTCGGGCTGCAGCACGTAGCCGTTGGCGGTGACCACAGTGCCGTCATTGTCCAGCTTGAAGGCGCCGGCACGGGTGTATTGCAGCTCGCCGTTGACTTCCACCTGGAAAAAGCCGTCCCCTTCGATGGCCATGTCCAGGGGGTTGCCGGTGTTCTGGTAGTCGCCCTGGCTGAAAAACTTGTGCACGGTGGTGGGCCGCACGCCCATACCGATCTTCATTCCCGTGGGCAACCGGTTGCCTCCCTCAGTCAAGGTGCCGGCAATTTTCATGTTCTGGTACATTAAGTCCTCGAACTCCGCCCGGCTTTTCTTAAAGCCGACGGTGTTCACGTTGGCCAGGTTGTTCGACGTGACGTCGATGTTCATTTGCTGGGCTATCATGCCGGTGGCGGCAGTCCAGAGTGAGCGCATCATGGGGGCGTTTCCTCCACGGTTTCAGACGGGCCCGCTTTCCTTAGCGGTACATGCCCACCTTGGTGATTGCTTTGGTATCCATCTCATTGGTTTCACGGATCATTTTTTGGTAAGCTTCAAAGGCGCGGTGGGTTTCGATCATGCCCACCATCTCCTCCACCACGTTGACGTTGGCTGTTTCTAGAAAGCCCTGGTTGACCACAGCGTTTTCTGCCGGAATTTCACCAGCTTCTGCGCCGTCGGCTATGCGGAAGAGATTGCTGCCCAGCTTTTCCAGCGCCCGAGGCTCATCCACAGTGACCAGGTTGAACGCATCCACCAACTCGCCGTCGGCAAAAATCTCTCCTGCGTCGTTGACCACGACCTTTGAGCCGGGCGGCAGGGCAATTTCCCCAGCGCCGCCGAGTACGGCGTAGCCCTGCTCAGTGACCAGGTTTCCGTCGGCCGTTACCTGGAAATGTCCGTTGCGGGAAAGAAAATCCCCCTGCGCTGTACGGATGCGGAAAAAGCCGTCCCCGGCAATGGCGAAATCCAGAGGTCCGCCGGTGTTCTTCATGGAGCCTTGGGACAGATCGATCCTGGTTCCAGCCAGGCGGGTTTTGGACATGTTAATGGCCGGCGGAAACAGAGGATCCGCCCGCAGGTTGGTGACAGGCTCGCGGATGATGTCGTGGGCAAACTCTACGAATACGTCCTCGAAGGCGAGCTGATCCCGCTTGTAGCCAGTGGTGTTGGCGTTCGCCAGATTGTTGGCGATAACGTCCAGTCGGTGCTCATTGGAAAGCGCTCCGAACAGTGCTGAGTATGCGCTGTCTTGCATGCGTCAATCCTCCTTTGCGCAGACGTCATGCAAACCGCGGGCCAGAAAAAGAAAGAGTGGGATAAAGCTTGGTTACAGCGTTATCCCACTCTGGAATGCGGCGAAAGGTGTTGGCGCGCTGACAGGCGACGTGCGTGTTGCGTGTTGCCACCGCCTGCTGGCGCATTTTCGCGTTGAGACACTGCTCGCTCCTGAAACAATGTACTATTGTTTCAGAAAACATCTAAAGATATCAATGTGATAATGCCTTAAACCATGATGTGGCGGCGGCGGCAAGCCAGGGCCAGCAAAGTCCGCACGCCAAAGCCGGTGCCGCCCTCCACGTCTGAGGTCAACAACCCGGGCATGGCCTTGTCGGACCAGCCAGGGCCGGCTATGTCCAAATGGGCCCAGGCCGTGTGCTCTGGCGCAAACTCCTGGAGAAATAGCGCAGCGTGGATGGAACCTCCTTCACGCGAGGCCGGCGTGTTGCGCAAGTCAGCGCAGTGACTGCGCAGGTCTTCTTTGTAAAAAGGGAACAGCGGCATGGGCCACAGGGGTTCGCCCTTGGCTGCGCTCAGGCTTTGCAGTTCTTCGGTCAGCGTGCCGCTGTTGCTGAAGACAGCGCCGGCTCTTCTGCCCAAGGCCACAACGCACGCGCCGGTCAGGGTGGCTATGTCCACCACCATCTCCGGCTCGTAGTCGCCGGCAAAGCTCAAGGCGTCGCAGAGCAGCAACCGGCCTTCTGCGTCCGTGTTGACGACCTCCACGGTTTTGCCGGCATGGGACGTCACGACATCCCCGGGCCGCACGGACATGCCGTCGCACATGTTGTCGGTGCAGGGCAGCAAGCCGACGACACGGCCTATGCTGCGCAAACACTCCGCAAACAGGTCGCCTTCGCGGCGCATGCGGCCCAAGGCGGCAAAAACGCCCAACACAGCCGCAGCCCCGGCCATGTCGCCCTTCATCTTTTCCATGTTTGCAGAGGGCTTGATGGAAACGCCGCCCGTGTCAAAGGTGACGCCCTTGCCCGCCAGCACCAAGGGCGGGTCTTCTTCGCGGCCTTCCAGAGACCAGTCCAGCACAATGAACCGGGCCGGCTCTGACGAACCCTGGAACACCGCGGCAAAGGCGCCCATGCCCAGCTGCTCCGCCTGCTCCTCGTCGTACACCGTCACGGAAAAATGGTGCTCCATGCCCAGCTCTCTGGCGGTGTGGGCCAGGGCGGAAGGGGTAATCACATTTCCCGGGCCGTTGACCAGGTCACGGGCCAGACTCACGCCTTCCGCTTCAGCCATGGCCATCAGACCCGCGGCGCTCAACTCTTCTGCGTTGCCGACTGACGAGAGAAGCACTATCTCTTCCGACTGCGGAGGCAAATCATCCGTAGAGGTTTTTAACCTGGTATACCGGTAGAGAGAAAGGGCGGCGGACACCACGGCTTCCTGAACCAGCAGAGCCGGCTCCTGGGCCTGGGCGTCTACTCCCAGAGATGTCAGGTTCTCGAAAAGCAGACCTATTCGGGGGCAGCGCAGGTCCCGGGCTCTACGAAACCCGGCCGCCACGGCGGCGCGCATGCGGTCCAGAGTCAGCTCAGCCTGCTTGCCCGCGCCCACAGCAACAATACGGGGTATATTCGCTTCCGGCGGGGCGTACTGCACTGTGGTGTTTAAAAATTCGCCGCTCACGTCGCCGCTGCAGGGCACGGTCTGCATCCAGTCAAAACCGGAGTCGATTCCAGGCGCCTCTGCGCGCCCGTCCTTGTCCACAACAAGCAAAACTAATGCGTCAGCGCGCCAACTTGGCGGACCGTCAGCGTGTATTTCCAGATGCATTTGAGTCTCCTTGAAAAAGGCTACAACGTAGCCAAGTGGTCGATGCGCCTCTCCAGGTCGTTGGGTTGCCCCTTAACGTAATCCTCCGGGTATAACAAGGCGGACATGAAGAACACGGAGCCTACGGACAAGGCCTGGCTGGCCCGTTCGCCAAAGCCCGTCAGGGCGTCTTCCACTATCGCAGCAGTTGCCTGGTCAAAATTCTGCAAATGCGGCGCAGCGTCGTCGATCAGCCTCTGCATAATAGCGCATTTTTCCCGCAGCTTCTTCTCATAGCCAATAGTGTCGCCCTGCTCGTGAAGCCGTTCCAGGGCTTCGGCCTCCACAGCGCGGATAGCTTCCGCCCGGGAGCGGAGCACTGCAATAAGTTCGCCTTTGCTCATGTACACATTCCTGAGTTGTTTGTTGGCGTATCTCGCTTGTTGCAGCATAAGGTAGGCCAAGACGGCCTGTACGGCAAGACCCGTGTTTGGCTTATGTTTGACTTGCGTTTGGTTTGTCTTTGGCTTGCTGCGGTTGCCGCGCATGAAAAATCGAGATACTGCTTCACGCATGACGCCGCGCATTGACCCTGACGCCGTGTTTGCCGAGAGCTGCTTGGAGCATCTGGACAACGCTGAGCAAGGCCTTCTGGACCTGGAAACCGGCCTGGATTCAGGCCCAGACGCCGGAGAGGCCCTGTTTGAATGGCAAAAACCCCTTGTGGAAGCCGTCTTCCGGGCCATTCACACGGTCAAGGGCGACGCTAAAAGCCATGGCAGGGAAGACGTTATCCGCGCTGCCCACCACATGGAAAGCATTCTGGCCTCACTGTGCGACCGGCGCATTGTGCTCACGAAATCGGTCATGACCGGCCTTTTTGCCCAGCTGGACCAGCTGCGCGCCCTGTTCGCCGCCTGACCTGCACTGCAAGCGGGGCTTGGCCGAGGGTGGCGCCGCGCTGCAAAGATGATATGCTCGCGTTGCTTTATTCCACGAACGACATGCAAAGGAGCAGTGCATCATGAACAGGCAGCCCATAGTAGCAGGTCAATTCTACCCCGGCGACAGCGCAGCCTTGCACAAACAGGTGCAAGACTACATTGCCCATGCAAAAGACCCGGGCGACAAACCGACCATACTGGCCATGGCGCCCCACGCGGGCTATATATTTTCCGGTCCAGTGGCTGGGCTCACCCTGGGCCAGGCCAACCTTTCCGAGCTGGTGGTGCTGCTGGGGCCCAACCACACCGGCAGCGGCGCGCCGCTGGCTGTCTGGCCGGATGGCGCGTGGACTTTCCCGGGCGGCTCCCTCCCTGTGCAGGAAGACTTTGTTCAAGCTATTATTTCTAAATTTGCAGGGTTTACCCCTGACGCTGCAGCCCACGTCAACGAGCACTCGCTGGAAGTCATGCTGCCGTTCCTGCACGCCGTCAAACCTACAGCGCGCATTGTTCCCATCGCTGTGGCGGAACGCAACATGCACACACTGACTGATGCAGGCAAGGCCCTCGCCGCTGTAATACGCGAGTGGCCGGAGCCTGTCTCCATCCTTGTCAGTTCAGACATGAGCCACTATATTTCCCAGGACCAGGCCAAGGAGAAAGACCGGTTGGCTCTGGACCACATTGAACAGCTGGACCCGGACGGCCTGTACCACACCGTGCTGAACAACCGTATCAGCATGTGCGGTGTTTTTCCCATGACCCTGGGCCTGACCGCCGCCAAAGAGCTGGGCGCAACCCAGGCCAGGCTTGTGGCCTACGACACCTCTGCCCGGGCCAGCGGGGACTACGCCAAAGTGGTGGGCTACGCCGGGGTGCTGGCGCAATGACCGCGCAGCGGCCGGGAGTGTGTTCGTATGAGCGATGACGCCTCGCGGGCGCAACGCGCCGCCGCCATTCTAACGAGGCTGCGCGCGCGCTATCCTGACCCCGGCACGGCCCTGCACTGGAGCACCCCCTGGGAGTTGCTGGTGGGCACAGTGCTGGCCGCCCAATGCACAGACGAGCGGGTGAACAAGGTCATGCCGCCGTTACTGGAGCGCTGGCCGGACGCAGAGGCCATGGCTGACGCTGATTCAGAGGACATAGCCGGCGTCATCCGCTCCACTGGCCTGTTCCGGCAAAAAGCCAAAAACCTGGCCGCTGCCGCGCGAATGGTTAGGGACGAATTCGGGGGCGAGCTGCCGCAGACCCTCAAAGAAATGACCCGCCTGCCCGGTGTGGCCCGCAAGACAGGCAGCATCGTGCTTTCCAGCGCGTTCGGCGTTAATGAAGGCCTGGCCGTGGACACCCACGTGCGCCGGTTGTCCTATCGCTTGGGACTGACGGATTCAACCAACGTGGCAGTTATCGAGCGCGACCTCATGCCGCTCTTCCCGCAGGAAGCCTGGGGCGAGATCAACCATATGCTGGTCTGGTTCGGCCGGGAGGTCTGCTCTGCCCGCACACCCCGCTGCAGTGAGTGCGAGCTGGCGGATATCTGCCCCAAACGGGGGGTGGAGGGGGTGCGGGAAAGAGGGAAACACAAGAATTGACAGTTTATTGATTTGTAAATATATATTTAATTGAACGTCCTGGGGCAAACATGGATGTTTTTATAAACGAAACAACATTTTCACGGCTGCTTGAAACAAAGCCCCGCCGAATGCGTCCCATTGAGCATCCTATGCTCAATAGCGATGTGGACCCGAAACAACGCTACCTCGCATTTTTAAATATCTCTTTTAAGGAGACTGTTGAAATTATATTTGACAGAATTGTTCCTGGAATACGTTTCTACCCGGACAAATATGGCAGCTACGGCCATGGAATAGAAGATAAGGAGGAACTAAACAATATAAAGGCATTTCTTAAATATCACAATCGACGTGTTTTCTTACGATCTTTATTGAAGTGTATGGTTGCCGTAGACATGACTTTTGAGTCTGAACAAAATGAAGCCCCTCGAACACCTATTGGAAATCTTGTCCACCATGCGAAAATACAGCACGAGACTGAAGCCGTGGACAAGCTCATCTTGGGAATGTCGCAACTTATCCTTAAGACCCCTGTATACAATAAAGCAGACGCAATCTTAGCGGTTCCTCCAAGTTGTGATTCTGATTTTTCTCTACCTCGCGGTGTTGCTTCTGGAATTGCAACAAGCCTGAATATTTTCGATTATAGTTCCGATATTTCCTTCACGGCAAAGAACAAAAGGCTGCAAAATGAAACCGCAGCTGACAAATGGAAAGTTCTTCAGCAATCTGGCTTAGTTATAGAGAAAAAGGGAATATGCAACCGCCCCCCTGAAAACCTCATCCTCTTAGACGATCTTTACCAGTCTGGCGCGACCATTCATTTTGTTGCGGCCGCTTTACAAACCCTGGGCGTGAAGAATATATTAGGTCTAGCGATGGTAAAATCAAGACGTGACTCAGACAATTCGTAATCTTTTTCGTTTATTTACAATGCCCTGAGCCAAGCAATGACAGTTAAACCAGAAATCATCCCCTTACGCAAACAAGAGCCGGGCTACCCACAGCGTTTGCAGCAATTGTTGGGAAAGGCTGCGCCTGCCGAGTTATTCGCCATGGGCAACTTGTCGTTACTGGAGAGTCGGGGGCTGGGGTTTTGCGGCTCTCGCGACGTCAGCGAGAAAGGATTGCATATCGCCCGGGATTGTGCGCAACAATCTGTTGATGGGGGGTTTGTCGTTGTTTCAGGTAACGCCCGGGGCGTTGACCGCATGGTGCATAAGACCGCACTGCAGCATGGAGGCTCCACACTGTTCGTCCTACCAGAAGGACTGAACCACTTTCGCATCCATAGCGACCTCAAGCCGAACTGGGACTGGGACAGGGTGCTTGTTCTCAGCCAGTTTGCGCCTGACCAGAAATGGCAAACGTGGAACGCCATGAAGCGCAACAAAACCATTTTAGCGCTTGTTTTTGCCATGATAGTCATTGAAGCAGGCGAAAAGGGTGGAACACTCGCCGCCGGTCAGGACGCTTTGAAGATGTCTGTCCCTTTGTTTGTGGTCAATCGAACTGACATGGACTCCTCGCTCGGAGGAAAGAAGCTCCTTCAAATGGGCGGCCACATGCTCAACAAAAGCCAGAGCAAGGGACGGGCAAACATGCAACCCGTGTTTTCGGCGCCTTGCCCTCCAGCCCAGTCGCGAGCCAACTTCTTCGATATGATGTAAGCCCCCTCACGCCTCGGCCAGCAGCTCGTTGCCTGTGCGGCTGATGTCCACGCACAGGATGTACCTCTCTCCGTCGCAGCCGGTAAAGGCATTGGAGATGGTGGTGCACAGGTTGCCCGAGGCCAGGGAGATGTACGGTTCTGTGGTGTATTTGGGCAGTCCGGCGTCAATAGGCAGGTAGTAGGACTTCAACGAGTGGTCTGCCCCGCGCTCGGCCGGCTGATAGATGAAGCGCTTGTTTTCGGCAATGCGGTAGGGGTTGCAGATGGTGTCTGTGACCTGGGTACCTGCTGCGTCGAGTACGTAAAGGCACTCCAGGTCTGTGTGGTTAACAATGCTGTCCACCAGGCAAGCGTCAAAGTGTGGCGTGACCGCCTCTTTGAGCATAGAGACGATGCGCTGGACAACGGCTTCGTAAGTGGCGTGCAGTTGCTTTTTGGCGTTGATTTTCTGCATAATATACGCTCTAAACCGGCTGGCCACGCTTTCCACCTGGCTGCGGCAACCTCGGCTCTCTCCGGTCCAGGGCGCTGGCCGGGCAAAGTAGAAGCCCTGGAACACGTCCACGCCCAGCTCCAGCAGGAAAATGACTTCCTGTTCGCGCTCCACGCCCTCGGCCACGACCATGGCGCCGGTTTTCTGGCCCAGATTCACCAGGGCCTTGGCCACTTCCTGCTTATAGAACTCCCTGTCGATGTACGTTATCAACCCCCGGTCTATCTTGATGACCTCTGGTTTGATGTACGTGAGCCGCTCCAGATTGGAGTGCCCGGCCCCGATGTCGTCCAGGGCGATGAGAAAGCCGTACTTGCGGTACGTTTCAATGAATGAAATGAGCGAGTTCGTGTTGGTAACTTTGGATTCAATGAGTTCGATAACAATATTGTGCGGACTCAGGCCCCAGTGCTCCACCTGACGGCGCAGATAATCCGACCCCACCACGTCCTGATCCAGCACGGCGACGTCCAGGTTCAGCGAGAGAATGGCGGACGGCTCCTTTTCGTGCACCTTGGTGAACTGTTCAAAAGCCTTGTCCCGGCACAGACGGTCCAGGGCCAGGAGCCGTTTCTGGTCCTGGCCGGCCATGGAAAAAAGCAGATTCGGGGGGATAAGCTCGTCCGACCCGGGAATGACGCCCCGGCTAAGGGCTTCGTAGCCCAGCACAGACTGCTTTTTGATGGAAACAAGCGGCTGAAAATGTGTAGCGATGAATCTGGATTCGATAAGTGTATTGAAGTCAAAGCTGTCGCATAGCATGTATAATCTCTGAATAACGGTATGGGTTGGAGTTGGAAAAGTCCGAGCCGGCCCATAAAGGACCGGCTCGGGGTTGTATGGTGACGGTGTCGATGTATGGCAATGGATGGTCTAGCGCATTTTCGCGTTAAGGCAACGCACCCCCTGAAACAATGTACAATCTTTTCAGGAAAATGCTTAACAGCATCTAAGGATTTCGATGTATAAATGCTCTAATCCAGGACCTCTTCTCCTGTGCGCACGCGCATAGCCTTTTCCATGGGCAGGACAAAGATCATGCCGTCGCCCTCTTTGCCAGTGCGGGCTGCGCCCTTGATGATTTCCAAAGCTTCGTCCACTTTGTCAGCCGGCAGACCGATTTCCAGGCGGACTTTCTTGAGCAGGTTCACTTCCATGACCACGCCACGGTATGTTTCAGTAAAGCCCTTCTGCCGTCCGGCGCCCAATATGTTGGTGACGGACATGGAGTACATCTTTTTGGCGTACAGGGCCTGCTTGACCGCAGTCAGACTTTCCGGCCGCATATATGCTATCACGAGTTTCATACTGCCTCCGTTTTCCTGTGCTTGAATTATTCTACGGTAAATATCTGGAAGCCATTGTACGCTTCGTTGCCGTGTTCAGTAATATCCAGACCGCGCTGTTCTTCTTCTGGCGTTGCCCGCAGGCCAGTGGCCAGCTTGATGAGAGACATGACAACCCAACCAGCGCCAAAGGCCCAGATGAAGACAGCCGCCACGCCCACGGCCTGGATAAGCAACTGGCCCACGCCGCCGCCGTACGCCAGGCCGCTGATGTCGCCAAAACCAGGAGCCGCGAAAATGCCTACCATTAGGGTGCCCCAGGCGCCGCACACGCCGTGCACGGAAACTGCGCCCACAGGGTCGTCCACTTTGAGCACGCGGTCCAGAAACTCAACAGATAAGACGCAGAGGACGCCGCCAGTCAGACCAGTAATGAGAGCGCCAAAAGGAGCCATCTCGTAACAGCCAGCCGTAATGGCCACCAAACCAGCCAAAGCGCCGTTCATTGTCATGGACGGGTCCGGCTTGCCGTAACGGACCCAGGCTGTAACCATGGCGCCGAGCACGCCAGCCGCCGCCGCCAGAGACGTATTCATGGCAATGTACCCAATGGTTCCGTCTGCCGTGGTGGTGGAGCCAGGGTTGAAGCCGAACCAGCCGAACCACAAAATAAAGACGCCCAAAGCCGCCATGGGAATGTTGTGCCCGGGAATAGCCCGGGGGCTGCCGTCAGTATTGTATTTGCCCAACCGAGGTCCCAGCACCATGGCGCCGGCAAGACCGATCCAGCCGCCCACAGAGTGCACCACTGTGGAGCCGGCGAAATCCGCAAAGCCCATGCCTTCCAGCCAGCCTGCGCCAGCGTCGCCCAGCCACAGGGAGCCCCAGCCCCAGTGCCCGGAAATGGGATACACAAAGCCCGTAACCAGAATGGAAACGAGAATGTACGAGGTGAACTTGGTCCGCTCCGCCATGGCCCCAGACACAATAGTCGCTGCCGTGGCTGCGAACACAGACTGGAAAAACCAGAAGGTGATGGTCCAGTTGCCGTCCGCTGTAGTGCTGTCCACGCCGCTAAGAGCAAAGCCAGAACCGCCCACAAAGCCGCCGATGTCCTGACCGAACATGAGCGCAAAGCCGAAAAGGAAAAAGGCGATGGCGCCAGCCGAAAAGTCCAGGTAGTTTTTCATGATAATGTTGGTGGCGTTCTTGGCGCGGGTAAAACCACACTCCACCATGGCAAAACCGGCCTGCATGAACATGACCAGAACAGCCGCCACCAACGTCCACAGAATGTTGGCGTTCGCCTGGGAAAGCATCTCCTCCTCTGCCATAGCAAGGCTGGGCGCCAGCACCAGCCCCATAACCGCCGCCGCTCCCAACAGAGAACGAACTGACCGTTTGTCGAAAATCATCTGTGCCGCCATATACGACCTCCTTAAAATGGTGTGTTAAAACTATTCCCCGATGCACATGTCACAGACAGCTCAAAGCAAGAAGCACTCCATTTTTGCAACATGCCAACATTAAAGAACTTATTGATTTTAACGAACGAGGCCATCACAATTTAGCTTTATAAATTTACAATTTTATCAAAGAAGATTACCCCATTTTAATACAAATTTGTAAATACTTTTTTGAACTGCGCACAATCGTCACAAAAAATGTCTTGACAACTTTGCTCCGCTTTGGCTACATGTTCTCCATGGCTGCTACAAATACCTCCCTATATCGCGCCCTTGCCGTGTTTTTTTGGTTTTATTTTTGGTACGGTGAAGCCCGTGGTCCGGAGAGGTGTACCCTGTAGCTGCTTGCAGCAAAAACATACACACACAAAGGGCCGCGGGCGGAAACGCCGGCGGCCCTTTTTTTGGCCGCCGCGCGGCCCGGGATGCAAACTACGCACAACGCGTTCACAGGAGGAGTTATGTTGCTCGGCAAAAAGGTAAGAATGGAGCGCATCTTCGACCGGAACACCGGGCGCACCATTGTCGTTCCCCTGGACCACGGCGTTACAGTGGGGCCCATATACGGGCTGGTGGACTTCAAGGGCACGGTCAATCGCGTGGCTGACGGCGGCGCCAACGCAGTGCTTATGCACAAGGGGCTGCCACGCTGCACCCACAGAGGCTATGGCCGCGACATAGGGCTGATCATCCACCTTTCTGCGTCTACGTCCCTCTCGCCCAGCCCTAACGCAAAAACGCTGGTGGGCGACGTGGAGGACGCCATCCGTCTGGGAGCAGACGCCGTTTCCGTGCATGTGAATCTGGGCGACGAGCGCGAGGACCGTATGCTTGAAGACCTGGGGAGTATCTGCTCTAGCGCCGGCCAATGGGGCGTGCCGGTGCTGGCCATGATGTACGCCCGGGGCGAAAAAATTCCCAACCCCTACGATCCCGAAGCAGTCCGGCATTGCGCCCGGGTGGCCCAGGAGTTGGGCGCAGACGTCATCAAAGTCAACTATACCGGCGACATTGATTCTTTTTCACGGGTCGTGGAAGCCTGCTGTGTGCCCGTAGTCATCGCAGGCGGGGAAAAAATGGAACGCACAGAGGACCTGGTGCGCATGGTGCACGACTCCATTCAGGCAGGCGGCGCCGGCTTATCTGTGGGACGCAACGTTTTTCAGCACCCTAAAGTGGAAATACTGGTCAAGGCCCTGCACGGCGTGGTTCATGAGGACTGGGACGTGGAGCAGGCCATGGAGCTTTTACAAGAGTAACACACCAAATGGAGGATCATCCCCATGCGCATAGGAAAAGCAATCCGCCGCGAACGCATCTTCAACCGTAACACTGGCCGCACGGTAATTGTTCCCCTGGACCACGGCGTCACCGTGGGGCCCATATTCGGCATCGTGGACATCAAAACCACCATCGACCAGATCGCCGAAGGCGGCGCCAACGCTGTGCTTATGCACAAGGGCTTGGTCCGCTGCGGCCACAGAACCCAAGGCAAAGACATTGGCCTCATCATGCACCTGTCCGCCTCCACAGTCCTGTCTCCTCTGCCCAACGCCAAGGTGCTGGTCACCAGCGTGGAGGAAGCCCTCAAGCAAGGGGCGGACGGCGTGTCCGTGCACATCAACCTGGGCGACGAAAATGAGCGCGAAATGCTCCGCGAAGTGGGCGACGCCGCCGAACACGCTGCAGACTGGGGCATGCCTTTTCTGGCCATGGTCTACGCCCGAGGCAAAAAAATCCAGAACGAATACGACACTGACATCGTCAAGCACTGCGCCCGGGTGGGCCAGGAATTGGGAGCTGACGTGGTCAAAGTCAACTACACCGGCGACATGGAGTCATTCGCAACAGTGGTGGAAAGCTGCTGCGTGCCTGTGGTCATTGCCGGCGGGCCAAAGCTGGATTCCGACGAGGCCCTGTTGCGCATGGTCTACGACTGCATCACCGCCGGCGGCGCCGGCCTTTCCGTGGGCCGCAACATTTTCCAGCACCGCACACCCAGCAAACTGGTCACAGCCCTTAACGGCATTGTCCACCATGAATGGGACGTGGAGCGGGCCCTTTCTGTGATCAACGAGGAAGGGGGGGCTGCATGACGCGGTCCATATGGTTCAAAGCCGTGCCTTGGGATAAAAAACTGGTGACGCTGGCCCTGGAATCCGGCGTGGACGCCGTGCTGGTGGAGCCAGATAAAAAGGACAGCGTGGCCGCCTTGGGGCGGGTGCAGGTGTTGACCACTGACGACGTGGAACGCTTCTGCCTTGAGTCCAAAGAAGACGAGGAGAAAGCCTCCGCCTGCCTGAAGCAGGGAGGCAAAGCCTTGCTGGCAACAGGCTGGGAGATCATACCGGTGGAAAACATCCTGGCCCAGGCCGACGGCTTGGCTGTCGAAGTGTCGAGTCTGGAACAGGCCAGACTGGCCGCCGGCGTACTCGAACGCGGGGTGGACGCCGTGGTGGTCCTGCCCGAAGCCGCCGCGGAACTGAAATCCATCGTTGCCGAGATCAAGCTGAGTCAAGGCCAGGTTCCAATGCTGCCGGCCACAATCACCGAAATCAAGCCCGTGGGCCTGGGCCACCGGGTTTGCGTAGACACCATGTCCATGCTGCGCACTGGCCAAGGCATGCTGGTGGGCAACTCCTCGGCCTTCACCTTTTTGGTGCACGCGGAAACCGAGTCCAACCCCTATGTGGCGGCCAGGCCGTTCCGGATTAACGCAGGCGCAGTGCACGCCTACGCCCTTATGCCCGGGGACAAGACAAAATATCTGGAAGAAATCGCTGCGGGCGACGAGGTGCTCATCGTCAACGCGGACGGCGCTTCCAGCGTCGCCACCGTGGGCCGGGTCAAGGTGGAAGTGCGGCCCATGCTGCTCATTCGGGCCAGAATGGACGCCTCCAAGACAGGAGACGACGGACCTGAAGGCGCCGTCTTCTTACAGAACGCGGAAACCATTCGCCTCACCAGGCCGGACGGCGTTCCGGCCAGCGTGGTCTCTCTGAAAGAAGGCGACACTGTGCTGTGCCGCTCCGACCAGGCTGGCCGTCATTTTGGCATGCGCATCCAGGAAGACATAAAGGAAGGATGACCATGAACAACGACGCACGCCAACGTATGGGTGAGCTGCGGCGGGAGATTGACGATATTGACAAACAGCTGCTGGAGCTGCTGAACCAGCGGGCGGCGCACAGCCTGGAAGTAGGCCGCATCAAGGCCGGCTCCAGCGATTTGGTCTTCAAACCCTTCCGGGAAAAAGAGGTGCTCCAAAAGCTGGCCGCGGCCAACCCCGGCCCCATGCCCGAGGAGCACCTGCGGTCCATCTATCGCGAAATATTCTCCTCCTCCCGGGCGCTGCAGCGGCCCCAGCGCGTGGCCTATCTGGGCCCGGAAGGGACCTTCTCCTATTTTGCCGGCGTGGAGTTTCTCGGCAAAAGCGTCATCTTCCAGCCCGCCCAGGACCTTCAGGCCGTGTTTCAGGCCGTCACAGCCGGCGAGGCCGAGCTGGGCGTCATCCCCCTGGAAAACTCCCTGCAGGGCACTGTGGGCCAGTCTCTGGACCTGTTCCTGCACTACGAGCTGTTCGTGCAGTCCGAGCTGTTCAGCCGCATCAGCCACTCGCTGCTCAGCCGGGCCGGGTCGCTCTCGGAAATCGAAACCGTGTACTCGCACCCCCAGCCGCTGGCCCAGTGCGGCGGCTGGCTGCGTTCCCACCTGCCCCGGGCGGCCATCATTCCGGCGGAGTCCACTGCCGCGGCCGGCCGCCGCGTGCTGGACGACCCCACGGCTGCAGCCATAGGCCACCGCGGCCTGGCCTCCATGCTTGGCCTGTCCGTACTCGCTTCGGCCATAGAGGACCAGCCGGACAACTGGACCCGGTTCGTCGTGGTGGCGACAAAGCCCGCCGCCCAAGAGGCCAAGGACAAGACATCCATGCTTTTTACCCTGCCGGACAAGCCCGGCTCTCTTGTCTCGGTGCTCACACTCTTTGCAAGCGCAGGCATCAACATGAAAAAACTGGAGTCCCGTCCCCTGCGCGGCGAAAAATGGAAATACGTCTTCTTTGTGGACGTGGAATGCGACCTGGAAGAAGAACAATACTCCAAAGTACTTGAAGAATTCGGCCACCAATGCCACACATTGCGCATCCTTGGCTCCTATCCGTCCGGCCCCTATCTGGACGTTTCTGGCGCCCTATCCGGCCAATCGCGCGCACAGACAGAAGAGGAGTCCGCATGAGCAACACTATCGTCATAGAAGCGCCAGCCTCCAAGTCGCTTTCGCACCGGGCGGTCATTGCCGCGTCACTGGCCGTGGGGACCTGCCGGCTGACCCGGGTGCTGGAAAGCCAGGACTTGTCCAGAACAATAGACATCATGTCCCGCTCAGGAGCAACAATAACCCCCAAAAGCCCGGGCGGCTACACAGTGGAGGGAACCACCGTGCCGGCCGGAGGCGGTGACGCGCCTCTCGAACTGAATGTGGGCGAGTCCGGCACTACCTGCCGGCTGCTCACCGCAGTGTTGGCCGCAGGCATGGGCGTCTTCTCCCTGCGCGGGGAGGGCCGCATGCACGACCGGCCCATGGGCGAGTTGACCAGCACCTTGTCCGGACTGGGCGCCAGTTTCACCTTTTTGGAAAAAGAAAACTACCTGCCCCTGAACATCTTTGCCGCCGGCCTTGCTGGCGGCCAGGCTGAGATCAGCATGGAGGAGTCAAGCCAGTATCTTTCCGGGCTGCTCCTGGCCGGACCGCTGAGCCGGAACACCCTGCACGTAACAGTGACCGGCTCAAAAATGGTCTCCTGGCCCTATGTGGGGCTCACCCTGCAGACACTGGAGGATTTCCAGGTCCGCTTCGAGGTCCAAAAACTTGAGCAAAACCAGTGGAAAACCGTGGATTGGCGCAACCCCGGACCGGTGGAGCCCGGCCGGGTGCGCTTTACGGTCTGGCCCTCCATGTACCGCGCCAGGGACCTGGACGTGGAAGGCGACTGGTCCAACGCGTCCTATTTTCTGGCCGCAGGGGCGGCGGGCGAACGGCCTGTAACCGTCCGGGGCTTGCGCAAGCAGTCGCTGCAAGGCGACCGGGCTATGCTGGAGATCATGGAACAAATGGGCGCGGACATTCGCTGGGACGGCGGCGCCGTGACCGTGAGCCCCAGCCTGCTGCGCGGCGTTACGGTGGATATGGGCGCCAGCCCGGACATAGTGCCCACCGTGGCTGTGCTGGCCGCTTTTGCCAAGAGCGAAACCGTCATTTCCAACGTAGCCCACCTGCGCATCAAGGAAAGCGACAGGCTGGATGCTGTGGCCAGCCAGCTTTCCAAGGCTGGAACGCAGGTCCAGGCGCTGGACGACGGCCTGCGCATTGTCCCTGCTCCGTTCAAAACCGGCGAAACCTTGCCCATGAAAACCTTTGGCGACCATCGCATTGCCATGTGCCTGTCCATATTGGAGCTGGCCGGGTTGTCCATACAGCTGGACGACCCCTCCGTGGTGGCCAAGTCCTTTCCCGGCTTCTGGGAACAGTGGGAAAAGGTGCGCGCATGATCCCAGGTCCTATAGACAGCGTCGCCATTGTCGGCGCGTCCGGGCGTATGGGCGGGCTGTACGCTGCACACTGCCGGGCGGCCGGCGTGAGCGTCGCGGGCCTGGACAAGCCCCTGCAGCCGGGCAACATCGCTGTCGCTCTGGAAAACGCCCAGGCGGTCATCCTGTCCGTGCCGGCCCAGGCCCTGGACCCGGTGCTGGACCTGCTGGAGCCCTCGCTGACGAACCAACACATAGTGGCGGACGTGACCTCGGTAAAAGTATGGCCCATGCAGCGCATGCTGGCCCGCCACGCCGGGCCGGTGGTCGGCTGCCATCCCCTGTTCGGCCCGGAGCCGCCGGAAGAACCCCGCGTGGCCGTAATCCCCGGCCGCAAGCAGGACGAGCCGGCCGCCCAGGCCATGGACGAGCTGCACCGCAGGCTGGGGTTCGTTCCCTTCCGAACCTCGGCCGAAGCCCACGACAAGGCTATGGGACTCATCCAGGGGCTGAACTTCGCCACCACCGCGGCGTATCTGGCCGCGCTAAGCCAGCAACCCGAATTGAAGGATTTTCTTACCCCGTCCTTTCAGCGCCGCCTGGACGCAGCACGGTCCATGTGTACGGACGACGCCGAGCTGTTCACCACCCTGTTCGAGGCCAACCCATACAGCCAAGACGCCGTACGGCTGTTTCGCAATTATCTGCAAGCCGCGGCCTCGGGCGACGTGGCAATACTGGTGGAGCTGGCAAAACGCTGGTGGCCGCAGACTAATGGCCAGTAGCTGAAAGAACCATCAAGGGATCATGACACACAACGGAGCAGAACTATGAACACGATAACATTGCAGCAAAAGGGCCGCTGGATGCCCGCGGACATTCAGACGCCCATCAGTCTTTTTCTGACTCTGGTAGGCTCCAAGCAAGGCTTTCTGCTCGAAAGCGCCGAGGTGGACGGCCGACTGGGCCGCTATTCAGTTATCGGCTGGAACTACCGGCTACGGCTTTCCTGCAAGGACGGCAAGCTCGAGGTTGCCTGCCGCGACGAACGGCTTGAACCTCTCAAGGAACTGGCCGGCCAGGACTTCATTCCAGCACTGCGCGAGGCCATGCAGCGTCTCGACATCGTCCCGGACCCGGACTTTGAAGAACTGCCCGCCATTACCCGGTCTTTGGTGGGCTATTTCGGCTACGGCGTTGCCGGCCTGCTCGAACCAAAACTGGCCGAGGTGTTGCCGGCCGAGTCCGCGGAGTCTTGCCTGGTGTTGCCCGGGGTGGTGGCCCTGTACGACCACCTGTTTCAGAAGCTCGCCGTAGTTTCAGTCATGCCTGGCGTTAAGATCGAGCCAGACCTTTCCCTGCTGCACCGTCTGCCCGTGCCGCTGGAGGTGGGCCCCGTCCACAACATGCCGGAAAAGGTGGCCTACACCCGGGCCGTGGAGCGCACCAAGGAAATGATTACCCAGGGCGAGATGATCCAGGCAGTCATTTCCACCCGCTTTCAGGCGCCCCTGTCCGGCGAGCCGTTCACCCTCTACCGCCGGCTGCGGCAGGTGAACCCCTCGCCCTACATGTTCTTCATGCGGCTGCCCATGGGCGCGCTGCTGGGCTCGTCGCCGGAAATGCTCGTCCGCTGTCAGAACGGAGAGCTGACCAACGCCCCCATTGCCGGCACCCGCCACCGCGGCCAGGACGTGGCCGAGGACGAGCGGCTGGCTGAAGAATTGCTGGCCGACCCCAAGGAGCGGGCGGAGCACGTGATGCTGGTGGACCTGGGCCGCAACGACCTGGGCCGCATCGCTGCGCCAGGCTCCGTGGAGGTCTTCAAGTTCATGACCGTGGAAAAATTCTCCCACGTCATGCACCTGACCTCTTACGTGAAAGCAAAGCTGGACCAGGGCAAGGACGCCCTGGACGTGCTCGGCTCCTGCTTTCCGGCCGGCACTGTCTCCGGCGCTCCCAAAGTCCGCGCCATGGAAGCCATTGCCGAGCTGGAAGGCGTCTCCCGCGGACCCTACGCCGGCGCCATGGGCTGGATAGGCCTGGACAAGGGCCGGGTGGACCTGGACACCTGCATCACCATCCGCTCCCTGTGGGTCCGCGACGGCATGGCCCACTGGCAGGCCGGAGCCGGCGTCGTCTACGACTCGGACCCGGAAAAAGAATGGCAAGAATGCCTGAACAAGGCCAAGGTCCTGGGCGAAGTGCTGTCCGGCAAGGGCTTCGGCAAAGTATTATAAGGGGATTGTCCATGTTTCTGCTCATCGACAACTACGACTCCTTTACCTTCAACCTGGTGCAGGAGTTTTACAAGCAAGGGAAAAAACCCCAGGTCATGCGCAACAACCAGCCGGAAATACTGGACTTGGCAACATCGGGGGACCTGGAAATGGTCTGCATCTCCCCCGGGCCCAGCCACCCGGTCAACGCCGGGCTCTGTCTGCAGTTTCTGCAAAAACTGCCGCACCATGTGCCCGTGCTGGGCGTCTGCCTGGGACATCAGATTCTTGGACATCACGCCGGCGCCACCGTGAATGTGGGCGAGCGCATCATGCACGGCAAGACCTCCAGGGTGAACCACTCCGGCAAAGGTCTTTTCAAGGGACTGCAAAACCCCATCGAAGTCTGCCGCTACCACTCGCTGCTGGTGCGGGCCGAGGAAGCCCCGGATTTGCTGGAAGTCACTGCAAGCACAGACCAGGACGAGGTCATGGGGCTGCAATACACAGACCGGCCCTGGGCCGGCGTGCAGTTCCACCCGGAATCCATCCTGACTCCGGACGGGCCGCAGTTGATGGCGAACTTTCCGGAGGCGCTGAAGTAAAGGCGGCACAAAAATCTGAAGCGTCAAAGGTTGCTCAAGAGGGGGCCTGGGCGAGAAACTATTGCCAAAAAATGTCTCCCCCGGCCAAACCTGTAAATTGCACAGGAGACCATTCATGCACATGGCGGATATACTGGAAACGCTGGCCCAAGGCCGGGATTTGACGCAGGACGAGGCCAGGGCGGCCTTTGCCGCGCTCATGGACGGCGAGTTGTCTGCAGCCCAGGCCGGCGCGTTTCTCATGGGCTTGCGGGCCAAGGGCGAGACTGCACAGGAGCTGGCCGCAGGCGTGGAAACCGCAGTCGCCCGCACCCGCAAGGTGGATGCTGTTCCCGGTCCTCGCGTGGATACCTGCGGCACGGGCGGGGACCATTCTTGCAGCTTCAACTGCTCCACCGCCGTGGCCCTGACCCTGGCCGGCATGGGCTACACCGTGGTCAAGCACGGCAACCGCTCGGTCTCCAGCAAATGCGGCAGCGCGGACGTGGTGGAAGGCTTGGGTCTGCCCATGCCCGCCGAACCGGACCAGGCCGCGGCTGAAATCCAAGCGCGCAAGTTTGTCTTCCTTTTTGCCCCTTACTATCATCCGGCCTTTAAACACATCATGCCCGTGCGCAAAGAAATGGGCGTGCGCACGCTGTTCAACCTGATGGGCCCCCTGCTGAACCCGGCCAGGCCCACGCACCAGTTGCTGGGCGTAGCCCGGGCGGACATACTGCACCTGATGGCGGAGGCCTTGCTGCTGTCCGGGGTGGAGAAGGCGGCGGTGGTGCACGGCGCAGGCGGGTTTGACGAGCTGACGCCCTTTGGCCCGGCGCACATTGTCTGGGTGGGCGGCGGCAAGCTGGTGGAGGCCCACCTGGACCCGGCAGAGCTGGGGTTTGCGCCTTGTGAACCGGCCGAGGTCACCGTTGAAGGGCCGCAACACGCGCTGGAGACCCTGCAGGCCATCCTGGCCGGCAAGGGACCGCAGCCCATGCAGGAAATGGCCGCCCTGAACCTGGCCGTGGCCTTGCACCTGCTGGACGAGGGCTCCACCCTGTCTGGCAGTGTGAAAAAAGCCCGCGAGGCAATCCGTGACGGCGCCGGGCAAAAGGTGCTGGCCAATCTGGACACTGCCAGCCAGGGAGAAAACGCCAATGCTTGAAAAATTCGCCGCGGCCAAGGAAGCGGAGATAGCCGCCCTTGTGAAGGCTGCCGAACGCGGGGAACTCCCTGCCCCCTGGCAGGGCGCCCGGCCTTCATTCGCCAGCGGACTGCGCCAGCGCGCTGCAAAGAACTCAGGCCTGGCCGTCATTGCCGAATACAAGCGCGCCTCGCCGTCCAAAGGCGAGATTAACCTTGACCTGCAGCCCGAAGACGTGGCCGCGGCCTACGCCCAGGCCGGGGCCGACGCCGTGTCCGTACTTACTGAAGAGCTCTATTTCAAGGGCTCGCTGGAGTATCTGCAGCGCATGACCGGGCCGGGCTTGCCCCTGCTGCGCAAGGATTTTCTGCTCCACCCGGCCCAGGCGGCGGCCACAGCCGCCACGCCGGCGTCGGCCCTGCTCATTATCGTGCGCATGCTGCCCCGGGACCTAGACCTGGCCGCCATGCTCCAGGCCACGGCCGCCGCCGGGCTGGACGCCGTGGTGGAAGTGTTCGACGAGGCCGACCTGGAGCGGGCGCAGTCCATGAATGTAGACATCATCCAGGTGAACAACAGAAATTTAGACACATTAGATGTGGACCTGGCAGTGTCCGAGCGGCTGGCTGCGCGCAAAAGAGATGGCGAACTGTGGATAAGCGCCAGCGGCCTGGCCGGACCCGCGGACATGCAGCGCGTGAGCGACGCCAGCTTCGACGCTGTGCTGGCCGGCACGGCCCTGATGGCCGGCGGCGACCCGGCCACAGCGCTTCGCAAACTGATGGGGAAACGTATATGAACCTCTGTTGCACTCGGGCCATGGCCAAGGTGTGCGGAATTACCCGCCAGGAAGACGCCGACGCAGCCATTGACGGCGGGGCGGGGCTGCTGGGATTCATCTTCCACGAGCCCTCGCCCCGCAACCTGAAGCCGGAGCAGGCCGCGGCCATCCACACACAGGGCGTGATGCGCGTGGGCGTATTTGTCCGCCAGTCCGCTGAAGAAGTGTCTACTATTCTAGACAGCGCCGGCTTGCACCTGGCCCAACTGGCGGGAGACCAGGACGAGGACTTCTGCCGCGCCGTGGGCAAGGGCCGGGTGATGCGCGTGCTCTGGCCGGAGCGCTACAACACCGTGGAAGAACTGAACGCCGAGGCGGCCCGGTTTGCGCCCCTGAGTAAATTCCTGCTGCTGGACGCAGGCACAAGCGGCGGCGGCCACGGCCGGACCATGAACTTTTCACGGCTGCAAGGCTTCAGAACCGGTAAATCCTGGTTTCTGGCCGGCGGCCTGGGCCCGGAAAACCTGGACCAGGCCCTCCGCCAATGCAGCCCCTGCGGAGTGGATATAAACTCAGGCGTTGAATCCGCGCCTGGCGTAAAAGACCACGCCAAGATGGCCAGCGCGTTGCAGATACTGTGCAAACCGCGGGCATAGCGCGCGCCTTTGCCGCAGCTGCGCGAAGCCGCTCTGCGTTGCCGCCAGAAAATGGTGAGCGAGCATCCGCCAAAAACGGCCGGCCGCGCAGCGACGCAATGAGCAACCGCCAATGCACCCAGCTGCAGCCCGCAAATACAGCCCGCAAATACATCCCACAAATACATCCCACAGTTACAGCAGACAACACCCCAAAAACGTGAGCGCATTTTCGCCTTGAGACAACGCCCACCCCTGAAACAAAGTACAATTATTTCAGAAAATTACATAGTTCTGAGAGCACAACATGGGGAACATTGTGTTGCTCGAAGTTATAAAAACGGCCACAACCGCGCTTTGCGCGGATGGGGCCAGGCTGCGAAGCAGCCGGAGCCGGATGTTAACAACATTCTGCTCCTCGCAATAAGAGCATCCACACATTTTCAATGGGAAAATGCTCTAACTGCCCCGTCGCGCTAACATACACCCGTACCGCCCTCCCGCCCAATGTCGCACCCGCAAAGACCAGGCGTCCAGGCGCTGTTGCCAAGCGCTACAGGATGCTGCCCGCGAAGGGGCGCGACGCTCGGCCTGCAGCCTGGCCAGATCGTCCGGGCTGTTTCAATCCACGCGCCCCGTGCGGGGCGCGACGCGGTATTCGTCCAGCTCGGAAGCGCCGCCTCGCAGTTTCAATCCACGCGCCCCGTGCGGGGCGCGACACAGGTTCTCGACCTCTTTGCTAGCGAAATGCGAAGTTTCAATCCACGCGCCCCGTGCGGGGCGCGACAGCAGCAGCAACGCGACTCATGGCGGGACTGACGGTTTCAATCCACGCGCCCCGTGCGGGGCGCGACAGCGGACTCCGCCCGCCCATCGCCTGGGCGCACAGTTTCAATCCACGCGCCCCGTGCGGGGCGCGACGGTGGCAGAGTACGTCAAGCGAATAAACCACCCCAAATCCACCGCCTCTTTCCGAACAAACCCCTGTTTTGCACATTTCCACCTTTTCAA
>CAYTSA010000010.1:0-63717 GCA_964440345.1 uncultured Desulfovibrionaceae bacterium | reverse complement strand
TCCCATGCCTTATCGGCTCTTAAAATTGGCTGAGGATTGTGGCTAACCAAGTAATACTATACAATAACTTTGTCTGGATGTATACTTTTACGCGAAATATGCGAGCCTGCAGCAGACCAGGCAGGGCCAGACCAGGGAGGTTACTATGCGCAGTATGGTTGCGGCAATACGAACTGTTCTGGCGGTGTGCGCGGCCTTGGCCGTACTGACCGCCACACCGGTCTGGGCCGCCTGCGAGGCGCAGCAGCCGGTTTCCCTGAACCCTGCAGATTGGACCCGGGCAAGCACGCACACCGGCGAATACTCTGCTTCCGGCGAGTATCTGCAAGTCTTCGGGGCAGGCCATCTGAACGGCTGCGTGGACGGCTTGTGCGACGGCAACAAACTGGCCTCCAACGCTGCGTACAATTTCCAGGGGGGCGAATTGCGGGTCCGTTTCGTTGCCCATGGCGGGGGGACCTACATGGCCGTTACCGCCTCCTTTGTCTCCTTTTTGTACACCAAATACCTGACCACCCTACACAGCTATTCCGGCAGTTTGCATGTCCCAGACGATACGGACCTGTATCTGCGGCTGGCCGTGGCGACTGACAAAATCTGGACCTGGACCCTGGCCCAGGGCGGCTATGACGACCAGGGCGGTTCGGTCTTGGACGCCCGTTCCGGAACCCTGTCCGATTCGGCCTGGGAAAGCGCTGCCCAGGGCAACGTGGTGCTGGCCATGGGCGACAACTACGCCGGGACCGCGGCGTATCTGTTGATAAAAGACATCCAGATATGCACCGCCGGCGGCGGGAGCGGGGAGACCACGGACGCCGGTTCCGGCGACGTGGACGGCTCCGGCGACGTCACGGCCCTGGACGCCGCCATGACCCTGCAGATAGTGGATGGAGCCTATTCGCCCACCCAGGAGCAGGAGGCCGCGGCCGACGCTGACGGCGACGGCGGAGTGACCGCTGCGGACGCAGACCTCATTTTGCATTGGGCGGCCCAGGGAACCGGGCTGGAGACTTTTGCCGCAGAGGGCCTGGACGTCACTATCAAGGGCGGGTTGATCCTGACCGGGACAGCGGACAGCACGGGCGCCAAGCTGAGCTGGACCACCACCTGGGACGGCTATGCGCCGGGGCTGGATACCTATTCGGTGCTTAAGGAGCAGTCCGGCCAGTTGAAACGCATAGCCAAGGACCTGACCTCCCCAAGCTACACTGACGCCGCACACGCCCAGGCAACGGCGGCGGAGACCTACGCCGTGATAGGCCAGGCAGACAACGGCGTCATGCTGGTTGCCAGCGACACTGTAACGGTGGACCCCTTTGATGGGGGCGGGGAGTCCTGCGCCGCCGCAGACGTGGAGGGCCGCTGGTTGTTCGAGTATTATTACTACAACGGCCAGACCGGACAGTGCAACGACTCGGTGGATTCCGACAGCTTGTGGCGTCTGGAGTCCGACGGCTCCATCCGGGATCATTGGCTGGGAACCATTAACGGCTACTGGTGGGAAGTGCGGGACGGCAAGTTGTACTACTACACCGAGAACGCGCCGGACCTGGCCACGGACACCTACTACTACGGATCGCTGAATAAAACCTGCGACAAAGTCACAGGCGGAGTGACGGCCAACATTTCCGACGGCAGTTGCTGGACTGCCAGGAGGTACTGAGATGCAACAGAGAATCGCGTATCTGTGCATATGTATTGTGCTGGCGCTTTCCGTTCCTGTCGGCGCGGCCAGCCTGACCGTGCCCACTGTGGAGGGAGCGCCGGGCCAGCAGTGTACGTTCGCCATTACCATTGCCGACGCCTCGTCGGTGCTGGCTGGCGATATTGCCTTAAGCTACGACTCGGAATCATTGGATTTTGTCTCCATCGCCTTGGGTGCTGCTGCGTCCGGGGCGCAAATGGCCTATGTGGACTCAGCGGGCCAGCTGCGCTTTTCCTGGGCCGGCGCGCTGCCGGGCGAAGCGTCGGGAATAGTGGCGGAGGCCGTGTTTTTCATGGCTGCGGATGCGCAAACGTCCTTTGCCGGCGTGGCCGTTGCAAAGGCGGCCATGCATACCAGCAGCTACCAGACGGTGTCGCCCTCACTCACTCACGGGGGCGTGGAGAACAGCCAGGCCGGCGGGACCGGGGCCGCAGGGAGCGCCATGCCGGCTGTGCATTTTTTGCTGCAGGAGTAAGTATATATGGCCGTCATGCGTGATGGGTGTCCGGTTATACCGGACACCCGCGAAGCGGACCTTATCAATTTGGAATACGCAAGCAGCGCCGATCTTGTGCTCTTTCTGGCCGGCAATCAGTTCATGGTCATGGGAGAGTTGCTTGCCGCGTTTCAGACCAGACATCCCGAAGTGGAGCGTGTTTTTTGCGAAACCCTGCCGCCCCGGCTGGAGCTGGAGCAGATACTGGCCGGCGGAGCGTGGTATCGCGGGGAGCTGATCACTGCAACGCCGGACCTGTACGCCTCGGTTTCGCAGGAAGGCGTGGACCGCCTGGCCGCTGCGGGCAAGACAGACCCGGGCCAGTGCGTTGTCTACCTGCACAACCGGCTGTCCATCATGGTTCCGGCCGGCAATCCCAAGAATATATGCTCTGTGGCGGACCTGGGCCGCGCGGGGGTCCGGGTTTCCCAGCCCAGCCCGGAGTACGAGGACATTGCCTGGCACATCATGAACATGTACCGGGACGCCGGCGGGGAGGAGCTACTCCAGCGCATTATGGAAGAAAAGTCGGCGAGCGGTGAAACCATGCTGACCACCGTGCACCATCGGGAGACCCCGGAGCGGCTGCTGGCCGGACAGGCGGACGCCGGCCCGGTGTGGGCCACGGAAGTTGGCAACGCGCAACGCCAGGGGTGGGCTCTGGAAGCCGTGGAGCCTGGCCAATCTTTGGACCAGCGGCACAGAGTCGACTATACCCTGTGTCCCGTAGCTGGCTCCGCCAATTTCTCGAATGCAGCGGCTTTTGCCGCCTTTATCACATCCCGGGAGGCCCAGGACGTGTTTGCGCGTTATGGCTTCACCCCGAAATTCTGATGTTCCCTTGTCTACACCAGACTGACGGTTGAGCGCTTGGCCAGATACATGGCCGGCATGGCCGCCAGAGCCGCAATGAACACCCCGGCTGTGTACACTTGATCGGGCGAGTAAACGAGAATGGCCGCCACCGCCAGGCAGGAACCCAGCACTCCCGCCAATGCTGCAAGCCGCGGAAACTTGCCGGAAAAAGAAGCGGGCAGTTGCAATGCGAACAGATTGATGAAGGCGTAGGCCAGATACATGGAAGCCACGCCGCCCCAGAGCATGCCCTGGGTGGCGTCCTTGTCCCCGAACTTGAGCGCCAGTAGCCCGGCGGCCGCCACCAGGGGAATGGCGGCGTCGATAATCATGCCCTTGCGTCTCTCGCCGGCAAATGGATTAGTTTTCCGCATGCCTATGAGCAGCGCGTTCATGGCTGCAAAGCTGCCGCATAGCCCCGCGACGCCCATGAGGATAAGCCCGTTGTCGCCCAAAGCCTGGCTGGTCATGGCCAGGTAAGGAGCCTCGCTGCTTGCCAGCTTGTCCAGCCCCACGGAGGCGAGCATGCCCTGGCCCACAATATAGAACACTCCCAGCATGACAGCCAGCACCCAGAGGCTTGGTTTCGGGCTGGGCCGGTCTTCGCCGCCCAGCTCAAAGCCCACTGTCAGCAGCAGCGGAAGAAGTAAGAGGTTCCAGTCCAGGCCGCCCGCGGCTTTCGTTGCTTCAGCGGCTGCCTTGGAGCCGTCATAGGCCATAAGGCCTACCAGCACGATGAGCGCAATCACCGTGGCCGCAGTGAGGAATTGCAACATGAAACGGTCGCGGGACGGGGCCAGGATGCGCACGGCGGCGGTAATGACAAGCATGAAAAAAGAGAGGGCCATGATCTTGACGTCCGGAAGCATGGTGGCCTGGGCTATGTAGCCAGCAGCGCTGCTCAACAGAACCGCCAGAAACGGAAACATGAACAGGCGGGCGGAAAACAGGGCGGAGTACGTCAACGTGTTGTCCAGCGAAGGGTGCGTAGCCTCGGCGGCTGCGTTGCGGCCCATGCTAATGCCGGTGCACGCCTGCATAACAACGACGCCGGCCAGGGCGACCAGAAACCATTCCCCTTGGCCGGCCATGCCATCGCCCAGCCTGGAAAGATTTTCAGGTGAAAACAGAAAGCCAAGGGCCAGGAAAAATTGCCACATGTCAAATCTCCGAGCTATTTGAAATGGTTAAAGTATACAGTAAGCGTCAGAATGATATGGATGATAGCACAGCAAAGCTGGAAGGCAAGCGAAAAACAGGGGGGGTAAAATGCGCCATCAAAGCCTCAGGCAAGGCTACACAGCTGTGGTTAATGTGGACCCGCCTTCGCGGGCCGGAGCGGGAGCAGCGTAGGCTTGCGCCAGAGAGTAAGCCTGGACCGCCCGTTCGCGCAAGGGCTCGGCTGCCTCTTCTGCGGCTGACGGCGAATGCTTCTGGTCCAGACTTTCCTTGAGGTCCTGTGTGCCGGAAGCATAGGCCTCGGGCCTGGGGCCGGTATCGGCAGTGAAGCCGGGGCCGTCACTATGTTCTCCCTGTTCTTCTTGCTGCTTCTTCATCCGGGCTTCGGACTCCATCTGCGAAGCCCGGGCGGCTACAGCCTGGTCAGCGCTGGAAGGCTCAGCCGGGGCCATTGCGGCCCGGCGGATGGTCCGGGCCTTGCGCTCAGTGGCTTCCGGGTCGCCAGGCACAGGGGCCGTGTCTATGGAAACAGAGCCGGACACGGCGTAGCGCTTGCCGTCCGGTCCCACTTCGTAGCTATAGTTGGCGCCCCCGGCGTAGCCTCCGGCTGCTGCAATGTGCGCCTGCTCATGAGATTTTACTTCCTGGTCTCGGGCCTGGAGCTTTTGCACCTGCGCCCGTTCCTCTGGGCTGAGTTCGCCCAGATTTTCCGCCGCCATGTTTCGGGTCGACGCGTCCTGGCCCTCCCGGGCGGCCAGTTCTGCGGCCAGCCCCACCGCTTGATGCGCTGTGCGGGGATCATCCAGCCGAGGAGGCGGGATAACGTTGGTTGGAGGCTGGTCGCTTTGGCTTTCAACGCCGCCCGGCTGGCGGTGTTGCGGATCAATGTAGCGAGCGCCAAAGGGCGTTGTCTGCGCGTCCCTGTACCGGTTCGCTAGCCCGCCACACTGGCAGGACCCGTACGCATGGCCGCAATGAGCGCAGCCGGCGTCGGTTTCTTCATGCCGGGGCGTTCCCCTTTTGGCCGCATTGCTGATCGCCTGGGGGCTATAGCCGCCTGCAGCGTTCACCGCGCCGGAGAACGCCCACGGGTCTGTAGTGTGCAAGCTGATGGAATTCATGTGCATTATTCCTGCAGTGGGAAAAAGGCGTCTGTTGCCTTATCATATATATCGGCGCCTGCGCGGGGAACTTTAGGGGAACGAAGAAAAAAAAGAAAAGACCCTGATCCATCATGAGAGCATTAATATGGCGTATCGTGCGTGTACTGACCCGAGTCAACTCTTCCCTGGCCTGTAGCCGGGGCGCCTGGCCAGCGGCGCCAGGCGGTGGGTTCTGGAAAGGCTTGAAAGCGCAAGCTCAGTGGTTTTTGCTGCTTTCCTGCTGCAGCATATTGCGGCCGGTGTCTGTGAGGATGTAGCCTTTGACTTTGTGCCCGGTGTCCGTGGTCACCTCTGTCTTGGCGATAAGCCCGCGGTTGAACAGGTAGTGCACCACGGCTTGGTCTGACACGGTGAGCAGCGAGGCAGGCATGGCTCCGTGGTAGCGGGAAACGTTCTGAAACTGGTAGATGTAGTGGCAGTAGTCCAGGTGGCGCCGGGTCAGTATGGCTTTCTGTTTCTGCTGCGGAGCAAAGGAATGCAGGGCGTGCAGGATGTCTTCCATGAAAAAAGGTTTGGCAATGTATCCGGTGGCGCCCAGCCGGAGAAACCGTTCTTGGTCTCCGTTCATGGCGTGGGCGGTGACGACAACGATGGGTAAACGGGACTTTTTTGAATCAAGGGACCGAACTTCGCGCAGGACCTCGCATCCATCTTTAAGGGGCATGGTGATGTCCAGGAACATCATGTCCACATCGTGGCGCAACAGAAGGACCATGGCCTCCTGCCCGTTGCTGGCGGCAATGACTTCTTGTCCGTGGCGGGTCAGCAGAATGCGCAGAATATCCTGGGATACTTGATCATCCTCTGCAATAAGAATTTTCATGGAGTTCCCCTCTGGCGGTGAGACTTGTTGAACAATACATAAATGTGGCCAGTGACAAAAAGGTTACAATGTGATGATATATGAGCGGCGTATGAAAAAGGGCGTCTTGATGCTGGCGGCATTGTGATGTACTGCGGGGCTATTGCTTGCCGGGAAAACGCCGATAAATATATAACTGCATTTGCCGCCCATGTACGATACCAACTTTTTTATACAAACCTATCCGCTCAAGCAGCGCATTCTGGCCCGCGAGTTTTGCGCTCAGGAGGCCCACGCCGTCTATAACGAACTGGCCGCAGGGCTTGCGGCCCGGCCCTTTGTTTTCAACATAGAGACCACGAACCATTGCAACATGCGCTGCCTCATGTGCCAGAGGACCACGGACCACAACGTACCCCTGCAGCACATGGACATGGAGGTCTTTTCCCGCGTGGCGGAGCAGCTGGCGCCTCAGCAGCCGGCTGATATGGACCGCTGGGACTCTTTTGTGCAGGAGGTGATGCAGCCGGCCCCGGGGCCCTGCGAAAACAATTTCTACTTTGACGTGGTCTCCCGTTGCGTCACCCTGCACGGCTTTGGCGAGCCCTTGCTGGACCCCCTGCTGCCGCAACGGGTGGAGCTGCTGACGAAATACAGCGTCCCTAGCTATTTTTCCGCCAATCCGAACAACATAAGGCTGGATGTGATGGAACAGCTGTTTGAGGTTGGCGCCGGCTACGTGAAATTCGCCATGGACAGCCTGGACGACGCTCGTGCCAGGGAGATACGCGGACCACGCTGCGACTTTTCCAAAGCCTACGACCTGTTGCGCCAGACCCTGGAGCTGAAAAAACGCAAGAACGCGTCCACAGTCATTGTCATGACCATGCTCGATTTCTCCGGCGAAACCGGCCCGGACTCAGAGCCGGCAAAATTTCTGGAATTGTTCGCCAATGAAGATGTCTACGCTTACGTCAAATCGGTGGACAACAAGTGGCTGCTGGCCAAAAAGGGCGAGGAGGACAAGACCCGCGGCGGCGACAACAGCCACTACAGCAGGCAATACTGCGAATACCCGTTCACCTCGCTGACCGTCATGGCCGACGGCTCTGTGGTCCCCTGCACCCAGGACATCAACTCCACGTGGACCTTTGGCAACGTGATGGAGCAACCCCTGGAAGAGATATGGCGCTCCGAAAAGTTGCGCGAATTCAGACGCATGCACGTGGAAGGCAGGTATGACGCGGACTTCATGTGCCACGCCCAGTGCGACCAGAACATGGCAACCTATTTCATCAACAATGACTGAGCTTCCTTTGCAACGATTCGGCCTGCAGGACAGGGTCATAGCCCTGACCGGCGGCAGCGGGCTCATCGGCGCAGCCTGGGCCCAGGCGTTGCCGGCCTATGGCGCGCAGGTGGTGGTTGGCGTGCGCAACAAGAATGCGGCTCGGGAAAAGCTGGCCGGGCTGGACCTGCCAGAGGGAGCCGCGAAGCCGGATATACGCACCCTGGACGTGGGCGATTCCTCATCTGTAGACTCGTTTTTTCGGTCCATTGAGACAGACTACAGTCGCCTGGACGGCCTGGTGAACAACGCCTGGCCCCGCACCAAAGACTGGATAACCCCGTTTCTGGAGTATTCCCCGGACAGCCTTATGAAGAACCTGTGCGACCACGCCGGGGGCTTTTTCTTGTGCTGCCAGGCCGCGGCCAGGGTAATGATCCCCCGGGAGCGCGGCGTCATCGTGAACCTGGGCTCCATCTACGGCCAGGACGGGCCGCGGTTTCCCATCTACCAAGACACGGACATGACCTGCCCGGGCCCGTACCCGCTTATCAAGGGCGGCGTGCACACCTTCACCCGCTATCTGGCTACGTTGCTGGCGGAGCACAACATACGGGTGAACGCTCTGGCGCCTGGGGGCGTGGCCGACCCCGCGCGCCAGCATGACGATTTCCGGGCCCGGTACGAAGCCAACACGCCCCTGGGCCGCATGGCAACGCCGGACGATCTGGTCGGGCCGCTGGTCTTTTTGCTCAGCGATGCTTCAGCCTACGTGACCGGGCAGATACTCTTTGCGGACGGCGGCTGGACGGCCTGGTAAGGAGTCGTTTCTCCATGCGCCGCAGTGTAACATTCATCAAGTCCAATGACTGGGGCTCGGCCGTGCTGCGGGCGGACCAGGTGAGCGCCGGGCTGGCCGGCCGGGGCTGGACAGCCGCAAGCGTTCACGCTGCAGATTGCCATAGTTCCGGCTCCATTGCCGTGGTGGTCAAGTTCACGGACCTGGAAACGCTGGAGACCCTGAAGCACCGGGGCAACAGAGTTGTTTTCGACCCGGTGGATCTGTTTGCCAACTCGGATTTTTCCAAGCTTGACCCAGACCAGGCCCGGGCCTTTTTCGAGACCGTGGACGCCGTCATCCATCCCAATGCGTATTCCATCCACAAGCACAAGCATTTGTTCCGTCCGGAAGCGCTGCACCGGGTCATTCCCCACCACTGGGATGCTCGCTACTCCGCCGGGCTGGCTGGGCCAGGAAAGAATCCGCATGAGCGTTTTTCCATAGGCTACATCGGCAACCCTGAGAATTTTCTCGAAGACCCGCGTCTGGCGTTCGTTCCCCTGGCGGCGGATTTTCGGGAACAGCTGCGCCTGGCGGCTACGTTTGCCTGTCATTTTTCCGTGCGGCCGGACATGTCGCTCAAGTTCCGGTTCAAGCCGGCCACCAAGGTCTCTCTGGCCGCGTCGGTAGGGGCCAACATCGTGGCCAGCAAGGATTTTTCCGCTTTGGAGCTGCTGGGCGGGGAGTATCCATACTTTACCAGCGCAGATCCCGAGGCCGTGCTGGCGGCCATAGAACGCGCCCGGGAAGACTTTGGCGGGTCGCAGTGGCGCCAGGGGCTGGAGATGATGGCGCTCGCTCGGGAGCAGACCTCGCTGGACGCGGTATGCAGCGAGTACGAGCGCTTGTTTGCCGACATGGCCTAAAAATTGGTATCGCCTACCGTATGGATTCCGGAAAATTTCTTCCTCTGTTGCGCAAGGCCTTGGGCATGCACCAGGCCGGCCGGGCCGGCGCCGCGGCCGGAGTACTGCAGGAGCTGTTGCGCCTGGCGCCGGACATGGTGCAGGGCTGGGAATTGCTGGGCTTTTGCCTGATGGACGCCGGGGACGCCACCAGAGCAGCCGGGGCGCTGCAGCAGGCCCTAAAGCTGGGCGCTGGCGAAGACGCCGCCATGGGGTTGGCCCGGCTGCATGCGGAATCCGGTCGGCTTGCAGAGGCCCGGGCTGTGCTGGAACAGGCCATGGCGCGGCTGGGACGAATCCCGCGGTTGCTCACGGAGCTGGGCGACGTGCTGGCCCAGCAAGGCAATCATGCTGCAGCTGCGGCGCTGTATCAGGAGTCCTTGTCCTTGCAGCCGGACCAGCCCACGGCCTTGAACAATCTTGCGTCCTCGTTGCGGGCCCAGGGCTGTGTGGAACAGGCTGTGCAGACCTACAGAACTTTGCTTCATGCAGCGCCGGAGGACGGGGCGGCCTGGGCCAGCCTGGCGGGCGCGCTGCTGGACGCCGGGGAGCTGGAAGAAGCCTTGCAAACGGCCCAGCGGGCGGTGGACTTGGCGCCGCAAAGCCCGGCGGCGTGGTCCGTGCTGGGCGGCGCGCTGGCTGGCCTGGACATGGAAGGACCGGAAGAAGCCTACGCCAAAGCGCTAGAGCTGGACCCCGCGGACGGGCTGGCGGCGTATAATCTGGCCAGTTTTTACGCTTACCGGATGCGCAAAAACCAAGCCCTGAAATGGGTGGAAACCGCTCTGCAGCGAAATTTGCGCGACGACGCCCGGGCGGAGGCGCAGCGCCTGCGCGGGAGCTTGCTGGCTGGCGCGCGCCGGCCGCAGGAGGCCCAGCAGGCCTTTGCCAGCGCTCAGCGGCTGCGGCCGGAGAGCATCTTTATCCGCTACAGCGCGTGCATGGCGCATCTGGCCCTGAGCTACCCGGACGAGGACGCCCTGCGTGAAGCCAGGGAACGCTACGGACGCTGCCTGAACGAGCTGCGGGAAAAGCAATTGGCGGACCCGGAGGGATTTGCCCGAGCGGCCGGACAGTGCGTGGGCGCGGCCCAGCCCTTTTTCCTGGCCTATCAGGGCCTGTGCGACCGGGATTTGCAAGACGTTTACGGCCGCATGATTCACGATCTGCACGCCCGGCTGCACGGCGAGCTTGTCCCCCGCCACTGGCCAAAGGCGGACGGCAAGATACGCGTTGGCATAGTCAGCGGCTATTTTCACCAACACTCCAACTGGAAGATGCGCATTAAAGGCTGGCTGGACGAATTCGACAAAGAGCGGTTTGAGCTTTACGGCTATCATGCTGGCCGGGGCCGTGATCATAACACGGTCTACGCCGAGCAGCATTGCCATTGCTTTCGCCAGATACGCAGCAACTGGAAGGAACTGGCCCGCGCCGTGGTGGACGACGCGCCCCACGCGCTCATCTATCCGGAGATAGGCATGCACCCGGAAACGTTGCGGCTGGCGGCTTTGCGGCTGGCGCCGGTGCAGTGCGCCACCTGGGGCCATCCGGACACCAGCGGCCTGCCGACCATGGATTATTACCTGACCAGCGTTTCCATGGAGTCGGAGGACTGCCGGGAGCACTACACCGAAAAGCCCGTGCTGCTGCCGCAGCTTTCGGTCAGCTACCAGCCCCTGCCAGTGGATACGACCAGCGCGGCGCGTTCCGATTTTGGCCTGGCCGCAGGCCGACAGGTCTTCCTGTGTGCACAGAGCCTGCCCAAATACCTGCCCCGGCATGACGGCATATACCCGCGCATTGCCGAGCAGCTGCCGGAAAGCCTGTTTGTCTTTATCCAAAGCCACATTGCCGGCGGAGTCACGGCCATGGTCTTGGAACGCCTGCGCGCCGCCTTTGCCGCCAGGGGGCTGGACATGGAACGCCACGTGCGGTTTCTGCCGCAGATGAGTCTGGAGCGGTTTCACTGTTTATGCAGGGTGGCGGACCTGTGCCTGGACACGCCGGAGTGGTCCGGCTGCAATTCCGTACTGGAAGCCTTGCAGCAGGGCCTGCCCGTGGTCACCCTGCCCGGTCCGCTCATGCGGGGCCGGCACGGCCTGGCCATTCTGCGCCAAATCGGCTGCGAGCAGGCCATTGCCTGGACCGTGGAGGAATATGTGGCTCTGGCTGTGGCCCTGATGCGCGACACAGAGAGGCGCCGCGCTCTAGCGGCGCATATTGAGCAAAACCGGCGCCTTCTGTATAGCAACGTCGAGCCTGTTCGCGCGCTGGAGGAATTTCTGGTCCAGGCGTTGCGCGGGAGGGGGCTTTCCTAAAAGACTATTCAAAGAAGGGGAGGACGCCCATGTGGCGCTTCTGGAACAGCTGTCTGGAGCCTGCGCTTGATATCCTGCAACCGCGGGCCATCGTGGAAGTAGGCACGGATGAAGGCAAGAACACCATAAACCTGGTGCAGTGGGCTCAGGCCAACAAGGCCCTGGTGCATGTGGTGGACCCTCTGCCCAAGTATGACACTGGCAAGGTGAAGAGCCAAAGCGGCCCGCACGTCATGTTCCATCTGGGGCTGAGCCTGGACGTTTTGCCGCATATACCGGATTACCAGGTCTTGCTGCTGGACGGGGACCACAACTGGTACACCGTGCACCATGAACTGCTGGCGGTGGAGCAGGCCATGGGGGCGGAGCGGTTTCCCTTGACATTTTTTCACGACATCCACTGGCCTTATGGCCGGCGGGACCTGTACTACGATCCCGCGGCTATACCGGAAGAACGCAGACAGCCTCACCGCAAGGCCGGCATGGCCCCGGGTAAGCGGGAACTGCTCCCCGAAGGCGGCATGAACGCGCACCTGCACAACGCCGAGCTGGAGGGCGGGCCGCGCAACGGCGTTCTGACCGGCATTGAGGATTACCTGGCCCGCGGGACCGTGCCGGGACGGTTCGTGCAACTGCCGGGCAACAGCGGGTTGGGGGTCTTTGCGCCCGAACAGGTTCTGGCGCGCTCTCCCAGCGTGCAGAGCCTGCTGGACGCCCTGGAGCCCAACCCCTATATGGCGGCGCACCTGCAATCCGTGGAGAGCGAGCGCATCCGGGCGCGCATGGAACGCCAGGAGGTGATCGACATGGTGCAACGGGCCGGAGCGTAGCGGAGCTATGCAATGTGACGTCGAAAGCCTGACCATTTTCTGGTTGCAGAGCCGGGCCCGGTTCGCCTGCGCCCGGGTGCTGGAAATTGGCTGCGGTAACGGTCGGGTGACCCGCGAGTACGCGGGGGTCCCTCGCCAGACTGTAGGCGTGGAGCCAGCCTGTGAGCCCCTGCGTCAGGCCCGAAAAGCCATTCCCGCCGCATATTGCGTCTGTGCTACCGGCATGGAGCTCTGCTTTGCGCCGGGCAGCTTTGACATCGCGTTGTTTACCCTTTCCCTGCACCTCCACCCGGACCCGGCCGCGGCCCTGGCTGAAGCTGCCAGCGTGCTGGCCCCAGGCGGCCGCATTATGGTTCTGGAGCCTGTTCCGCACAGCCGCATCCAGCAGTTGTGCAATATTTTTCACAACGAGGACGACCGGCTGAACGCCGCTGAACATGCGCTGCAGCAGAGCAGCCAGTGCGTCCTTTCCCGGGAAGAGTTTCCCACCCAATGAAAATTCGCTGACTTCGAAGACGTGGCCCAGTACGTTTTCAGCTACTACCTCGACGGAAAACCAGGTGCGCATACTCTTGGCCATGGCCAAACTGGGCGGCAGAAACACCAACGCCAAAGCCTTTGTGGAAGCGTCCGGGGGGGTGACCCCAGCCGGCATTACCAAGAGCCTCAAGCGCATGGAGGACCTGAAGATAGTTTACGCCGCCCCGGCGGGGTACAAGTCTACGGACGCGTTTTTCGGCCATTGGCTGCTTAGCCGGGAAATTATTTCGTTATCAGGCTGTTGAAAAAGGCTGTAACACTGCTTTGATCTTTGCACTGGCGGTTGCCATGTGGCTGGGACCCGGGGTACAGAGCATGGAAAAAAGCACTTGGGGGATGTATGTCATTTTTACAGCTTGTCTACGCCAGCGCGGCAACGACGCCGTTTACGGAAAACGAGCTGCTGAACCTGCTGGATGTGAGCCGCCGGAACAACGTGGAGCTGGGCGTTACCGGGGTCCTGCTGTTCATGGAGGGCTCGTTTCTGCAGGTGCTGGAAGGGCCGCCGGACAAGGTGGAGTCTTTGTATGATAAGATATTCCAGGACCGGCGGCATGGGGCGGTGCTTCTACTGCTGCGCCGGGAGGTGGAGGACCGGGGCTTTGGCGACTGGTCCATGGGCTATGTGAACGCCGGCAAGAAGAAAAAGGAGCTGCAAGGACTCTTCGACCTGCTGGGCGCGTACAAGAAATTTTCTGACCTGCAGGGCGACCAGGAGCGCGTCCGGTCCATTCTCAACGGCTTCAAGCAAGGGAAGTGGCGGCGCAGCATTCAGTAGGGCGCATTACGATATGTGGAGTTTCTCCGAGTTCACGGAGCATGCTATAGCTAGCAGCAACACCTTTCTTCAATCTCTACCAAGCGAGGCCGCCCATGGGATTCTACGACGCCGAGTACGCACGCAAGCTCATGCAGCCGGATCAGGCTGTTTCCCGCATCCCCGACGAAAGCGACATCATCCACGGCGTCACCATCGCAGAGCCGCCGGCTCTGCTGCAGGCCATTGCCGACCGGGCCAGGGCCGGCGACCTGCGCCGGGCGACCGTCTACTCGTTCAACCCGCAACGCCACGCGGCTGAAACGTATCTGCAGCCGGACGTCTGCGACTGCATCTACGCCAAGTCCTGGTTTCTCAGCGCCGCGGCGCGCAAGCTCGCCTCGGTGGGGCTTGTCCAGTTCATTCCCTCCTATTTGCACCAGGCGCCCAAATTCATACGCGAATACATGGATGTGGACGTCTGCGTGACCACGGTGTCGCCCATGGACGCGGCCGGCTATTTCAGCTTTGGCACGGCCAATGACATGACCTCCACCGCGGCGCGGGAGGCCAAGCTGCTCATCGTGGAGGTGAACGAGAACATGCCCCGGGTGTTCGGGGACTCTTTGCTGCACATTTCCGAGGTGGACGCGGTGGTGGAGAACCACGTTCCGCTCATGGAGCTGCCGCCGCCGCCGTCCAAGCCGGAAGACGAGATAGTGGGCAAGCTGATAGCCGAGATCGTGCCGGACGGGGCCGTGCTGCAACTAGGCATAGGCGCGCTGCCCAACGCCATTTGCCCGCAACTGACACATCACAAGGACCTGGGGATACACTCGGAACTGTTCGGCCCGGGCATGATGGATTTGATCCTCAAGGGCGCCGCCACTGGCCGGCGCAAGACCCTGCACCAGCGGCTGCACGTTTTTTCCGTGGCCTACGGCGACGCCGCCACCTTTGCCTTTATGAACGACAATCCGTCCATGGCCAGCTTTGGTTCAGATTATGTGATGGATCCGGCGGTCATTCAGCAGAACGACAACATGGTGGCTGTGAACTCCGTGCTGGAGATTGACCTGACCGGGCAGTGCAACGCCGAGCACCTGGCCGGCTTTCAGTTCAGCGGCACGGGCGGGCAGCTCGATTTTGTCCGCGGCGCCTACGCGGCCAAGGGCGGCAAGTCCGTGATGACGCTCTATTCCGCGGCCAAGGACGGGACCATATCGCGCATTGTGCCGCGGCTGAAGGAGGGCGCCGCAGTGACCACCCCGCGCATGGACACCCACTACGTGTGCACGGAATACGGCCTGGTGAACCTGAAGCACAAGTCCGTGGGCGAGCGGGCCGAGGCCCTCATCAGCATCGCGCACCCGAACTTCCGCGAGGAGCTGACGCGCGAGGCGCAGGAAATGCGGTTGTTTTAGTCCTGTTGTGCTTTGGCTTCTGTTGATTCGTTGCCGCCCGCAAAGGCGTTCCACCAGTTCACGCGGCGGGTCAGGTACATGATTACAGCTAGAATGGCGAAGAGGCCCAGGCTGCCAACGAGCAGGGCGTAGTCCTCCAGCTGCAGCAATACGTAGAAAAAACCGTACATGAAGGCCAGAATGGCGGTGATGACCGCGGCTGGCTGCGCAGCGCCCAGAATGGCCCGCACGTAGCCGCCGATGAGTCCAATGACTGCGGCGGCCGCCAGACCATAGGCCGCGTCAAAGTTCAGATGCTCGGAGATGGAGAGCTCCAGTAGATAGAAGGCGGCCAGCCCCAGGCCAACCAGCAGGTATTGGATGGGGTGCAGCGTCCGCCGGGTGAGAAGTTCTGTAAGGAAAACCGACGTGTATGTAAGGATAATAAAGAGTATGGCGTACTTGGCCGTGCGCATGGTCTCCTGGTACTGGCTTACGGGCTGGAGCAGCCGCACGCCGAAGTGCGCTTCATTCAGCGCTGTGTTTTCGCCTGTCCATTGTTGCGGGTAGTTGCGGTTCAGGTGCAGCACCTCCCAGCTGGCGGCAAAGCCGTTGCCAGTCACTTCCCGCTCGTCGGGCAAAAAGGCGCCGTCAAAGCTGGGCGCAGGCCAGTTGGAGTGCAGCTGCACGCGGGTAGTGCGGCCAGCCGGAGTAAAGAAAAGGCCGCCAGATCCTTTCAGGGTCAAGTGCAGGGAGAAGGGGTATTCCTTCTGCTGCGGCGACATGGGCGGCCGGGCGTTGAGGGCAGAGTATATGGAGGCGGTTGCAACCGGGCCGGGCTCCACGTTCAACGCCGCGCCGGCCCACGACACCGCCACTTCCTGGTCTATGCCCCGCATGTCAGATAAGCCCAGGGAGAAGACTGCGTCTTCCCAGACTGCGCTGGCAAATTCGCCGTTCGTGGTCAGTTCGGCAAAGTCTGGCGGCGTGAACACGCCCTCCACAGTCAGGTCCGCCACGTAGACAACGGTTTCGAAGATAGACCGGCGCAGCGTTTCGGCCCGCACGTCTCCGGTTATGGACACCTGCTGCGGCAGCACAGTGGCCTGGCGGGTCAGGGTTTTGGTTTTTTCCACCACGTTCCCGTCGTCATTTTTTTCTTGCAGCAGGGCGGTCACGCGGTAAGGCAGGCTGAGGACGGGCCCCGTCAGTGTTTGGGGTAGGCCCCACTTGTCGCTTATTTCGCCCGCCACCTCCTGGCGGCGGTATTCGCGCTCGCTGATCAGGTCCATTATGAAGAACATGGGAAAGAGCAGAAAAATGACGATGCCGATGACAACAAACAGCCGCGCGCCGGGAGAGCGCTGCATGGAGCTGGAAGAGCTGGCGAATTTTTTCATGAATGTTAGGATGTTCTTATGCATTTTGCTGAAACAATTGTACATTGTTTCAGGGGTGAGCGTTGTCTCAACGCGAAAATGCGCTAGCGCAGTAAAGGATTATTCGTAGTATATGGTAAAAGCCGGGCGAGGAAAAGTGAAATAAGGGAAAGCCTTGCATGCGCAGCAGCGCTACGTCAAAAGTCATTTTTTGCTGAAAACGCAACATGATGCAAGTATAACCAAACGCAACAGACAGATATTTAGAAAGGCCCTAAGGTGTTATTGTCCGTGGCAAATGATAATTTTTGTTTTATGAACACGTTCTGAACAACTTTTCGCGGCAGAAAACAGTTTACAACAATGAACTACAATACGTCATAGAGTAGGGGCGGCCCTTGCAGTCGCCCATGTCAACTGCCTCAGTATGTTGTATACATTAACTCTTTTGGTTGGGCCTGATTTGCGAGCATGACGCGCTGGCCCTATGTTCAGGAGTCCGAATGTCAGGCCTTCGAGCCAGGCGTTCGAGCCCTTGATTTACCGCGCCACTTGCGCTACTGCAGCCGTGCCGCGCGCCCGGCGGCGCGTGAAGCGCTTCGCACCATAAAGGCCCCCTTATGCACATTGCCAGAGTCCTCCAGGAACTTCCCCCAATATCTCCCAACGGTTCATGCGTGACCATCGGTAACTTCGACGGCGTGCACAAGGGCCACCAGCAACTCATCAACCGGGTCATCCACAAAGCCGAGCAGCACTGCCGCACCAGCGTGGTGGTCACGTTTTGTCCACATCCTCTGCGTGTGCTCATTGGCCCGCACACGCCGCCCTTTATTACGCTGCGCGAGCAAAAGCTGGATTTGTTCGAGAGCCTGGGGGTGGACGTGACTTTGATGCTGGAGTTCACCAGAGAGCTGGCCGGGTTGCCTCCGGAAGAGTTTGTAAAAACCCATCTGGTGGACTGGCTGGACATGAAGGAGCTGGTGGTCGGCTACGACTATTCCTTTGGCAAGGGCCGGTCCGGGAATTTTTCGTTGCTCAGCGCTTTAGGCGAGACCTATGGCTACCGCGCCGAGCAGTTGGACCCGGTGATCATCAACGGCGCCATTGTCTCCTCCACGCGGATCCGGGATTTGATAAAGGCCGGCGACGTCTGGGCTGTGAAGCCCCTGATGGGCCGTTTTTACGCTGTGCGGGGCACGGTGGTGCACGGCATGGACCGGGGCGGCAAGCAGCTGGGCTTTCCCACGGCCAATCTGCGGCTGAAGAACGAGGTCTTCCCGGCCACAGGCGTATACGCTGTTTGGGCGCAGCTGGAGGACGCCCCCCTGCCGGCTGTGGCCAACATTGGCTACAATCCCACTTTTGGCAACAAGGACATGTCGCTGGAGGTGCATCTGCTGGATTTTGACCAGGATATCTACGACGCGGAATTGCGGGTGCATTTTGTGCAGCGGCTGCGGGCGGAGAAAAAATTCTCAGGCATAGACGAGCTGAAAGCCCGCATAGCCGAGGACGTGGAGCTGGCCCGGCGCATTCTGGCCGCGCCAGAGGCCCAACTGTAGCAACAGGCGTACGCCATGTTTCGAGCCCTGAAAAATTTCTGGCGGACCATGGTCCATTCCTACCGCGCCGTTACGTCGGTGCGCTGGCTTATTCTGGGCGTGGCTGTGGGAGTCGCCACCGGCTTGGCGGCGTCGCTGTTTTTCCTGGGCATAGAATATTTCAAATATCTGTTTCAGACGAACTGGGCCGGGCTGCGCCTGCCGGCGCCGGCTGGGGAGATGCTTTTCCATGGCGAAGCAGACCATGGCCCGGCGCGGGCATGGCTCATTCCGGTGTTGACCACGCTGGTGGGGCTGGTGACGGGCTGGCTGGTGTGGCGGTTCATCCCGGAGTCCATAGAGAGCGGCACTGACGGCACGGACGCCATGATCAAGTCCTTCCACACGCAGGGCGGCGTCATCTCGCCCAAGACGTTTCTCATCCGGGGGGCAACCTCCATTATGACCATTGCCTCGGGCGGCAGCGCCGGCCGGGAAGGGCCCATATCGCAGATAGGCGCGGGCATAGGCTCCTGGGCGGCAAAGCATTTGAAGCTGTCTGCCCGGGAGCGGCGCATTCTGCTGCTGGCTGGGGCGGCAGGGGGGCTGGGCGCGGTGTTCCGGGCGCCCATGGGCGGCGCGCTCACGGCCATAGAAGTCATTTACCGGGAAGATTTTGAGGCCGAGGCTATTCTGCCCGCGGTGCTTTCTTCGGTAACGTCCTATTCGCTGTTCACGCTTTTTTTCGGGGTAGAGCCCATTTTCGGCATCCCGCAGTTCAGCTTCACCTCTGTGCGGGAGCTGCCGTTCTACGCCCTGCTGGCGGTCGTCTGCGCAGCTGCCGGGTGGTTCTATGTGCACACGTTCCAGTTTGTAAAGTTCCAGATATTCACTCCCTTGCGCAAGAATGTCGGCGTCCCTCTGTCCATGGGGCTGGGAGGTCTGGCCATGGGGGTGCTGGGCATGTTCTATCCGCAGTTGCTCTCCGGCGGCTACGGTTGGCTGGAGCAAGCCATTCTGGGCGACATGACCATGCAGGCCATGTTGTTTATTTTGGTGGGCAAGACCATAGCCACGTCGTTAACTCTTGGCTCGGGCATGAGCGGCGGCATGTTTGCTCCGGCATTGTTCGTGGGCGGCATGGCTGGCGGTCTGGTGGGCTTTTTCTGCCACGAGCTCTATCCGCACGTAGTCACCCAGCCCGGGGGCTATGTGCTGGTGGGCATGGCCGCCTTTTTCGCCGGCGTGGCCAAGGCGCCCATCGGCCCGCTGCTCATGGTCTGCGAGCTGACCCAGGGCTACGGCCTGTTGGCGCCGCTCATGCTGGCCTCGGCCCTGTGCCTGGTCATCAACCGCAAGGTATCGCTGTACGAAAACCAGGTGGACAACAAGTTCGACTCGCCGGCGCACATCAACGACTCCACCATCAACGTGCTGGAGTCGTTGCAAGTAATGGAATTCTACCAGCCGGGCCGGACCACTATCCTGGAGGAGTCCATCAACCTGCGCGCCCTCACAGACATCATCGCCGGCACCAATGAGTTCAACTTTCCAGTGGTCAACTCACAAGGCGAATACACCGGCATACTGGCTATCCAGGACGTGCGGCAGGTGCTCTTCGAGGACACGCTGTACGAAATAGTGCTGGTCAAGGACCTGATGCGCAAGCCGGCCTACTTGCGGCCGGACTACGATTTGTACTCCGCGCTGATGAAATTCGTGGGCACGGACTTGGCCCAGATACCCGTGCTGGACACGGACAACAAGATCATGGGCATGATCAACCGTCAGGATGTGTTCAAGGCTTACCACGACGCCATTAACAGTTTGCCCGAAGACTAAGGCCTCTCTAAATACCGGTCTGCTGCGTTTGGTTCTACTTGCATCATGCTGCGTTTTCAGCAAAAAATGGCTTGCCTGCTGCAATTATTCCTCAAACTCGCAACGAAAGTTATTTAGAGAGACCCCAGGGCCGCCTGGCCGCTTTTTTCCTGGAATTCCGGATCGGCATGGATTACATCACCTTCAATGAAGTAAACGGCTTTTCTGAGGGCTCATGTGATGACGGAGGCGCTTCGCATAAGCACGGCCACGGCTGCGCTCGCGATTTTTCTTATCTTTTCCGGCTGCTCCGAAACCCCTGTTGCACCTTTCGCCAACAAAGGGCTTCTGGACCTTTCCGACTGGCGGTTTGACATCAGTGGGCCGGCGCGTCTGGACGGCGAATGGGAGTTCTGCTGGAACGCCGCCTACGATCCCGCCTTGCCTGACAACACTGCAGCTGACGCCACAACAGACTACCTTCGTCTGCCCGGTCTGTGGCGCGGCCACACAGCCAATGGCGTCCCCTTGTCTCCCATGGGGCGAGGCTACTACACATTGCAATTGCGTCTGCCGCCGGACAGTCCTCGTTTGTCTCTGCTCGTTTCCGGCCCTTTGTCAGTGTGTCGAGTCTGGACCGGGGGCCGGCTTCTCGCGTCCACCGGGCAGCCGGGTGCAGACAAGGAATCGGAAAAACCCCTGCGCCACATCATGACGCCTAGCTTTAGCGCCGCAGGCCAAGATATGACGCTGCTGCTGGAGGTCTCCAATCACCACAATATGCAAGGCGGCTTGAACTCCAGCATACTCCTGGGCACGGAATCCCAGATTAACCGTATTCTCTCGTTCCGGCAGCTCTCCGGGGCCTTTATTGGCGGCGCGTTGCTCATAATGTGCGTCTACCACCTGGCTTTGTTCGCCATGCGCCAGTCGGAAAACGCCAACCTCTACTTTAGCCTGTTCTGCCTTATGTGGGTCGCGGCAACAGTTTTCAGCCCGTCGTCCGGTTTTCTCGCCAGCCAGCTGTTTCCTTTGCCCTGGCGGCTGGGCGTAGACTTTTCACTGCTTCCTTACGGGTTTACCATCCCGCTGCTGGTTGTGTTCTACCACTCCCTGTTTCCCAAGCGGTGGGCAAAGCCGTTGAACGCTTTCTACATTGCTTTGGGGGCGGCGTATGTTCTATACATCCTGGCCACGCCGCCAAACGCATACGACACTGTTCCTTTGCTCTACTTCCTTCTAACCCGAACGGCCTTTCTTTACCTTTTCGGGGCTTTCATCATGGACCTGATGCACAAGGAAAAGGGCGTTTTTCTCTTACTGCCGGGCTATTTGGCGCTGGCCCTGGCTGAGTTTGACGACATCCTTTTTGATCTGAACATGCGCTCCACGGATTTGGCCTTTGCCGGGGTGTTTGTCTTTGTCCTGTTTTATTCTTTTTTTATGTCCATGCGTTACGCCCGTATGGCGGCCAACGTCGATCATTTGTCCGCACAATTGGAAGCGGCCGACGCCAGCCGCACGCCATCGCCCATGGAGCGCAAGAGGCGCCTTGCCGTCCGGGTAATAAAACTATCCGTGGACTGCTGGGAGGCCGCCACCGGCGCGACTAAGGCCGACCTGGCCGAGGAGTCCGGCATATGGAACGTGTACATGGAAAAGGACGGCTACCGCCGCACCCAGACGCTGGATAAATATCTGAGTGAAGCCACCCTGCCTAAACGCCCACGCTGGAAAAATGTTCGCGACACTGCCTTATTCGTTTTGGCGCGTTGCAAGGAGCAAAAAAACGTCTGCAACAGACTTGAAGAGGAGCTCCAAGAGCTGAAATCTTTATGAACTATTTTGAAAAATCAATAATTTTAAACTGTTGTTGATTTTTTCACGGTAATTCACGTGGTTTTTCTTTGACTCGTTTCCCCTGTTGGCCGCTACCATTGGGGCCGTATCACCAAAGACCGCAACCAAAAACGCATCAGGGGAAAAAATGACCATTCGCTCAGCATGTTACCGTTTTCGGATCGCAGTCCTGTTTGCAATCGCCGTCTGTGCATATGCGCCGACTTTGCACGCCGCAGGCGGGGTAGACCCCGCAGACCCCATGGTCCGCATCACCTGTCCGAATTTGGGCCTGGACGGGGCCGAGATCATGGACAAGGTCAGCATTGATGTTTCCGCCGCCACCGGCGTGGAGGAGCGGTTCATTACCTATTACTGGCAGACCTTCGACGCCGTTCACTGCATGGGCGAACCAGCCAAAGATAAACCCCTTTTTGTTGATCTGTATGTCCCCGGTTTCTTCACCGAAGAGGACATTGCATCCATGATGACCGCCATTGCCGGCGCGCTGGAAAAGCACACCGGCATAGACAAAAAATGGGTGTTCATTCAGACGCATTTTCCGGAGCAGGGTCACGTGTACATCAGCGGCCGAGTGGAGCGCTGGGACAACTACCGGGGCAAGGCGGCCCAGGAACCCCGGCCCAAGGCGGAGCGGTCCATGGGTAATTTCCTGTTCAACGACGCGGCCTTCGTGTTTCAGGCCCTGTGGCGGTTCGGCCTTGCCGCCACAGGCGGAAGCGACTTGGGAGAGCTGCTGACCATTGTCAGCCAGGTGGAGGATTACGATAAGGAAGGCTGGTACGCATCCTGGTCCGCCATGGGGGACCTTGTGGCGGCCCAGGCGCGGGACTACGCCGCAGCCGGCCACGGGATAAGCGCACAGGAAGCCTTTTTCCGGGCCACGGAATATTACCGGGCCTCGGAGGTTTACCTCTCCCCGGACGATCCGCGCAAACACGCCGTATGGCAAAAGGGGCGCGACAGTTTTCTGCAGGCAGCCGAACTTTCGGAAGGCCGCATCACGCACGTGCGCATTCCCTATGAAAATGGTTCTCTGCCGGGGTATGTGATCAAGCCGGAGGGCGCCTCCGGCTCTCAGGACCTTAAGCGCCCCGTGCTGCTCATCCAGACTGGTCTGGACGGCACGGCCGAGGACCTCTACTTCATCCTGGGCGCCCAGGCCGCCAAGCGCGGGTATCTTTGTCTCATCTTCGAAGGACCAGGCCAGGGCGAGATGATCAGCGAGCACGGGCAACCGTTCCGCCACGACTGGGAAAAGGTCGTGACCCCGGTGGCGGATTTTGCGCTGACCCTGCCCGACGCGGACCCGGCCCGCATGGCCCTGCTCGGCTACTCCATGGGCGGGTATCTGGCGCCGCGGGCCGCAGCCTACGAAAAGCGCATTCGCTGGTGCGTTGTGAACGGAGGGGTCTATTCCGTGTTTGACGGGACAATGACCAAATTCCCTGAAGAGGTGCGGCGCGCTGTGGAGAACGGCCAGTGCAACGCCGCCATAGACAGCGCCGTGTTTCAGGAAATGGAAAAGAGCCCCCACCTGAGCCAGTTCATCAATCAGATGCTCTGGACGTTTGACGCCGATTCCCCCTGCGAACTGTTCGGCAAGCTGCAAAATTACACCATTGCCGGGGCCATGGACAAGATAGAGGCCGAAACGCTGGTGGTGAACTCCAGCCAGGACCAGATAGCCGGCTCCAACGCGCAGGCGAAGCTGGTCTACAACGAGTTGCCGGGCAAGAAATCGTACATGGAGTTTACCGACGCCCAGGGAGGACAGTTCCACTGTCAGCTCGGGGCGCCCATGGTTTCCAGCGCACGCATACTTAACTGGCTGGATGAGCGGGCCAAGCCTTAGGAGGAAGAATCATGATGATCGGTAAGATGCAGTTTTTCATGGCTGCGTTGTTGGGGCTGGTTCTGTGTGCGCCGAGTCCGGGCATGGCCGGGGAAGGCGGGGAAAATTTCGATGCACACGCCACGGGCTTCACGTATTTCTTCAATGACGGAGACATGGATTTTCATTTCGGCAATCTCGTTCTTGGCTCGGCTGTGAACGGAGGCGTTGAGATAGGGGAAGCTTTTTACGCAGCCTCGCAGATTCAGGACGGTGACGCGGCCAGTTGGCAAAAGCAGTGGTTTGACCTGGCCGAACGCGCGCGCGCCCGCGGCGAGAGGTCACTGGCTGGCGGCCATACTGTGAGCGCAGTGGACCAGCTGCAACGCGCCGCTTATTACTACCGTATATCGCTCATTGGCGTATTGCCGGACGATCCGCGTTTGGCCGAGCGCGCGGCGTTGTGTCGCAGCACCCTGCGCACGGCTGGGAAACTCATGGACCCGCCGTTGGAGTATTTCGAAATACCCTTTGAAGGAGTTGTGCTGCCCGGATTTTTTCGCAAAGCCAGCCAGGGCGACAAGCCCGCCAAGACCCTAATCATGCTGGGCGGGGGCGAGACCTTTGCCGAGGACTTGTTTTTCTACATAGCGCCGCAGGCCCACGAGCGCGGCTACAACTTCATGACCGTGGATTTGCCGGGCCAGGGTCTGTTGCCCTTGCAGGGCAAGGTGTTCCGGCCGGACATGCACGTCGCCATGCGGCCGGTGGTCGACTACGCCCTGAGCCGGAAAGACGTGGACCCAGAACGGTTAGGCGTTTACGGCTACAGCGGCGGCGGCGTGTTTGCGCCCCAGGCAGCCATGCACGATAAGCGCATCAAGGCAGTGGCCATGAACTCCGCCGTAGTGGACGCTTATCCGCTTTTTTCGACCATGCCCGCGGTGAACGCCGCGCCTGAGGAGATTGCCTCTTGGTCCAGCTTCCACGCCGATGTGGTCAAGACGATCTGCTGGCGCTGGGGCGTGGTTATGGACGCGCCGTCCAAGCTGGCCGAGGCAAACAGGGGCTACACATTTGATCCGGCCAAAATAGTCTGCCCTGCACTGATTATCGTCGGCGAGGGCGAATACCGCAGTACGGAAGTGCAGCGGCAACAGAAGCTGGCCATGGACGGCTTTGCCAATCCTGCGTCGGCCATGGTCGTTACTCCCAGCGCCGAGGGCGCTACCAACCATTGCGTTATGGAGAATCGCAGTCTGGTGGGCCAGGTGTTGTTTGATTGGATGGATGTTCTATTCAAATAGGAGAGTGGAGTCATGGCGAGAGGAGTTTTGTGTGCCGTGGGATTGTTCATGGCGCTTGGCTTGTTTTCCGGCTGCGCGTCCCTGGGGCCGGAGGCCATTGTCCGGGACCGGGCCGATTACAGCATGTCCATCACAGAATCCTGGAAGCGCCAGATTCTGTTGAACATTGTCAGGATTCGTTATGTGGAGCCGCTTTTCTTTGTGGAAGTGGGCGACATAGTAGCCGGTTACTCCATGGAGACCTCGGCCAATGCTGGTCTTTCCAGGTCATGGTTCGACCTTAACATGGCCGGCGACTCCAATATGGCGGATTTCGGAATGTCTGCCAGGTTTGCCAACAAGCCGACCATCACCTACCGGCCTATGAACGGCCAGACGTTTTTGCGCGGCGTCATGTCGCCCATTCCTGTGGAGAATGTATTTGCTGGTCTGGATTCGGGCGTGACGGCAAAGTTTCTGGTCAGCCTGGTCGTGCGGTCCATTAACGGCGTGCGCAACGAGCTGCTGCGGCAAGGCAAGGAAAAGACTGAAAGAACCGATTTCCAGCGTGTTGTGGAGGCGCTTGCGGTTTTGCAGAAGGAAGATGCTCTGGAAGTGACGGCCCGGACTGTAAAGGAAGGGGGAGGGGGCCGTATTTTTGTTCGATTGGGGCGCGAGGGCGACAGTGGCAAGATAGAAGCTGCGACTCGTGAATTGCAGCGTCTTCTGGACCTTGATCCCGAGCTGCGGGAATATGAACTGGTCGCCTCGAACCAGGCAGTGGGCGACAAGCGCATAGCCGTGAAGACGTACTCCCTGATGCAGATATTGGCGGCTGTGGCGTCCAGGGTGGAAGTCCCTGCGGAAGATTTGGCGCAGCAACGCGCAATTCCTGGATCAAGGAAGAACGGCGGCGTGCTTTGTGATGTAGTTGTGCATGCCTCTGATGCTCGCCCGGAAAGAGCTTACGCTGCGGTGGAGAGCCACGGCAGCTGGTTCTGGGTGGACGAGGGAAACCTGGCCGCCAAGCGCGTGTTTTCGTTCCTTATGCTGACATTTACTCTGTTGGATGACGACGGGGATGTCTCGCCGCTGCAGATAACCATACCGGCGCAGTAATAATTCTGCTTGTAGGTTTCGCGGCGTGTTCGCACGTAACGCAGGGCTCGCTGGCGGCGGCGCCAAGTGTCTTGTAATATTAATTGAACAACCGCTCGTTGCCATGGGCGCTGCTATGCCGTACACCTCTCTTTCTGCACAAGGAGAGGCATGACAGAATATCGCGGAGAATTTGCCAAACTTTATCTGGACCGCAATCTGCAGATCATTTTCGGCGTGTCGCTGATGGTGGTTATGGGCGTTTCGAGCATCACGCCGGCCTTTCCGCGCATGATGCGGGAGCTTTCCATCACTGCAGAGGCGGTGGGCATGGTGGTGACTGTGTTTACCATACCCGGCGTGCTGCTTACGCCGGTCCTGGGCGTGCTGGCGGACCGCTGGGGCCGCAAGCGCATTCTAGGACCCTCGTTGCTGCTCTTTGGCGTTGCCGGCTTTGCCTGCAGCTTTGCGCCGGATTTCCAGACGCTGCTGGCCCTGCGTTTTCTTCAGGGGGTGGGAGCCGCCGCCCTGGGAGCGCTGAACCTGACCATAGTTGGCGATTTGTACTCCGGCTCTCGCCGGGCGGACGCCCTGGGGTTGAACGCCACGGCTTTGAGTCTGGGCGTGGCGGCCTATCCGGTCATTGGCGGGGGGCTGGCCATGCTGGGCTGGCGGTACCCTTTTCTTTTGCCGCTGACGGCCGTGCCTCTGGGATTTATTGTACTTTTCGCCCTGAAGAACCCGGAGCCTGAGCGCAGCGGCGTCAGTCTGGGGCGCTACCTGTCGGATACGCTGCGGGTCTTGAAAAGCCGGTCTGTACTGGGCGTTATGTTGAGCACCATGCTTACCTTCGTCATCTTGTACGGACCAGTGCTTACGTTTTTGCCAGTGCTTTTGTCAGAGCGTTACGGGGCCTCTTCGGCGGTTATAGGCGCGGTGCTTTCGTGTGCGGCGTTGGTTATCGGTCTGGCGTCTTCTCAGGTGGGCAAGCTGACGCGCCGGTTCGGAGAAGCGAACCTGATCCGTGCAGGGTTTGCCTTGTATGCCTTGTCCATGGCTGCAATGCTGGCGGCTCCGTCTTTGTGGTGGTTCCCGCTGCCTGTTTTGTTGTACGGCGCTGGTCAGGGGCTGAACATGCCCTCGGCCCAGGCCTTGCTTACTGCGGCTGCGCCGCTGGGGAACAGGGCGGGTTTTATGGCTGTCAACGGCATGGCGTTGCGCTTGGGCCAGACGCTGGGACCGGCTCTCATGGCCTTGGTGTACGGATGGTTTGGGCTGGACGGCGTGTACTGGGCCGGCGGGGTCGTGGCTGTGTCTGGTCTGGCTGTGGTTGTGCGATGGGTGCGGCCCGGGTAAGGTTGCTGCAGACGAGTGGCTACTTGCCAGTGATGGATTCCATCAGCTTGCGGGGGCTCTCAAAGTTCGGGTCCTGGTCCATGGACGCCTGCAGAGCTTTGCGGCATTTATCCAACTGTTTTCCCTTCAGATAGATAAGGCCGATGTTGTACGCGATGACGGAGTCTCGGTTGTAGAAGTCCGGGGCCTGGGTGAGGCAGTCGTCCAGATACCGGCAGGCGCGCTTGAAATCCTTGCCCTCTGCAAAGGCCATGGCCGTGTTGTACATCAGGTTTTCATCGCTTGGGGCAATCTTGAAAGCCTTTTGGTACTCTTTAACAGCCTCTTGCCATTTGCCTTGTTTACGCAAGGCAATGCCCAACTGATTGAAGGTCTTGATGTCCGACTTGCCGAGCATGTTCCCTTTGGCCTCCAGAGCCTTGCGGTAGTATGTTTCGGCTTTGGCGGGGTCCTTGGTGGTGTAAATGCCGGCGATTTTGGTCGTCACCTCTTCTATGAAAGTCATGGCCTCTTTCTTGGCCTGCTTCAAGGCGGAGTCGAAAAGCGCCTCTGCGCGGTCCTCGTTGCCCAAATCCACGTGGATGCCGCCCATGTCCACCTTGCGCTCCACATTCAGAGGGCTCAAGCGGTCCAGCTTTTCCAGGTAACGCAGTTGCTCCTCTTGCTCTCCTTTTTCCCCATAAAGTTCGGCGAGCTTTTTGAGCGGCTCCAGGTACATGGGAGCGTCGTCGCAGGCTCCCAGATAGGCCTCCACAGCCTTGTCGTATTTTTTCATGCCCCGGTAAGCGTCGCCCAACACCAGGTTTCCGGCTGCGCTGTTTGGTTTCATTTCCAGAATTTGACGGGCCACCTTGAGGGCTTGTTCAAAATTTCCCTGGCTGTTGCACAGCTTTCCAGAGTCGATGAGTTTGCCGATCTTGCCTTGCGGTTTGATGGTAAAGGCGATTTTTTCAATAAGAGTGTTAATGGAAATTGGTTTGCTGATGAAGTTGTCAGCGCCTATTTCGTGCAGCAGCACCAGTCGTTGCCGGTCGGTTTCACCGGTAAGGATGATAACTTTGACGTTGGCAAAAGCGTTTTTGACCTGCTTGATAAGGTAGCTGGTTTCTTTGTCGTTGAAGACGCGTTCAATAAAAAGAAGGATTATTTTGTGCTTTACTGAAAGGTCCCGGATGGTCTTGATGATCTGCGCGTCGTCCAGAATGGAGGATACGCAATCATCAGTAACAGCCAGTTGTTTGTTGACGGTGTTGCGCAATACGCTCAGAAACGTATTGTCCATGCTGGCGCAGGCGATGTGGCCATTCTCCTTGCGGAGAAAGTCGATGACAGTGTTTTCATATTGCTTGAGTTTTACATCCGGCCTATTCACTTTGAATCTCCCCCAAAAAGTCTGAAATCTCTTCCCTAAGAAAGTTGCAGCCAGGAATATGTGTTATTTACACCAGTCTCCGTTGTCATCTAAAAGCAATAAGACTGAATGTCAATGAAATAGCACGTATTTTGCCTTTTTTGGGCGCGCAACGGCGGGTCGTATAGAAGCATGCCGGGCCATGCACAGGCCTCATTCAATTATCATATGTTATGTCAACATATTGCCGGCAGAAGGATAGTATTTGCCAGACCCTGGTGCAACAGTGTATAGACTGCGATTCGACAGCGACGCCAGCCGGAGGCTTATCCGGCCCGGAGGAGTAATGGTTCCCTGGAGCCGTATACGTAATTTCAGCATTATCGCGCACATAGATCACGGAAAGTCCACTCTTGCCGACAGGATACTTGACCTGACTGGTTTGGTGGACGACCGCGGCAGGCGTGAACAATATCTGGACCGCATGGAGCTGGAGCGCGAGCGGGGCATCACCATCAAGGCCCAGACCGTTCGCATCCCGTATCATTCCGCCAGCGGCGATGAATACATCTTGAATCTCATTGATACGCCTGGGCATGTGGATTTCAGCTACGAGGTGTCCCGGTCTCTGGCTGCGTGCGAGGGTGCGTTGCTGGTGGTGGACGCCACGCAGGGAGTGGAAGCCCAGACGCTTGCCAATGTCTACCTGGCCCTGGACCACGATCTTGAAGTTATCCCCGTGCTGAACAAGACTGACTTGCCCAGCGCAGAGCCTGAGCGGGTGAAAGAGGAGATTGAGGAGGGCATAGGCCTGGATTGCGCCCATGCCATCGCCATTAGCGCCAAGACAGGGGAAAACGTGGATCAGGTGCTCGAAGCCATCGTGGAGCATCTGCCGCCCCCCAAAGGCGACCCGGATGCGCCGCTCAAGGCTCTTATTTTCGACTCCTGGTACGACTCGTACCAGGGCGTGGTGGTCATGTTCAGGGTGCTTGACGGCTCTATATCGCAGGGACAGCGCGTCCAGATGTTTTCCACAAAAAAAACCTTTGAAGTGACTGCCTTGGGCGCGTTTTCGCCAGAGCCGCTTTCTTTTGAGACCATGTGCGCCGGCGAGGTGGGGTTTCTCACTGCTTCCATTAAGAACCTGAAAGACGCCCGGGTGGGCGACACCATCACCTCTGCAGACCGGCCCACTGAGACGCCGTATCCAGATTTCAAGCGCATCAAGCCCATGGTCTTCTGCGGGTTGTATCCCACAGAGCCAGCTGAGTACGAGCTGCTAAAAACTGCGCTGGAAAAGTTGCAGCTCAACGACGCCGCCTTGACCTACGAGCCTGAAACCTCCCAGGCCCTGGGTTTTGGCTTCCGGGCTGGTTTTCTTGGCCTGTTGCACATGGAGATAATCCAGGAGCGGCTGGAGCGGGAATTTGAAGCAAGCCTCATTGCCACTGCGCCGTCGGTCATCTATCGCGTGGAAACCACAGACGGGGAGGTGCGCGAGATAGACAATCCTTCCAAACTGCCGGATCCGGGCCGTATTCAGACTTTGTCAGAGCCTTTTGTGCGGCTGGAAGTGCACGTGCCAGATGAATATGTGGGCGGTGTTTTCCAGCTGTGCGAAGAAAAAAGAGGCGTCCAGAAGGGTATGAAATATCTCACTTCCAAGCGGGTGATCATCACGTATGAGCTGCCCTTTGCCGAGATCGTCTACGACTTTTTCGACCGCCTTAAGTCCATGACCCGCGGCTATGCGTCCTTGGAGTACGAGATTATCGACTACCGGGCGGCGGACCTGGTGCGGGTGGACATGCTCATCAACGGGGACATCGTGGACGCCATGTCGTTCATCGTGCATAGGGAAATGGCGGCGCGGCAGGGCCGAAGTGTGGCCCAGAAGCTGCGCAAGGCCATCCCGCGGCAGATGTTTGAAGTGGTCATACAGGCCGCCATAGGTCAGCGCGTGCTGGCCCGGGAGCGCATTGCGCCCATGCGCAAGAACGTGACCGCTAAATGTTATGGCGGGGACATTACCAGAAAACGCAAATTGTTGGAGAAACAAAAGGAAGGCAAGAAGCGCATGAAGCGCATGGGGAATGTGGAAATACCCCAGGAAGCCTTTCTGGCCGCGCTCAAGGCCGGCGACGATTAACCTGCAAACAAGGAAAGCCCCATGACGCCGCGTTGGGTAAAAATAGTCAAGGAATACAGTGAAGCGCTGATCATAGCCTTCATTCTGGCCATGATCATCCGCACATTTTTCATACAAGCGTTCAAGATACCCTCTGGCTCAATGCTCGACACCCTGCTCATTGGCGACCATCTGCTGGTGAACAAGATCGGTCTGGGCGTGAAAGTTCCTTTTACGGACATTCTGCTTTTGCGGTTTGATGACCCGGAGCATGAGGACGTCATTGTGTTTGAATTTCCGGAAGACAGCTCCAAGGATTTTATCAAACGCGTCATTGGCGTGCCCGGCGACACCATCGAAGTCCGCAACAAGGATGTCTACCGCAACGGCGAAAAGCTGACGGAGCCTTATGCGCAGCATACAGATTCGCACGTCATTCCTGGCAGTCCCCGGGACAATATGCCGCCAGTCACCATGCCTGAAGACTCGTACTTCGTCATGGGCGACAACCGCGACGAAAGCTACGATTCCCGTTTCTGGGGCTTTGTCACACGTGAGAAGGTCAAGGGCACGGCGTTCATCATCTACTGGTCCTGGCAGGGCCCCACCGAGATACGTTTCGGCCGTATCGGAACGCTTGTGAGGTAGCATGATCGCCAGCGCAGCCAGTGCAGCCCTGCTGGGCATTGACGCCTTTCGGGTGAATCTGGAGGTGGACCTAGCCAAGACCGGCATGCCCGGCTTTATCATGGTGGGCCTGGCCGAAGGCGCTGTGCGCGAGTCCAAAGAGCGGGTTCTGGCAGCGCTGAAAAACGCTGGCTACCGGCTGCCCCCGGCCCGCATCACTGTGAACCTGGCCCCGGCCGACCAGCGCAAAGAGGGCTCCGGCTACGACTTGCCTCTGGCTATAGGATTGCTTGTTGGGTCTGGCGCTCTGGGGCAACACCACATCGACGGCTATTTCTTTGCCGCGGAACTCTCCCTGACCAGCGAGCTCAAGCCCGTGCCCGGCGTGCTGCCCCTTGCCTTGCGCGCCAGGGAAGAGGGCGCCCGGGGCCTTATCGTCAGCCCAGCCAATGCCGCCGAGGCTGCTGTGGTGGAGGGGCTGGACGTTTACGGACCGCGGACGCTGGGCGAAGCGGTGATGTTTCTGACTGGTGAAAAGCAGCTGCAGCCTTGGCCCGCCAACATCCAGGAGCAGTGGGAACGGCGCGAGCATTTTCCTCTGGATTTTGCTGACGTCAAGGGCCAGGAACACGCCAAGCGGGCCATTGAGATAGCGGCCGCGGGCGGGCATAATCTGTTGCTCCTCGGCCCGCCGGGCAGCGGCAAGACCATGCTGGCCCAGCGGCTGCCCACGGTGCTGCCCTCGCTAAATTTCGAGGAAGCCCTGGAGGTGACGAAAATTTATTCTGTGGCCGGCATGCTGCAGCCGGACACGCCGATCATCGTGAACCGGCCCTTTCGGTCGCCGCACCACACCATTTCTGACGCTGGTCTTGTAGGCGGGGGGCATTACCCCCGGCCCGGCGAGGTCTCCCTGGCCCACAGGGGCGTGCTGTTTCTGGACGAGCTGCCAGAATTCAAGAAACACGTGCTGGAGGCGATGCGCCAGCCCCTGGAGGATGGCGTGGTGACCATATCCCGCGCTGCGGTCTCGCTCAGCTACCCGGCGGCGCTCATGCTGGTGGCGGCCATGAACCCTTGTCCCTGCGGCTATCTGACAGACGAGCGCCACGCCTGCACCTGCACCCCCACCCAGGTGCAGCGCTACCGGTCCAAGATATCTGGGCCGCTGCTGGACCGCATAGACCTGCATGTGGACGTGCCGGCTGTGCCCTACGAAGACTTGAAGGCCAGAAAGCTGGGGACGGACTCGGACCAGATGCGCGAGCGCATAGCCCGGGCGCGCACGGTGCAGACTGCCCGTTTTGTGGACTCCCCGCTGCTGACCAATAGCGAACTGCGCGGCAAGTGGCTGGACAGCTACTGCGAACTGGGCAAAGCCGAGCACGCGTTTTTGGAAAAGGCGGTCAAGGGGCTGGGCCTTTCCGCCCGGGCTTACACCCGGGTGCTGCGCATCGCCCGGACCGTCGCTGATCTGGAAGGCGCGGAACAGCTGGACCAAGGCTGTTTGGCAGAGGCTTTGAACCTGCGCACGTTGGACAGGCAAAATCTGGTGTGATATTCTCGTTTGTGGAGATATCTGCCGTGTCGAAGAGAAGAACGCCAAACCCAAAACGCCGCATTTTGTCCTTAGAAGCTTGTCCAGAGCAATGGGATACATTGGGAGAGTGGGCGGATTCAGTAAAATACAAAGGCAATCCTGTGCACAAGAAGAACCCGGGTGATTTTGCGCTTGAACCGCCCAGTTGTCCGCGTCAGGGTAAAACCTTGTGCGACGGCGCTGAGGTTTTTTCATATGAAGCAGCAGTGAATTTGTTGCGAACGGGTGTGGTGCGCGGTTTAGTGAGTGAACAGCGGCGGAACGGCTGGCCTCAAAACATTTGGGCTGTGGCTCCAAACGGCGTGTGTGTGGAAGCCATGTTGGATAACAGGGAAACCGGCACGTACCACGGTTATCCAATGCTTTCGGATGATCCATTATGCGCAGAAATTTTCCGAAGATGGGCTCAGTATGAGTGACCTCGTCATACAATCAAACAAATGGTTCCATACGGACCGTGGCGAGCGAGAGCTTCGAGAATCATCCTGCGATTTAATAATATCTGTAGGCAGGCAAACAGCATCGCGCGTAGCAGACATGTGGTCAGGCTCGTTCAATGACGCCGTTCCTGTTTCCGCCTATCCATTGGCTTTGTGGTTTGCCGCCAACTGGTGGCGATTGCGCTGGGAGTCGGCCCCGCATGGCGCCGTTGCTCCATCGCTCGACTGGCTGCAATCGCATGATACGTCCTCTGTGGGATACGGGTACATTTGGCCCCGGATGCAGTTTATATCTGAAGGGAACGCCATACGTGTAGAAGTGAAATCTTCACGACAGACACCTGCAGAGCCCTTTTGGTATTTGAACGCCTTTTCCCAAAGCATTACGCCGAATGCGTTTGAAAAGGGCGTTGATGCTTTTATTGAGTCGGTTGTGGACAGGCTGCGTGCGAGGGAGGTTGCGGGGTCTGAGTTGGAGTCCTTGTGGACCGAAGTGAGGGAGGAGCGGGCCGGAGATTCTTTGTCACTTTTTCGCAGATATGAAGCTCAACTGGGCTTTGACCCTGATGCAGGACCTGAAGGGCTCATACAGTGTATGCAAAACCTTGCAAATGTGGCGGGCTCTGAAGCTGTGGGCGAGATAGCGGCGGCCTGTGCAGGAAACAACGCGGAAAGCGTTTTTACGGCTGTAGAGGAGATGGTGCAGGAAAAAGGCGTGCCTTTTCAGTTGCCGTCGGAGTTGAATGACTGGGAAGACCGAGTGGATATGCACCCAAGCCCTACGGCGCCTTGGGAACAAGGATGGTGGTTGGCAAAATACTCCAGAAGTGTATTGAAGCTTGATCACAAACCCTTGCAAGACGCTGAACTGAGCGACATCCTTTCCATGCCGGGCAACGTTTTTCAGCAAGCTGACGGCGGTTCGGACAAACCTCTTGGCGTTGCACTGCGCAACAACGATCCGGCCCGCATGCTTGCTTTTTTTAAAAAGCACTCCGGGCGGTTTATGCGCCCTTCACGGCGTTTTGAATCTGCTAGATTTGTTGCCGACTGCTTACTTGCCGGGGGCAATGACTTGTGGTTGCCGTCTACAGACGCAAAAACTGGGCGACAGAAAATGCAGAGAGCTTTTGCCGCGGAGTTCTTGTGCCCTGTAGAGGCAATTCGTGAGTATATCGCCGAGGATTTCTCAGAGGAAAAAATTGGTGAAGCTAGTGATTATTTTGGCGTTTCTCCTTGGACAATTGAGAATCATCTGGTGAACACTGGATATTTGGCGCACGATGAAGCTCCATCATTAACATATAGGGCGTAAGGCGTCCGTCTGCCTGGCCGAGGCGCTGAACCTGCGCACGCTGGACAGGCGCAACCTGGTGTGAAGAATCATTTGTCAGCGCTAACAGGCTGCTAAAATATCTTATTAGGTGAAAAGGCTTTCGAGACAATAGGCTATCGCCTGACCGCCCGCCCTTTCCACCTGCACCGCACTCAGGTATACCCAGGGCATGATAGCTCTTGATAGCGCCTTTATAGTAGCCGGCGCGGGCCTTTTGTGGTTCGGCGCCGGATGGATAGTGGACTCGGCGGCGGCGGTGGCCCGGCGTTTTGGCATTTCCGAGCTGGTCATTGGTTTGACCATTGTGGCCATGGGCACGTCAGCGCCGGAGTTTCTGGTGACCCTGACTGCGGCTTTCAAGGGGCTTAACGACATTTCCCTGGCCAACGTGGTGGGCTCTAACATTTTCAATCTGGGTATCGTGCTCGGTCTCATGGCGGTGATATCGCCCATACCCACGCACCCGACCCTGCTGCGCAGGGACGGGCTGATCCTCTGGATCATCACCGGCCTGGCCCTGTTCATGGCGCTGGATTTGTATCTGAGCCGATGGGACGGGGCAATTTTATTCGCCTCATTTCTGGCTTACATCAGTTTCATTGGCTACCGTGCGCTTAAGCGGCCGGAGGAAGCAGAGACATTGCTGGACCCGGACGCAGCTGTGGAGCGTGATGCAAACTGGAAGGACGGCCCCAAGCTCTTGGCTGGATTTGCAGCCATAGCCGGGGGCTCTCAACTTTTGGTGGAGGGCGCTTCCTCTTTGGCGCTGGTCATGGGTATCAGCGAGTGGGCTGTGGGCTTGACCATCGTGGCGTCCGGCACGTCTCTGCCGGAGCTGGTTACGTGCCTGGCGGCCTCTATGCGCGGAAAGAACGACATGCTGCTGGGCAATTTGATAGGCAGCGACTTTTTCAATTTTGCCGGAGTGCTGGGTCTTACATGTCTGCTCAATCCGCTCACAGTTTCGTCGGCGTCGCTGCCGGGCATGTATGTGTTGGTCGGCGCCGTTTTTTTTGTTCTTGTGTTCATCCGCACTGGATGGCGGCTCACCCGGGGCGAGGGGTTTGTTCTCATCGGAATAAATATTGGTCGATGGATAATGGAGTTTGCAGTATGACAAAAACATGGCAAATGTGACGATGAAGAACTTTTTTTCATCACGAAATTGGCGCGAAAAACATTTCTACGATAGTCGTAAAATTTTTATTTATATATATAATTTTTGTTCTCCGTGCTCCCTGGGAGCGTTATTCGCGTTGTGAAGATTTTTTCTAGATTGTTACGATATGAAAAATATCTTGCACCGATTGTGTGCCCATGGCATGAAGCAAGAGATGATTTCGATGCGTTTGGAATAATACGTTTACACTTCAATGCTGGCTTTTTTGGAATGTGGGCTTTCAGACGCTCTTGGCAAATCTGTAGGGAGGACATGTCCATGGAACTGAATGAAAAGCACCTGTCTTTGCTCAATTCGGTCAAAAGTTTTTCCAAGACCAAAAGATATTACGGCATGATGCCGCGCTGGGTGGTCAAAACCTGTAACGATAACGACGTGCGCTTTGTTTTTCAAAACGGCTTGGTGGCTTATACATCGTACAAGCCTTTTGCCGACATGGAAATGCAAGGCGTGGTGCTCACCGACAAAGGCTTGCAGTGCCTTAGCGGCAATTGAGTTCCATCATGCAACACGTGAGCCTGGCGTTCTGACGCCTGCCGCCTTGCTGGGCCGCAAGTGAGCGTGCGCAACCGTATTATTTTTCGAGCCACTGCACCCACAGAGTGCGCTTGCGCGGGCCGTCGAATTCACAAAAGAACACCCCCTGCCAGGTTCCCAGCTGTAATTTACCGTTTTCCACTATAAGCAGCTGCTCGCAGCCAAAGAGAGATGACTTGATGTGGGCGTCGCTGTTGCCTTCAGCGTGGCGATAATCGCCGCGGCGAGGAATCAGCTTTGCCAGGTTTGCGGTTATGTCGCGCTTTACGCTGGGGTCGGCGTCTTCATTAACTGTCACAGCGCCGGTAGTGTGAGGGCAGTATAAAAGCACAGCGCCGTCCTGCCAGCCCTTGCGGGTCACAATATCCTGCACCTGGCTGGTTATGGTCGCCAGTTCCTCGCGTTGCGACGTGCGTATGCTCAGGCTCTCCATGCCAGACTCCTCACTCAGGTTTTTCCGCAGCAACCAAGAACACGGGTTCTGCCCCTACCAGCCGCAGGTCACTGGGTATGTGCGCTGTTTCGCTGCATTGGAGCATGGACAGCTCCATGGCCCAGCCATATTCGGATAAAAGCCTGCGGCATTGTTCCAGCGTGTTCAGACGGGAGCATTGGACAACAATGCGCCCGCCAGGTTTAAGTCGCTGGCAGGCGCATTCCAGCACAGAGTTGTTCTGGCCCAGCCCGCCGCCTACATAGACGCGGTCCGGGTCCGGCAGGTCGTCCAGGCAGCGGGGCATGGAGCCGTGCACCACCTCCACCAAGAGTGCGCCAAAGCGGCGCACGTTTTTGCGGATCAGGGCCACACGGTCGGCGTTCTTTTCCACCACGATCACCAGCCCGCGGCGGATGAGGGAGGAGGCCTCCACAGCCACAGCGCCGCAACCGGCGCCAAGGTCCCACATCAAATGATTCGGCGCAGGCCGCAGGGCGGCCAGGGCGGCCGCCCGGACAGACCATTTGGTGATGCCGCTGCGGTCGGTGTGGAACTGCTCGTCAGGTATTCCCAAGCTCAGGGGGCTGGCTGGAGGCCGGGTGCGTTCGAAAAGAGCCAGATTGTGACGGGAAAAATGCTGCCGGGCGGCTTCTTCCAAGGAGTACTTTCCCCAGCGCTGGTTTTCCGTGCCCAGGTTTTCAAGCACCCACATGTCATAGTTGTCCGCGCCCTTGTCCAACAAGGCTTGAGCCAGCGAGGCCGGAATGACTTGCTGATTAGTGAAGGCGGCCACCCAGTCGTTGGCCAGCAGGGCGGCAAATAACTGGCGGTGTTCGTCTGGCGCCGGCAGCATGACTGGCACCACGTCCTGCCAGGGGATTTTCATGGTCGAGGCGGCGTACTGCAGCACAGTGACGTTAGGCAACAAGCGGACTTCTTCCGGACCGAACTCTTCCACAAACCGCTGGCCAAAGCCGAAAAACATGGGGTCGCCCGGGCAAAGCACGGCCACAGTCGTTTCCTCTGCGTCGCGGGAAGCGATTTCCTGCAAAACTGCAGTCATATCCATATTGCGCAACGTCAGTTTTTCCGCCGGGTGATCGTCAAAAGCGGCCAGGTCCTCGGGAGCGCCGACTAATAGTTGCGCCTGGTCAATGACGTCCATGTGCGATTCGGGCAGTGCATCTGGGTCCATGCCCAGGCCCACCATGTAGATGCTCATAGCAATGTTCCTCTTGGCGCGCCTGACGGCAAAACGCCGGGGCGACCACAAATGTATGACTGTTTTTATCGGCTAAATCAAGACCGCCAATACCTGAAAAGTCCATGGACTTTCCGCCATGCCGGCGATAAGGAAGCAAAAAATCGTTTTTCCAAGGAGCCCGCGTGGCCAGAAGCCCGCAATTTACCGCTACTGTCGCCTTAGTCGCTGCAGTGTCCATCTGGGCCAGTTCATTCGCCGTCATGAAGGCGGCGGTGGCGCACTACCATCCCCTGTTGGTCATGTTCGGCCGCATGGGCGTTGCTGCCCTGCTATTTGGCGTTGCTGCCCCTTCTTTGCTGCGCCACGCCAGGGCGGCGTATGTTCCCGGGGACGTCAAGCGCATGCTTTTCATGGCCCTGTGCGAACCCTGTTTGTATTTTATTTTTGAGTCATACGCTCTTACGTACACCAGCGCCTCCCAAGCGGGCATGGCGACGGCCATGCTGCCAGCCATGGTGGCGCTGACGGCGCAGATCACCCTGGGCGAGCGTCTGCCCCGGCGCACTTGGGTCGGTTTTGGCGCAGCCATGGCCGGGGTTGTCTGGCTCAGCTTGGCTGGCGTCGCCACTGAGGATTCGCCCAATCCTGCCTTGGGCAACTTTCTTGAGTTTGTGGCCATGGTCTGCGCGGTGGGCTATATGGTCATGCTCAAATACCTCAGCGCTCGTTACTCGCCGTGGTTTCTCACTGCGGTCCAGGCGGGCGTGGGCGCTGTGTTTTATGCGCCAGCGCTGCTATTCCCGGCCGCGCAGGCCACCATGCATATACACCCAGGCGCGCTCTGGGCGGTGCTGTACTTGGGCTCTTTTGTTTCCATTGGGGCGTACGGGCTGTATAACTTCGGGACGAGCAGGCTGCCGGCGGGCCAGGCCTCGGCGTTCATCAATCTCATTCCGGCCATTTCCGCGCTTATGGGATTTATCTTTCTGGGAGAGCGGTTTACGCCTAGCCAGTGTATGGCTGCGGGCGTTGTTTTTGTTGGGGTGTATTTGAGCCAGAGCCGCGGTAGATGCAGACACAAGGGAACAGAAAAGGGGTGACCAGTTTTCTCCAATGCCGTATACAGTGACAAGAGGAGGACGCGTCAATGAACTTCAAGCCTGCTTTTCTTGCTTCGGTCTTTCCTGCAGCTGCTGTGCTCTGCGTTATGTTTTTTCTTGCCCCGCTTTCGGAAGTGGTCTTCGCTTCCAATGGCGCCCGGCAGTTGCTGCTGCTGAAGGCTGACGGCGGCGGCGCAACTGCAGACGGCGAACCCTGGTCGGGTTACACGCTCATCGCCCCCATCACCAGCACAGATATTTCCCTGCTGGACAACGACAAGAATACTGTCTTTACATGGACCAGCAGCTACAGACCGGCGCACTCCACGTATTTGCTGGATGACGGCCGGCTGCTCAGGGCCTGTACTTTAAGCGATATAGCGCCCTTCAGCCAGGAGGCGGCTTCAGGCGGCCTGTTTGAATTGCTGGATACGGACAGCACAGTGCTGTGGTCATATACGCACTACGAAGAGGACAGCCACTGCCCGCATCATGACATGGAGTATTTGCCTAACGGCAACCTGTTGATGATCGTGTGGGAATACAAAAACCAGCAGGAAGCACGGGAAATGGGCCGCAAAGGACTTGCTGACGGGGAGTTGTGGCCGGACAGCCTGGTGGAGATAGATATTGATACCGGCAAGACCGTGTGGGAGTGGAAGGCCTGGGACCACTTGGTGCAAAATGAAGATACTGCAAAGCCCAACTACGGAAGTCCATCCGACTACCCTGAACGTATTGATGTGAATTATTATGACATACCGAACGCCGACTGGCTGCACTTTAACGCGGTAACGTACAATCCGCTTACAGACCAAGTGATGGTCAGCGTGCATACGTTTAGCGAAATATGGGTGATAGACCACTCCACGACCACAGAGGAAGCCTCCGGCTCCTCTGGCGGGACCTACGGTAAAGGCGGCGATATTCTCTACCGCTGGGGTAATCCTGCGGCGTATGGGGCGGGAACCAGCGACGACCAGCAGCTGTTTGGCCAGCACGACCCCTTGTGGATAGCTGAAGGGCTGCCAGGCGCAGGCAATATTCTCATCTACAATAATGGCCAGGGCCGCAAAGACGGCGACTACTCCACAGTGGTGGAGATCGCGCCGCCAGAGACCAACGGCGTATACGCCATGGACGGCGATACGTACGGTCCTTCGTCCCCGGCATGGAAGTACAAGGCGGATCCTGCCACGGATTTCTACTCGCCGCGCATCTCTGGGGCGCAAAGGCTGGAAAACGGCAACACCCTCATATGCGAGGGCGAAACGGGCCGCGTGTTTGAAGTCACTAGCGCTGGAGAGATTGTGTGGGAATACGCCGCTGAAGATGGCGGCAAGGCGGCACGCATGTTCCGCGCGCCGCGGTATGATCTGGATTATGCGGGTTTACCGTCTTTATAAGGTGTTCATACGACGCCCTTTTCCTGCAGCTTCTTTCCCAGTTGGCGGTCCACATGCATGATGTGGCTGGTCCACCAGTCTGTAAGAAAGTCCAGAAGTTCTGGCGCGATGTCTTGCTTGTTCTCCAGGTACTTGAAAAGAAAGTCGAGGACTGAGGAAAAAAATTTCATGTGCTCTTGCACGTGACCGTCGCACTGGGGGTAGTCGTCCTCCACCATGTCCATGTATTTTTCTTCTGTATTAAAGTGGTAATGGGCGTAATCATTGATTTCATGGATAATGGGCGCCAGAATATCCTGCTCTGAACCGTCCATGTAGGCGTAGTAGAGGGTGTTAATAAGCCCGGTCAGCTTTTCATGTTGAGCGTCGATCTCCTTGACGCCAATGTGCATGGATTGGTTCCAATTGACTGCTCCCATACATAACCTCCTTGAAAAATCAGAATTTTCTCACCAGTATAACGCCGGCCACGATAAGCAATGCTCCCGCCAGCCGTGCAAAACTTGCCGGACGAAGATCATACCCCACCCAGCCGAAGTGGTCCAGCACAATGGAGCCAAACATTTGTCCGGCGACAATAAGCGCTATCATTGTTGCGGCGCCGATTTTAGGAGCTAAAAACACTGTGAGGCTGACTAAAAACGCGCCGAGTAAACCGCCCAGCCAGTGCCACACGTGAGTCTGGCCCACAGCGGCTGCAAGGGGCAGGGGCAGCCGGGCGGCCAGGCAAAGAACCGCCAAGCCAATGGTTCCGACAGTGAAGGAAATGAGGGCCGCCTGCACTGGGCCGGCGACATAGCGGCTGAGCGCAGCGTTAACGCCGGCCTGCAACGGTATGCAAGCGCCGGCTGCCAGGGCCAGGGCGATGAAAAAGGGATTCATGCGGCTCTCCTGCCGATTGGCGGCTACAGCCTGACCCGGGATGCGATGTCCAGACAGGCTTTGGAGCGGTTAAGGGTGTAGAGGTGGGCCCCGGGGGCGCCTCGGTCCAGCAAGTCCTGCACTTGGTTGGCTGCGTATTCTACGCCCAGCTCCTCCACTGCTTCTTTACCCCCGTCCATGTTAGCTTGTTCCAGGCGGGCCAGATACTCGGGCGGCAGGCTTGCGCCGCAAAAGGCAGTGAAGCGTTTGACGGTTTCGACGTTGAGCACTGGGAGCACGCCAGGGATAATGACAGACTCAATTCCGATTTCGCGGGCTTTGTCCACGAAATTGAAATACAAGTCGTTGTCGAAAAAGAGCTGGGTAACAATAAAGTCGCCGCCGCTGTCTACCTTGAGTTTAAGCATGCGCAGGTCTTCTTCAAAACTGGGCGCTTCCGGGTGTTTCTCCGGATATCCTGCTACGCCTATACTCAAGTGCGGGCTCTTGCTTCTGATGAAAGCTGTCAGGTCGCTGCCGTGCTGAAAGGCTTCGTTGTCTGGCTGGAAGTCCGTCATGGCTTTTGGGGGGTCGCCGCGCAAAGCAAGCACGTTGTGGATATCTGCTTTTTTCAGACGGCTCAGAAAGTCGCTAATGGCGACTGCGTCAGCGCCTACGCAGGTCAGGTGGGCCATTGGCTCGTAGCCCAAGTCTTTTTTCAAACGCGCCACTATATCCAAAGTATACGCTTGGGTAGAGCCCCCTGCGCCGTAAGTAACGGAAACAAAGAGAGGGTTCACTGCTTTGAGCTCTTCCGCTGTGGCGAAAAAAGCAGGCCACTTATCCAGTTCTTTTGGTGGAAAAAATTCAAGAGAGAGGAATTTTTCTGACGTTTCTAGTGCTTCGTGTATACGCATACAGTCTCCTGGAAAGTTGGTTCCTCAGGTTGCATGGTTTGCGCACAATGCATCAAGTATGGCTGCGTCAGCCTCCAGGAAAGGCAGCTTGCAAGCTTCGTCCGGCGTGCGCCAAGCCAGGACGTGGCCTTCGAGTCCTTGCGGCTGGCCGGTAAACGCGCGGACGTGAAAAAAATACAGCCGGACTTTGATATGCCCATAATCATGCTCTGCCTCGCGCCAGAAGGTTGTCTCTGAAGGCGTCAGCCCAAGCTCCTCCTTAAGTTCGCGATGCAAGGCGTCCTCCAGAGATTCACCCGGCTCTACTTTGCCGCCAGGAAATTCCCAAAAGCCAGCCATATCTTTGCCTTCTGGCCTTTGCACCGCCAGCAAAGCATCACCCTTCCAGATGACGGCGGCGACAACGTCGATGATACGCGGGGCAGTGTTGTGCATACTATAGGTAGGCGTTACAGGTGCTTGTTGTCGTTGATACGTCGAATATCCATGAGCAGCAACGGCTTAGCAGCTTGGGAAAACCAGCAGGAATCCGCCAGCATTCTGCTGTAAACAGTAGTATGCTGGCACAAAGAAATCAAGCGTTGTTCCAGAACGGACTGTTTCAGGAAGGACCAAGGCTTGTGCGCAAAAAAATTCAAGCCGACCTGCTAGGCCCAACATCTCTAAATACCTGTCTGCTTCGTTTGGTTATAATTGCATCATGCTGCGGTTTCAGCAAAAAATGACTTATGAAGTAGCGCTACTAAGCCTGCAAGCCATTTTTCGCTTCAGCCTTGCCTACTGCAGCTATTCCTCAAACTCGCAACGAAAGCTGTTGAGAGACCCTGGCGCAGGGGGAGAGAACTGTGGAAGCCTGGTGCAGACTTAACGGCATGCTAGTCCGATGTGGCCAGTTGTACGCCTTCTTCCGGCGTGGCGGCAATAGCAATGACAGATTCCACGCCGCCGGAAACAAGGGTGCTTTTTACCATGCCCTCCGGAGCCACAACAACAAATTTGCACCCATGTTTAGCCAGGGTTCTGGCGTTGGAAAGCAGCAGCCGTATGCCCAAAGAGGCAATAAAAGAAACGTCCGTCATGTCCACGACAGCTGGCTTGCGCCGCGTTGACGTCAAGGCTGTAAAGAGGTTGCCTATAGCGTTTTCGCCTGCAACGTCAAGCTTTCCGGAAAGTGCTATGTGGCTGACAGTGTCGTCGATTTGAATTTCTTGTATTTCCATGGCTCACTCCTGGGAGGTGTCAAAGGTTGCGACACGTATGTAGCGAATATGTGTGTCGTTTTCGTTACGCTCCAGAGAGTAAGGCAAAGCCGCTGTTGAGCTGGCTTTTCGCCTCACAACTCATGGGCTCTGCTCATGCTTAGACGCTTTACTAGCGGATACCGGGTCATGTCCTGCAGTAACTCCTGTCGCACAGGAGCAAACTATTGAAGCAAAAGCAGCGGGATAATGGCGCTGACCGGGTTGGAGGTTTTACGTACGCCGTAGATATTGAGAGTCCACGACTGAAAGGTGCCGGTGAAGTTTGGCGAAAGGTCTTTGACGAAAAGGGTCCAGGCTCCCTGGCTGTCCTCGCCATAGAATTGGGGCGTGCCGAATCGCCAGTTGTCATAGGTGTCTGTGGTCTGTTGGTTGTTCTCAAAGGCGTGCGTCTCCGCGAGCTTGAGCGACAAGCCTGAAGGCGAAGTGATGCGTATGTCCAGGTCGGCCCAGTACGGGTGGTCGTTGGCGGAGAAAACAACCTCAACATGCTCTACCTGTATGGACTCTGGAACTTGGATTGTGGATGTGGAGCCGCTTTCGTTAAAATCAGGGATGACCAAATTCGGTTGCGCCGTATAGCTTACGGAAATCTCAGTTCCCAAGGGAATGGGATTGACCATATATAGCTCAGGATTATTAATGGCTTGTATGGCTTTGTCCACGTCAATACGGCCAAATCCGTATTTATCGCTGATGAGGTAGTTGCCTCCGTTGCGTTTCCAGCTGGGGTCTGCCGGGTCGTTCTGGACCGCAGTTTCCAGAAGTATGGCTTTGACCTCGCGCCACGTCAGGTCCGGTTTGGCTTCCAGCATCAGGGCTACTGCTCCGGAAACCAGGGGGGCGGAAAAAGAAGTCCCGGCAAGCAGGGAGGTGTAGTTGCCGTCAAAATAGTCCTGCTCTGTGCCGCCTGGGTTGTAGCCGTATTCGCCAGTGCGGTCGGCGGTGGTAATGCCGGCGTAGACGCCGGTGTCTGTGTAGCCGCCGCCGGACGGCGCATTGATGAGGATGCTGGAGCCGCGCTCAGAGTAATCGGCCTGCTTTCCCGTTACGTCGCAGGCGGCGACGGCTATTGTGAACCTGGAGTTGTTGAACTCTTCATAATCGGCATAGTCGTCTATCTCGTTGTCGTTGCCAGCCGCCCACACATAAATGCAACCGTAGCCGTTTCTGCCGTTGACTGCGCCGTTGCGCAATGCGTCGCGGACCGGGCCAGTCAGATAGCCTAGTATGGAATTGTAGCCGTTGAGTGTAATTCCCCAGCTGTTGTTATACACGTCAATGTAGTTGTTCTGGTAACTCAAGGCCTCTGCAGCGTCTGCCAGCAGCAACAATATATCTGAGTCCAGATCCCCTTCAGAGATGGTTCGCTCGATTAACCGCATGGGGGCCAGTACTGCATTCGGCGCCACGCCGGAAACCCCGACGCCGTTGTCCCATACGCCGGCGGCGCAGGAGGCGACGGCGGTGCCGTGGTTGCCGGAAGTAGTGGCAGGGCTCGGGTCGCGGTCGTTGTCCACCCAGTCAAAGGAAAACTGCTGAGAAATGTTTGCTTGCAAATCTTCATGGGTAATCTCAATGGCGTCGTCGACAATGGCGATAATTTCATTGGAAGATCCGGAATAGTAGCTCCACACTGTGGGCATGCTGCCGGAAGCGATGTCTTCGCCTGCATGGTCCGGGTATTCATTACGCAGGTGCCACTGAGCAGGGAAGTAAGGGTCTTTAGGCGTTCGATGCAGGCTGGCCTGTTGCATCCAGTTGGGAACGCTGTAGGTGACCCCGGGTTCATCGTATAAGTCTGTGGAAACAGAGAGTGTGTGCATAGGGTCAGCTGTTGCATAGACATACACGGCTTCGCCAAAGGAAAGTTTCTTGACGCGCTGCAATTTACGCCGGGCTTCAATGGCGGCAACTGTGGCTTCGTCAACACCGTCAAATCGCACAATGATTTCATTTTTTAAGGCCATGCGGGTGTTGGGAAATTTTTGCGGGCTGGCGTAGTAGACGGGGGCAACAATATCCTTGGTTGCGCCAGAGCGCCGCTTCAAAGCCTGGTCCGCAATAATAGAAGGCGCTGTTTGTTCAGGTAGGTCAACAAAAGAAACCCGGCTGCCTTGGCGGGCGACCCGGGCTTGGGGGTGGAGTCTCCTCGCGAGCGACTGTGAATCTGCAGGCTGCTGTGCATGGAACACCGCCGCCTCGTCCAGCGCCAGATAGACCCTGCGCACGGTGTCGCCGTCGCGCCAGACAACAGGTTCAGGAGCAAGACCAGGGGCCGGCGCATGCTGCGCCGCCTCCCCGGCCACGCCGGCGGCGACAGGCAATAGACAGGTGATTATGAAAAAGGCAAGCAAAATGCGTGGCCAAGGCATGATCTCACTCCAGTATGTATGTAAACAATGGATGCGTGCATGATATCATAGAGTTTCCAGAGCTGCAACAACAAGGCAGGTGAATGTATCATGCCTGCAGCAGGTTATTTCATTCTCGTTGCATGGGTCGCAAAAACGTCATGCTGAAGTTATGAGGAGCCAGAGCTGTGTCTGTGTTTTTGATGCCTGCGGTACAAACCTCGAAACTGGTGGTAGGTCATTCCCAGCAACTCGGCTGCGCGCCGCTGATTGTACTTGGCGTGTTCCAGCGCGGCGGCAAGGTGCCGTTGTTCCAAATCCTGCACAGCTTGTGTTAATACAGTGGGCAGATTGGGAACGTCTGGCGCTCGGCGGCCTTCTTGCTCTGGCGGCGACGGCTCCCGGCGCGCGGCCGCCTCGTCTGCCGCGGGCGTGTTCTGCAGCCGAAAAGGGGAAGCAAAGGGGTCAAGCTGCAGCTCGGCTATGACGTCTCCTGCACAATGGAAGACTGCTCTTTCAACGGTGTTTTTCAGCTCTCGGACGTTTCCTGGCCAGCGGTGCTGCGACAGTTGCTCCCGCGCCCTGCCGCTAAAAGCAGGAGCTGCGGTTCTGCCAAGCTCTGACGACATGCGCCGGGCAAAATGCTCGGCAAGAAGGAATACGTCCCCTTCGCGCTCGCGCAAGGGAGGCAAGGTCAACACTTCAAATGCAAGCCGGTCGAGCAAGTCCTCCCTGAATTTTCCTTGCTGCGCCATAGCGGGCAAATCCTGGTTGGCCGCAGCAATGACACGGACATTCACGCTGACCGGGCGCGAGCCGCCGACTCGCTCAAACAAACCGTATTCCACAGCCCGCAACATTTTTTCTTGAACTGGCAAAGGCATGGACTGCACTTCGTCCAGAAAGAGGGCGCCGCCGTCTGCTGCTTCAAAGCGTCCCCGGCGTTGTCTGGTAGCTCCGGTAAAAGCGCCGGCCTCATGGCCGAAAAGCTCTGATTCCACCAGAGAAGGAGCCAGGGCGGCGCAGTGAAGCGTCACAAAAGCGCCCTCCCAGCGGGGAGACAAGTAGTGCAGTCTGGCTGCCGCCAGCTCCTTGCCAGTCCCCCGCTCCCCCAGCAGCAGTGCTGGCCGGTCCACGGCAGCAGCGCGGGAGAGCTGTTCCTGAAATGCGAGAAAAGGCTCTGATTGGCCCAACGCCTCAATGTGAGATTGCGAGTGCATACAATGGCTTTTACTGCAAAATTTTAGCATAAACAACTAAATTTTGGTTAAATATACCAGAACTAGCTGAGAGGTAGAAAAAAACTTTTTTGTTTTCAAGTTGTTACGGAGTTCTCTTTGTTGGTCCGCTTTCTGCATTTTAAAAAATAAAAACTCAAGGAGGGCGTCATGGGCGTTTTTACTCGATTCAAAGATATCGTGAGCAGCAACATCAACTCCATGCTGGACAAAGCTGAAGACCCGGAAAAGATGATCCGGTTGATGATTCACGAAATGGAAGAAACCCTGGTGGAGCTGAAAGCCGGGTGCGCTTCGTTGATGGCTGACCGCAAGCGCAACGAGCGCGAGGGCGTAGAAGCCGGGGACAAGGCCGGCTTGTGGGCTGGACGGGCGGAGCTGGCTGTGGAAAAGGGACGCGAGGACCTGGCCCGCGAAGCTTTGATGGAAAAGCGCCGCTGGCAAGACAAGCTGGACGCTTTGGAGATGGAGCAGGCTCGGTTTGGAGAGCTGGTGGAACAGGCCCAGGCCGACATCGCCCAGTTGGAGGAGAAGCTGCAGGCTGCCCGGGAAAAGCAGCGGCTGTTGCTACAGCGTCACGCCCGGGCTCAGGGCAAGCACAGGGCGCAGTCTGATATTCGGCGGGCGGCCAGCTCTGAGGCCATGCAGCGGTTTGCATCATTCGAGCGCCGCATTGAACGCATGGAGGCTGAAGCTGAGCTGGTCAATCCTCCCAGGCGCGGTCACCCCGGCGGCTTGGAAGGCGAGTTTTCCCTGTTGGAGCACGACGATGCAATTGAAGCTGAGCTGCAGTCCTTGAAAGAAAAGGCGGGCAAAGAGTCCGGCGCCGCCGGCAAGGACAATGAAGCTGTTTCCTGAGGCGCGTTCATTTGATACTAATGAAGCGTCAAGGAGGGAAAGATGGGCTTCATGCATGTGATTTCAGGGTTTGTTCTCTTCGGGTTGCTCGTCATTGTTATTGTGGCGGCTGTCATCGCCATGCTGGTGCGTATGATCGCAGGCGGGCGGCCCAGCGCCCAGGCCGGCGAGGCCATGGACGAGGCCCGGATGATCCAGGAGTTGCACCGCGGCTTCAAGCGGATGGAGCAGCGCGTGGAAACATTGGAAACCTTGGTTATGGATAAACACGCACGCAACGAAGAGGAGGACGGCAATGCGCCGCAGAGATAGCAGCAAATGTTATTTTCACTCGAAGCGTTACGGCCATGGGCGCAGCCAGGAGCAAGGCCCGTGTTTCAGACCTGCAGGCGGCCCAAGCCGGGGACCGCTGTACCGGTCTCGATCAGGAATGATCCTGGGCGTATGCAAAGGACTGGCAAGGTATTTTAATGTTTCTACAGGGCTTGTCCGGGTCATAGCCGTGGCGCTGTTATTCTTCACAGGCTTGTGGCCTGTCTTAGGCATATACTTGCTTATGGGAGTGCTGGTGAAGCCGGAGCCGGTCATGCCCTTTGAATCGCCAGACGAGCAGGAGTTTTACGACGCATACGCCGGTTCCCGCGCTTCAGCGGTGAGCCGTCTCAAAGACAGGTTCGAAAGTCTTGACCGCCGCATCCGTCGCCTGGAGGACCGGGTGACGAGCAAGGACTTTGAATGGGAGCAGCGGTTGCGCAACGGAACCTAACGGCAGTGCAGTCTTCGGCCTTATTCAAGCCCAGGGCTGGGCCATATCTAGACTCTAGTGTTGCTGCTGCAGAGATACGCTTACCTCCTGCAGCAGCGCGGCGGCGTTACGCAGTTTTTCTCTCTGTTCTTCGCTTTCCAGCGCGTCATGCAGCGCCGCCGTTTGGTTGGCGATGTTTGCCGCCATCAGGCCCAATGCGCCATGCCGGGCTTTTTCCTGTGCTTTTTCTGCTGCAACAAGCCGTTGTTGCATGCCGGCCATTTGGTTTTCTGTTTCCTGTAGTCGTTCTTGCAATATATCGACGTTTTGCGCTTTGTCCGCCACGCCCATGATATTTTGGTTCAAGGCAAAAAAGAAAACCGCCAGCAAAAGTACTCCCAATAGTGATATGAACAGTGCTACGCGGCTCATGTCGCGTTTCGCGCGCGCCGCATCATGCACTGCATGTGGGGTGTGTGTAGCGCCGTTGCCGCTGGGATGTTGTGATGAGTCGACGTTCATGGCTTCCTCTGGAAATTGGTTGCGGTGTGGGGATAAAACAACGATATCTGTATGTTAGTGGTGTTAAAAAAGGTCTCGGAAATGAACTCCAAAGACTCGTGTAGACAGTAACAGGTTAGAATTTCGTCGCATTTATATATCTCATTGACACAATAGCCAAAAACAGCCATAATAATGAAGTCTTGGTATTTTCATGGGGGGGATCGCATTTTTTTGCGACCTCATTGCTGTGTGTACTATGTACGTCAATCCGGCGCAGGGTTCAACACCCTGGGGGGATGCGTGTTTATGCGCCAAATATCTGTAACAATTACAGCAGACAGTGAGTCCGCCGCCCTGACCAGAGCAGCTGAACGCCTTGGCGCCAGCACTGGCGATATACTTTTGCGCAAAGAAGAAGAGGGCGCATATCACGCTGAGCTGGTAAATTATGACGCTGATATTGAGATAGCGGTATCCGAAGACGGCATGGAGGCTACGGTTGCAGACTTTTTGCCTTCTGGCGGCGAGGGCAAGAATCTCTCTGTGAACAGCCTTATTGCTGCGCTCAAACGGGCTGGCGTCGGCGTTACTCCGGATCAGGAGGTCGCCAAGTCCATACTTGTGGACGCAGCCAAGGGCAAAGTAATCGTTGGCAGGACTGTGGTCCGGGGGCAGGAGGGCAAACCCGCCCAGGACGCAACGCTGGAGCCCTTGGGCGACTGGCGTTTTCCTGTGTTGCCCGGCGACGCGTTTGGACGGATAATCCAGGCGCTAGACGCCAAGCCGACATTGCTCGTCACCGGCCGCAAGCGTCCGTTTGAAGGCAAGCAAAAGGGCAAGTACATTTCTTTCCCAGAAGATTCGTATTGCGCTATTGACAAAACGCAGCTGACGGTGCGGTCGGAAACGTACGGCATGGTCGTCTTCAAGGACAATGAAGTCAGCGTGGAGCCTTTGCTGGAGATTTCCAGAGACGACATGAAGGTTATCGCGACTATACACCACAAGGATTTTCGCGGCAGACCAATAACCGCAGAAAGAATGCAGCAGGGTTTGGCCATTATGGACATTGTCGAAGGCGTGAACGGCAATGCGCTGGCCACGGCTGTGGCTGAAGCTGCCGAGCGGGAACGGCCTGTGATGAACGTGGTGATTTGTCAGGGTGTGCAGCCTGTGGACGGGTTGGACGGCTGGTTTGACATGTCTGTCAAGGACGAGCGCTCGTCCGTGGGCCAGGAAACTGGCGGCCGCATAGATTTTCGTTCCCGCGGCGTCATCCGCTCTGTGAAAAAAGGGGAATTTCTCGGCAAGCTCATACCGCCGGAAAACGGCGTTCCCGGCCGGGATATCTACGGCCGGATTATCCCAGCCAACGACGGATACCACTTCAAGCTGCAAATTGGTGAAAACGTAGAAAATAAGCCAGGAACAAACGAATACTACACAACAGAAGACGGCATGGTCTTTTTTGTTGGCGCGACCCTGGCCGTCACTGACGTCTACCAGACTAAAGGCGACGTCAACATGGGTACGGGGAACCTGGCGTTGGAAAAAGGGTCTGTGCACGTGCGCGGCTCTGTTCTCTCCGGCTTTAGTGTGGAAGCGCCATGCAACCTGCTGGTGGACGAGGTGGTGGAAAGCGCCATCCTCGAAGCCGGCGGGGATATTGAAATCAAAGGCGGCATAGCCATGGACCGCGGCGGCCAGGTGAAGGCCGCAGGCGGCGTCTCCGCTCTTTACGCCAAGAACGCCACCCTCAAAGCCGGCGGCGACGTGGTCATCAACCACGAGATCAACAACTGCGTCATCTTTGCCGGCCGTAAAGTCCTCGCCACCAATGGAAGAGGAAAAATAATTGGTTCCACCATCCGGGCCGGCGAAGGCGTTGCCGCCAACATCGTCGGTTCTGAACTGGGCGTAGAAACGATTATTTTTCTTGGGTTGGAACGTCAGACATGCGGCGACGATCTGAAAAAGCGCAAGGAAATAAAGGCAGTTCTTAACAAAATTTACGGAGTTGTCGGTTCTGGAGACCCCAAGGAGATTTTAATGAACTCCCCCCAGGAAAAGCGCAAAGCCGTGGCTGAGCTTATAAAGGCCCGCATGCGGGGCGAAGAGCAATTAAAAGAAATCGAGCAGCGCCTTGAACTGGAGCGCGAGGAAATGCGTAAAGCGGCCAAAGCGAAAATCATTATCCGAGACACCATCTACCCCGGCGTGGTCATCAACTGCTTCGGCGCAAGCATGAAAATATCTAAAATCATGACCTATACGCAGATTTTTTACGACCCTTCCCGCAAGACACTGGTTGCAGCGTCACTGTAGCCGGCCTGCAGGTTTTCCTGCCATATTATTCTGTTTTGGCTTTCGGCGGTTCCAGCGAATAGCCGGCCCGCAGCCAGTCCCGTACGCCGCCTAGCAGGTTGTATAACTGCCCATAGCCCTTTTGTCGCAGCAGTTGGCCGGCTGCGTAGCTGCGGCCGCCCACAGCGCACACCAGAAGCAAGGGCCGGTCTCGCGGCGGTTCGTACATGCCGCGCACCACGTCCCAGAAATTTACGGGCTTGGACCCCGGGATAACGCCTTGGGCGTGTTCCTGCGCTGTCCGGGTGTCCACAATGAGCATGTTGGGGTCTTTTCCCAATAGTTGCGCGGCAACCTGGGGAGGAATGGACACGAAAAAGGGCGGTTCAGGGTGCAGAGAGCCGGCGGCGGCTGTCTGCAGGAAGAGGAAAAAGAAAACAATGGCAATCACGGAAGAAGTACGCATGGAGTGTATATAATGCATACAAAAAAAGGAGGCAAGGACTCACGCAGACCTTCACGCAGACTCTTTATCCTTGTGGTACCAGGAGGCCGGAGCGTCCAGCGAATAGACGGTGGTCTCTGCAGCGATGGCTTGGCGCAGGTATTTAGGCGTGTGCAGCAAACCCAGCAGGGCGGTCCCGTCCAGGAAGCGCAATGCGCTGTCCACTTTTTTAGACAAAAGTTCGTCCACGGCGTCCGGAGCTGGCGGCGTTAGCGGAGCGTCCGCCCCCAGACAAAAGCCCAGGGCCACGCCGTATGTAGGGATGGTCGATGCATAGCTGGCCGTGTGCAAAAACACCTGGGCCAGCGTGTTGGCCAGCCGGGCGTGCAGACCGTGCAGCGGCGGCGTCACCGGTCCGGCCTGGATGACGAAGCAGCCGCCAGGCGCGAGCGCCCGCCTGCATTTAGCAAAAAATTCTTTGGTAAAAAGTTTGAAGGCTGGTCCCTCTTCTGTTGGGTCAGAAAGGTCGGAAATGATCACGTCCCAGGCCGCCTCCGGGCTGTCGAGCACGTCGAAGGCGTCCTGGATGCGAATCTCGGCTCTGGGGTCGTCAAAGGAGCCCTGATGGATTTCCGGCAGCAGCTTCTTGCAGCTTTCCACTACCTGGCTGTCCAGGTCCACCAGCATGGCCTGCTTCACGGTGCGCCAGCGCAGCACTTCGCGCAGGGCGCCGCCGTCGCCGCCGCCAAGGATGAGGGCTCTTTCAGGACCGCCCTGGAACACGCAGGGGACATGGCACAGCGGCTCGTGATAAAGAAATTCATCCACTTCGCTGGTTTGCCACGCACCGTCCAGCACCAGGCTCTTGCCGTAGCAGGGAGAGCGGACTATGGCCAGGGTCTGGAACTCTGTACGCGTGTGGACCAGCACCTCGGACGCCCCCAGCAGCCGCATGTCCCAGGGCGTTGTATATTCGGTCAGCCAGACGTCGGCTTTTACGCCGGGCGATGACACTGCGGCGCCTTGCCTTCGTGTGCAAACCAGGCAGTTTGTTCTGTGGCTTCGCAACCGCGGGGCAGAACCATCAGACTGTGGTCGCCGGCCTGGAGTTTTTCGACGATGAACTCACAGGCTTCGCGGGGCCGCGCCGTTTCGCCGCAGGTGAAAATATCCACAGCAGCGTAGCCGAGTTCCGGCCAGGTGTGAATGGATATATGGGATTCAGCGAGAAGAGCCACCGCAGTAACGCCGACAGGTTCGAACTTGTGGCTTGTCAGATTGAGCATGGTGGACATGGAGCGCCGGGACGCTTCGGCAATGGTTTCTCGCACGCAAATTTCGCTGTCGAGAACAGATTCAGGGCAACCACGCACTTCGAGAATGCAGTGGACCCCGCTGGCGTTTTGAATCATGAGACGCCTCCTTTGGGTTTAAGATTTATGAACGCGCATACCTCCCTGGGCTGGTTCGGTACTGTCTGCGGTACTCATACCCACTCCTTGGTTCAGGTGAAAAAAAAATGGCCTGCGCCCACAACAGGCAAACAGCCCCGGCGGTGTGTTCTTCCAGTACGTTCCATCGCTCCCGACAGGGGTGCGTAGCCGATGCCGAGGAGGAACGCCGCCGCCGGCGTACATGGTCAAACGTGTATGCGACAGCCATGAGCGCCGAACAAAAAAATATGATTCTGACCGCCAGGCTTGTCAATGTTTTTTTCAGTCGCTTTTTTCAGCCGCTTGATGGTTGTTGGTGTTGCCTGCTTGCGCCGGAGCCTTTTTCAGGACATACAGAATGCATGTTATTCTTCGATATTGTCCGCCGCATCGTCTCCCAGACGCGGACTTGTTCCAAGTGCGGGTCCAAGCAGTACCTGCCCGCTGAAGGCAAGGACTAGACTGTGTACTGTCATGAGTGCGGTTCGCCCATTCCTCTCTTGAGACTATCCTGACCCATGCAGCAGTGTGACGTCGCCATTGCCGGGGCCGGGGCCTCTGGGCTGTTCTGCGCCATCCGGGCCGCTACACGCGGCCGCAAGGTGCTTGTGGTGGATCATAATGACGTTCCTGGCCGAAAAATCCGAGTGGCCGGGGGCGGTCGGTGCAATTTTACTAATCTGAATCTGGCAGCCGCCGACTACGTGAGTCGCAACCCGCATTTTGTCAAATCCGCCTTGGCCCGCTTTGGCCCCTGGGACTGTGTCGCTTTTTTTGAAGGCATGGGGCTGGGCTGGGTGGACGAAGGCGAAGGCAGGTTGTTTTGCGCCCAGGGCGGCGACGCCGTGGCGGACAGTTTGTGGAAACAGGCCGAAGAGGCCGGAGCGAGCTTTTTGCTGGGCCAGGAAATTGTAGCAGCAAAAAAGACCGGGCGCGGCTTTCATCTTTTTCTAGAGGATGACTGTATTGCCTGCAGCAGCCTTGCTGTGGCGGCAGGGGGTCCGGCTTGGCCCCAGATAGGCGCTTCCAGCCTGGGGCATAGGTTGGCCCGGGAGCTTGGTCTGCGGGTGACGCCTGTCTTGCCCGGACTGGTCCCATTGCTGGCCAGGGCAGACATGCTGGAGCTGTGCCGGACGCTTTCTGGCGTGTCACTGCCGGTGCGCATCACAGGCGAACGCGTCAGCGCTGAAGGCGACCTGCTCTTCACCCACCGGGGAATTTCCGGTTTGGTGGTATTGGACGTCTCAGTTTTTTGGCGGCTGAACGAAACGCTGCGCATCGACCTCCTGCCCGGCAAGGACCTGGCCGCTGTTCTGGCCGAATCCCCCAAGCTGGAGATAAAGAACTTGCTGGCTCGGCTTATGCCGCGCCGGCTTGCTGACGAACTCTGCAAGCGCAACGGCTGGCGCGGCCGGGCAGCAGACGCGCCAAAAAAGCTGTTCCTTGAAATGGAGCAGACCCTGCACGCCTGGCCGTACACGCCTTCAGGGCCGGACGGCTTTTCCAAGGCCGAGGCCGCCCTGGGCGGCGTGGATACAGACCATTTTTCCTCCAAGACCATGGAGTGCAAGGATATTCCCGGTTTGTACTACACCGGCGAGGCGCTGGACGTGACCGGCAGGCTGGGCGGCTTTAACCTGCATTGGGCCTGGGCCTCGGGCTGGGCCGCCGGAGAGTGGGCATGACCCTTTCTTGGCGGCATGGCCCTTTGTCTGCGGTAAGCCGCACCAATTACAACCTTCTCGCCGTTTCCTCCCGCAGCCTGGCTTCCCCTCGCAGCGCCGCGTTTATGGCGGCCAGTCCCTTGTCCTTGTCTCGCGGCAGCCGCAATCGCATAGGCAGATAGTTGGACGCGTGGTTGCACAAAAAGAGCCCCCGGTCCACATCTATGCTTGCCAGCAACTCGCGCAGCTCGGCCAGCATTGATTGCGCGTCCGGCAGCCGGAAGCGGCCGGCCTTGGCCTCGGCGTGCAATTGTGTTCCGGGCACGAGCATCAGGGTCAGCGCCGCAATCTGTTCCGGGCCCATGCGGCTGAGGACCTGGCCTGTCGCCTGGGCGTGCTTCAGCGAGCCTTCTGGGCCGGCCAAGCCCAGCAGCACGGTGACGTTCAGCTTCAAGCCGGCGTCTTTTGCCCGCCTGGCCTGGCGGACCATCTCGCCGCTCAGGGCTTCTTTGTGCATGCGCTGCAATACGCCGTCGTCCCCGGATTCCAGGCCCATGTATATTACAGTTAAGTTCAGCTTCCGCAGCCGGCGCAGTTCGGCGCCGCTCTTGCGGGCCAGGCCCGCCGCCCCGGCGTAGGTGGAAACGCGCGTCACCCAGGGCAAACGCTCGGCAATGCGCTCCAGTATGCGCTCCAGCCGGTGCTGCGGCATGACCAGGGCGTCACCGTCGCAGAGGAAGAGCCGCCGCTGGGCGCGGCAATACTCAGCCGCCCAGTCTATGTCCGCAAAGACCGTGGCCTCGTCCTTGACCTTGAACGGTTTGGCCAGATACGCGCCGCAAAAAATGCAGCGGTTGTGCGAACAGCCCAAGGTGGCCTGGAGCAGAATGGAGTCCGCCTCGCTTGGGGGCCGGATCATGAAACCTTCGTGGCGCATGGCGTGAAAGTACTGCAAGGGGCTGCCAGGGGCAAGGTTAAGCTTAACAACTATTGCTGATTGGCGTAAAGAACAGAGATGAAACTGCAGCGAGGAATATCATATGGGCAATAAGACTTCGCATGAAGGACGATATCCGGTGAATACGGTGGACAAGGCCTACGCAGCCTGTAATCCAGGCGAGCCTCTGATGGCAGGAGATTCAAGGTACGTGGATTTGCTTGAAGCCAGAGGAACTGTGCGGCTTCCTGACATTATCGCCCGGCGAATAGGCATGTCGGAAGGATTCTATCATCGGCAGTTGGTGACGGGGCATCGCGGCAGCGGCAAGTCTACAGAGTTGCGCAAACTTCAGGGCAAGCTGGAAAAAGAGGGTTTTTTTGTAGTCTATCTAGATGTGGAAACTACACTGAACCTAGGTGAAATAGAATTTCTTGACGTGTTGCTTGCCATTGCCAGGGAGTTACAGCAATCGCTGGAATACGCCAATCTTGAAATTGACGATGGGTTTCTTAAAGAAATAGAGGCGTGGTTCGACACGAAAGTGGTTACAACTTCAAAATTGCGCGACGTACAATCCAAAGCAGCAGCAAAGGCTGAAGCGGGGGGCGGGGTGCCGGGCTTGGGCCGTATTCTTGCCAGCATTATGACAGAGATTCGTAGCGGCAGCAGCGTTCGTGACGACATACGGCGGGAAGTTGAGAAGAATCTTGGGCAATTTCGAATCTACTTCGATTCCTTTTTGAATTTTGCTCGTCTTGCAGCAGTGGCAAAAGGCTATGAAGATATCGTTATCATCGTGGACGGATTGGAAAAGATGCATTTACGCGAAGAGGATTCGGACGGCTTTCGACAAACCAATCATTACAAATTGTTTGTGGCCAACGCCGAATTCCTTAAAGCGCCCAAAGCGCATCTCATTTACACGGTGCCGATATGGCTGGCGTTTTACGCCAACCTAGGCGATGCTTTTGATGCAGCTGCATTTGTAATCCCTATGGTTAAGTACAAGACGCCAATAGGACGACAATGTTTGCGTGAAGTATTGGCGAAACGTTTTGTGCTGAACGAGGTGCTGGAGAATGAGGCCCTTGCTGATAAGTTGATAGACATGTCCGGCGGCGCCGTGCGCGATCTTTTACGGCTGGTGCGAATTGCCTGCGACACCGTTGAGGACGGGGTTATACGGGACAAAGACGTAGCTTATGCTGTGAAGACACTGATCCAGGAGTATGACCGGCTCGTCAATGACGAATATATTTCGCTGCTGCACAAAGTGAAGCTGGAAAAAGTTATACCCTCCATGGAAGAGTGTAAAGACGTGCTGCACAGAAGAATGGTCCACGAATTCCAAAACGACGAACGCTGGGCGGAGTTGCACCCGGCAGTGGAGTACGTTTTGAATATTCGAAAAAAAAGGGCCATGAACTCCGATGAGTATGAATAAAAAACAACCAGATAGTTGCGGGGATGGTAATCCCGCTCCGTTTAGGGAATTCCCTGATTTATCCCTGCTTGCCGCCGCCCTGCGACGGGCTTCGGGATTTGGCCTTTACATCGCTGAATGCAGCTCCTTTCCTCTGCGCAACAGACTTACAGAAGCTCTGAGAGATGAGGTTAAGCGGCCCATCGTGGTAGCGAACATGGCGGAGACTGCCATTGACGATATCCTGCCGGAAATATCCGATACCGAGTACATAGCGCCAGAGGACGCGGCAGTGTTCATTTTTGGCTTGGATATTCTTCTGACTGACCCAGCCCGAGCCAGCCAACTTGCCAGCGAGTTAAACTGGAAACGCAACACCCTGCAGCAACTGAAACGGCCTGTGGTGCTGTGGCTTTCCGAAGCGGCGCATGACTACTTGGCTAAGAACGCCTTAGATCTGTACGATTGGTACAGTGGGGTGTACTATTTTAAGGAAGAGGTGTGGGAGTTTTTTAATGAAGATTTTTTGTTTCATGGCGTCAATGGGGCGCCTAGCGATGTTGTTAATGCACCAACCCAAGAGAAGAAAGAGCTTATTATCCAGCTAGAAAAGCAACTCACAATAAATGAAGGTGTTTTTGGCCAACGGTCCCCGAGACTATTTTCAATTCTGTCAGACCTGGCTGCATTGCATTATAGCATTGGAAATTTTTCAAAAGGTCATGAATTCTTCAAGCGGGCAATTTCAATAGGTCAAATGGTTCAGCAGGTGTATTTTCCTAGAGAATTAGATAAGAAGCTGTTGAAAATACTTTTTGGTGATGAAATTTTAAATGATCCTTCTGATGTTGAAGAAATGTTACAAGAAGTGATCAATAGGCTTGGTCCAGAACATATATACACAGCGCTTGCAAGACAAAAATATGCGATAATGAAGATTCGAAAAGGAGAGTTTGGTTCATCTGAGAATGAGTTTCGGCGTTCGTTGGAGACAATGCGGCGAGTTTTGGGCTATGCACATCCTGATGTGGCCAAAGCAACAGATAATTACGCTAGCTTGCTTGAACAAACTGACCGCGATAGAGAAGCCGTAACATTACGTGAAGAAGCAGCCGCAGTACGCCGCCGCCATATGGAGATTAACTCCACTCCTGATGAACTGCAACCGTCTCAGAAATAAACAGGCCGAAATCACTCCCCAAAAATCTGCCGCACCTTGGTCAACCTGATCTCTTCCAGCCCGGCTTCGGGGAACACAGCGCGCACCAGATTCAACGGGCTCACGTATGTATCCGACCAGTCAAAGGTCAGGCGGACAAAGGTTTCCGACTCCAGTTTGCCTTCTTTGACCATGGCGCGGGCGTCCAGGGTTCTTTCGCCTTTCTTGGTCTGCCGGGTCCAGGGAAAGGTTTCGCTGTCCAGAAAAGCGCGCCACGCAAGAGTAAATTGTTGCGCGTCGTCGTTCAGATATTCCAGGGTGAATTCTTCGGCCACGTTTTGGGGTTGCTTGCCGGTCAGGGGGAGCGGGACTACCTCGGTCAGCTGCAAGCCCAGGGGCAGCTGGCCAGCCAGCCGGCCATGGACCTCTGGGGCGCTCAGTTCCTCGCGCAAAAAGACGTCAGCATACTCGGCAAGGCTGTCCACGCCCACGGGCAGCGCCCGGCCAAAGGACATGAGCGGCGCCGGATGGTAACCGCCTGAAAAGGCGAGAGGAACCCGGCCGCGGCGGAAGGCCCGCTCCAGCACGGCCTGCAGCTCCAACTGGCTGATGAAAGCGGCCCGGCCTTTTTTGGAGAACCAGAGCCGGAGCCGGGAGGCCTTGCAGTGCAGGTCGTCTGCATTGTTTGTATCCGTCAGGCTTGCTGGAACAACATACGTCTCTGTCTGGTCCCAATGGTTCAGGGCGGTGCGGGGCCGGATTTCCAGGGCCGGGTCTGTACTAGAAAGAGTGGTTTTTCGGCCTTCGTGGCTGCACACGCCGCAGTTGCGGCAGGGACCCAGCCGGCAATCCTCGGTCACCTGGCCGGCCAGAGCCCGTTTGCGTTCGCGCAGGAGGAATTGCTTGCTCACCCCGCAGTTCAGGTGGTCCCACGGCAGCAGCCCCTCGGGATCGCGGGAGCCGGTGTAGCAGGCCGGGTCTACGCCAGTGGTTTTCATGGCGGCTTCCCACCTTTCAATGTCCAGGTGGTCGGCCCAGCTGGAAAAAAGCGCGCCGCGTCGGTAGGCTTCTTCCACCAGGGGGGCCAGAGCCCGGTCGCCGCGGGAGAAGACGCCCTCCAGAAAACTCATGTCCGGAATGTGCCAGCGCAGTTTCAGCCGGCGATAAGGCCGGAAAATTTCACGCAGATACTCCACACGCTCGCGAATTTCTTTCAGGGATATCTGCGGCTCCCACTGAAAAGGAGTGTGCGGCTTGGGTACGAATGGCGATATGGCCGCGGTCACCTGCAGCCGGCGGCGTTTTTCGCCCAGGGCCTCCACCTTTTGGGCCAGTTCCAGAATGGCGTCCAGGTCTTCGCGGGTTTCGGTGGGCAAGCCTATCATGAAGTAGAGCTTCACCGAGGACCAGCCCTGGTGGAACAGCTTTTCCACGTGGGCCATGAGTTCAGACTCGGTGATTCCTTTGTTAATGACGTCCCGCAGCCGTTGGGACCCGGCTTCAGGCGCGATGGTGGCGCCAGTGCGGCGCAGGCCGGCCACCAGTGACATGATGTGCTCGTCCACGGAGCCGACCCGGAGCGAAGGCAGCGATACGGCCACTTGCTCTGCCCGGCAGCGGTCCATGGACTGGCTGAACAGTCCGCGCAATCCGGAATAATCGCCAGTGGACAGCGAGAGGAAGGAGACTTCCTCATAGCCGCTTTTGTCCAGGCCTTGCTGCAGCAGCCCGTCCAGCTGTTTGAGGGAGCGTTCGCGCACTGGCCGGTAGACCATGCCAGCGTGGCAGAATCGACACCCCCGGGTGCAGCCCCGGGCTATTTCCAGGGTCATGCGGTCGTGCACAGCTTCAAAAGGCTGCGGCGCTGAGGTAGGAAATGGGACCAGGTCCAGGTCTGGCAGCACGCATTTATCGACAGACTGATAGCCCGGGCGCAAGGGCGCGGGCGGCGCTCCCGGCCCGGCGTCGGCAAAGAGGCTGGGAACGTACACGCCGGGTGTGCAGGCGAATTGTTCCAGTTGCTCTTCGCGCGGCAAACCGGCTCTGCGGGCTGCAGCAATGCGCTCAAGCAGGTCTGGCAGCAGCGCTTCGGCGTCGCCCAGCACAACCAGGTCCAGAAAGGGGGCCACGGGTTCAGGGTTGAAGGCTGCGCCCCCGCCGGCGATGATGACCGGGTGGGAATCGTCCCGTTCCGCAGCCCGCAAGGGGATATGCGCCAGATCGAGCATCCAGAGCACATTAGTGTAGCACATTTCATGGGTCAGGTGAAAACCCACGGCGTCGAGATCGGCCAGAGGCGTGGCTGTTTCCAGTGTGGCCAGGGGCCGGCTGTGCTCTTGCAGCACGGCTGCGTTTTCTCTGGATGGGGCGAAGACCCTCTCAGCGTAGAGCTGTGGGCGTTGGTTCACAGCGTTGTATAGAATGGCCATGCCCAAATAGGACATGCCAACATGGTACAGGTCCGGAAAAGCCAGAGCCATGCGGCCCGAGACAGCAGCCGGGTCTTTGTGGACGGCGCCGTGCTCGCAGCCAAGATAATGACTGGGTTTGCTAAAAAGTGGCAAAAGGTCGCGCATAGTATTTACAGTCTCCGAAAAACTGGTATTGTAGCACTACTCGCCGGATGCATGTAGCTTGCATGGTTGCTCATGCAGTGCTGGGGCGCTGTGTGACGTTTCTGGAAAGATTTGGAAAAGGTGCTTGAAGATGTTGATGAAATAGCTTACGATTCAAAGCTCAATATGGATAGTAGCGTACACTGGAGCCGGTCTGATGTAAACAGTCCGGAAGCCAGCCCCGTTTTTTGTAGTGGTTAGTGGTTTTTTTGGGGGATGTCCGAGAACCTGCGACAATTTGGAGGTATACACTCATGATGCGTACTGGTCTGAAACTCATGTTGCCTATGCTGCTGCTGGCGGCTGTGCTGCTGGCTGGTCCAGCTCACGCTGCAACGAAACTGGTCAAGAAAGTAGATAACTTCATTTTGTTTATGGACTACTCCGGCTCCATGGCTATGAAGTACAAAGGGAAAAATGCTCCGAAAATAGAGCTGGCGCAGCAAACTTCTCAGAACATGATATCCATGATTCCAGAAGAGCTGGGTTACAATGGCGCCTTCTACACGTTTGCCCCGTTCAAAAGCTTCAAGAAAATGGGACCCTACGAATGGGTCAATTTTGGCGAAGCCGTGGGCCAGGTGAAGTCTGGCTATGATATTTTTGGCCGTCTGACCCCCATGGGCAAGGGCTTTATGGAGTTGGATCCGATTTTGGCCAACGCCAGTGGAAAAACAGCGGTTATCGTTGTATCTGACGGCGTTTCCAACATTGGCCCAGATGCAGTGGCCCAGGCCGCCCAGCTGGAGTCCAAATATTGGGACAATCTGTGCTTTCACGTGATTTCCTTGGCCGACTCTGACGAAGGCAAGGAAACCCTGGACCAGATAGCCTCGCTGGATTCTTGCTCAGTGTATGCTGAGTACGACACCGTCAAAGACGACAAGGCCATGAAGCAGTTCGTCAAGGACGTGTTCTACGACGAAGTTGAGATTGAAGAAGTTGTGGTGGAAGAAAAGGAAGAAGTAGTGGTTGTTACCGAAGACCCCTGTTCCGAAGTGGTTGTCTTCCGCTCCATTCAGTTTGACTTCGACAAGTCCAACATCCGCCCGGAAATGAAGCCCATTCTGGACGACATTGCCTATATCCTTAAAGACAAGCCTTGTCAGTTCATCGTTGCCGGCCATACTTGCAACATTGGCACAGAAGCTTACAACATGGGCCTTTCTGAGCGCCGGGCCGCTTCTGTGAAGGAATATCTGGTCATGAAGGGCGTTTCCGCCTCCAAGCTGACTACTGTTGGGTACGGCGAAACCATGCCCAAGTACGACAACTCCACTCGTGAAGGCCGCCGCCTGAACCGCCGGGTGGAAATCAAGTTCAAATAACCTGTTCCTCTCTTCCGGCGGCGCCAGAACCTGGCGCCGCCGGATTCATTTCTTACCATAGCGGCTTCTGAGCTGATGATCCCTGTGCAAAAAAGTCTGGGACTTTTGATTGTGTTCATGATGTGCGTTGCAGCTATGCATCCGGCGCATGCGCAAACTGCTGCAGAGCAGGATTCTCAGACTGCTTCCAGCGCCAAGCTGGAGACGGGGAAGTCCCTGCCCAAGCCGGTTTTCGAGCCCGCGCTCATGGCCCTGGCAAAGTTTAAACGCTTTTCCCGCCAATGGATAGTTGGTCTGGAGCGTTCACGGCTGGACGGTGTGGAGAATCCTGCTGTGGAAGAACGTGGTGAAGTGTTCTTTGCGTCTTATCGGGCCATTAACTACGACACGTTGGAAATATCTGTCCGCCCCACAGGAGAGACCAGACTGCCGTACACCGGGACCATGTCCTACTACGACTACATCTATGAATGCCAGGGCGCGACTGAGGAAGAAGCGCTGCAGGGAGATTGCAAGCCAGTGAAGAAGCAACGCTTTACCGAGCTGTTTGTGTTCAGCGAGGATTGCAACTGCTGGATGCATTGACCAATCGCCAAAAGCCGCCTTTACAGAAGCGCGTTGATACCCCGGCTCAGCTCCACGCCCAGCACGATGAACCAAGTGAGAATGGCCACGCCGGCAGCAGCAGCAGCCATGTCCTTGATGGCTCGGATATCCGCGTCTTTGAAAGGCTGCAGATAGTCGCATATTGCCTCGAACACGCTATTGAATATTTCCGCCGCCAGCATCAGCCCCGTGGCGACAACGATGAGCAATACATCCACCCATTCATGCAACCAGACGGAAACGCCAAGGGCAAGCAAAGAGACAACGAGCTTGTACGCAACGCTGAAATCGTACAGGGCGGCGTAGCGCAATCCTGAAAAGCAGATGCGTATTTTGCGCCAGGGGTGGTAGCCAGACTCGCCGGTGTCGAAGTATTTGTTTTTCATTCCAGAGTTTGTAGCTATAGCATTTAACGATTGAAATGCTTGCATTACGACGGGCAAAGCCCGTCTA
>CAYTSA010000009.1:0-66266 GCA_964440345.1 uncultured Desulfovibrionaceae bacterium | reverse complement strand
CTTAAAAAACGCCGGCCCCGTTTCCAGGACCGGCGTTGTAGCCGCTACTCTTATAGTACTTTTCGCGTTTACTGCGTGTGGTTGGTCTGTGCGTCGTGCTCGTGCTCTTTGAGCAGCGTATGGGCCAGGGGCGCGAATTCGTCCCCGTCCCGTCTGCAGAAGAGGGCCTTGGGGTCAGCGCAGATAAGCGCTTTTTCCAGCACCTCGTCGAGGGTCTCTACAGGGGTTACTTTCACGCTTTTCAGGATTTCGTCCGGCACCTCTTCCAGGTCCTTGACGTTGTCTTTGGGAATGAAGACCTCGGATATCTGGCCGCGGTGAGCCGCCAGCAGCTTTTCGCGCAGACCGCCGATGGGCAGCACCCGGCCGCGCAAGGTTATCTCGCCAGTCATGGCCAGGTCGTTGCGCACAGGCAGGTTCAACAGTGACGACACCAGCGACGTGGTAAGGGTTACGCCGGCGGACGGGCCGTCCTTGGGCGTTGCGCCCTCGGGCACGTGCACATGGATGTCGATGTCCTTGTAGAAGTCGCTACGCAGACCGAACAGGTCAGAGCGGGAGCGGATGTAGGAGATGGCCGCCCGGGCAGACTCTTGCATCACGTCGCCCAGCTTGCCGGTTATCTCCACCTTGCCCTTGCCCGGCATCAGCGCGGTTTCCACCACCAGCAGCTCGCCGCCCAGCTCGGTCCAGGCCAGGCCGGTAGAAACGCCGACCTGGGCGTTTTCTTCCTTCTCGCCGTAGCGGTGCTTTTGCACGCCCAGATAACTGTGCAGGTTTTGCTTGGTCACATGCACGGTTTTTCCGGTGTCGCCGGACTCCACCAGTTGGCGGGCTGTCTTGCGGCAGATGGCGGCGATTTCGCGCTCCAGGTTGCGCACGCCGGCCTCGCGGGTGTAGCGGCGGATGATCTCCAGCACTGCGTTGTCGCTCAGCTGCAGGTTGTCGTCCTTCAAACCATGTTGCTCCAACTGCTTGGGCGCCAGGAACTTCTTGGCGATGTTCTTTTTTTCCACCTCCAGGTAGCCGGGCAGCTTGATAATCTCCATGCGGTCCTGCAGCGGCAGGGGGATGGAGTGCAGCGTATTGGCCGTGGTGATGAAGAATATCTTGGACAAGTCGTAGTCCATGTCCAAATAGTGGTCATTGAATGCGTAGTTCTGTTCCGGGTCCAGCACTTCCAGCAGAGCCGCGGACGGGTCGCCGCGAAAATCCATGGACATCTTGTCCACTTCATCCAGGCAAAAGAGCGGGTTATTGTACTCCACCCGCTTCAAGGACTGGATGATCTTGCCCGGCAATGCGCCCACATAGGTGCGCCGGTGGCCGCGGATTTCCGCTTCGTCGCGAACGCCGCCCAGGGAGAGCCGCACGAATTCGCGGCCGGTGGCCCGGGCCACGGATTTGGCCAGGGAGGTCTTGCCCACGCCGGGAGGGCCAACCAGACAGAGGATGGGTCCCTTGAGGGACTGCACCAGGTTCTGCACGGCCAAGTACTCCAGGATGCGCTCCTTGGGCTTGTCCAGGCCGTAGTGGTCGTCATCCAGAATCTTCTGAGCTTCGCCCAGGTCCACAGTGGTGTCCTTCAAGGCGCCCCACGGCAGGTCCAGAATCCAGTCCACATAGTTGCGGACCACGGTGTATTCAGCTGAAGACGGCGGGGTCTGCTTCAGCTTTTTCATTTCCTTCATGGCCTTTTCACGGGCCTCGTCTGACATGACCTTAGCCTTGAGCTTTTCCTCCAGGTCCGCGGCTTCGGCCTGGGGGTCATCCTCGCGGCCCATTTCTTTGCTGATGGCCTTGAGCTGCTCGTTCAGATAGTATTCGCGCTGGTTGCGTTCCATCTGTGACTTGACCCGGGTCTTGATCTTTTTTTCCAGGCTGGTGACTTCAATCTCGCCCAGCAGCAGGCTGTAGGACTCCTCCAGCCGCTTGACCGGATCCATTTCCTCCAGCACCTGTTGTTTCTTCAGGTAGTCCACGCGCAGATGCGGCATCACGGCGTCGGCCAGCTTGCCGGGGTCGGTCAGAGAAGAGATAGCCAGAATGGTTTCTGGGGCCATCTTCTTGTTCACCTTGCCATATTCTTCCAGGGCTTCGTGCACGGCGCGGATAAGCGCTTCTGCTTCGGGGCCGCGGGCTTCGTCTTCGGGCACGGCTGTAATGCGGGCCATGGGGAATTCTGTGTTTTCCACGGTTAAATCCCCGGCAGGCTCCCACATCACCCGGCTTAGCCCCTCGAAGAGCACCTTGATGGTGCCGTCTGGCAGCCGAAGAATCTGCAACACCTTGGCCACGGCGCCCATCTCGAACAGGTCCTTTGGCTCGGGCTTTTCCAATTCGGGCGCCCGCTGGGCCACCAGCAGAATTTTTTTATCGTAATTGGCCAGAGACGCCTCAATGGCTTTTATGGATGCTTCACGGCCCACGAACAGCGGGACGATGGAGCGCGGAAACATGACCACTTCCCGCAACGACATCAGCGGCAAGGTCATGTCGTCCAGGTCATGCTTTTTGCTTTTAAGGGAAAATGAGCTCATTGATACCTCCTAAAAAAGAGCGGTGTCGATATAAACGCAGACGGAGTAAAAATCTCCGACCTGTTTTGAGGGAATTAGGGACAATTGTAAGGCCCCGACACCGAATGTCAACAACCCGCCGACGCTAATGTGATACGGCGAGTTGCTGCAGGTCTGCAAGGAAAAACGCGCAGCCCGGCAGATTTCGGACTGCGCGCAGAGAACACAGGATCAGGAGCCCGTTTTGGCTTCCTGATGGAAGAGCAGCAGCGGCTCCACGCCGTTTTCCACCACGTTGGTGTTCACCACGCACTCTTTCACGTCAGTCAGCGACGGCAGTTTGTACATGATGTCCAGCATCACGGTTTCCATGACGTTGCGCAGGCCGCGAGCGCCGGTTTTGCGCTCGGTGGCTTTGCGGGCAATGGCCTTCAGGCCATTCTGGGTAAACCGCAGCCGGACGTTGTCCAGCTCGAAAAGCCGCTGATACTGTTTTGTAAGCGCGTTTTTCGGCTCAGTGAGAATGCGGACCAGATCGTTCTCGGAAAGCTCCTCGACATGGGTGACCACCGGTACGCGGCCGACAAATTCTGGAATGAGGCCGAACTTGATCAAATCAATGGGGTGCGCGTGGGCCAAGATTTCTGTGCTGTTGTCCTCGCGCTTGCGGTCCAGCTTGGCGCCAAACCCCATGGCGCTGCCGCTGATGCGCTCTTGTATGATCTTGTCCATACCGATGAAGGCGCCGCCCATAATGAACAGTATGTTGCCGGTGTCGAGCTTGATGAATTCCTGCTGCGGATGTTTGCGGCCGCCCTTGGGAGGAATGTTTGCTTCGGTGCCTTCAATGATTTTAAGCAGCGCCTGCTGTACGCCTTCGCCGGATACGTCACGGGTAATGGACGGGCTGTCGCCCTTGCGAGCGATCTTGTCGATTTCATCAACATAGATGATGCCCCGGGAGGCGGCCTCGATGTCGTAGTCTGCGTTCTGCAGCAGTTGCACGAGGATGTTTTCCACATCCTCGCCCACGTAGCCGGCTTCGGTCAGGGTGGTGGCGTCGGCAATGGCAAAGGGCACGCGCAGCACCCGGGCCAGAGTCTTTGCCAGCAGGGTCTTGCCGCAACCAGTAGGGCCAACGAGCAGAATGTTGGACTTTTCCAGCTCTACGTCGTTGCCGTTTGCTGCGGAATAAAAGACGCGCTTGTAGTGGTTGTGGACGGCCACAGCCAGAATCTTTTTGGCCTGGGTTTGGCCGATAACGTAATCGTCAAGACGTTCACTAAGTTCCGCAGGCGTCAACAAACCGTCGCCGTCCAGCGACTGGGTCATGGACTCCTGGGCGATGATTTCATTGCACAGCGAGACGCACTCGTCACAAATGAAGACTTCTGGCCCGGCGATGAGCCGTTGCACGTCCTGCTGGTTTTTGCCGCAGAACGAACAAACAAGCATTTCGCGGTTGGTTTTTGTAATATCTGACATGTAGCCCCCTGTGGCGCTGCACTGGCGCGTGAGGTTCTCGGTGGTTAGTACTCAGCCTTTGGCAGTATGCGCTCTGTTGAAGCAAACAACGTGCCGCTGGTTGCTTGGCGCGTCTTCGCAGCCTGTTGAAAAGTCCATTTATGCAGGCTGTTCAAGCGCATTTTAGCGTTTAGTCAACGCTAACTCCTGAAACAATTTTCACTTGTTTCAGAAAAATGCATAAGAGCATCTAGAGCTTTTCAAGCTAAGATGCTCTAAACTTTTTAGAGCAACGCAGCCATCGTGGATTATTCAACTGCCTGTTAGCTCTCCGGCTTGGCGTCTTTGCGGGACGCAAGCACCTCGTCTATCATACCGTATTCTTTTGCTTCTTTAGCGGACAAGAAGTAGTCTCGCTCGGTGTCCACTGTGATCTTTTTAATATCCTGGCCGGTATGGTGGGCCAGGATAGTGTTCAGTTTCTCCCGGGTGCGCAAAATCTCGTTGGCGTGAATGCCGATGTCCGTGGCCTGCCCCTGGTAGCCGCCCAAGGGCTGGTGCATCATCACCCGGCTGTTGGGCAGGGCGTAGCGCATGCCGTCCTGGCCGGCGGCCAGCAGCACGGCGCCCATGCTGGCGGCCATGCCCATGCACAAGGTGGCCACTGGAGACGAAATGTACTGCATGGTGTCGTAAATGGCCAGTCCGGCGCTTACCGACCCGCCGGGAGAGTTGATGTACATGTTGATTTCTTTTTCCGGATTCTCAGACTCCAGAAAAAGCAGTTGCGCACAAACAAGACTGGCGATGGTGTCGTCAATGGCCGTGCCGAGCAGAATGATGCGGTCTTTGAGCAGGCGGGAGAAAATGTCATACGCCCGCTCAGTGCGGCCTGTGGTTTCAATGACGATAGGCACGGCGGCGCCCAATGTCATAAGAGATATCCTCCTGAATGCGTGTATGTGGAATGCATATGGTCGCTGTTGCGCTGCAAACCGGAAAGCGTCCGGCAGAGTGTTCGCTGCATCTCTTAATGAAACTATACTTCTGGAGCGGCTGTCAAGGCCGAAGAGGAAAAAAAACTTCAGATTTCTGCAATTTCGAGGAATTGCAAACGGGCCTGAACGCAGGGTTGCGTTCGGGCCCGTTAGCTTTGCTATGTGATTATTCAGCGTCGGTAGCTTCCAGGCCGCCAGCTTCAGACTCTGCAGCCGCCCCGTCCGCCGCATCCAGCGAGCCGGCCGGGACCTTGTTCACCATAGCCTGGGAGTACAGGTGCTCCATGGCCTTGTCCGCCAGCATACGGTCGCGCACGGCGTACATGAGGTTGTTTTCAATGTGGTGTTTCTTAATGGCGTAAAAGTCTTCACCAGAGCGGGCGGCCATTTGCTGGAAGTAGAAATCCAGCTCCTTGTCAGTCACGTCAAAACCTTCAGCTTGAGCCACGTTGATCAAGAATATCTGAGACTTGGCCAGCTCAATGGCCTGGGGCCGGAATTCCTCGCGCAGTTGTGGGCCAGTCTTGCCCAAGGACTCTATGCTGCGGCCCTGGCGCTCCACACGGTCCGTCAAGTCAGCCACCAGCTGGTCCACGTGCCCTTCTATCAACGACTCGGGAACAGGGAAATCCACCTTGGCCAGCAGCTTGTCCAGCAAGCGCTTCTGGGCCACGGAGCGGTTCATCTGCACTCGGGACTGCTCATATGTGGCCTTTACAGCCTGGCGCATGGCGTCCACCGTGGCAAAGCCGCCGGCTTCCTTGGCCATCTCGTCCGTCATCTCAGGCAGCTTCTTTTCTTTGATGGAGTGCAGTATGATGCGCATGGTCACGGTACGGCCGGCCAGGTCCTTGTTCAAAAAATCATCAGGAAAGCTGATGTCCTTTTCGCCCTGCTCGCCGGGCTTCAAAGCTTTGACGGCCTCTTCGAATTCGCCCAGGGCTTGGCCTTCGCCCAGCTGCAGGTGAAAATTCTCAGCCTGCACGGCGTCCATGACCTTGCCGTCTTCAAAGGCCTGGAAGGTGATCACAGCCACGTCGCCGTCCTGGGGATAGCGGTCTTCCTCCACTACCGTCAGTTCAGACATGTTCTCCCGGATGCGGTCGATGACAGCCTGGATTTCCTCTTCCGTGACCTCCACCTCTTCTTCGTCCACTTCCAGGTTGTTGTATTCTGGCAGTTCAAAGTCCGGCAGAACTTCAAAGGAGAAAGCGTAGGAAAAATCCTCTCCCTTGACCACTTCGCCGCCCTCGTAGTCGATGCCAGACACCGGCGTGGCCTTCATCTCGCCCATTATCTGGTTGATGTGCAGATTCACCAGATCGGTTGTGGCTTCGTTGTATATCTGCTTTTTGTACCGGCCCTCAATCAAGTCGGACGGGGCCTTGCCCTTGCGAAACCCCTTAATGTCCGCATCGCGGCGGTACAGGGCAATGGTTGCGCCCAAAGCAGCGTTCACTTCTTCTGCGTCCGTCTGCACCTTCACCGTGCGTTTGACCGGCGAAACATTTTCCACTTGGTATTCCATTCTCAACATCCTCCTACAGAGTAAATAGTCGCCGCAAAACGGCCGCCTTTCGTGCTGGTGCGAGAGGGGAGACTCGAACTCCCACGGTTGCCCGCTGGATCCTAAATCCAGTGCGTCTACCAATTCCGCCACTCTCGCTCCATCTGACGGAAAGACCGGGTAAAATAGCCCAAGACAATCTGATTTGCAAATAGAAATTTTTTAATACAATATTAGATGATTAAGTCTTGTCTCCGAGCCAGACGCGCAGCTTGGCCAACTGTTCGCGCACAGAAGCCGGCGACGTGGACCCCGGCGTTGTCCGCCGCTCCACCGCCGCCCGGTAGTCCAGCACCTGGAACACGTCTTCCTGCACCTGGGGGGCGATGGCCTGCAGCTCTTCCAGGCTCATGTCTTCCAATCCTTTGGACTGCGCTTCAGCGGCGGCCACCGCCCTGCCGGTCAGCTCGTGCGCTTCGCGGAAGGGAATGTTGCGGGACGCCAAATAGTCTGCCAGTTCCGTAGCGTTCAGAAAGCCTGCCTTGAGCGCAGCCTCCATGCGGTGCGGCAAAAATTCCAACCCCAGGACCATGGCCGCCATTACGGCCAGGCAGGCGGACACTGTTTTATCTGCGTCCAGAAAAGGCTCCTTGTCCTCTTGCAGGTCCCGGTTGTAGGCCATGGGCAGCCCTTTCATGGTGGTCAGCAAGGCCATGAGCGATCCGAACACCCTGCCCGTCTTGCCCCGGGTTATCTCGGCCGCGTCCGGGTTCTTTTTCTGCGGCATGATGGACGAGCCCGTGGCAAAAGCGTCCGGCAGCTTCACAAATCCATACGCTGGCGCGGACCAGAGGATAAGCTCCTCGCACAGCCGGCTCAGGTGCACCATGACCGTGGATGCGCTAAACAGCGCCTCCAGTGCGAAATCCCTGTCGGACACGGCGTCCATGGAGTTGGCGAACACCTGGGGGAAGCCAAGCTCTTTGGCCACGGCGGAAGGATTCAAAGGATAGGTGGTCCCGGCCAGTGCAGCCGCGCCCAGGGGCGAAACCGCCGTGCGCTTCTGGCAGTCCTCCATTCGTTCACAGTCACGCTGTAGCATCCAGCAGTAGGCCAGCAAATGATGGCCTAACGTCACCGGCTGGGCCGGTTGTAAATGCGTGCATCCGGGCAGCAGCGTGTCTACGTGCTGTTCCGCCTGGTCCGCCAGGGCCTGGGCCAGAAGCCGCGCGCCCTCTTGCCAGGCGAACAACCGGCCGTGGACCAACAGCCGAAAATCCAGGGCCACCTGATCATTGCGGCTGCGGCCGGTGTGCAGCTTCTTGCCGGCTTCGCCGACCAATTCGGTGAGCCGGGCCTCTATGTTCATGTGTACGTCTTCGCGGTCCGTGCGCCACAGAAAGGCGCCGGCCGCAATCTCCTGCTGCACCTGGTCCAGACCGCGGAGGATATCGCCCATATCTTGTTTACTGATGACGCCCTGTTCCGCCAGCATGCGGGCGTGGGCGGCAGAGCCTGCGATATCCTCCATGGCCATGGCCTGGTCAAAGGAGACGGATTCGGAGAACTCCTCCATCAGCGCGTCTGTGGGTTGATCAAACCGTCCGCCCCAGAGTTTTTTCTCGGCCATGGATTGTACTCCCTATCGGCCCAGCTTGTAAGCCCGCAGCCGCAGTCCCTGCAGCTTGATGAAGCCCGCGGCGTCGGCCTGGTTGTAAATATCATCCTCTTCAAAGGTGGCCAGTTCAGGATTGTACAACGAATGTGGCGACTTGCGGCCCAGGGGATAGACATTGCCCTTGTACAGCTTCAACCGCACGGTTCCAGTCAGTTTTTCCACAGCCTTGTCCATAAATTCTTGCAGGGCTTCGCGCTCTGGCGAATACCAGAAACCATTGTAGACCAGCTCAGCGTATTTAGGGATGAGCGAATCGCGCAGGTGCATGAGTTCGCGGTCCATGCAGATGCCTTCCAGGTCTCGCCGGGCTGAATGGATGAGCGTGCCGCCAGGGGTTTCATACACGCCGCGGGACTTCATGCCCACAAAGCGGTTTTCCACCATGTCTATGCGGCCAATACCGTGGCGTCCGGCCAGGGAGTTCAAGTGATGGATGAGCGTTGCCGGGCTCATGGCGTCTCCGTTTACAGATATCGGGTCGCCGCGTTCGAATTCAATGGTTATGATCTCAGACTCGCTGGGGGCGCGCTCCGGGGGTCGGGTCATCAGATAGCTGGCGTGGCTAGGCTCGTACCAGGGATTTTCCAGTTCGCCGCCTTCAAAGCTGCAGTGCAGCATGTTGCGGTCAATGGAATAGAGCTTACGCTCGTCCATAACCACCGGAATGCTGTGCTGTTGCGCGAAAGAGATCAACTGCGAGCGGGACCGCAGGTCCCATTCGCGCCACGGGGCAATAACTTTGAGCCGGGGCGCCAACGCGTTGGCTGTCAGCTCAAAGCGGACCTGGTCGTTTCCCTTGCCTGTGGCGCCGTGGGCTATGGCCTGGGCGCCTTCGCGCCGGGCAATGTCCACCATGCGTTTGGCAATGAGCGGCCGGGCAATGGAGGTTCCCAGCAGATAGCGGCCCTCGTAGATAGCCCCTGCCCGGAGCATGGGAAACACATAGTCGCCGGCGAATTCTTCCTGTAAATCCTCCACAAAGGCTTTGGAAGCGCCGGTTCTCAGGGCCTTTTCCTCAAGACCGTCCAATTCTTCGCCCTGCCCCAGGTCGGCGGTCAGGGTGATGACCTCGCAGTTGTAGGTGGTCTGTATCCATTTCAGGATGACAGAGGTGTCCAGCCCGCCAGAGTAGGCGAGCACTACCTTTTTGATGTCGTCGCTCATTCTCGTTCCTGATTACTGGTGTTCAAACAGCATGTGCAGCAGGGCCTTTTGGGCGTGCAAGCGGTTTTCAGCCTGGTCCCAGACTATGGAGGCTGGTCCTTCAATAACGTCGTTGGTGATTTCCTCGCCGCGGTGCGCCGGCAGGCAGTGCATGACCTTTGCCGCCGGGTCGGCGCGGCTGAGCAGTTCACTATTCACCTGATACAGCGCGAAGATTTTTTTCCGGGCGGCCTGTTCTTCTTCTTGCCCCATGGAGGCCCAGACGTCGGTGTTCACGTATTTAGCCCCGGCCACAGCCTCGACCGGGTCGTGGGTCAGCGTCACGTCCGCGCCTTGCGTCCAGGCTCGATCCAAAATTTGTTGGTCCGGCTCGTAGCCTGCCGGGGTCGCCACCCGCAAACTAAAGGAAAACTGCGCCGCCGCGTTTATCCATGAGTTTGCCATGTTGTTGCCGTCGCCCACCCAGGCCACAGGCAGGCCGTCCAACGACTCCTCGCGCTCGCGCATGGTCAGCACGTCAGCCAGCAGCTGGCAAGGGTGGTACATATCAGACAAGGCGTTAATGACTGGAATGGTTGCATACGCCGCCAGTTCCACCAGCTTTTCTTGGCCAAAGGTGCGCACAATGAGGCAGTCCACATAGCGGGAAAGCACCCGGGCCGTGTCTTTTAACGGTTCACCGCGGCCCAGCTGGGCGTCGGCCGGGGTCATGAACAGCACAGAACCGCCCAAATGCCGCACTGCTGCTTCAAACGAGACGCGCGTCCTGGTGGATGATTTTTCAAAAATCAGTGCAGCCACGCAACCGGTCATGGTCCGGCTGCGCCAGCGCTCCTGTTTCATCTGCAGGGCGGATTCGACAAGCTGTGCGGCCTGGCTGCGGGTCACGTCCAGGAGGCTGAGAAAATGCAGGGGATCGGTTGGGCCCGTCGCGTGTGTTGTCATGGCGGTTCCTCTCGTGTTGTGAAAAAAGAGGATACATAGCCACAAGACCGGGCTGATGTAAAGCATGAAAATCACGGCGGGCAGGGCTCACAACATTTTCCAGCACTCCTGGCGCAGAGCATTGAACGTTCCCTGCCTCACCTGAGATCGATTACTTAAAATTTTTCATATTTTTTTGTTCACTTTCAGGATCTTTGCCATAAGCAAGTCACATTTATGCAAAGAACTGTAACATTGCCGTGATAGTGGTTATCCCTAAAAGTATCCAAACGTTCTTACGTTTGCGACAAGGACAACGGCGTAGAATATATGGCTGAACAGACATCCATACTGACGGAAGACATGAGTCTGGGCGGGCAGGTTAATATTGTCGAGCTGTTGGAGCCTGCTCCATCAGTGTCCCCTGCCATGATCATCCGCGACGTCAAAGACATCATGGGCGACGAAAAAGAGCAGCCCATTGGCGCCATTGTGGTTGTGGAGAACCGCAAGCCTGTTGGGCTGGTCATGAGCTTGCACCTGGACCGCGCCCTCTCGCACCAGTACGGCGTATCGCTGTATCACAAAAAGCCCATTTCGTCCGTCATGGACTCCAATCCCGTTATTGTGGAAGGCGACACCGAGCTGGAAGAAGTTTCCAGCAAAGCCATGAGCCGTGACAAAACGCATATTTACGACCATATCATCGTTACCGAAAGGGGCGACTACAAAGGCATCGTTACTGTGCAGCGGCTGTTGGAAACCCTGGTGATTTTGCGGAACAAGCGCACCCAGGAACTGGCTGAATTGAACGTCCAGCTTGGCGGCGCCAAGCGCAAGACGGAAAAAATGAACACTGAACTCAAAGAGGCGTACGAGCGGCTGCAGGAAGTGGACAAGATGAAAACCGACTTTCTCTCTGTGGTCTCTCACGAACTGCGCACCCCGCTGACCTCCATCCTCGGCTTTGCGGAAATCGTGCAGCTAAAGTTCAAAAGCACCATTTTCCCCAAGCTGGACCCTGAAGAGAAGAAGATCGCCAAAGCCATTGCCTCTGTGGAGAAAAACCTGGGCGTTATTTTGGCAGAAGGCGACCGGCTGACCACACTGATCAACGAGCTTTTGGACATCGCCAAGCTGGAAGCCGGAAAGGTGGCCTGGAAGAGGGAGAGCATTCATGTCGCTGATCTTATTGAGCGGTCAATCGCAGCCACATCGTCGCTTTTCGACAAGAAAAATATCCCCCTGAAAAAGCACATCGAGCAGGATTTACCTGAGTTCACTGGGGACAAAGACCGTTACATCCAGGTGGTCATCAACCTGATCTCCAACGCCGTCAAATTTACGAACGAAGGCGGCGTCACCATCAAATCGTACATGAAAGTTTCTGAGATTGTCGTGGAGGTCATCGACACCGGCACGGGCATTGCCGAGGACGACAAGGACAAGGTGTTCGAAAAATTCAAGCAAGTGGGCGACACCTTGACCAGCAAACCCACTGGCACCGGCCTGGGACTTCCCATCTGCAAGCAGATTGTGGAGCACCACGGCGGACGCATAGGCGTGGACAGCGAGCTGGGCAAAGGCTCTACGTTTTGGTTCACCGTGCCCACTGGCGACGCAGCAGGCGTGCAGCCCTTCCTGGTTTCGCCTGACTACGTGGGCGACACGCTCAAGCGCTTTGCCGACAACCCCAGCCGGGACGTCATCGTCATGACCTGGGAGCCCCACCTGCGCGACGCCCTGGTGGACACGCTCCAAGAGCGCGAATACATCGCCCGCGAAACCATCGACGTAATGGAAACCCTGGACGTTGCCCGGCGGTTCACCCCGCGGGCCATTTTGTTGGACGTACATCAGGACGTGGACAAAGTGTTGCGCTGGGCGTGGCAAATTACCGCCTCGCCGGATTGCCAGGCTACGCCGGTCTTTTTGCTCAGCTGGAGCGGGGACCGGTCCTCCGGGTATATGGTGCATCTGGACCGCTACCTGAAAACTCCTATAAAGAAATCAGAGTTCCTGAAGGAAATTGAAGAAGCTACCGCCATCTTGAAGGAAGATGGACCGTTGCTGGTTTCGGCGTCTAACCCCAAAGCCGTCAAGGTCTTTTCCCGCTTTCTGGAGGACCGGGGCTTTGCCGTGGAGCAGGCCCTTTCGCACGAACAGACCGTTGCCAAGGCTTTGGAAAAAGCTCCCTCGTGCATCATTACCGCCGCCGACGCGCTGACGAACGGCTCAGTGCCAGATGCGCTGCGGTTTGAGCACGGCGTGAAAAACGTCCATTTCGTGCTGTTGGGCGAAGACGGAAGAAAAGGATAGTGATATGGCGGCAGTCAAACTCAAGCGGTTTCTCAAAGACAAGCCAGTAGCAGGCTTTCTGGACGAACTGGCCAACAGCCCGGGCGGCCCGTTTGCCATTTTGGACGCCCAAGGCGCCTTGGTCTTCGGCCCTGAAGACTCCCCCGGGGAAGCCATTCCCATAATCATGGACGGCGAAACCATAGGGACAGTCCGCGGCGCTGCCCACTCAGCCTCCATGGTGGCCAGAGCACTGTCAAACCTGGCCATGCGCGAACGGGACAAGCAAGTCGTGGTTCGCGACGCCCTGGAAAAATACAACGAAATTACTCTGTTGTGTCAACTTATCCAGGACTACGCAGATACAGCAAAGACAGAAACCATTGCTCAGCGTTTCATTGATGAACTCATGAACGTGGTTAAAGCCGATTCCGCCGCACTGCTCAGCCTGCATCCCGCAACGAGCCCTCAGCTCATCGCCTTCCAGGGCAATGAAGACCGCATCAGGCTCAACCTTGCTGCTGGAAAAGACATTTATACTGATGTTCTTGAAAAAGGCCGGGCTGAGATAGTCAATGACACACGGGTGGACAGCCGGTTTGACGACGGCATGGGGAAAGCCGTTTCCATTCTGTGCAGCCCTTTAAAAACCGGAGGCAAAGTACACGGATTTGCCTGGGCAAGCAGTGAAGAACCCACTACGTACAGCTCTCAGGATTTGAATCTGTTTGTCGCCATGGCCAGCTTAAGCGGTATGGCCCTTCACAGTACCCGTCTTCAGGCCAAGCTGCATACTGTGGAACAAGTACTCCAAGAACAAACATGAATGAGCGCCTTCACGCTACGAAAAAAGGATAGATATGTCTGAGCCCAAAGGCCTGAGAGTCCTGGTGGCGGACCAAAACCCCGTAACACAGCGTGTTCTGGCGAACATGACAGCTTTTTGCGGCCACAACGTCACCATGTTCGCCTCTGATTCTGAAACCGCCTGGGAGACCCTCAACGACGGCGCCGTGGACTTCGCTCTGTTAGACTGGTCCCTGCTTCAGGCAGACAACCTCTGGCTGTTGCAGACCATGGACAAAAACAAAACGTTCGCAAAAGTGCCAGCCTTAATAATGGTGCCGGCGTTGGACCAGGACATCATCGAAACCGCACGCAAACACGGCGGAGAAACGTTCATATCAAAACCCATCCCCGCCCAAGAGCTGGGGAAGAAAATTACAGAAACCGTCAAGGCCTCCGGCGTTGATTTGCCAGACTACACAGACCAGGCCGTCTTTGTGGACCCTGAGCCGGAAACGCCCTCCCCCGAACAGGCGCCGGTGCAACACGAGCCTGACACGCCGAAACAACCTGCCGCCCCGAAAACGGATGCGCCCATGACTGAAGACCACGCAACGCCTGAACAATCATCCCCGCCCAGCAGTGCTGCGCACAAGCCTGCTGCCCCCTCCCACACTGCGAAACCCCAGCAAGACCCCATAGCAGTAGCCAAAAAAAGGTTTCTTGCTGGCAAAGAACTTCTCAAAAAACAGCAGTATAAAAGAGCCCTTACCGAGTTCACCAACTCATTTGCAGCCAAAACGCTTGTCCCAGAAGCTTACAAAGGCATGGGTATTGCTTCCAAGGGTCTGGGAGACTTGGAAAAAGCCCGGACATTTTTCAATAAAGCTGCAGAGGCCTATGTTTTATCCCGGCGCAACCAGGAGGCTGTAAGCTTCTACCGGGAACTGAAAAAACTTGGCCACCGGCCCGTTAACCCTTTTAAATCTGTCGCAGACTCCTTGCGGGCTCGCGGCGACATTGACCGGGCCAGGCTTTATTATGAACTGGCCTTGCGCCTAACGCCGGGCGACCCGAACACAGCGTTTGCCCTGGCAAAAACGTACATGCAAGCCAAGGACAACGCCAAGGCGTTCAAAGTCGTTGTCGCCATTCTCAAGCTCAAGCCTGACCTGGAATGGGCCCAGACTCTGCACTACCGGCTGAGCGGGAAAACCTGGCAACCCTCGCTGGACTCTCTGGTGGTAGAAGAAAAGAGCCCGACAGAGCAGCTGGCCGCGCCAACTGCGATGCAGGAACCGGTTTCCCATGAAGATGTCCACGCTCCCAGCCCGTCAGCCAGCCCGGCCCCCAGCCCGTCAGCCGCTCCTGCTGGACCAGCTGACTCTGGCAACAGAAAAATCCTTATGGTTGACGACGAGCCGCACATCCGCATGCTTCTGGAGCAGTCGTTGGAGAACCTGGAGGACGAAGGCGTCACCTTGATGTTCGCTGAAAACGGCGAAGAAGGCTTGCGCATGATCCAGGAAGAAACCCCTGCGCTGGTCTTTCTCGACGTGATGATGCCCAAAATGAACGGCTTTGATGTTTGCGAAACTGTTAAACAAAAGCTGAAACTGCAGAACGTATACATTGCCATGCTCACTGCAAAGGGCCAGGAGTTCGACAAACAGAGAGGCATGGAGGCTGGCGCAGACGTCTATATGACCAAGCCCTTCCGCCCGCCGGAGATAGTGCAACTGGCCCGCGCCGTTCTAGATTTGTAAATCATGCTCTTAGGCAGCGGCTGCAGCAGCGCCATATTCGCCCTTGCTGCTGCAGACTATGGTGTTGACGAATCACGATAGGCTGTCATATCAATCCTGCAGCCTGATGATAGTGATTCCCTGTACACTTCTGCAGCTTAAACGCCTCTGATGGCGCAATGGCAGTACAATGACGGCTCAGCCGTCCCCGAGGAGCAGCACATGGTAAGAACCCGCAAGCGATTGGGGGAAATGCTCATAGACGCCGGCCTCATAGACCGGGCCACGCTGGAAGAAACTCTCGTCAAACACCGCAGCCGCAACGTCAAGCTGGGCGAGTGCCTCATTCAAGAAGGCATTATTACTGAAAATAAAATCGTCATTGCTGTTGCCAAGCAGTTGGGCGTGGACCAATTCAACCGCGCAAAATACCCGCCGGACCCGGCAGTGCGTTCGCTCATACCCGAAGAACTGGCTCTGCAATACAATCTTGTGCCGGTGCAAGAGAAAGACGGCGTTCTCTATGTCGCCATGACCGACCCCACAGACATTATCGCTCTGGACAGAGTATCCCAAAAAACCGGCCAGGAAACTGAGCCGCTCATCTGCAACAAACAGCAGCTCTCCTGGCTCAACAGCGCCATATACGGCTTGGGCGAGGAAGAGGACTCTCAGGAACCGACCCGGATTCACATTGACGAGAAACTGCTTGCCTCCCCGCCGGAACACAAGGAAGACCAGCAAGGACTGCCTTCACTGGGTGCTCCATCAAAAGGCCCTGCAAACTATTTGGAGCCTACTCCGGAAGTCTCCGCTCTGGCCCAGTCGGCCTACGCGTCTGGCCAAGCATCTGCCGGAAAGCCCGAGGACCAGTCTTCCGCTTTTCTCAGGGACAAGGCGGAGGGATTATTAGCAGCAAAAACACTAAATGTTTTCAAGCAGATAGTAGCTGCATGCGTGGAACAGGAAGGAGCCGACTTCCACATAAGCGGCAACCATCCCGTTGTCCTGCGCAAGCGGGGAAAAATATTCATTCAAAAAGACATCTTCTGGAAATTCGACGAGGTGGAGGCGCTGGCCCAAAAGCTCATGAACGAGAAGCAGTTGGCTATTCTCGAAAAGCGCAAATCAGTTGATTTCTCACTGTCCATGAACAAAATATTTCTGCGGATACATGTCGCGCAAATGGCTCGGGGGCTGTCCCTCTCCTTTCGGCTGCTGCCAGGCAAACCGCCTTCCATTGATTCGCTGAACCTGCACCCTTCCATTAAAGATTTTTGCGAGCTGCATTCGGGACTGGTCGTCATGTGCGGCGCCACCGGGACTGGAAAAACATCGACCCTGGCCTCCATGATCGACTATGTCAACCGGTCGCGCAACGCCCACATCATCACCCTGGAAGACCCCATAGAATACCGGCACCAGTCCATCCGGTCCTTCATAGAACAGCGCGAATACCGGGTGCATTTCCTTTCCTTCGAACAAGCATTGCAAGACGTGCTGCGGCAAATGCCGGACGTCATTTTTGTGGGCGAAATGCGGGACCCCGAAGTTATCCGCGAAACGCTAAACGTGGCTGAATCTGGCCACCTGGTGCTGGCTACCATGCACGCAAGCTCTCCGGAAGAAGCCGTCTACCGCATCTGCAACTCCTTCCCCATGGACTCCCAAGACCTGGTCCGGCATCAACTTTCCGCAGTGCTGCGGGGCGTTATCGTCCAACGGCTCACCCAACTGCCCGACATGAATTTCCGTGTGCCCCTGCTCTCCATTCTGCGCTCCAACCAAGCCCTTAAGAACTCTCTGCGTGAAAATAAAATGTCACAAATTGATTCTATAGTGGAGATGGGTTTTCAGGAAGGGATGTTCAGCTTTAGACGGTATTTGACAGATTTTTTGGAAAAGAAACAAGATTTTACACCCCCTGCGAAATGGTTCAGCTCCGCAGGCGAACCCAGTTGAGGAAACAGTACATATGGCGCGCGTACAAGGCAAACTTGGGGAATTGCTTGTTCAGGAAGGCCTGTTATCTGAACAAGCCCTGGCTTCTGCGCTCAAACGCCAGAAAGGAAGCGGCCTTAAACTCGGCCAATTTCTGGTGCAGCATAAAATTGTCGATGAAGAAGCCATCGTCAATGCTGTGAGCAGACAAAGAGGCGTTGAAAGGTATAGCAAGGACAAATTCAAACCCTCGCCCACCCTCCAGGAAATTATCCCGGAAAACATCGCCACCCGCTATCAGGTTGCTCCACTAAAAAGCGAAAACGGCTTGGTGTGGGTGGCCATGACCGACCCCATGGACCTGGTCGTTATTGACGACCTGGTCCGCATCACTGACTTGGACGTGGAACCGGTTATCTGCGTGCAGAGCGAGTTGAGCGAGCTGACGAACATGGTGTACGGCATCAGCGTTGGCTCCTCAGAGCTGGATATGGGCCTTACTGATGAAGAGGGCGAGCCGGAACTGGATACATCCAGCAAAGATGATTCGTACAATATTGCCACGGCGCAAGCAGAAGCGGAAGACAGGCCCGTGGTCAAACTGGTCAACAAAATACTGCTGCACGCTCACAGCCAGGGGGCCAGCGACGTTCACCTTTCTCAAGAGCAGGACAGAGCCATACTGCGCTACAGGATTGACGGCATTCTCCTGGATCAAGTGTCTCCTCCCAAAAAATATTTCAACGCCATTGTCTCCCGGCTCAAGCTCCTCTCCAACCTGGACATCTCGATCTGCCGCGTGCCGCAGGACGGACGATTCTCCTTCAAAGTCAAAAACAGCGAGGTCCACGTGCGGACCTCCACTTTGCCCACCATATATGGCGAAAAAGTGGTCATGCGCTTACACGAAGAGGGAGGCAAGACCCTGGAGCTGGAAGACCTGGGCATGAGCGACGACCAGATCAACATCATCAAACGGGCCCTCATTAAACCCCACGGCATGATCCTGGCTACTGGCCCCACTGGCAGCGGTAAAACCACTCTGCTTTACGCCATCCTAGAGCGGCTGAACACGCCTGGCGTCAACATCGTCACTCTGGAAGACCCAGTGGAATCCCGCGTCGAGGGAATCACCCAGATACAGCTGAACCGCAAAGCCGGCATGACTTTTGCCGACGGATTGCGGTCCATCCTGCGGCAAGACCCGGATGTCATCATGGTCGGTGAGATACGCGACGCAGAAACTGCAGAAATCGCCGTTAAAGCAGCCATGACTGGCCATAAAGTGCTCTCCACCCTGCACACCAACGACGCCTCCAGCGCCGTGACCCGGTTCACCGAAATGGGCGTAGACCCTTTTGTGCTTTCCACCACCTTGCTGCTGGTGGTGGCGCAACGGCTCGCCCGGCGCATTTGTTCTGAATGTATTGAATTCTACGAAGCCCCAGCATCTGAAGTCTCCGAACTCATCAACATGCAGGCAGACCAGGCCATGCACTTTTTCCGGGGTAAAGGCTGCGCCCGATGCGGCAACATGGGGTTGAAAGGCCGCGTAGGCGTCTACGAATTGCTGGAAATTGAGCCCCTCATCCAAGACCTCATTATTAGGAAAGCCTCTTCCAAAGAGATTCAAGACACCGCCGTGCGCAACGGTCTGCTCAGAACGCTGAAAATGGATTGTGCGGAAAAGGTCTTTCAGGGAATTACTACGTATGAGGAATACCAGGGCATAGCTATGTAGCCCAGAACTGCGCCAGGGCGCACAGACAGAAAGGAAGAAAAACAGCCGCCCAACCAGTCACGCCAAGTCTTGCGTCTTGGCCTCTTTATAGCCCATCAATGCACAGGCCCAGGCCCCGGCCTCAGCGTGCAGCATGGCGACTGCTTCAGGGGCCAGCTTCTTTTCACGCATCAATTCGCGCGACTTTTTCCAATCCCCCTCCTCCAGAGCTGCAGCCAGGTCAATCCACTGCCGGGCTGCGTTCTGCTGGCCGCATAAGGCGTCCTCCATCTGTGAATCCAAAGGCAAATGCGCTGTAATCTCATGCATGGGCATGCCCAACATGGCGTCCAGATTGGAAAACAGCCCCAGCATAAACATGGCGTCCGGTTCATACCCTCTGCCCTGCTGCTTTTCGGCGATCTTTTCTAAAAAACGACCGCGCATGGCGGATCGAAATGTCAGTTCCTCAGCCTGCCCGCCGCCCTTCATGTCCGCCATCATCGCCACCATGAGCCAGCGTTTCAAAGGCTTGCCCCCCATCAACGTCACAGCCTGGGCCAGAGAACTCACCTTTTTACGCATAGCTCGAAAAGCAGAGTTGACATATTTGAGCAGCCGATAACTCAAGCCAGCGTCCTGACCGATGATTCTGGCCACATGGCCCACTTTGTATTCGGCGTCGCCCAGTTCTTTGAGCACGCGCAAACGGCTCATCTCAGCACTCGGCAGCTTGCGGCCAGACAATATCTCAGGCTTGCTAAAATAAAACCCTTGATAGTACGTGCATCCTAAAGCCTGCGACAGTTCAAATATCTCTTGGTCTTCTATTTTTTCTGCAAGCAATTCACAACCGTATTGTTGCAATGTTTGTCCCGTCTTGATGATCTCAGTCATAGAACGGTTCAGCACCTCCATCTTGACGATGTCTGCAATTTCCAAGATGGGTTCATAGCCCTCCTGGCCCACAAAATCATCCAGGGCCACGGTGTAGCCTTTGTCTTTCAGCTTACGCAGCGCAGCAACCACTTCCTTGGAGGGGGTCACGGTCTCCAGCACTTCCACTATACAAGTCTCTGCGGGCAAGACCAGAGGAGCGCCTTTGAGCAAAAGGTTTTCAGGAAAATTTATCAAGGCTTTGCGTCCCGGCTCCAACGTAGCGTCCGCCAAGGCAAACCCGTCAATAATCACCTGGGCGGTAGCGCTGGTGTCATTGGAGATGGCGGCTGCGGTGGATTTGGCCCCAGACCGGAAGAGTAATTCATACCCCCACACCTCTCGGTCCTGGGTATAAACAGCCTGACGGCCAACAAATACCGGAATATACTGTGGCTTTCCAGCCATTGCGCCTCCCGAGGCATACTCATGCGGCCTGCAGGCGCACGTTGCGAAACGACGACGATAAGCATGTCCTTGACCGGGGGGGCGTTCAAAAGACAACTCGCCTTCAACGCGTCACAACGTGCGCCCACAAGCCCATGAGCAAACACTATAGCATTTAACGATTGAAATGCTCTAAGCTGCAGCGTACTGCTTCGCCTCCATAACATACTCTTGCACGGCCGAAGCAGACTGCCCAACAAACGTTTTGAACTGCAGCCCCAAACGTATAACGCCGCTGCTGTTTTCCACAGACCGGACGATACATCTGACGCAAGCAGTATAGCCGTTTTCCTGCAGGGTGAAAACAATAAATATTTGCTCGTCTTTTTGCACGCCCGCAAGAGGAGCCCCTTCCACTAACGTCACAGAGACCATGGCGCCGCCCTGGGAGAGATTCACCACTGCGCCGGCATGTTCCTCGCCGCCAAATACAAGCGCTGCTGAAATGAAACACCCGACGCGCTCTTCCTTTCGCAAATTCAGGCTTTCGTATTTTGCAGGAAACGTGAGAAACAACAGCTGCTCCGGATACTCCATAATTCCCATGATGGCGGTGCGAAAACCATACATGCTGCTTCCTGCAACCATGCCCCTTACAGCGACCATGCTCTCGTTGACCACATCCTTTTTATATTTGAACAAATCCGGGATATGCAAAGCGATGAACTTGCCTCGACGGACGGCAACCACCTCGCCCCACAAGCGCTGGCCGTAGCCCAAGAGCTCCACCATCATGCGCTGGCCGAACTCCACTACCAACGTGTCGCCGCTCATGGTCCGCATCTGCTCAGGAAGAATACGAACCGGGGACCGTTTCACATTTCGGCCTTGCTGCCTCACTGCCCAGACTGGCTGCCCCGCCGCTGCGTGAACGTTGTTCGAATTGAGAGCTGTTGTCTGTGTATGCATAGCGCGTCCCCTCATCTTTGTTTTGTCAGGATGTGATGGTGCAACACTGACGCCTTCTACATGCAAAAGCAGTTCCAAAATGTATAATTGATTTCTAACCAATTAAAATAAAACATATATCACAATAATCACAAATGGCGACAAATGATAATTCCCGAGAATATTCTAATTCCATTGGACACCCTCGTACTGTAAATGTATACAGACAGCACTTCGCGACTGACTGAAGTGGTGAAACACTTGCTCGCTGTCCACACTATTTAGACAGACAAACGTGTAAAGGAGCGTAGCCCTGTGGCTCATTTTCTCATTGTGGATGATGATCCTATCTTCACCCGCCAGTTGGAAATGTACCTCGACAAGCTCGGCCATAGCTCTGAAGCCGCCAGTTCTCTTGCTGAAGGCTTGCAGCGTTGCGCCAAGGGTGACTACTCTGTTGTTCTTCTGGATGTGAACCTGCCAGACAGCAGCGGCCTGGAAGGCATCGAAGCCTTCAAGCTTTCTCATTCCGGGCCGGAAGTCATCATCATCACCGGCAACAACGATCCGGACGGGGCGGAACTGGCCATTCGCAACGGCGCCTGGTATTATTTGGAAAAACCACTCGACTACAATACGTTGCGTCTCGTTGTGGGCCGCGTGCTGCAGTTCAGGGAAAATTCACGGCAAGCGCGGCAGCGCACTATCCTTAACAGGGAGGCCATAGTTGGCGCTGACCCGAAACTGAATGAATGCCTCAATCAACTCGCTCTGGCCGCCCGCAGCAACGGTTCGGTGCTCATTACCGGCGAAACCGGCGTGGGCAAAGAACTCTTTGCCCGGGCTGTACACGACAACAGTTCCCGGGCGGAACATAACTTTGTCGTCGTGGATTGTACTAATGTACCTGAAACGTTGGCTGAGTCCATTCTTTTTGGACACGAAAAAGGCGCCTTTACCGACGCCAGAGGAAAAAGAGAGGGGTTGATAGGCCTTGCCGACGGCGGGACGCTTTTTTTAGACGAAATCGGCGACCTTGACTTTTCACTGCAGCGGCCGCTTCTGCGCGTCATCCAGGAAAAAAGCTATCGCCCCCTGGGAGCCGCCACAGAAAGCCGTAGCGACTGCCGCTTTGTGGCCGCAACCAACCGGAATATAGAAACAATGGCGGAACATGGCGAATTTCGCAACGACTTATACTACCGGCTGGCCACCTTCCACTTGCACATACCTGCGCTGCGAGAACGTATAAGTGACGTGCGGTTGCTGACTCGACACTTTGTGGACGCCATCTGTCTGGAAAACGCCATGAATCCTAAAGGCGTGTCCATGGATTTTCTGGACGCTCTGGAAATGTACCACTGGCCCGGCAATGTCCGGGAACTCAATAACGTCATCCACTCCGCCATTGCCAACGCAGACGTCGAGCCTATTCTTTATCCGCACCACTTGCCGCTGGACCTGAAAGCTGTTTTTTTTCGGCGCACCAGGGGCGCTTCTGCCGACGAGGCCGATATCCAGCCTCTTTCTGGCCATGACGCAGCTTCAGAAACGTTGTCAAAGCCGGACGACGCAGCTTTGCCCACATTAAAAGAATACCGCGACAACGCTTACGCGTTGCTCGAAGCGGACTACCTGGACCGGCTGCTTGCGGTTTCAGGCAAAAACGTCAAAAAAGCCTGCGCCATTGCAGATATCTCGCGGTCCCGCCTTTACCAGTTGCTGGACAAACACGACAAAGGCATGAAATGAATCCCCGCGGCTCTCCTTCGCCTGGCGCCGGGCTTGCTGTGTTGATTGTGGACGACCAGGAGCCCCACCGCTATATCGCAAAACGCCTGCTACTTGAGCTTGGCTGCAACGATGTGGGCATGGCCGGCGACGGATTTGACGCTCTGCAAACACTCTCTGGCAAACAGTACGATCTGGTCCTCATGGACATCGAAATGGCTGGGCTGGACGGCCTGGAAACAACGCGCCGCATCCGCGCCGGAGAAGCCGGCCCCCGCGCCGCCGCCGTCCCCATCGTCGCCCTTACAGGGATTAGGCTGACAGACGCCCGCCAGCTTTGCCTGGACGCCGGCATGGACGGATTTCTTGCAAAACCATGCAATATCAATGAATTGGCCACTATTTTATTGCTGTTCCAACCAGAGGCGCACGCACCTGGAAAGCCGCTTTCCGTGGTTGATCCGGCTTCCAAGACTGCACAAAACGCTGCGCCCCCTCCCCGCATGCAACGCCAGCAAGCGTTGGAACGCATGGGAGGAGACGAAACTATCTATACGGAAATATGGACCATGACCCTGATGGAATGCCCGGAAAAGCTGCAGGCTATCAATGACTGCCTGGCAATCGAACGCCAGGGCAACGACTGCCAGGACAAAGCCTGCTTACACCAAGTAGGCCGCTACGCCCACCAGTTGAAAAGCCTGTTCCGGACCATCGGCGCCATGCGCGCCGCCGCCTACGCCCTGGAGCTGGAAACAGCCGCCAAGGAAGGCCGCGTGGAGCAGGCGGTCAACGCCTTTGCCGCCATGGAAAAGGAAATTCTGGCCGTGCTGCGGGCCTGACATAACCTGGAGTGATGCGCTAGACGGGATTGTCCAGCTGGATGCAGGACGTATCGCGCCTTACATCCAAAGTTCCTTTTGGCCCTCGGCTGCGTCTACGGCAATGTGTTGCTTCTCAAGCAACGTCATGCCTCACCTTGTCCGCGCCTCACCTTGTCCTTTGACATTTTGGTCCCTCTCGCCGTAAAAGTTTCGTGAAAAAGGAGAATAGCCGCCATGAGTGAAGAACAGTTTACCCGCTTGCGCCGGTTGCCGCCCTACGTCTTCGCTGTCGTCAACGACCTGAAGATGAAGCTGCGCCGGCAGGATATCGACATCGTGGACCTGGGCATGGGCAACCCCGACCTGCCCACGCCGCAACATATAGTAGACAAGCTGTGCGAAGCCGCGAACAAGCCGGTGAACCACCGCTACTCCGCCTCTAAGGGCATACCAAACCTGCGCAAGGCCATCTGCGACTGGTACCGCCGGCGCTACGACGTCTCCCTGGACCCGGAGACCGAGGCCATAGTGACCATGGGGGCCAAGGAAGGCTTGTCCCACCTGGCCCTGGTCATGCTCCAGCCGGGCGACGTGGTCTTTGCCCCGGACCCAGCCTATCCCATCCACCCCTTTGCCTCCATCATAGCCGGGGCGGACGTGCGGCGCATTCCCATTTCTGCTGACAGAAACTTCTTTGAGGACCTGGAGCACGCCGCCAAGCAGACCTGGCCGCAGCCCAAGCTGCTCATCACCTGCTACCCGCATAACCCCACCACAGTGTGCGTGGACCTGGAGTTTCACCAGAAAGTCGTGGATTTCGCCAAGGAATACAACATGTTCGTCATCCACGACCTGGCCTACGCCGACCTGGCTTTTGACGGCTACAAGCCGCCCAGCTTTCTGCAGGCCCAGGGCGCCAAGGACGTGGGCGTGGAATTCTTCTCCATGACCAAGAGCTACTCCATGGCCGGCTGGCGCGTGGGCTTCTGCTGCGGCAACCGGGAAATGGTGCACGCGCTGACCCGCATCAAGAGCTATCTGGACTACGGCATATTCCAGCCCATACAGATCGCGGCCATAGTGGCTTTAAACGGCCCCCAGGACTGCCTGGCCGAAATGGCCCAAACTTACCAGGCCCGGCGCGACGCTCTGTGCGACGGCCTGAACCGCATCGGCTGGGAAATAGAACCGCCCAAGGCCACCATGTTCGTGTGGGCCAAGATTCCCGAGCCCTTCCGCAGCATGGGCTCGGTGGAGTTTTCCAAATTGCTGCTGCAGGAAGGCCACGTGGCGGTCTCCCCCGGGCTGGGTTTCGGCCACTACGGCGACGATCACGTGCGCTTCGCGCTCATAGAGAACCCACACCGCATAGCCCAGGCCGTGCGGGGCGTCAAAAAAGTTATTTCCGGAGGCGTGTGTGGGTAAAATATTTACACTGGGCATGGCCGGCTGCGGCTCTGTGGGCCAGGGCGTTTTGGAGTTGTTGGCTGAAAACCGCGACTGGATACAACGCCGCACAGGAAAACGCATCCGCATCAAGACAGTGGTCAAGCGCTCGCCGGACAAGAAAGAACTGATAGAAGCCGCGGGCGCAGTGTTTTCCACCAACCTGCAGGACCTGGTCACTGACCCGGAAATCGACGCTGTGCTGGAACTCATGGGCGGCATGGACGCCGCCAAGACGCTTATCCGTGACGCCCTGGAAGCCGGCAAAGACGTGATCACCGCCAACAAGGCTTTACTGGCTGAAGACGGCGACGACCTCTTCCAGCTGGCTGCGGACAAAAAGCTACACCTGGGCTACGAGGCCGCGGTGGCTGGAGGCATACCCATTGTCACCACCATCCGCGAGAGTTTGGCCGCCAACAAGGCGCACGCCATCGTGGGTATTCTCAACGGCACAAGCAATTTTATCCTTACCCAGATGTCCGACGACAGCCGCGAGCCCATGGACTTTGCCACAGCCTTAAAGCTGGCCCAGGACCAAGGCTACGCCGAGGCTGATCCCAGCCTGGACGTAAACGGCGGCGACGCTGGCCACAAGCTGGCCCTGCTCATCCGGCTGGCATTCGGCGTGCGCTACCCCTTTGACCAGCTGCGCCGCACCGGCATAGACGTAGTCACGCCAGTGGACATCGCATTTGCCAAGGAATTCGGCTACGTCATCAAGCTGTTGGCCCACGCCCGCCTGCACGAGGGCAAGGTGGAAGCCGGCGTATTCCCGGCCCTGGCGCCGCAATCGTATTTGCTGGCCTCTGTGAACGGGCCGTACAACGCTGTGCGCTATGAGGGCAACGCCGGGCCGGTCACCCTGTACGGCTACGGCGCCGGCGGTCTGCCCACGGCCAGCGCCGTGCTGGCGGACGTGGCCATGGCCGCCACCCACCGTACCGCGCGCAACACAGGCTTTGCCGAAAAGGACCAGCCCCCAGCAGAATTGCTGGACCTGGACGACGCCGTGACCAAGCATTACCTGCGCATCACCGTGCCGGACAAGCCAGGCGTCATGCACTTTGTCAGCGGCATTCTGGCCAAGTACGAAATCAGCCTGGCCCAGGTCATCCAGCAGGGCGAAGATGAAGGCCAGGGCGTGCCCATCGTCTTTCTGACGCACCGATGTACCGCCCGGGCTATACACGCAGCCATGAAGGACATCGACGCCGGCGGCATGACCCTGGCCCGGACCATGCACTACAGGATAATGTAAGCATGGCCATCAAATGAATGCTGCACACCTGGCAATTCGCCGAAGCGAAGCGAGGGGACATCCCGAAATTACTTGCATTTTTAGAATTAGGATACAGCCATGACCAGCCCGACAAAACTCCTTTTCTGCATTGCAGACGGCATGGGCGACTGGCCCATCGACGACCTGGACGGCCGCACCCCTCTGGAGGCCGCCCACACCCCGCACATGGACGCCCTGGCGGCCAAGGGCCGGGTGGGAACCTGCCAGACCGTGCCCAAGGACATGCCCCCTGGCTCTGACGTGGCCAATATGGCCTTGATGGGCTTTGACCCGGCCACATTTCACACTGGCCGTGGACCTATTGAGGCGGCAGCCCAAGGACTGGACTTGGCCGAGGACGACTTGGTCTGGCGCATGAATCTGGTGACGGTGAGCGATTTTTCCAAGAACGGAACCATGCTCGACTACTCCGCCGGCCACATAGACACTCACACAGCTGCAGCGCTGGTAGCCAACCTGAAACAATTTCTGGACGGCGACGTCTTCACCATGCAGCCTGGCGTACAGTACCGGCACCTGCTGGTGCAAAAAGGCGGCGCCAACGCGCCCGAAGCAACCATGGCCATCCGGCCGCCGCACGACATTACCGACAGATCAATTGCCAAGGACATTGAAGCCTACAACACAAGCAGACGGCTCTACGACCTTGTCTGCCGCGCAGCAGACCAGCTGCAGACCCCGGAGAACGCCAGCAAGGCCAATGCAGTCTGGCCCTGGGGCCAAGGCAAAAGGCTTACCCTGCCTTCCTTTGCTGAAACCTTTGGCCGCCACGGCGCAGTCATCTCCGCCGTAGACTTGGTGAAAGGCTTGGGCCGGGCCGCCTCCATGGAGGTCATTAACGTGCCAGGCGCCACCGGCCTGCTGGACACCAACTATGAAGGCAAAGTCCGGGCTGCGTTTGAGTTTCTGCTGCAAGGGGACTTCGTCTTTATGCACGTGGAGGCCCCGGACGAATGCGGCCACGGCGGCGACCCCCACGAGAAAGTGGAGGCCATCGAGCGGTTTGACGCCCGAATCATGGGGCCCCTGATAAAAGCAATGCCCAACGCTGCGTTTCTCGTCGCCTGCGACCATTACACGCCTCTACAAGTACGCACCCACACGCACGACGCAGTGCCGTTTTTGCTGTCTTGGCCGGGCTGCCCTGCCGGCTCAGGCGTTTCCGCCTTTACAGAGGCGGCGGCCAACAGCCAAAAACTCAAGCTAAAACAAGGCGACCAGCTCATGCGCTGGGCCATTGGGCAGCTGGGGTGACCCAAAATAAATGTTTGCTTTTTTCTGAAAAGAGCTGTACGCATACTGCATAGATTCTCTCCGCCAGCTTGGATAATGACAGCTCAGCGCCAGGGACGGCGCAGCTTGTATGGCGTTGCGCACACTCACGGACAGAGTGTCGTGCTGCGTGATGCTTACTGCAAGGAGACCCGCCATGTCACTGAAAGTCGTTGAAGGCCAGATCGAATTCTGGCGAATGTCCAGCGCCCTCTCTTCCTCCAGCAATAGCTTAGCCTCGCAAAGTTACCGAGAATTCGTAAGCAATGTCGCCAACCAGCAGTCCATCGCCCCGGACGTGCTGCCGGCGCAAGTGAATGTGAACCCCATGCTTGATGAAACCGGACGGCTCGTTTCGTACAAAGCATAATTCTCTCAGCTTTCCACCCCTTTTATGCACCCTTGCTGCTTTGAATTGCGGCAAGGGTTTTTTATTGCAACCTTCATTTTTGTTTACATTGCGGGCAGTTGTAGTACATTTACTTTTTCATTTTTGTTCATTTTTTCGCTTGCCATGACTGCTTGTCAAGCGTACATGTTAATCACGTACAAATTACATATTTCGTACAGATTTTGTACAAAACAAGCATTGCCAAGGAGGCAAAAGTCATGCAAAACAGAATCTTAGACACGCAGGACCCGTCCATCTATACACTTTTTTCTTGCCAAGAAGAACTTGCCAGAAAGGGCTCTCAGCTTACTGCAAAGGAAAAGGAGTTCATAGACAAGATGCGGAAGATTGAACGCATGGAAGCAGGTGGATGCGAAAAGTTTCAACTGTATTTCCACATCAGCGAAGCGCACTGGCTGCTTTCCAGCATCAAGTACGAGGAAAGCTGCGCCTTGTACAATTCTATTCACAAGGCGTACATGCAGATGCTTCGCAAGTCACTCGACTCGATGACCGGCGAAACGCCGGCGGCCTTGTCCAGGAGCGCGCTGCAGCGCATTCCATTGTAGGCGTTACGTACAGGAGCTGAAGGATTATTTGTACAAGGGATTTGTAACAGTGAATATGCGCTAGGGTCTGTCTATGGCCCAAAATGCTTTCGTGCATTTTCCTGAAAAAATCGCACATTCTTTCAGGAGCAAGTATTGTCTCAACGTGAAAATGCCCTCTTATCCTTCAGCTCTTTTGCCAGCCTTTCCTGGGGCGCATGTCTTTGAAAAACCGTCTACATTTCACACAGCGGCAACTTCAGCCGCTTCCCTTTCCTTTCCACTGCGAGTAGTCTGCCGCCATGCCAGCCGCATCAAGAATACCTTTGCGGTGGTTTCTGGCCACCTGTGTGCTTATAGCGGTTATTACCGCAGGCGGAGCGGTGCATCGCTATTACATTTTTTATGAGCACCGTACTGAGCAGATTATGCTGGGCGCTGCAGCCGGCGCGGTGGCGTCCACGTTTATCGCCATGGACATGGCCGCAGCGAACATGAGCCGCATAGCGGCGTCGTTGGCGGAACGGCCGTCTGTTCAAAGCGCCTTGACCCGGGCGTATCACGCAGCAGACGCCGGACAGGACATGGCCCCCTTTCGCGAAGAGCTGGCCGGCTATCTGGATACGCTGTGGCAATGGCGCACCCCAGACGCCTACGCCGACAAGCTGAACGCCTACATGGGCCCCTACGTCCGCACGCTGTACCGCATGACGGAGCCGGATATGTACGGCGACGCCAGCCCAAACTTGCACCGTGTAGCCCGCAGAGCCATCGAGAAGGGGGAGCTGTCCTGGGGTCTGGAGGCTGGAAAAACGTTTTTCGGCTTACGCGGAGCCGCTCCGGTTTTTCCTCATCACGAAAGCCCCTTCCAGCAGCCCAGCCCTGTGGGAGCTATTGAAGTCTCCGGGGAGCTGGATGAGGTGTTCGCTTATTTGCGGTCCTGGCAAGCGCCCGGCATACGCAGCGATTTCGCCTTGCTGGTCAGTTCTTCGTTTGCTCAGGAACATATGGCTCCCCAGGTCCGCATACAGGCGCAAAAAATCACGCTCCGCGGCTCCGTATGGCTGGTTTTATCCATGACAGATCAGTTCCTTATGCAGCTTGCCGAAGACCCGGAAGTGAATCATGCGCTACTTTTCCCAGAGCGCAAGGACATTGAGCTGGACAGCAGCTTTCAGCGCATTTCCGCAGCTGAACGGTTGGGAGTTGTCAGCCAGGACTACAACGTGGTTATGACCCGGCTGGATGGAGAACTGTACGGCGTAACCAGCTTGCCCCTGGCCATGCGTGAACGAGCCGGAAATTCGTCGCTGCACAGCGAACCAGAGGGCTACGTTCTACTCTGGTCCCGGTTTCCCGAAGTTGAAAAGGCCATAGCTGACGTGCTGCAAGAAACCCTGGTTCACGCCGGGGCCGCCTTTGTGCTCATTGTGGCCGTGCTCTATATATCATGGAAAATTGGCTCCAGCCGGCTGCACGGCGTCATCCAAGAACGTACTGAACGACTGCAGGAAGCGGAACAGCGCTACCGCTCCTTCTACGACAACGCGGCTCAGGGCATGTTCCAGTCTGTGCCAGAAATACAATCAACCATGGTCAACCCGGCCTTTGCCTCCATGCTGGGATATGCTTCGCCAGAAGACTTGAACGAGACAGACCCGCTCTCCGAGACGGTAATCGTAAAAGAAAAGGACCGCACCAAGCTACGCCGGCAGTTAGGGCTGCACGGACAGGTGAGGGACATGGAGCTGCTCATGCGCCGGCAAGACGGCGAATACGTATGGTCCATACTCAACGCCCGGGTTACAGCTGACGCCGCCGGGCGCCGCATGTACGAGGGAGTGGTCATTGACAACACAGCCCAACGCGCAGCAGAGGAAGAGCTGCGCAAAAGCGAACAGCGGCTGCAACTAGCGCTGGAGGCCGCTGGCTGCGACTTATGGGAGCTGGACGCCGCCACCGGCCAGTATACCATTCTACCTGACCGCTTGTTCCGCCGGCTGGGCTACACGCCAGACCAACTGCCACGAAATTTAAACGAGGAAGCAGCCCTCATCCATCCCAACGACTTGGGCGACTCTGTGGAAGCCTTGAAACGCTACTTGCGAGGCGAACAGCCCATCTATTCCTCAGAATTCCGGGTTCGCACCCGCTACGGCGCCTGGGTCTGGCTCGCCGCCACGGGAAAAATCACCCAACGGGACGCCGACGGGTCCCCCCTCACCCTCATCGGACTGACCATGGATATCATGGAGCGCAAACTGACCGAAGAGGAATTGAGCAAAAGTGAAGAGAAATTTCGGCGCATTATCGAAACCGCTGGCGAAGGATTCTGGCTTATGGACGCCCAGCAACACATCACCGAAGCCAACCCAGCCACTGAAAAGCTGCTCGGCTACGCCAGAAATGAATTCCTGGGCCGAACGCCTTCAGATTTCGCGACTCAGAAAACCCGTGAGAAAATTCGTGAGAGCTTGGACGCCGCCACAGACGGCCGCATCCTTATGGAAGGGCAGTTTCTGAACAAAGACGGCAAGCCGGTGGACGTCCTCGTGCACGGCAGCCAACTATTGGATCACAAAGAACGATTTCTGGGCTATATGGCGTTTTTGACCGACATTACTGAGCGCAAGCAATACGAACGCGAGCTCAAAAAAGCTCGGGAAGCCGCCGACTCCGCAAACCAGGCCAAAAGCGATTTTCTCGCCCGCATGAGCCACGAAATCCGCACGCCCATGAACGCTATTATCGGCATGTCCCACCTGGCCTTGAAAACACACCTTACCCCCAAGCAAAAAGACTATCTAGACAAAATCCAATCTGCTTCTCAAACCTTATTGGAAATCATTAATGACATTCTAGACTTTTCAAAAATCGAGGCAGGTCGCTTAGATATTGAGCATCAGACGTTCTACCTTGATGAGACGCTAGACAACGTCGCCAGTCTGTTTGCTGTCAAAGCCGCGGAGAAAAAACTGGAGCTGGCGGTTTCAGCCACGCCGGATACTCCCCGCTTACTGGTGGGCGACGCCTTGCGGTTAGGCCAGATACTGGTGAACCTTGTGGGCAACGCCATGAAGTTTACAGACTGCGGCGAAGTGGTTGTCCGCGTGGAGCCAGTTTCCTCCACTTCACAGACTATCACTCTGCGCTTCACCGTGCGCGACTCTGGCATCGGCATCAGTCGCGAACAGTCTGAAAAACTCTTTCAGTCTTTTTCTCAGGCTGACGGCTCCATCACGCGCAAATATGGCGGCACGGGCCTGGGGCTGGCAATTTGCAAAAAGCTGGCCCGGCTCATGGGCGGCGATATCGGCGTGGACAGCGAGCCCGGGCAGGGAGCTGAATTCGCTTTCACTGCACAGTTCGGCCTGCCAGACCCCAGCGAAGCCGCAGCCATGCCCGACCCTCTGCCGGACCTGTCCGGCGTCCGTATCTTTGCGCAGACAACAAACTCGGCTGTAGGCCTGGCTGTCAGCGACCAACTCCAGGCCGCGGGAGCCGAAATACTGCCTACGCTTTTGCAGGAAACAGCGCCCGATCTGCTCATTCTGGAGTGGCCTGCAGCCAGAGCAAGCGCTATTTCACTTGGCGCGCCAATAATCCTGGCTGCTCCGTACGGACGCGAAGAAGCCGCCGCCTCCTCGCCGCAGGGCGCGTCTGCTGCAGCAGTGCTGACCAAGCCGCTCAGCCCCACTACCCTGGTCCGGGCTGCGGCCCGGGCGCTGGGCAGAGAGGCGCCTGAAACGCGGCGCAGCACCCCCCACAATGGCGAGCTTGGCCAGGGAGCCCGCATATTGCTGGTGGAGGACAACGCTATAAACCGCCAGGTGGCGGCAGAACTGCTCGAAGGCGCCGGCTATATTGTGGACACCGCCGTCAACGGCCGCAAAGCCGTAGATTTGGTCGCAGCCCAATATTCCGATAAGGGACCGGTTTACGACGCCATACTCACCGATCTGCAGATGCCGGAAATGGACGGTTTTGAAACCGCCCGAGCCGTTCGCAGCCTGGCCCAAGAAACCGGCGACCAGCGCCTGGCCCGGCTGCCCATCATTGCCATGACCGCTCACGCCCTGTCCGACGACCGAGAGCGCTGCCTGGCCGCCGGCATGAACGACCACGTCACCAAGCCCATTGAGCCGGACAAGCTGTTCGGCGCATTGAGCCAATGGGTGGGGCCGGCGGCCGGTGGAGCGCCTTCACATGGAGAAACGCCGGACTTTCCAGAACTGGACGGGTTTGACACAGCCGCCGGCCTGCGTCGAGTGCGCAACAATGCTACGCTATACCGCACATTGTTGCAGAATTTTCACCAAGACTACTCCACGGAAGCCGAACGCATGCAAGCTATGCTGCAGAGCGGCGACCGCCAGGCGGCGCAAGCCGGCGCCCACACGCTTAAAGGCGTGGCCGCCAACCTGGGCGCCAAGGACCTGAGCAGAGCCGCCGCAGAATTAGACCAATGTTTACGCAGCGGCGACGGCGATCTGCAGCAAACCATGAACGCTGTAGATCAAGAACTGCGGCGAGCCATGGCCAGTCTGGAGCTGCTATCCACAGAAGAGGCCGCAACAGACCAGACTAACCCGGAGCTGATTTCCGAAATCCCGCACACCCCAGACCTGGAGCAGCTGAGGGAGCTGTGCGCTGAGCTGAAGCCGCTGCTTACAGCCCGCAGGCCGGCCAAATGCGGGCCGGTGCTGCAAAACATGCGCGCTGCCGCCTGGCCGGCGCAGGCCCAGCCCCTTCTGGCTGCTCTGGCCGCAGCTGTGGACAACTATGATTTTAAAAAGGGCTTGAAAGCGTTGCATGAACTGCAGGAGATTGTGAAGGAGACATCAACATGAACGCACGCCAGTACAACGTTCTTGTAGTGGACGACACGAAAGCCAATATCGACATCCTGGTCGATTTGCTTGCCGACGACTATGAAGTTAGCGTGGCTCTGGACGGGGAGCAGGCCCTGGAAGCTGTAGCCGAGGAAAAACCGGATATCATCCTCCTGGATGTGATGATGCCTGGCATGGACGGTTACGAGGTTTGCAAACAGCTGAAGCAGCATGGCCGCACTCACGATATTCCCATCATCTTTGTGACTGCCAAGGATGAGGTGGAAGACGAAGCCAAAGGCCTGGACCTGGGGGCCATTGATTATGTGGCTAAACCCATCAGCCCGCCCATTTTACTGGCCCGGGTCAAAAACCACCTGGAACTGAAGACGCACCGCGACAATCTGGAACGGCTGGTCAAAAAACGCACAAGGGACCTTCTGGACTCCAGGGAGCGGCTTAAAGCTCTGGAGCTGGCCCAGGAGGTGCAGCAAAACCTGCTGCCGGACGAAGCGCCCTGCCTGGAAGGGCTGGACGTTGCTGGCCGGTCAGTCTATTGCGACGAAACCGGGGGCGACTATTTTGATTTTTATCTGACGCCGGCGGGGCAACTGGTTGTTATAGTGGCGGACGTGTGCGGCCACGGCGTGGCCGCCTCTCTGCTTATGGCCTCCACCCGCGGCGTTATCAAAGGTCTGACCCAAACCAATTATCCCCTGGACGAGCTTCTGCAGCTGGCCAACACTCTTGTCTGCGAAGACGTCAAAGATTCCGGCAGGTTCGTCACCTTGCTTATGACGGAGCTGGACCCCAATGCGCAAACCATGCGCTGGGCCAACGCTGGTCACGAACCAGCCTTTGTCTATTCTCCGCACTCCGGGGCCTGCCGCATACTTGACGGCGCCAAAGGTCCGCTCCTGGGTTTGTCGCCGGGGCTTGCTTTCCCTGAACACGCCGCCGCCGGCCTGGCCCCAGGCGAAATTCTTGTCTGCTCCACCGACGGCGTATGGGAAACGATCAACGAAGCAGACGAATTGTTTGGGATGCAGCGTTTTCAAGAATGCGTGGCCCGCAACGCCCACGCATCCGCCTGCGGCGTTATAGACGCCGTCCTGGCCGAGCTGGAAGCCTTTCGCGGCAAGGCCAAACAGCTGGACGACGTTACCCTTGCCGTGGTCAAGGCGACGGGCCAACCAACATTATCCAGACAGGACGGCAAAACACAGACATAGCGTAGGGGCGACCCTTGCGGTCGCCCGCGCCTTCTTCGTGCGAATTGCCGGGCAAAAAGCATACACACAATCCCAGCATGTTATCGTCAGCGGGCGGGCGCAAGGCCCGCCCCTACACTACGCCGTGAGTTTTCTGGCAAACAAACAACAATTGCCGGTTGACGAAAAATCAATAACATCACAGCGTGTTGTGCTGAACACATGTTTGTATATGCAATCTATCTGCGTGGTTAACCAAATTTTACGACTATATCATTATCCAGGCGCTGGATCAGGGGCAGCCAAAAGCATAGCCGCTGCTTTACGTAAAAAAATCTTTCCGCTCGTCCTCCCTACTTCTTTCCTGTAACGCTCTTGCATTATTTGACGATTCTGTGACGTCTGGGAATAACCCCCGAACGTCTGGGACTTTTTCCTATAGACAACATCGAAATATGTAGTATCACGGTTGGAAGCGTGACACGACTGCAATCTGCCGCAGAGCGGCCACACTGCGCTTCATGTCTATTTTTTCAAGAGGTTGCCATGCCGTATGTGAGCATAAACGATGTCAAGCCTGGGATGATCCTCAGCCATGACCTCCACACTCCTCAGGGAAGACTGATCCTCGCGAAAGACACCACTATTGCAGAGAAGCATTTTCGAGTTTTCAAAATCTGGGGTGTTACAGAAGCGCAAATTCGGTCTGATTCTTCTGCATGCGATACATACCGGCCGCAAAAACTGGACCCGGAAACCATGGAACAATGCAAAAATGTTACCCGCCGGCGTTTTGCCAGTTGCGACGCCAGCCAGTCCATCGTCCAGTTGGCGGCCAAACTGTACCTGCAACGCATTGCCAAGCTGGCTGCGACAAAAGGCTGTACCGAGTTCGCGCTTTCTGCGCCTGTGCTTGCACAAAAACCCAAAACCCTACAGCCTGCCCCGGACAAAAAGAGCCTCGCACAACGAGAAACAGAACTGGCGACCCTGCCGGACATCTTTACGCGCATCCTTGAAGCACTAAACAACCCTCGCAGTTCTGCTGCTCATGTAGCTGAAATTATAGGCGCTGACGCCAATCTCTCATCCCGTTTGCTGCGGCTTATCAATTCGCCGTACTTTGGACTGTCAAAGAAAGTGGACACCTTGCAACGTGCTGTGGCCATGGCCGGGTCCCGGCGTTTGGTGGCTCTGGCGGCCGGCGTCTCGCTGATCACGTTTTTCGACGACGTCCCCGAAGAACTGTTCGACATGAATTCCTTTTGGCGGCATTCCATTGCCTGTGGCGGAGCCGCCCGGCTCATGGGGGACCGGCTGGGACTGGATGGAGAACGGCTTTTTGTCTGTGGCCTGCTGCACGACGTGGGCCGGCTGGTCATGCTCCGCCGGCGGCCAGACCTGGTGCTGAGCGCCATGCATACGGCTTATACAGAGCATTGCACCCTGCACGCTGCAGAAAAACACATTTGGGGCTACGACCATGGTGAACTGACTGGAGAATTATTGTCCAGTTGGAGCTTGCCAGATTCGCTTGTTGCCGCAGTATGCAAGCACCATAAACAATCCGCCGCCGCCAATCCGGACAGCGCCTGCATCCACATGGCGGACGGCCTGGCCCACCTGCTGGAAAACCCCAGCCAAAACGCGCCGATGCCGCAGCTCTACGACGCCTGCTGGAAGTCTTTGGGCTTGCGCCCTGGTGATCTGCCGCAGCTGCTGGAACGGACAAACAACCAGGCCAAGACCATGCACCGGCTTTTTGAGGTCAATAATCCAGGGCAAGAAATGCAGGGAGCTGCTTGATGGACAAACTGCAACAACGTATTGATTATTTAGAAGAAGTATACACATTTACCCTGGAAGCCTTGCAACGGGCCGGCGAAGTGGGCAATTTTCAGCCTGCGCAGTCTTCATTTGATACTGCAGCGTCCATCGCCGCCGAGATTCTGCACCGCGCCAACGGCCTTTTCGACGCCGAGGCCATGGCCGTTTACCTGGTTGACGAGAACAGCTCGGATTTTTACCTGGCCGCCTGCACCCCAGACTCGGCAGCGCCGCTTATGGACGTAGAGCTGGAGTACGGCGTAGATTGCGGTAACGTTTGCACAGCCATGGAGCGTAAATCTGTTTTCCGCCCCATCAGCTGCAACGATCCATGGTCCGGCCGCCGACTGATCATGCACTCCATTGCCACTGCGTCGCGCATTCGGGGCCTGTTCGTAGCGGTTCCTCCAAAAAATGTGGAGGACATCCCGGACAGCTCATTGCATCTTTTGTCCATCCTGTTGCTCAACGCAGCGAACAGTTTGGAAAGTTTTGAACTCTACAGGCTTCTTTCGGAGAAGAACACCCAGTTAGAACACAACATAGCTCAGCTGCAAGAAAAACAGATTGAACTGGAAGAGCAGCAATCCCTGTTTCGCCAGCTCTTTGACAATTCTCCCCTGGCCATTGCGCTTCTGGACCTGGAAGGACGCATAGAACTGGTCAACCACGGCTATGAACAGCTTTTCGGCTACTCCTCCCAAGAAGTCCAACACAAGATGAACAGTTCACTCATCGTGTCTCCTGAAGCGCAAATCGAAGTGCTCGCGACCCGGAAGACACTCTTGGCCGGGCGCTGTCTGCAGCGCGAAACCCAGCGGCTGCGCAAGGACGGAACCGCTGTGGACGTTTCCATGCTCGGCATGCCCGTCTTTCGCAACAACAAGGTCCATCGGCTCTTCTTCATGTATCAGGACATCTCCGAACGCAAAGAGCACGAGGAGCAGTTGGCGCATCAGGCGTTTCACGACGCCCTCACAGGCCTGCCCAACCGATATCTGTTTATGGAGCGCCTGGAGCGGGCCGTGAGCCGGTCTATGCGCAACAATGAAGACTCCTATGCTGTGCTTGTAGTGGACCTCGACCGCTTCAAGCACATCAACGACAGCCTGGGCCATTTGGTGGGCGACCAGCTGCTCCAGGCTGTAGCCCAGCGGTTTATGAATTGCGTGCGCAACGTTGACACCGTGGCCCGACTGGGCGGCGACGAATTCGCCGTGCTGTTGGAAAACATCCACGAACCCCAGGAAGCTGTGCGGGTGGCCAGGCGGTTTCAGGCTTCCCTGCAAAAACCCGTATCTCTGGTCGGGGAAGACATCGTCTGCGGCGCGTCCGTGGGCATCGTCATGCACACCATGCATTACAGTTCTCCAGAGGACCTGCTCCGCGATGCGGATATCGCTATGTACAAGGCCAAGGAAGAAGGCGACGGGAGCTATCGGGTGTTCGACCCGGCCATGTACCATAAGGCCCAGCATACGCTGCAGATTGAAACTGAGCTGCGCCGGGCCCTGGGCAACGGCGAACTGGAGGTGTACTACCAGCCCATCTATTCACTGGAAAGTCAGTCCTTGTACGGCTTCGAGGCCCTGGCCCGCTGGAACCACCCCAAGCGTGGGCTGCTGCCGCCAAGCGAATTCATCCCGGTGGCGGAAGAGACCGGCCTCATACTGCCCCTGGGCGAATGGGTGCTGGAAGAGGCCTGCATTCAGGCGAAGCGGTGGAACTCCGTGCTGCCCGCCCAAGAACAAGCAATCATACTCTCCGTGAACTTGTCCGGAAGACAACTCTGCAAACGCAGCCTGCCGGACGTAGTGAACCGGGTGCTGGAGCAGAGCAACGCTCCAGCCCACTGCATCTGCCTGGAGCTGACAGAAAGCCTGGCCATGAACGACGCCCAGTTCACCATCACGGCCTTGACCCGGCTCAAGGACCTGGGATTGCGCATCGCCATTGACGACTTTGGCACAGGCTATTCGTCCCTCAGCTATTTACACCAGTTGCCTATTGACGCGCTGAAAATAGACAAATCCTTTCTGGAGCCCGGCAACGGCCAAGCCAACCTCCCTATTGTCCGAGCCATAGTGACCCTGGCCCAGGCCATGGACCTAACCGTCATTGCCGAAGGCGTGGAGCACGAAAACCAGGTGAGCCTGCTGGCGCAGCTGCGCTGCAGCCAGGCCCAGGGTTTCTTCTTCGGCCGCCCCCTGCCGGCAACCCAGGCCGAGGCCGTGCGCGTTTTTTCCATGAACGGCCAGCGAGCCAATTGAAGCAGACCAAACACGCGCGCATCTCTGGCTATTCGCGCCCCTGCATTGTACTCTCCGCCGCATGAAGGACGATAAAAAGGCCATTTTTTATGCATCAGGCGCAGTGTTGCTGTGGTCCACAGTGGCCTCGGCCTTCAAGATATCCCTGCGTTACCTGGACCCCCTACAACTGCTCTTCTATTCCAGCCTCACGTCCATACTTGTTTTGGGCGCTATTCTCGGCGTGCAGGGCAAACTGGCCAGCCTGGCGTCCCTTTCGCGCTGCTCCGTGCTGCGCGCCGCCTTGCTGGGAATGCTCAACCCCTTTCTCTATTACGTCATTCTCTTCGCCGCCTACGACCGGCTTCCGGCCCAGGAAGCCCAGCCCCTGAACTATACCTGGGCGGTCACGTTGAGTCTGCTGGCCGTGCCCCTGCTAGGACAGAAGCTGCGGTCGCTGGAGCTGCTCGCCATAGCCGTCAGCTACTGCGGCGTGGTGATCATATCCACCCGCGGCGACATGCTGGGCCTGCGCTTCACCGATTCCCAAGGAGTCGCTTTGGCCCTGCTCAGCACCATTGTCTGGGCCCTGTACTGGATTTACAACGCTAATGACGAGCAGGACCCGGTGTGTAGTCTGCTTCTCAATTTTTGTTTTGGATTCGCGGCCATAGCTGTGTGCACAGGGGTATTTTCCCATTACGCCGTGGCCGACTGGCGGGGCCTGGCCGGCGCAGCCTATGTGGGTGTTTTTGAAATGGGCGTCGCCTTTGTGTTCTGGCTCATGGCCATGAAGCTGACCACCAGCTCCGCCCGCGTGGCCAACCTCATTTTCCTCTCGCCCTTCCTGTCCCTGGTCTTTATCCACTTCCTGGTGGGCGAAGACATCCACGGCTCCACCGTGGCCGGGTTGCTGTGCATCATCATGGGCAACGTGCTGCAGCAAATGGCGACCAGGAGGCCCGCTTGACAACGCTGCGTCTAAATGAGCCAAAGAAGCGGGTAGGCTTGCGTAATCCAGCGCCTGAAAAATGAACCCTGATCCACCACCCAAAAAGTGGAAGAGTCGCGTTATGTTCAAAAAAATTAAATGGGTACATAAGCATGCTCCATCACTAACCAGGCGCCGCCATGTCCCAAAGCATCCTTCTTTTCACGTACGAAAAAGAGACCTATCGCTGAGTTAGAGTATTTTAACAATGAAAATATTTAGATGCTCTTCTGCTTTTTCCTGAAACAATTAAAAATTGTTTTAGAAACGAGCGTTGTCTCAACGCGAAAATGCGTAGATGCTCCAGCATCATGTTCAATGGAGCATCAAGGCGGGCGACCGCAAGGGTCGCCCCTACACTATGACGTAAGCACGTGCGCGCACGGCTGCCCTTGAAGGGTAAAATTTTTCCCGCTGTGAGTAGAAGAAACATTTAATTTAGGGGCATGATTTGATTTTGATTTTCATTTTCTATCAAAAGGAGGTTTTCTTATGCGCATTTTCACACTTGCAATAGCTGCTTTTTTTGCGACTTCGCCTCTGGTCGCGCAATCTCTGACTGTTGGCGAAGCAGAAAAGACGCTGTCCAACGCACTGCAAGCTCAAATTAACGCTCAGCAAAAAGCCGATGCATGGTCTGAAGAAAAGCCGGCAATGTCTCAAGAAGAGCGCGACCTACAAATGCGTCAAAAATGGCTTGAGTTTCAGGTGAAGAAATATGCAGCTTACGTGGACCGCCAGCAGCAGGTGATTCAGCAACTTCGGGGGCGCAAGGAGACCTTCACAGCAATTTCCATGCAGTTGGAGCCCATGCTTGACGCAGCCCTGGACAGGCTTGACACAGAGAGCGCCAAAGGCATGCCTTTTCTTAAACAGGAGAGAGAAATGCGGCTGGCGAGCGCTCGCGACGCCCTGAATGACTATCACCTTCCTCTTGCGGAAAAAATGCGCAGAGTAATGGAAGCATTGCGAATAGAGGCTGAGTACGGGGCTCATTTCGAAGTGACTGACGAAAGAATAACATCAACTCAGGGCGAAGTGCAGGCCAAAATATTGCGCCTGGGTAGACTTGCGCTCTACGCCCAGATTCCTTCAGGCCGCTGTTACAGTTATGACACGCTAAGCCAAGCCTGGATGGAAATGAACCCTGAATACTCCCGCGAGGTCAAGAAGGCGCTGGAAATGGCTCAAAGGCGCAGAGCGGTGGAACTGGTTACCCTGCCTCTCCGGCAGGCTCGTCAATAGGCACGGGGCGTATGTTTTTTACCGGTACTGGAGATCATGCCAGCATGAATATTCGAAGTTGTCTTTCAAAGTCCATCGTAGTGTTTTTCATTGTGCTAACGATGTGCGTTGCGGGTTTTTATAAATACAGCCTGGCTGCCGACTGGTCAACAGCCAGCGATACGGTCAAGGAACGCGCCAGAACTATGGCCGTTGAGGCCGAAAATATCTCCGGCCAGGCTGATGATGAGCGACGCAAAGCAACCATATCGCTCGAGCAGCGTCAGCAAGCTGTGGCGCAAGCCCAAAAAGAGTTGCAGCGTTTGCAGGCCATCTTTGACTCTTTGCTGCAGGAAGAAGAATCTCTGAGAGTTGAAATCGGCGATGAGGAAGAATCCATAAAAACCCTGGAAGGCGCCATTCGCCAGGCGGCCAAAGAGGCGGACCACATGATCTCGGACAATGTGCTCACCTCCATACGGCCGGAACGCCGGGACATTCTCGAACCTTTACTTCTGGATCATTCTTTTCCAGGTGTTAGCTCTATCACGTCACTTATTGATCTGCATTTTGAAGAGATTGAGCTTTCACGGAACGTCCATAATCGGTCAGGACGATACACCGCTCCGGACGGGACGCAGACTCAGGGAAAAATTATCTACGCAGGTCCTTTCTCTGCCTATTTCATAAATGAAAATGGCGAAACAGGATTTCTTACTCCCAGTGAGGACGGCAAAGAACTGCGGGCAGTAGCAGGGAATATGCCGCAGAGTGATCTGCAGCATATTAAGTCTTACCTGAACAACCAGTCTCCCGCCCTGCCGGTAGACCTTTCACACGGGGCTGTTTTTCAACGCCTGAAGGCGGAGAAAAGCTGGAGAGAGTGGCTAGAGGCTGGCGGATTTCTGGTGTGGCCAATATTGTTTGTTGGCGGATTGGGCTTGCTGCTTGGCCTGGAGCGCTGTGTAACACTTGCGTCTAAAAAAGCTTTTTCCGCCAAGCGAATGCAAGAAATTACCAGAATGGTCGCTGACGGCGAAATAGAAAAATGCAGAGAATACTGCTCCAGGGGTAAGTCTTTTCCGGCTTGCCGCATGCTTGGCAGCGCCTTGAACCACGTGGGTGAGAGTCAGGAAGTACTCGAAAACGCCTTGCAAGAGTCCATCCTGCGTGAATTGCCACGTCTGGAAAGGTTTTTACCCACGATGAACGTCCTTGCCGCCATTGCTCCCCTGTTAGGTCTGTTGGGCACGGTTACGGGCATGATCAACACCTTCCAGGTCATCACGCTATTCGGTTCCGGGGACCCGCGCATGATGTCAGGCGGCATATCAGAAGCGCTTGTGACTACGCAACTTGGCCTTGCCGTAGCAATACCAATCATGGTTTTGCACCATTTTTTTGAACGCCGGGTCGACTCCATTCTGGGGGATATGGAGCAAAAGGGCACGGCCTTCACCGTGGCCCTCTTAAGAACAGGCGCCGTGGAAAATGAGTCTGGCCCGGGAACGGAGAGCTGAAGTGAAGCACCATCTGCTTATTGAGCACGGCATGGCCCACTTGGAAAAGGGCGGTTGGATTATGCTGATCATTGTGGCGCTGTCTGTATGGATGTGGACTCTTATCATTTGGCAATGGCTGCTGCTTCGCAATGCCAGGATACATGACCGGAATGTGCTTGAATGCTTACAACATCTTAATGATGCAAGCTTTACTGCAGCCGGTTGGCAAACGTATTTAATCCAGGCAACCCGTGCAGCTAGCAAGCTGACCCCGCGCGTCCGACGCCGGTACATGAAAGCCCAGTCCGATTCGGTTGTTTCCAGCCTGGACAGGTATACCGGAGGAATTCTTATGCTGGCTGGCGCTGCGCCGTTGCTTGGCTTGCTTGGAACTGTGACCGGGATGATTGAGACCTTCGACATCATTCAGATTCATGGCGCGGGAGACGCTAAGGGCCTTGCTTCAGGCATATCAATCGCCTTGATAACCACTCAGGCCGGTCTGGTGACCGCCGTACCAGGGTTGGTTTTAGGTTACTTTTTTCGCCGCCGGGCGCAACAAGCCAGAGAAAGGGTTGACCGGTTCACTCATGGACTGATGCGTGAGGTGGAACGGGGAAGGCTGGTTCTTTCATTTGGCGTTAGTAAAAGTACAGATTGCCGGGGGAACGCATGAACTCCATTCGGTACGCTCGCATGCGCCGAGGATCAGGGGCTGAGCTAAATATGGCCCCGCTCATTGATATCATATTTATATTACTTATTTTCTTTATTGTGACTACAAGTTTTGTCAAGGAGGCCGGAGTGGATGTCGAGCGCCCTGTAGCAGCCACCGCAGAGACTAAAGAGAAGACCAACATGGTCATTGGGGTGGACAAGGACGGTCTCGTTCATATCGAGAACCAGGTGGTAGACATACGCTCCGTGCGTAGCCATATGGAACGTTTCCTTGCTGAAATTCCAGAAGGTTCTGTGGTCATAGCTGCAGACAAGGCTAGCGCTACCGGGATTGTCATAGCTATTCTTGACGCCTGCCGTCTTGCAGGAGTCAAACAAATCAGCGTGGCAGCTCGTAAGAAGTGATCATGACGCGTATGACTGCTTCAGGGCCGTGCCCCCAAACTCCAGTGCGACCCCGGGTGCGTCTGGCCGGATTACTGCTCGGGCTTATGGGAGCAGCCTGCGTGAATTTCATTCTGTTTCTATTCATCCCGTATTTGACGCATCTGGAGAAGGCTTCCATGCAAACCGATTATGATGAAGCGGTCCTTCTGGCTGCGCGAACGCCGCCGGCTCCACCGCCGGAGCTGGAGCCGGAGCGAAAAGAGCCGCCCAAGGAAAAAGAGCCGCCCAAACCGCCCCCAAAACCGCGCACTGTTTCAAACGAAAAGAGAGTTCCTCAAAAGCCTCGCATGCAGGTGACGACGTCAGCAATTGATTTCACCTTGAACATGCAACTTGCGCAGGGCATGGCCGTGGCGCCACCGCCTCCAGCGCCTGCACCTTCCCCCCCACCATTGCCGGAACCTCCAGCCCGCAACGAGTTTGACATCTCAGAGGTAGACACTCCGCCCAAAGTTTTGCGGCGTATTCCTCCAGCCTATCCCTTCAGCGCAAAGCGCAGACGAATAACTGGCAAGGTTGTTGTGCGTTTTCTTGTGGATGTAGAAGGAAAAGTGGACAATGTGAAGGTCCTGGAGGCTGCCCCAAAAGGCGTGTTTGAAGACAGTGTCCTATCCGCCATTAATAAGTGGCGCTTTTCTCCAGGCGTTTTGGAAGGTAAGCCTGTAGCAACATGGGTTACAGCGCCCTTTGAATTTACCATGTGACATGGACCAATGTATATTCGCTTTTATCCTCTAAGCATCATTCTGTCAGCCATAATGTGTCTTCTCTTTTTGCAGCAGCCTTCTGCAGCAACAGACGCCAAGTCTGAACTTTCCCGGGATGCGCAGCTAACTTTATATGCCGCCCAGGAATTATTAAAAAAGAAGGACTACGTTGCCGCCCTGGAGATGCTTGGCGCCTATATGAAAGAGGCGGAGGTTGAGGGTGAGACCGTGCCAGTTGCCGCCTATATAATGCTGGGCAACGCGGCATACGCTCAGGGCGATACCTCTAAAGCTGCAACTGTATTTACGGAGGCAGTTACCAGACATCCGACGGAGGCGCCCCTGCGGCTTAACTTGGCAATAAGCCTAAGCGAAGCGGAGCAGCACGAAGCCTCAGCCAGGGAGTTTCGGGAAGCCTTTAGGATATTTCGAGCGCAAGGCGAGTTGCGTCCAGAACTGCTGCACCACGCGGCAGTTGGGCATTACCGTTCGAAAAAAATCAAAAAAGCACTCAAGGACCTTGACGATCTGTGGGCGCTGAACCCTGCTGATATTCAAGAAGATTGGGCTCAACTGCGGCTTCATCTGCTCTTGGAACTGCAAAGCTGGAAAAGAGCAGAAAAGGTCCTGAGTACGCACTTGCAAAAATACAAGACAGATAGAGATAAATGGTTGTTGCTCTCTCAGGTTCGCATGAACCAGAACAAATTTCGCTTGGCTGCCAGTGCACTGGAAATAGCCAACTCCATCTCTGCGTTGAATGTATCAGAGCTTACCATGCTGGCTGATCTATATTTTTATCTGGACGCTCCACTGAACGGCGCCGCACTACTTGAAAAGGCTCGGGGGACGGCTTTAAAAGCAAATGATATGGACATGTTGGCAAATGCATACGTACGTGCTTTGCGCATGGACAGGGCAATAGAATACGCGGTAAATGCCTATGAAGCTGAACCAACTCATACGCGTCTGCTGGCCCTGGCCAGGTGGCTGTCTGAGGCTGGAAAAAATGAGGCGTTGCTGTCCTTGGCGGAGGAGAACGCCAGCGACGATTCCCCGGGGGAGCTGTTTCTTTTGGCTGGCCTGGCCGCCATTGATGTAGGACGAACTGAAGCGGCTGACGCGTGGCTGCACCGTGCGGCCATGACTGAGGACGCAGGGCCGCAAGCCCGGGCATGGTTGAACATGCTCCACGCCATAGATGAAGCACGACGTGAAGCACAAGCTGTCCTGGCGGGAGACGTCGATTTTGTGAACCAAGAACTGAAGAAAAAAGCAATAATTAAATAGCTTGTTCTTTGGGGCCATTGAGCCATAACCTTCGGCTCATGTGGATGCCCCTGCATCATGTGAATGCCCCTGCATCATGTGGATGCCCCTGCATCTACTGGGGTTAACCCCGTGGCGTCGGCAGAAGGCCGCGCTAAAATGGCTTATGTTAGAGTAGCCTACGAGCATGGCCACTTCGCTGACGCTGCGTTTGTCCTCGGTCAGCATCTGCAACGCCAAGTCGAGGCGATAACTTCGAAAGTAGCCGTACACTGTGTCGTCGAAAAGGGCTTTGAATCCGCGTTTGAGCTTGGTTTCGTTCAATCCGACTGCTCGGGCGAGATTGGCCAGACTGGGAGGTTTTTCCAAATCTCTCACCAACATGTTTCTGGCATGATGCAGCTGTCCTACGTCATACTCTGAAAGGCTGAGCCCGGTTTCTGGGCCATTGCGTGTCTCGCGTTGCGCAAAAAACAGTGAAAGTAATTCTAACACCTTACTTTTCAGGTACATAAGGCGGGATGCGCCTTTGAAGCAGCAGCGCATGAGCTGGCCAGCCGATACAATCTGTTCCGGCGTCATTGGCAACAGCACAGGCTCCATGCCAGCGTGCTCGTTTTGCATAACGGCGCGAACATCTTCAGGCAAGGAGTCAGCTTCAGACATCAGTGCTATGCGTAGGAATTCGGGCCTGACAAAAATGTCAGCCATGATATGTCGTTGACTCGCTGGGAGCACATACTGACCAGCCAGGGGGAAAGAAGAGTCAGGGTCTTCGACTGCTGGATGAATGTACCGCACCTCAACATGCTGCGGGGCTCGTTGCATTGGTCGTTGGTTTCCGGCCTCGCTTATGCTCTCTCCTGACAAGACGTAAGAAAAACGCAGCACCTGCGCGCCCAAGGAATAAGCAATTCGCGCTTCCTCGCACGGATAACAATCTACCAACGCAATGAGCAGGTCCTCCCGCAATCGTACAGTCCGCAAGGGACTCGGACGGGTAAGGCAACGATGTTTTTTCCTGCAGCCGCCACTTTTAATGTCACTCGACGTCAGTTGAGACAGACAAGGAGTTTCCCAGCGTATGTACATGGCTCATTCCTTTGTGAATTCGATTTTCATTATCAAGTCTGGTTTTCTCTGTCAATAAGCGTGTTTGAAGACGCAAGCAAGCGAAGTATTTTCCAGGCCTGTAAAGAGCAAAGTTGCACCTGCTGCGGGTAGCCAACCGGCACATGGGAGACTAAAGTCTGAATAACGATTTTGGAAATCATTTTCAAAAAATTGCGAGCACCCTAAGCAAGGAGACTCCATGGACGTCATAACCATTGCCGGAGCGCCAAGCTCCGGCAAAACTGCAACAGTTCTGTATCTGGCGGCTCAATGCCAGGCCGAAGGAAGGTCTGTAGGAGCCATTAAATTCGACGCCTTGGGCACCCAAGACCACACCATCTACGCTGAACGGCTAAATATCCCCACTTTGGTAGGACTTTCCGACTATATCTGTCCGGATCATTACTACGTTTCTAATATTGAAGAAGCCTGCTCCTGGGGTGTCGAGAACGAAGTAGATTTGCTTTTTGTCGAAACCGCAGGGCTTTGCTATCGCTGCGCGCCGCACATTGCCGGCGTGCCGGCTGTTACTGTCATCGACAATCTCGGGGGCATGGAGGCTCCGGCAAAAATGGGCCCTGCCCTGGAGTACGCAGACATCGCAGTCATCACCAAAAGCGATCTTGTCTCCCAGGCGGAACGTGAGGTGTTCGCTCAGGCTGTGGCCAGCGTCAATCCTTCTGCTGGCCTGGCCTTTGTAAACGGCCTAACCGGGACGGGAACGCTTTTGTTGAAGCGCAAGCTGGAAAAACTGCTCAAACAAGGCTACGCGACAGGACCAAAGAAGGTTCGTGCAAGCGTTGAGCTGTCAGACATGACGCTACGCTCTTCGCTGCCGGCTAGTATCTGTTCCTATTGCACAGGGGAAACGCGCATAGGCCGAGAGTACCAATCTGGTAATGTGGAAAAAATCTGCGTGCCACGTCGAGCAGCATGTCCAGAGGAGATTTTATGATCGTACAGAATATTAGTGTATTGGCTGGTACTGACAAAACGGGCCTCGCTGAACCTTTGGACCGTTTGGACCTGGCTCCGGGCATGACCCTTTCCATTGTGGGCCCCACCGGTTCCGGGAAGAGCGCGTTGCTTTGCGACATAGAGCAGTTGGCCTGCGGCGATACTGTGAGCCGCCGAACCGTTCTGGTTAACGGTGAGATGTTGTTGGATTTCCAGCCGAATCTTGTAGCGACCTTATCGCAAAAAACGCACTTCATCATGAACGTTAGCGTGGAGCAGTTTATTCGCAAACATACCTGGAGCAAGGGCGTTATAAGCGAAGAAGCGCTGGATGAGCGCGTCAGCATTGTCATCGAAGCGGCGAACACACTGTGTGGAGAGCCCATCTGCAGGGACATGCCCCTGCAGATTCTCAGCGGCGGGCAGTCCCGGGCGCTGATGATAGCTGACGTGGCGCTGGTTTCTGATGCTCCCATTGTACTCATTGACGAGATAGAAAACGCCGGCATTGATAAGCACAGAGCACTGGACGTCCTGACCGGCCAAGCAAAAATAGTGATCATGGCCACACATGACCCGGTTCTTATGTTGGCTGGGCAGGCCCGTCTGATCATGTCCAGCGGGGGTATGCACAGCCTGATGCATATATCGGAATACGAAAAGGAGTCCCTTACCCGACTGGCTGAGCTGGATGATGTGCTGCTTCGAGCCCGTGACGTTCTGCGACAAGGGAAACGCATTTCTATTGCACATTGTAAAACCACGGAGTTGTGCCAATGCAGCAGTTCGACGCTTGTTTAACGTTGCCTCCCAACTTGGCGAGGAAGACCATTTCAGACATGAGCGCACAGTTTCCAAGATTTAAGGCGGCGCCAGTTCAGACCCACGAGGAGATGTTGTCTTTTGCCAGAAACTTCGGCAAGGACGCGCCTCCGGCTTTGGCTTCCTCCGCCTACCCTTCATTTATCCGCAACGCTCTGCGGATGGGCGAGGAAGGCTTACTCAAGAATCTTACCGAACTGGATTTACCCCCCATGCGTGAGGACCTGGCTGATTTGGGCCTGGCGGAACCGTCCTCTTTTGTCAAGGTGCTCGCCGTGATCCCTTTCATCCTCATTCAGCATGTGGACGTGTCGCCTCCGTTGCAGGACTGGTCTGACCTGTGCAGGCCAGACATCGCCAACTCTGTGGCTGTGCCGCCGGAAGACACTCCGCTGCCTGAAGTTTTTGACACGCTTATGCGCCACTTTTGCGGCGATGCAGCTGAAACAGTAATTGCCGCCAAGAATACTGAGTTTATGCTCTTGGACATTAACAAGAATATTGATGCGGGAAATTTCAGGGCGGGCGTAAACATCCCCCCGTTTTCAAGAACTTTTCGCAATGGAGGGGGTCGCATGATCTGGCCCAGGTCAGGCGCGTGGGCGGTTCCCCTGGTCATGACCATGAGCGCAGACGCTCCGACTGAAGCCGAACAGGCCTTGTCATATCTTTTTTCTACAGAATATCAAACATATATCAGCCAGACCGCGCTATTGGTCCCAGTGCATCCTCAGGCCCCCATGCTTGAAGATATGACTACGCCAGAAACGAAATTATTCTGGCCCGGGTGGAAGGCGCTGTGTGATCTGGACTGCATCCCTGAATTAGGATGAGTAACACAGGAGGACACGATGAAACGTTATATTGTTATATTTTTTTTGGTTTTCATGTTTGGCGTGGCCACACTTGGCTATGCGGAAGAATCTGGGAACAAACGCCAATCCGCTGACGAGGCGCAATCAATGCTGGAGCCGACCATTGTCACTGCCAGAGGCGTGGCCACGTTGTTGAGCAACACCCCCGGCGGTGTGGGCATTGTAGAGCAGGATGACGTGGAGCTTTCGCCCCAAGCCAGTCTGGCTGACGCCGCAGCACGTATTCCCGGGGTATCCAGAGCCGGCGAGTCGCCGTGGGGGCAAGACATCAACATCCGGGGGTTCAGGGGTAATTCCATTATTTTTCTCATTGACGGAAAGAGGGTTAACACTGCCACCGAAACGAACGGACAGTTCGGTTTTTTCCAGCCATATGACGTGGAGCGCATTGAGGTGCTCAAGGGGCCAATCAGCTCCCTATACGGTTCCGGCTCCATCGGCGGCGTGGTAAACATCATTACCAAAAAGCCTGCCTACACCCTGGACGGGGAGATACATGGCGAAGCCAAACAGAATATTACAACAAATCCTTTTGGCTCAGACAGTTATGGACGGCTCGCCTACAGCACGGAAAAATTCTGGGTGCAGCTTTCAGGAGGCCGCAGAGGTCACGAGGATTATTTTGGCGGCGATTCCACCCACATGTCCAACAGCCAGTTTGAGGACGCTCAGGGACGTATCGCTGCAGGCTTCAAATGGTTTGACTCCCTCGAAACTGAACTGAACGCCTATTATATTGAAGGCAACGAAATCGGAATACCCGGCGGCACTTCCACCATGCCCCAGACCGCAGAAGTGACTTATCCGCGCACATCCAACGCCATGGTCGCCGTGGACACCACCTGGGCGCCTAAGGGCATGGTCCTGTCAGACCTGCTGCTTTCGTTGTACTTTATGAGTAACGATCGGCGTGTGGTTATAGACAAGCTCCCGGAATCCATGCCCATAGCTAGCGTACGGCCCCGAGCTGACCATGAGACCCTGGGCGGCAAATTACAAGGTATGTTCGCCCTGGGCGAACATACCTTGGTGACCGGGGTTGACGCTTGGCAGTGGCACATGAATTCGAGCCGGGGCAGACTCCTGAAAAACGGAAACATCATGAGCGATAAACCGACCCCGAACTCCTATCAACAGTCATTCGGAGTCTTTGCAGAAGACGACTGGAAACTCGGACCAGACTGGAATGTGAACCTTGGCGCCCGGCTGGACCTGATAAATCTGGAAAACGACCCATATGATACCGTTGAAGAAGACGACAAAAGCTATACGGCCTGGAACGCCCACGCCGGATTGACTTGGCGCATGACTGATGAATGGTCGAGCAACATTATCGTGGCCAGCAGTTATCGAGCGCCTGACATTATGGACCGATTCAAGAATATTAGTTTGGGCGGAGGCCTTGTGCTCACAGGGAATCCTGACCTGGACCCGGAAACATCGTACTACGCTGAAGCAGGGCTTAGATATGCGTCTGGACCTTTCGACGCGTCTTTGCAGGTCTATGGCAACTTGGTCAAAGACTACATTACGGAAGAGCAAGTGACCGACACGGCCTTTACCATGGAAAACATTGGCGAAGCGCAAATATACGGAACCGAGCTTTCCCTGGACTACTATTTCCTGGACTCTCTGAAAGGATACGCCAGTGTAGCTGCTAGTTACGGCCGGGACGAAAACGCCGGTGAGCCGCTACGGTCCATTCCTCCGGTCAATGGCCTTGTCGGGCTTCGGTATGAACATGGTAACGGGTTTTGGACGTATCTGGAGAACCATTGGGCTTTGGAGCAGGATGAAACGCCTGAAGGTGTGGATGATACGGACGGTTGGGCAATTGTAAACGCCGCCGCGGGGTATTCGTTTGATCTGTGGGGGCTGGAGAACGAAGTATCGCTACGCGTGGATAATGTCTTTGACGAAAAATACAAAAATCACCTGGCCAACGCCCGCGGCATGGAACTGTATGAACCCGGAATCAACGCGGTTTTTCTATATTCTCTGGCGTTTTAGGGGGCGGTCATGAGCCGTTTGTTTTTAAATATTCTTGTCTTCTGCGCTCTAGCATTGACGTTTTGCACCTCGTCTGCGCATTCTGGCGAAGTTGAGGAGATTAGGGGCGCAAACTCTCTGCAGTTGGAATTTTTCACCACTCCCCTGGCCACCACGCCGCAGTTGCCCTTCTGGCGGGCGATTTCCGCCGGCGATTTCGAGGGCATTGCTTCTTTTAACCCAATTTACTGGAAGAATCTTGATGACTTACGTTCTCTGCTATTGGCGGGCAAGGGTGATGTCTGGCTCGGCCATGTGGAAGGTTTCGCCCAGGCCGCCCTGCGGGGCGCTCCTGTCACTCTTCTGGCGGTCACAGGCTGGCGAAAGTTCTATATCCTCACAAGCCGTGACGACCTGCAAACAATGGAAGACGTTCTTGCGTTGCCAAATGGAGAACGCATGTCGGTAACCCCTCCGCAGTCTCCAGGCCTCGCCGTGCTCAAAGCTCTGCAAGGCAAAGGAGTTCCCGACTTCCTATATACTCTACATGAGGCCAGACAACTGGCGATGGAAACCATGCGTGGACGGGTAAACTTGCTTATGGCGCCTGAGCCTACGGTGACGCGTTTATTGATCAAAGCGCCCCAATTACGGGTGGTGGCCAGCGTGGAAGAACTCTACGGAGCCAAAACCGGTTCAGAGCCTTATCTGCCGATTGCCGGATTTGGGGTGCGCACTGATTTGTGTCGCAGTAATCCCGAACTTTGCAACACGCTCTCTGAGGCCCTGGTAAAACGAGGGGGTGAGCTGGTGGATGACCCTATACCGGGAGTTGAAGCGCTTCCAGAATCATTTTCAGGGTTCTTTTCGCGCGAAACCGTGCTCGCTTCTATGGAACGAGATGTAGTGCGGGTTCGCCTGGCCCGTGACTGCCGAAAAGAGGTGCTGACGTATCTGGGCATGGTGTATCCTCAGGTGTTTGACGTCGACGGCCGGTCGATGCTCCCGGAGGGCTTCTTTGCAGAATAGCAGGCGCTTTGGGCTGGCGTTTCTTTCACTGGGGCTCATGGTCTTAGCATGGCTGGCTGCTTCGATTGCGGCCGGGCCCATGCTCATTCCTTGGCCATGGACAGTGCTGCAAACGCTGGCCCTGCTCGTTCCCAGTCAGGAGTTCTGGAGCAACGCTGCCGTTACGCTGGTTCGGACAGGGTGCGGCCTATCTTTGGCGCTGCTGTTGGCTTTTGCCGTGGGTGTGCCGGCTGGCAGAAGCAGCCGAGTGATGCAGGTTGCCGGACCCATTGTTGCGGCGCTGCAGTCCTGCCCGCCCATCGTATGGATTACGTTGCTGCTGGTATGGCTTGGAAGTGGGAGCGCGACGCCTGTTACTGTCGTCACTGCGACCGTCTTTCCGCCTCTGTTTGCCAACATAGCCCAGGGCTGCATGTCTCTGGATCAGCGCATGTTCGCCATGGCCAAGTTTTACGGCGCTCCCTGGCGCTCAGTGCTGCTGCGTTTGCTTGTGCCCGGCTTGGCGCCTTACGTGCTTGCGGGCTTGTCGTATGCTCTGGCGACCAGTTGGAAAGTAGCCACCGTGGCGGAATTCCTTGCCTCGGGAGACGGTGTGGGGGCGCGTATTTATTGGTCTTATCACATGCTGGAGATGGAGTCCTTGCTAGCGTGGACTGTTGTTGTGGTTGGCGTGGGCGTTGCCTTGGAGGCTTGCCTAGTGTCGCCATTGCGCAGCCTTGCAGCACGTACCAGCATATCCGTCAAATGCATGGGAGATGTGGACAAGTCATGATTACCTTGCGCAATGTCGCTAAAAGCATAGGCGGTATCCGCCTGGTTGACGATGTAAACCTCAATGTGCCTGCAGGCCAGGGGGTTTGCCTGACGGGACCGTCTGGCGTAGGTAAAACAACCTTGCTGGAACTTGCCGCCGGGATCATCCCGCCGGACAGAGGAGAAGTGAGCGTCAAAACCCTGCGTAGGGGCTGCGTATTCCAGGATGACGTGCTGGTTCCCTGGCTGACGGCAATTGAAAACGTAACATTCGCCTTGGGCGGATCGGACATGGAGCCAGCAGACGCGAGAGAAAGCGCCAAGTATTGGCTGCAACGCTATCAACTTTCAGAAGATATGAAGCCCAACCGAATGAGCGGCGGCATGCGACGACGTCTGAACCTGGCCCGCGCCATGGCTGTATCTCCACAAGCGCTGTTTCTTGACGAGCCCTTCGCGTTTTTGGACCAAGAATGGCAAGAAACGGTAGAACAAGACATATGCGAATGCACAGCCAGAGATTGCGCCGTGCTGATGATCAGCCATCAGCTTGAACGCCTCGATTCTTTTCATTTTCAAGTCCTTCATATTGCCAACGCTCCTCTCTGCCTGCCTGATTCGCACCTCCTTTTGCAACGATATGTCACTCCCTGATGTTGAAGTCTTGCGGCGTCTGGACTGCGCACACTTCGTCTGCACCATCCTGGCCGGCGCAATCACGGTCTTTTGCATCGTCCCGGCCTTTGCCTCCGACCTGTCCTCCGGCGCGCAGGACGCCTTGAAGCAGCAACTCAACGAATCTTCAGACACCACAAGCGGGAGCCAGTCCGGCTCTACCAACGAGCTGACCGAGACGCAGATAAACGGTGGCTTAGCAGACGCGCTGCAACTGGCTGTGGAAAAATCCATAGACATGCTGGGCCAGCGCAACGGCTATCTGGATAACCCCATTGCCAAAATCGCTCTGCCTGATCAGTTGCAAACTCTGGCCAAGGGGTTGAAGGCCGTGGGCCAGGAAGAACTGGTCACGGATTTTGTGGCTTCCATGAACCACGCCGCGGAAAAGGCTGTGCCCGAAACCACGTCCATCTTCCTGGACGCCATCAACAGCATGACCATGGAAGACGGCCGGGCCATCCTCGCCGGGCCGGACGACGCCGCCACGCGGTATTTTGAAACAGCCAAGCGCAAAGAGTTGCAGGACAAGGTGACGCCCATCATTGAAGATTCTTTGGCCAAAGCCAAGGTGGCGCAGTATTACCAGACGCTGACCGACGCCGCCTCCAGTGCGGCGCCTCTGATGGGCGACACCCAGGTAAACCTGAAGGATTACGTCACAGAAAAAGGGCTGGACGGGCTTTTCGCCCAGATGGCCGAATACGAGAAAAACGTCCGGGACAACGCGGCCTTTCGCACCACGGACCTGATGCAGATAGTTTTCGGTTCACTGGAATAGTCCTTACTGGCCCGCTTTCGCTATCGCCTCGCCCAACTCTGCGGCCCGCTGTGAGCCGATGAGCTTTTTGCGGCCGTCGGCCATCTCCAGCATAACGCCCTGGCTGCCGTGCATGGTATAGCAGACCGAACGGTCTCTTCCAGTCCGGATTCCCCATCCCATATATGTCCGCATGGGCGTATACGTCACTATCTGCGCGCTGTTGATCTCGTGAATGGGAATAGTAAAACGAATAATCCTGGCCGGACCAAACGAGACTTGGATTTTTACGTTATCCACCGCCGTGCGCATGGGCATGAACAGCAAGACAATAAACCCGACAATGCATACAGGGATAAGCAGCACCCAAAAAGAAGACCCGCCGGCCAGAACAACGCCCAAAGGAAGGGCCACGACGAGCGTCAAAGCTATCCACACCCATACAGGCGGATTCTGTATTTCTTTAAACAACACAGTACTCATGGGGTCTCCTTGCATTTCATGCCTTTGTTTCTGATTATGTCATCACAACAACTTTGCATTACGCCTGCATACCATGATATGCTGAAAAGATGCATCGGGCAATCGTGCATAACCGACTACTCACCTGTTATTCACCCTGCAAAGGGCGTACAAACTGGGCACAGTGGTAATGACGCTATACTGCTTATACAGCATATACAAAAACTGGAGGTTTTCCCATGACCATGTTTCTGGAAACCATCTATTCACCCGGACTGGCGCATCTTTCTTACATAGTCGGCCACAACGGTAAAGCCGCCGTCATTGACCCCAGGCGCGACTGTGAAATCTATCTGGAAATCGCCCAGCGCAACGGCTCCGCCATTACCCACATATTTGAAACCCACCGCAATGAAGACTACGCCATCGGCTCCGTGGAGCTGGCCAACCGGTGCGGCGGCCAGATTTTCCACGGCCCGCACACCGACTTCGCCTACGGACATGTTGCCCGCGAGGGCGAAACCTTTGACATAGGCAGTTTGCAGATACGCGTGCTGGAGACCCCGGGGCACACCTTTGATTCCCTCTCCTATGTCCTGATTGACGCGTCGTATGACAAGGAAACCGCCCTGGGCGTTTTTACCGGCGACGCTCTCTTTATCGGCGATGTGGGCCGCACTGACTTTTTTCCTAACCGCAAAGAAGAAACCGCCAGCCTGCTCTACGGCTCCGTGCACGCCAAGCTGCTTCCCCTGGGCGACCAATGCATCCTCTACCCTGCCCACGGCGCCGGGTCTGTCTGCGGCTCCGGCATGGCGCCGCGCAACTTCTCCACTCTAGGCTATGAGCGCTTGCACAATCCTGTACTCCAGTTGAACAAGGAGGAGTTCATCCAGCATAAAGTGGCGGAAAAACATCCATTGCCGGGGTATTTCAAACAAATGGAGGAGTATAACCAGCACGGCAACGCGCCAGCCATAGACTGCATGGCCAGGCCGGCGTCCGTAGACGCAAACATATTTGCAGCCAAACAAGCCGACGGCATGGCGGTGTTGGACGTGCGCAGCGCCGAGGCCATTGCCGGCGCCATGATCCCGGGCAGCATGGCCATGCCGCTGGAAGTGCTCTCCGCGTACGTGGGGTATTTTCTTTCTTACGGCAAGGAGATCGGCTTGGTGGTCGAAACCGTGGAGCAGAGCCAGGAAGCCGTGGTCCAACTGCAGCGCATAGGCTACGACAATGTGACGTGCTTGCTGCACAATTCTCTTACAGCCTGGGAAACCAGCGGCCGCCGGTACGAGACCATACCAGCCGTGCATTCGGACACGCTTACCCAGCGCATCACTGACAACGAGAGCTTCACCCTGCTGGACGTGCGCAAGGAAGAGGAGTTTGACTTGGCCAGGCTGACTGGCGCTGTCCACATTTTCCTGGGCGACCTGCCGGAGCGGCTGCACGAGTTGCCCAAGGACCAGCCTGTCACCGCCTTTTGCGGCAGTGGGGTGCGGGCCATCGGCGCAGCCGCCATGCTCAAGAATCACGGTTTTGCAGACGTAGAGGTCGCCCTGGGCTCCATGGCCGCCTGCATGGCCTTTGGTTGTCCTTTGGAGGAGTGATCCTAAGCATATGCATGGGAAAGCGCCCTTGGGGTCTGCCCAGGGCGCTCAAAAAAACACGGCGAGTCAGCGCAGGCGGTTACTGATCCTTACACTCCTCTATCAATTCGCGCAGCACCTTTTCCGCCTCGCTGTTGGGCACTTGACAGGTGCCCACCTGGTCGTGCCCTCCGCCGCCGTGGCGCAGCATCAGCTTGCCCACGTTCACTTTGGACGTGCGATTGACGGTAGAATACCCCACCGTAAAGACAGTGTTTTGTTTCTTCAGCCCCCATATTGCTTGAATGGAGATGTTGCACTGAGGGAACAACGTGTACACCAAAAAACGGTTGCCGGTGAAAATTTCCTCCTGCTTGCGCAGGTCGATGACGAGCACGTTGTCATGCACAGTTGAGCAGTCTTGCAGCATCTTCTCGAATGAATCTTGCTGCTCGAAATAGCGGTCAATGCGCTCCTTGACGTCCGGCAGAGCAAGGATTTCGTCTATCTCCATGGTGCGGCAAAAGCCGATAAGCTCCTCCATCAGCTGGTAGTTGCTGATGGAATAGTCGCGATAGCGGCCCAGACCAGTGCGCGGATCCATGAGAAAGCCCAGAAGCACCCAGCCCTGAGGGTTAGCGATTTCGTCTTCCGTCAGGTCGCCGCTGTCCACCTTGTCCACATAGAGCAGCATGTCGTCAAAGCGACTGTCAAATTTTTCATGGCCGCCGTAATACTCCCACACCACCCGGGCGCAGCTGGGCGCGTGCTTGGAAACGCCGTTGAACGATTCGCCAAACGCCTTGCGCTCCTGTTCGCTGGAGTGGTGATCAAACCACAACCCTGCGCCCTTGGCGTACGGCACGTTGGCAAGAATGTCATTCTCGGATACTTCTATCTTGCCGTCTTGCACATCCTTGGGGTGAACGAATTTCCAGTCGTCCATTATGCCCAATTCCTTGAACAAAACGGCGCAGGCCAAGCCGTCGAAATCTGAACGCGTCAACAGTCTCATGCTCTTCTCCCAGGCAAAAGCTTGCAGATTCCCGTTGGTTCCAGCTACATTGCAGCAGCAGTCATATCCACAGTACGTGTTTTTTAAGTACTATACACAGATTGCCGCACAGCGCAATATATACACCTCACTATGAGCATCTATCACACGTTTGCAACAATCGGCGCCGTAGCCGCCGCCGGCTATCTGCTGCTGTGCGGAGCCATGTTTCTGGCCCAGAAAAAACTTGTCTATTTCCCCACGCGCAGCCACGTTGCCGAGCCGGCCCAGGCCGGCTTGGCCCATGAAGACGTCTGGCTGCCCTCCCGCGGCGAGGAAACTGTGCATGGATGGTGGGTCCCGGCAGGCGAAAACAACAGCGGCCTCGCCGTCGTCTTCTGCCACGGCAACGGCGGAAACATATCACACCGCCTGGACACCCTGCGCATTCTGCACGGCCTGGGTCTTTCCGTGTGCCTTTTCGACTATCAAGGATACGGCAAAAGCACCGGATCGGCTTCAGAAAAAAACACCTACGCTGACGCAGCCGCCGCCTGGCGATGCGTGACCCGGGAAAAAGGCTATTCCCCCGACCAGGTAGTGGTTTGGGGCCGGTCCCTTGGCGGCGCCATAGCCGCCCATCTGGCTTGGGAGCAAAGCAAAGCCGGAGCGCCGCCGGCGGGGCTTATTCTTGAATCCACGTTCACTTCCGTGCCGGACATGGGCGCAAGGCTCTACCCGTTCCTCCCCGTGCGGTTGCTCAGCCGTTTTCGCTACAACACGCTGGAATACGCCGCGCAAGCAGATTGTCCAGTGCTCGTCGCGCACAGCCCAGAGGACGACATCGTCCCCTACTCACAAGGACGCGCGCTGTACGAAGCGCTTGACCAGCCCAAGCAATTTCTACAGCTGCAGGGCGACCACAACGCCGGCTTTCTTATCTCGGAAACAACGTATGTCGAAGGCGTAAATGATTTTTTGCAACGTCTTGAGCAGTAAAGCACACAACTACCGCCATCATTCCGCATCATCAAAACGAACACTGTTGTCCATCTGGCTCTGCAAGCTGTCCAGGCTGCTTTCTAAGGAGCGCAAGGCCTTGGCAACGTCTCCGGCGTTCGCATCGCTTTCCTGCATATGCTTTTCCAACCCTTGCAGCTCACTGCGCATGGACTTCAAGTTGCAAATAATCTCATGCGAATACATGCGCAACGCCTCTGAGCCGCTAATCAGCGCGCCAGAACGCTTATGCAGTTTGTCGATGAAGCTCATTATGTCGTCGTTCATAGCAATACGTTATACAAAAAATGTTCTATACGAGAAAAAAACAACACTGCCCTCCATTCACTACAAGCTGCAACTAAAGTATCAGTTCATTTGCCGCCCGTTTATTTCAGAAATTTCTACAATACCGCACCAAAAAGCGTCAATACTTTCGGCAGTTATGCCCGGACCGTCCCGTTGGCCAGGTCCGCCAAAACGTTCTTCCTGGGAACCAGCCAGCAATAGCGCTTTTCCCATGGTCTCTTTTCCCAGTAGCGCAGTAATATCAAATGCTTGTTCTGTATTGCTGCAATTACAGACCACAACACATCGCAGCCCCGCGGCTGCGCGCTCGAAAACCAACACATTGCCGCCGCAAAAAGGCCAGACCCGAAGCCCGGACCTGTCGCAACCGCGCAGCGCCGGGTGTTCCCGACGCAGCCGAATGAGTTCCTGGGTCCAGCGCAGCAGCCCTGCAGACTCTGGTTGCTCCAGCTTGCTCCAATCCAGCTTGCTGTCCAAAAAAGTGGCGTCCTTTTGTGGGTCGGGCGGCTTCTTCTTCCAGCCGAATCCGGCAAACTCCCGTGTGCGGCCAAACCTTACAGCACGGGCCAGTCCGGGGTCGCCGTGGTCGGTGAAGTAAAAAAACGGCGCGGTTTCGCCCCACTCCTCGCCCATGAACAGCATGGGAATGTACGGCCCCAGCAACAGCAACGCCGCAGCCGGGTACTGCGCCTCCCGCGGCGCCAGAGAGGAGAGCCGTTCGCTGCCGGGACGGTTGCCCACCATATCGTGAGTTTGGTTGAAGACGACAAAGGTTTCCCCAGGCAAGTGGTCTGCCGGCAAGCCGTGCGCCCGGCCGTTCCAGCGGGAGAACTGGCCGCAAAAATAGAACCCCCGGGCCAGGGTTGCGGCCACTTGATCCAGGCTGCCGTAATCGACGTAGTAGCCTTGGCGTTCCCCGGTAAGCATGGAGTGCAGGCTGTGGTGATGGTCGTCGGACCAGGCTGCGTCCATGCCGTAGCCGCCGGCGGCCACAGGCGTGACCAGGGCCGGGTCGTTGGCGTGGGTCTCGGCAATGAGCAGCGGCGTAAACGGTTTTTTCGCAGCGTAGCGGTGCACAGCCAGACTCAGCTGGGCCAAAAAGTGGAGGGGCCGCTCGTCATGTATGGCGTGCACTGCGTCCAGCCGCAAACCGTCAATTCTATAGTTCTCGAACCAATGAATGGCGTTGGCGATAAAGAAATCGCGCACAGGATCGCTATCCGGGCCGTCGAAGTTCACAGCCTCGCCCCAGGGCGTGCGGATTTTGTTTGAAAAATACGGACCGAATTCGCTTAAGTAGTTCCCCTCCGGCCCCAGATGATTGTAGACCACGTCCAGAATGACGGCCATGCCTCGGGCGTGGCAGGCGTCCACAAAACGTTTGAAGGCCATGGGCCCGCCGTATGACTGCTGCACAGCGTACAGAGAGACGCCGTCGTAGCCCCAGTTGCGGTCGCCCGGGCACTGGGCCACAGGCATGACCTCTATGGCGTTGACGCCAAGCTTGGCCAGGTGGTCCAGCCGGGCCACGGCGGAGTCGAACCCGCCGCCGCGGGTAAAGCACCCAACATGCAGCTCATACACTATCAGCTCGTCCTGCCGGGGCGGGACAAATCCGCTTTCGGTCCAGGTGAACGCGTCATGGTCCACCAGAGCTGAGGGCCAGTGCACGCCGTCCGGCTGCCAGTGGGAGGCCGGGTCCGGCCGAGTGTGTCTGCCTGTGACAACGCCATAGCGCTGGCTGTGACGCAAGCCGGAAGCCTCGGCAATCCACCAGCCAGCTCGGCTGCGGCTGGGGTCTGGCTGCATGGGCAGCACTTGCGTTTGCGGGTCGTAGAGTTGCAGGTTTACAGCTCCGCAATGAGGCGCCCACACAGAAAAAGACCAAGAGTCCGGACCAGTTTTAACAGGCCCAGGAGGAGCGGGAACATTCACGGCAGGCAGTATGCGCATGGAATCTCCTTGATTGCGCCACAGTTGCAGAATTGAGCGAGATGGTCAATCCTGTCTTGCGCGCATTATTTGCGAAATACAGCACAAACAAATTTCGTGCACCCAGTTGCAAAATGTCACAAACCGAGAGTTTTCCTTCCATAAACACCTCATTTGTGTATCTATTTTAAGCTGCTAAAAACAATGCACTTTCTAGAAACGGCCTCTTGCCTTTTCAGATCAAAAGCGTATATACTGATTGTAAACATGGGGACAATAGGATGCTGCGCTTACACGCCGTACAGTTGGGGAACTGGCGGACGCAGTCACAAGCGCACTATCTGCATGGGAACAAAGCCGTTCTTGTTGCGAGCGAGGGAGTGGACAGGGTGTTGCAACCTGTAAGGAGGAACACGCATGTCCATGACGCGCAGAACCTTTGCAGCCACCCTAACGGCTGCTGCTGTCAGCGCCGCCGCACCGGCTGGGGCGTGGGAGTCTAAAGCTCCCCCTGACCCCTATGGATGTCTGGTCGATGTGACCCGTTGCGTGGGCTGCCGCAAATGCGAGCAGGCCTGTAACGAGGTCAATCACATGCCCAAACCAGACCAAAAATTCACCGACCTGACCGTGCTGGATGGTAAACGCCGGCCTGACGCACAGTCCTACACAGTCATAAACCGCTACTATCCCGGCCAGATAGACCATCGAGACAGGCTCAAACCCAGTTTTGTCAAGGTGCAGTGCATGCACTGCCAGGACCCGGCTTGTGCTTCTGCCTGCATTACTGGCGCTTTGCAGAAAATGGAAAACGGGACCGTCCGGTATGACGTTGCCAAGTGCATTGGCTGTCGCTATTGCATGGCGGCGTGCCCCTTTGAAATACCAGCTTATGAGTATGATGCAAGTCTGTTTCCGAAAGTGCAAAAATGCACATTCTGCTACGAACGGGTGGAGCAGGAGGGCAAGATGCCCGGCTGTGCTTCCATCTGCCCGGTGGAGGCCATCACCTTTGGCAAGCGCAACAATCTGCTTGAAATAGCCCGCAACCGCATAGCATCTGACCCTGGACGCTATATTGACCACATTTACGGCGAGAACGAGGCAGGCGGGACAAGCTGGCTATACATAGCCGACCAGCCCTTTGACAGGCTTGGCTTTCTCAAAGTCCCGGACTACCCGCCCTCTATGGTTACAGAAACCATTCAGTCGTCGCTCTTCAGCTACCTGTGGTCGCCCATTGCCTTGTTTGCCGGTCTTACCGGCGTGATGGCCCTGACCCACAAAAACCGCAAGGAGGACGGCCATGGCGACTCATAACCATCATGTCCCCCGGCCAATCAATAAGCCCTTTTGGACGCCGGGAGTCCTGGTGTTGCTGGGCTTTATGCTGGCCGGCCTGGCTGCTCTCATTGCCCGCTACGTGGGGGGGTTGGGCTATGTGACCAACCTGAATACTTCCTACCCCTGGGGATTGTGGATTGGCGTTGACGTGGCTTCTGGCGTGGCCCTGGCTGCTGGGGGCTTCACCACCGCCTTTTTGGGACACGTCATGGGCAGGCGTTATTACGAGCCCATTACCCGCCCCGCCCTGCTCACCGCCGCCCTGGGCTACACGTTTGTGGCCTTCGGCGTGTTTGTGGATATCGGCCGCTCCTGGGCCATCTGGAAACCCATGATCTACCAGAACCACCACTCGGCTCTGTTCGAGGTGGCCATGTGCGTGATGACGTATGTCACCGTGCTCTGGATAGAGTTCATCCCCATAGCTGCTGAGCGTTTCGGCGACACAATAAAACTATTGGGCGCGCTGAACCGGGGGTTGAGCAAGTTCATGTGGGTGTTCATTATACTAGGCGTGGTGCTTTCGTGCATGCACCAATCCAGCCTGGGCACGCTGCTTGTCATAGCGCCCACCAAGGTGCACCCCTACTGGTACACGCCCTATCTGCCGCTGCTCTTCCTGCTTTCCGCCTTTGCAGTGGGCTATCCTATGGTCATTGTAGAGACCACGCTGGCCACCAGTTCACTGAAGCTGGACGGCGAAATGAACGTGCTGACGCCGCTTTCCCGGTTCGCCATCTTCACCCTGGGCGTCTATATGCTTGTCAAGCTGGGAGACCTGGCCGCCCGCGGGGCGTATACAACATTGCTCGACGGTACAGGCCGGTCCATGAGCTACCTGGCGGAGGTGGGCCTGGGGGTCATCGTTCCCTGGTTCATGCTGCTGTTCCCTTCAGTGCGGCGCTCACGGCGGCTGTTGTTTACAGCATCCTTGTTCATAGTGCTGGGCGTGCTGCTGAACCGGATAAACGTGTTCGTTGTGTCGTTCACGCCGCAGACTGCGCCGTATACCTACTTCCCGGCGGTGGGCGAAATACTCATCACCGCAGGCGCGGCCTGCACCATTATGTTCTTGTACAGATTGTTTGTGACCTATTTTCCGGTGCTCAGCGCAGCGCCGAAGGAGTCATAACTATGCATATGAGCAAAAATGCAACAGTTCTGCTGCTCGTTGCGCTCCTGGCCCTGGCGGCGGCGCCTGCGTTCGGAGCAGCAGACAGCGCAGAGCCTGTGGAAAAAATCCGCACAGACAGACACCCCAAACCTGCAGACTGGAAAGCCCCGGACCAGCACGACGCCATGCTCTGGGCCAAAGATAAACGGCCCTTTATCAAAGAAGTGCGAAAGGAAGCTCCTGCACTGCGGCAACAAAGGCTTCGTGAAATGGGCCTGGGCGTGAAAGACGTGAACCGTAGCTATTTCTGGCTGGAAAGCGAATATGTAAACACCTACGGCGACGAATACCAGCCAGTACGGTTTATGCACGCCAAGCACGCGGCGGTGCTGGAAGGCAACTGCGCTTTATGCCACCATTACTCCTCCGCCGAGAAAGACGCCTTGGAAACCCTGGCCTGCCGGTCCTGCCATCAGGAGTCTTTCAAGCCGGAAATGCCCGGCCGTATCGGCCTGAAAGCTGCTTATCACCTGCAGTGCATGGGCTGCCATGAAAACATGAAGCAAGGCCCGGTAAGCTGCGTGGGCTGCCACCGGGAAAACCCCGTGGACCACAAGGAGCTTGTGCAGCTGCCGGAAAACCCCACCCCGCAGCAGGTGACGCAGGAGTGCTTGCGCTGCCACGAAAACGCCGGCCAGGACATGTTGTCCAGCGCACACTGGCTGTGGCGCGGCCCTTCTCCCTACACCGTGGGACAGCAAAAGGAGGTTATGAGCGGCAAAGGCTCAGATACGCTCAACAACTTCTGAATAAGCCCCATTAGCAACGAGTCTCGTTGCACATCATGTCACGCCGGCTACGGGTGGAAGGACCAGTCCTTTGATTTCTCCAACGTCAACAACATTGACTGCCTGGTCTGCCATGACCAGACAGGCAGCTACGCCAAGGCCCCGCCCAAAGCCGGCCTGCCTGAACCCTCCGTGGACCTGCGCTATGTGGCGCAGAACGTGGGCCCTTCCGATCGGTCCACCTGCGGCGAATGCCACTTTCAAGGCGGAGGCGCGGACGCGGTGAAGCACGCGGACATGTCCAGCGAGCTCCACTTCCCCACGCGCAACTGCGACGTACACATGGGCGGGTACGACTTCACCTGTACAGACTGCCACACCACCCGCAACCACAAAATAACCGGCCGCAGCTCGTCCGCGCCTGTTGCTGAAGGCTCCCGCAGCTGTACTGACTGCCACTCGAACGAACCGCACTATGGTGATTCACTGCTGGACCATCACCTGAACAGGCACTGCGGCCACATTGCCTGCAACACCTGCCATTCGCCAGTGTATTCCAAATGCCGACCCACAAAAACCTGGTGGGACTGGTCTCTGACTGGCGACAAGGACCGCAAGCCCCAAAAAGACAAATACGGCATGAAGGACTACAACTGGAAAAAGGGCGAATTCCAGTACAAAGAGTCCGCCCGGCCACAGTACGCCTGGTACAACGGCTACGTAGACCGCGTGCTCATTGGCGACGCGGTGCGTATAGAAGGCGCTGTTGTCACTCCGGACATGACCATGGAGCAGAAACAAAACGGCCGCTATGTGAACCTGACCCGTCCCCTGGGCCTGAAAAACGATCCCGGATCCAAGATCACCCCTTTCAAGATCATGCACGGAGTGCAGCCTGTGGACGCAACACACAAATACTTTGTGATTCCACATCTGTTTCCGTACAACAAAGAGGACAAGACGGCTTATTGGAAGAACGCAGACTGGCAAACGGCCATACAGGAGGGCATGGACAAGGCTGGCCTGGACTACAGCGGCGAGTACCTGTGGGTGCGCACAGACATGCACTGGCGCATAGAACACGAGGTGATGCCCAAAGAGTTCTCGCTTTCCTGCGTGCAATGCCATGACAGCTTGAGCGGCGAAAGAACCTGCGACCGCTGCCACCAGGACAACCGGGACATGGACTTCAAAAAACTGGCGGAACAAGGCACAGACTTTGCCTACATGGCCAGCCAGGGCCGTGACGTAGCGGATATGATTGGCGTGACAGACTACATAGACTTCAAGGCGCTGGGCTATAAAGGAGACCCAATCATCCACGGCGGCCGCTTCAAGCAGTTGCCGCTGGGGACTCTGGCCCAGTCGCATTAACCGAATGAACTTGCCTGCGGGGGCGGCCTGGTCGGCTCCGCAGGCAAATCCAAGGCCCATTCATGCATTGGCTTACCTTGGCGGCGTCCATATTGGCGGCAGGCCTTGGCCTGGCGTTTATCTTTGTACTCTCGTACACGTTTCTTTCCGTGCTCAACGCTGTGGCGGCGACCTTCCCTCCCCGGCCCTTGCCCCGCATGCTGGCCCGGCTGGGCCCGGCCTCGGTACGCTGGATCAAGGCGGCGCACTTGCTGCTGTGCATTTTCTGGGTAGGCGCGGCGGCCTCCGTGGTCATGCTCTCGATCATGGCTGGCGACATAGCCGACAATGAGCCGGCTTACGCCGCGGTCTTGCGGTCCATGTGCGTGCTGGACAACTACATTATCACCCCGGCCTCTTTTGGCTGCGTGTTCAGCGGGCTGTTGCTCTCCGCGCTCAGCAGTTGGGGCATAGCCCGGCACAAATGGATCGTGGCCAAGCAAGCACTCTCATTCTGGGCTATCATCATCGGCGTGTTCGTCATCAGAAGCCGTCTCCACGCATCGCTGGAGGCGTTTCAAATCATGGGCCAGGCAGCCATGGAACAGCCGGTCTATCATCAGCATTCGCCGGCGAACATCACCATGGGATCAGTGCAAATGGGCTTGCTGCTGGCCTTGACGTTGCTGTCCGTGATCAAGCCGTGGCGCAAGGGTTGACGGTTCACCGTCATTTTCCATTCACAGCGCGCTTTCCTATAGCATTTCGGGTATGGCGACGGGCGTTCCAGCCCGCACTGCTGCGGCTCCATTCATCATCGAAATTTCGGGCTCCCGTCCCGTGTTAGATGTTCGGGCCTTCAGTCCGATCGGAGGACCTACTATGCCCTCGGCTGACTTCTGCCCGCCCGTCCCGACGCCTCACGACGCCGGTAGC
>CAYTSA010000008.1:0-74667 GCA_964440345.1 uncultured Desulfovibrionaceae bacterium | reverse complement strand
CTTTGAGAGTTTTGAGCATTGCTCGCGCAGTAGGTTCAGGGACATCCGAGTGTTTTACGAAATCAGAAGTGTTGAAGATGGGAGCCCTGAATAGAAAATCCACTGCGGCCAGGGTGTGCTGCGAGTGCGTCAGGTCGGCAACTGTGCGTTGCGTCTCCTGGTAGAGTCTGAGGATTTGGTGCGCCTTGTCTTGGTTCTCTTGCGCCTGCTCGATCACTGCCTTGAGGAAGAACTCGCTCCACCCTGTCCAATCGTTGTCGCGCGACACTGCCAGCAGCTTTTCGTAGTAGATATCCCTGTTCTTTTCCAGGTAAGCGCTGAGGTAGAACACCGGCTGGGGAAGCAACCCCACAACATGGAGAAACAGGGGAACAAGCATGCGCCCGAGCCGGCCATTGCCGTCAAGGAAGGGGTGCAAGGCCTCAAATTCGGCATGAAGCAAGGCGAGCTGGATGAGCCGGTCGTCGTACTCGGCATGAATGAAACGCTCCCAAGTGCTCATGCCCTCGGAGAGTTTGTCGGCGGAGATGGGGACGAACTTCGCGTCCTCGATCTCACAGCCAGGGGGGCCGATCCAGTTGGGCGTGACGCGGAATTCGCCAGGCATCTTGTTACGTCCACGCACGCCATCCAGCAGCACGCGGTGCGCTTCCTTGACAATGCGCAGACAAAGCGGAAGCTCTTGAAGCAGCTCCAGGGCCTTCGACATGGCCTTACGATAATTAATGATCTCCTGGATGTCGTCGCGTTTGGCCTGCGACACATTGCGCGCCCCCGCTTCGTATTCCAGAACCTCCACCAGGGTGGCTTGTGTGCCCTCAATGCGACTGGACAGGACTGCTTCCTGGGCAGTCAGCGGGGTCAGCAGCACATGGGGGTTGGGGATGGCCTGCAGCAGGCCGTCGAACTTTGCAATGGCGGCGTTGGCCGGCCCCAGAAGGGGCACAAGTCGTCGCCACTGCAGCTCGGGGGGCGGAAAAGCGCCATAATGATACGCAACTGCCGGCATCACACGTCCTCCACGTCGAACATCAAGCGCTTGAAGTCCTCTTCTATCAGTCGCACCTTCCAGGTCTGGTCCTCGCGGCGCAGGTTTTCCAGGTTATTGTCGCCGTTGACGTAGATGACGTCAAATTCCTGGTCGCGGGTGTTGTATCCTTGCTTGCGGAAGAACTCGTCCAGGTCTGCGTTGTTCTGCTCACGGGTGTTGCGCCAGATGACGAGCACGCGCTCGCCCCTTGGAGCTGTCCCGGAGAGCACCCGGAAGCCGCGGATGGAGTCCATGGTCTGCACGCTGAGTCCGATGAGGTAGTTGAAAGTTTCCACCAGGTCCACGTTTACGGCGCGGGTCTCGCCTGCGCTTCCTGTGGCGATGCGCATCTGGTAGGCAAAAGGGTCCTGGAAGGAGTCGATGTTCAACAGCGAGGCGCTGCCTTCGCTCTCCACATCCAGCATGTAGCCCAGCATGTAGTCCTCGCGGAACGGGGGCAGGGCCGTCTGCAGAGCCCTTTCCTGGTCGGGGCTGCGCGAGAGCTGCAGGTTGTTCTGCGCGTCCTCGTAAGATTCCAGGCGCATGTACTTGAACATATGGCTGGAGCCCTGGCGCGAGACGGGCTTGCCGTCTTTCCAGGAGTCGGAATAGACGACCTTCTGGATGCGGGGTTTGAGCACAGTGTGGAAATATTCGCCCACCTCCACAAGGATGTACTTGCGGGAGCCGCCGTCTTCGCGGTTGAGGTTGATCACGGCGTGGGCAGTGGTGCCGGAGCCGGCGAAGTAGTCGAGGATTGTTCCATCCCCAGCAATATGGAATATTCGCGATATCAAATTGACGGTTTTAGGTGACGAGAATGACGTATCAGGGAGTAAAGAACGGAGTTGTCGTATTCCGTCCTGATTGTGACCAACCTCAGTATAATTCCAAATTGTTTTTGGAACAACTCCACCTACATCAGATAAAAAACGTTTGAACCGTGGGGTGCTATTGGTTCCATTTATGCCCCACCAAACCTTGTTATCTTTGACATTTCTCTCATGTTGTTCTCTATTATAACGCCATACAGCATTTTTGTTTGGCCATATTTCCCGATTAGTATATGGGTTTGATATAGGGTAGTAAAGGTTAGGTCTCTGGTCTGCAGTCTTATTGCATTTGTAGTTGTCACTCATCCAAAGACCACGAGGATCATTGTCAGGGTTCCTGTATTGTGTGTTATTTTCATTGCATCTTTGCAATTTTACAGGAAACCACAAACTCTTATTTTTTGAGAAGCAAGTAATATAATCATGATCTTCACTAAACCATTTTGAGTCTCCAGCTGGTGCGTAACGCTTTTGCCAAATAATCGTCGTTACAAAATTATCACTACCGAAGATGCCTGAGCAGCATAGTTTTGCGCAGGATTGTTCTACATCATCAATGCTGCAAAAAAAAGCAGACTCGTCTTTCATCAACCGTTTAGCCTGAGTAGTCCTGTCGGCGAACATGCTCATCCAACTCGAATGCTGATAAGAATCCTTATACGCAAACCCATCTCCACCAGTATTATACGGCGGATCAATGTACACACACTTCACCTGCTCCCGGTACCGTTCCTGCAACAGTTGCAAGGCCCCGAAGTTCTCTGCGTGCAGCAACACGCCGTCGCACTGGGCGTCCACATCGTCCATGCTGGCCAGCAGTTTGTCCGTGAACTCCCGGTCAAAGAATTTTGTGTCCAGCATCAGGTACGGGTTGGCCTTGAGGAAGGCCGGGGTCATGCATTCCCCGTACGCGGCGGAAGTTTCGGCCATGGCAAAGAGCGAGGCTTGCTCCTCCTGCATGGATGTTTCCGGCGTGGGTTCTTCTTCCAAGGCGTAGAGCCGCGCCCACTCCTGGCGTTGGGCGTCGTTGGCGCAGACGGCGGTGTAGAGTTCCTCGGGCACGCGGTCCAGGGTGACGCACCAGTTGGTTTCCACCACGAACTTCTTCTTGAGCCAGAGCTTCTTCTGGAAGTTCTCCAGTTGTTCCAGAAAAAGGATAATCTTGTGCGCGATGCGGCGCAGGGCCTTGATCTTGGCCAGGTACTGCTCCACGCGGGGAACGCTGTCGTTCTCGATGTCGTCCAGATGCATGATCTCGTTCTTGATGAAGAAATCCAGCTCGCGCCGCAAAAATCCGCCCAGGTCCTTGTGGATGAAGTAGTCGAAGCTGTTCTTGGCCGTGTAGTCCGTAAGGTGCTTTTCCAGCAGCGTGCGGCTGGGATTGGCCTCCGTGCCCCGGTTCTGGCCGAGTCCGCCGATCCAGGCGCGTAGTTCGGGGGCGTTGAGCAGACGCCGGGCGGCGTCGGCGTTCAAGTCGGCCTGCTTGCGCTTCTGTTCGTCGGGACGGTACTCGAAGCGCAGGATCAAGACGGCTTCGCCCTCATCCTCATGCTCCAGCCAGGGAATGTCCTCGCAGAGTATGAAGCGCCGCTCCCCGCCTTGTTGGGCGCGGTTGTTGTCGCGCTCGGTGTCGGCGTCCACCAGCTTGAACTGCACGCGCCGCCTGTCCGGGAGCGTGAAGAGATAGTCGCGGAAGTTTTCGCTGGACTTGATGTAGTACTGGTCCGCGTTGGCCCAGTGCAGCTTGACCTCCTCGCCCTCGTAGGGGATGGCGTAGGCGCCCTCCTTGTAACGGCGCAGTGAGAGGAAGTCGCCGTCCTTGTAGTAGCGTCTGAAAAAGGTGTACAGATGGGAGAAAACTTCTTCCTCCAGAGCGGCGGCGTCAACAGATACTGTATCGGACTGACGCTGGATATACTCTGTAAAGGCTTCGCGCACCTGGGGCAGGAGCTCATGATCCAGAAACCGCCTGACCTCGTCGCGCTTCTGATTCATGATGCGGTAGATGCCGAAATCAAGATCGGCTCTGTCCATCTGGAACAGCTCGGACAGGAGGGCGGTGAGTTTTTGGAAATTGGGGGTCATGGGGTTGCCTTCGTTGTTACTGTTGTTCGCCATCTCAGCCCTTACCTCAGGGCGTTGCCCATATCTCAGGGCGTTGCCCTGAGCTTTATTCTGTCCGCCCCTTCGGGGCTGGTCAACGTCCGCGCTGTGGTGCGCGGGTTCTGCAAGCCTGGCCCAACGGGCCGGGGGAGATGCGGACTCGAAAAACGAAGCGGCGTCAAGGCGCTGGCCGGGGATAATTATACGACTCTCCATTCAATGGTAAAAATATCCTCTGTCTGCGTTTTCTGAGCCATCCGCTTTTCCAGTCTTATTATCAACGCATCACGCTTTTCAATGATCTCGTCTTCCACGTCGAAAATCTGCTGTCGCTGGCGGCGTTGTTTACGCTGCAGTTCCTGGGTTTTTTTCTGCAGTTTGTGTTGCTCTTCAGTTGTTTCCGCCTGTCTGGCTTGTCTGGTGAGGAGTTTGATCTGGTTCTTGGTGTCCTGCAGCTCCCGCTCAGCTGACAGAATCATGTCCTCAGCCCACTTGTCCAGTTTTTCGCGCTCTTCCTCAAAAAAGCGGATATTTCGTTCCAGGGCTTTGCTCACCGTGGCGGCGGCGTGGCGTTCAGCTTCTTGGCGCAGTCTGCGTCTCGCCTTTTCCGGCAGAGGCGACGGTCGGTCTGGGCTGGCGTTGCAAAGAAAGAGTTTTTCACAGGTTTCCTGGTCCAGAGTCTCGCCGTCTTCGGTAAAGCCGGAGAAGAGGAGGTGTTCCTCCACTTGAAAGGAGTCGATCTGCAATTTCTGCAAATGCAGCCAGCCCCTTCGTCCCTCCAGAGCGCGAGCCAGAGAAATGATGGCCGGATGGCTGCTGCTGTGAAATGTGACCACTGCCTCTGGCGCGTTGCATGTTTTGCCCTGCTCCAGGACGTATTCGCCCAATGGATGGGACAACCGGTAGAGCTGCTCCCCGGCGTGAGGCTGTTTTTCTTTGGACACCAGCCTGTAGCGGCCCGGCTTCAGGCCCTCCCGTGGCGAGTAGAGCAGTTCAAAGGCATAGTCCGGGTCTTCAAATACAGCTATGTTGGACAGGATGTACCGGGTGAGCGTCCAGAAGCGGCGGCTCATGGCGTCCAGGCGGCGCCGGGTCTCATCCAGCCGGACCCTGAGCCGATCGTGGACATCCTGGTCGAAAACCTCAAGCAATTGCCGTTTGGCCCAGGACATGCGCAGTGATATCTGCGAGTCCAGTTCCCGGCGCAGCAGGGCAAAGGCCTGGTCAATTTCCTCTGTGGTGCGGCAGGATTGGTAAATCTCCAGGATACGCTTTTCAAAGTCCACGCCGGATTCAATGGCGCCCAGCACCTCGTCAGATGCGCCGAATACGCCGTCAAAAAGCTGGAATTTCTCGGTAAGCAGTTCAAAAACCCTGCTGTCGGCTTCGTTGCGTTCGTTGAGAAAGTTGATCACCACTACGTCGTGTTTCTGCCCATAGCGGTGGCAACGGCCGATGCGTTGCTCGATGCGTTGCGGGTTCCAGGGCAGGTCGTAGTTGATGACCAGGGAGCAGAATTGCAGGTTCACACCTTCGGCGGCGGCCTCCGTGGCGATCATTATCTGGGCGTGGTTCTGAAAGTGCTCAATGAGCGCAGTACGGGCGTCGATAATGCGCGATCCGGTGCTGCGACCGGTATCGCGGTTGCGCTCCAGCCAGGATTCGTAGAGATTTCTGGCTTCCGGGCTGGAATTGGCGCCGTTGAAAGCAACTACCTTGCCGGCGTAGCCGTTGCTTTCCAGATAGGCGTACAGGTAGTCCTGGGTTTTTCGCGATTCGGTGAAGATGAGGGCTTTTTGCTGCGCCCCCATCTCCAGCATGGAGGCAAAGCCCGTTTCCAGGGCTGTGAGCAGTGTTGTGGATTTGGCGTCCACGTTTATGGACAGGGCCTGGGCGATGTACGTATCCAGCTCGGCGATTTCCTGGTCAAGGGCAACTACGTCCACTGCGGCTGCGTCCATGAGTCCAGTGTCTTCCTCTGCCATTTCCTCCAGCAGGTCAGTTTCCATTTCTTCGTCTTCAACAAGGCCCGTGACCATGTCGGCGTCCGTCACCAGGCCTTGCTTAAGCCTCAGAAGACGCTCTCGCATAGTTTGCAACGTTCCAGCCAGGGCGTGGGAAGAGGAGGCCAGCAATTTGCGCAAAATGAGGGATACGAGCTGGCGCTGGCTTGAGGGCAAAGAATGCGCCTGATCGCGCCGCAAAAAATCAGAGATGGCGGTGTAGAGGGCGTGCTCCTCATCTGAAGGGCGAAAGCGCAATGCAATGGGCCGGCGCTCGGTGTACCGGATGTATTCAAGAACGTCTTTTCGTAAAGTGCGTTTGCATATGGGAGCCAAGCGTTCGCGCAAGTCCTGCAGATTGCCGTCCTGATTCATGAACAAACTTCGGAACGTGGCGGGCTCTCCGAAAAGATGCTCGTCCAGGAAACTGGACAGGCCGTATAGTTCAAGCAACGAATTCTGCAAAGGGGTTGCAGTGAGCAGGAGCTTGAACTTGCCTTCCAGAGCCCAGCGCAATGCCTGGCCCATGCGGTTGCTTGGCCTGTAGGCGTTTCTGAGCTTGTGGGCTTCGTCGATGACCGCCATATCCCATGAAATGCGACGGATGTCATTGCGCATGCGACTTGCGTAATGCATGGAGACTATTACCACGCCTTTTTGCTCAAAGGGCGAGGGGTTTCCTCGGGTTCGCTGTTCTTTGAATGTTTTTGCGTCAAGTATAGTGGACGGCAGGTGGAACTTGTCTTCCAGCTCCAGGGACCATTGTTTGCGAATGGACGCCGGGCAGACGACAAGGAGCCGGCGCTTTCCCTCTGCCCATAGCTGGCAAAGGACCAGGCCTGCTTCAATGGTTTTTCCCAAGCCCACTTCGTCAGCAAGGATGGCGCCCTTGGAGAGGGGCGACCGGAGAGCGAAAAGCGCTGCTTCTACCTGGTGCGGATTGAGGTCGACTTTTGAGTCGAACAGCGAAGCTGACAGCCTGGCCACGTTGGCTTCTTGTGTCTGCCGCGTCAGGTCGTGGGCGAAGTATCGTGCGTGGTAAGCGGTGGTCACGTGATTATAAGCTGCTATGTTTTGCGATGCGTTTTGATGGCGCCTGCTCTGTATCGAATTTTGTGCATAAAGACAAGGCCGCTGTTGCAATGCAGCAGTTTGTATGCTTTGGTGTATATTACAGCAAAACGAGGTCCACGATGGAATATCTTGAAGGGTCTTTGCACAGGAAGCGATTATCGCATGCAGTAGAGCGATTGGTTTACGGGCGTAAGTTTACTCCCTTTGCATAACTCGTATGAATGTTTGTTGTTGCGCCCCAAATCTCAGGGCGTTGCCCCAAATCTCAGGGCGATGCCCTGAGCTTTATTCTGTCCGCCCCTTCGGGGCTCGTCAACGTCCGCGGCGTAGTGCGTCCGCGGCGTAGTGCGTCTGCGGCGTGGCCCGCGGATTGTGGCATACGAGCCCTGGCAAGGGCGGTTAGCCTAAAGCTCGGCCCAACGGGCCGGGAATGAAGGAGCGCCGCGAAGGCGGAAGGGCGCGGAGACTTTCTGCTTCTCATCAGCACATGAATTTGATTTGACATGACCACTTGGCTGCATGTTATGTTCCGAGTTCATAGCAACACACACACTGTACACATATGAAAGCATTAGACGAACGACTTATCGAATCCGGGCTCGTCTCCAAAACGGAGGTGGAGCAAGCCAAGGCGGTGCAGCGCAAATCCGGCTTCAAGCTGGTGGAGTATTTGCGCCGTCAAGGCGCGCTCAAGGAAGACGAACTCATGGAGTTCGTCTCCAAGCAGTTGAAGATTGAGAAGTTCGATCCGGAAAAGCATCATTTCGATCCGGAATTCAAAGAGATATTGCCTGAGGATATGGTCCGCAAAGGCCGTGTTTTGCCCATCAAGAAGGTGGGCAGCATGCTCTGGGTGGCCACAGACGATCCCATGAACATCACCGTGCTGGACCAGGTGGAGGCCCACACCAAGCTGGACGTGGAGCCTATTTACTGTCCTCGGCACGATTTGGAAGAACTCATTTACGCCAACTATGGCGGCTCTGCGCAGATAGGCGACATCCTCGGCACCTTGGAAGAGATGGACGTGGAGACAGACGCGGATTCCTCTGAGGACATTGAGGATATCAGCGGCGACACGCTGAAGAACAAGGCGGAGGAAGCCCCGGTTATCCGGCTGGTGAATCAGATTCTTGCCCAAGCTGCACAGGAAGGCGCCAGCGACGTGCACATCAGCCCGCAGCGGGACAGGGTGTCCTTGCGTTTTCGCATCGACGGCCAGCTTAAGGAGTTTCCCGGGCCGCCGAAGTCCGCATTTTTGGCTGTCAGTTCCCGGCTCAAGCTGCTTTCCAATATGGACATCTCTGTCACCCGGGTGCCCCAGGACGGCCGCTTCGCCTTCAAATACAACAACAAGGAAGTGAACATCCGGGCCTCGGCCCTGCCTACCATTTACGGCGAAAACATCGTCATGCGGCTGCTTACAGCCAGCGGGGGCTCGCTTTCTCTGGGCCAGCTGGGCCTAGTGGAAGACGACCAGAAGCGTATTGAACGAGCCATTATGTCCTCGTACGGCATGGTGCTCGCCACCGGCCCCACCGGCAGCGGTAAAACAACGCTGCTTTACTCGTTGCTCCAGGCGCTGGACAAGCCGAACGTGAATATCATCACTTTGGAAGATCCGGTGGAAAAGCGCATAGACACCATCCGCCAGGTGCAAATGAACTCCAAAGCTGGCATGACCTTTGCCAGCGGTTTGCGGTCCATTCTGCGCCAGGACCCGGACATCATACTCATAGGCGAAATCCGGGACGGCGAGACCGCGCATATAGGCGTTGAATCCGCCATGACCGGACATATGGTGCTCTCCACTTTGCACACCAACACCGCCACTGCAGCTGTGAGCCGGCTTATGGACATGGGCGTGGAGCCCTTTCTGGTGGCCTCCACCTTGCTGTGCGCCATAGGCCAGAGGCTGGTGCGCCGCGTCTGTTCAAAATGCAAGGAAGAGTACGAGCCGGAGCAGAAATACATAGACGCCTTAAAATTCAACAAGAAGATTACGTTTTACCACGGCAAGGGATGCAACGCATGCAACAACACCGGCTACAAGGGGCGGCTTGGCATCTATGAAGTTCTTTCCATGGTTGACGAAGTGCAGCAGATGATCATGCAGCTGACGCCTCCCAAGGAACTGGCCAAAAACGCCGTTAAGTTAAAGGCCCTACGCACCATGCAGACAGACGCGCTGAACAAAGTGGTCCAGGGGCTGACCACCATTGAGGAAGCAGCGCCCATCATCTTCATGACCTGATCCCCATGGCAAAGCAGCAGCAATACATAGGCGTTGTCCGCCATTCTCCTGGCGCGGACTATGTCATTGAGTACCCGGATTTTTTGGGATGCATTGTCTCTGGGAGCAGCCTGGAGCAAGCCAGGGAAAAAGCCGAAGCCAAGCTTCAAGAACGGGTGGAGGCTTTGTTGTCCGCCAAAAAGGGATTGCCCAAGCCCACGCCAATGAAAAAGTTGATGGAAGACCCGTACTATGCTGATGCGTTTATCTACTGGTCTGTTGTTGATCTGTTGAGCCTGCAGCTGCAAAGGAGAGAGGATAATGGATGATCCTACTGAACAGTATTGGAAGCTTCGGTTGGAGAGCGTCAAAGAAGCTCTTGAAAAAAATAATTTCACAGTACGGCTGGCCGAAACGGCTGAAGCTGCGCGTGATGTTGTCCTGGATGATCTGCTGCCGTCCATGGCTCCAAAATCCATATCTTGGGGTGGGTCTGGCACGTTCAAGGCGGCAGGTTTGTACGACGCCTTGGCGCAGCGCAGCGATGTGGAAGTGATAGACACGTACGTAAAAGACGGCGGGCCCGAAGCAGTGCTGGAACGCCGGCGCAAAGCCTTGCTGGCTGACTGTTTTTTTACCGGGACCAACGCGCTCACTGAGTCCGGCGTGCTCGTGAACCTGGACATGTTCGGCAACCGCGTCGCAGCCCTGGCTTTTGGCCCCAAGCACGTCATTGTCTTGGCTGGCCGCAACAAGCTGGTTCCGGACCTGGACACCGCCATGCTCCGGATCAAGGACTACGCCTCTCCCGTCAACGCCATGCGGCTGGACAAGAAAACGCCGTGCGTCAAGACGTCTGAGTGCCAGGATTGCAAGAGTCCGGACAGGATATGCAACGTTTGGGTTATTTCGGAGAAATCCTATCCAAAAGGCAGAATAGCCGTGGTTCTCATCAACCAGAATATGGGGATATAGCAAGAACCTGGCTCCAGACTGACATCAGGCCGCCATGGTCTGGTCTATGGCTGCGCGCAAACTGTCCAAGTCAATGGGCTTGGACATAAAGCCGTTCATGCCTGCGCTCATGCAGCGTTCGCGTTCCTTTGGCAGCACATGGGCTGTCATGGCGATGATAGGGATGCCGCAGTTATTCTCAGAGCATTCGCCGTTGCGGATGCGCTGGGTAGTCTCGATCCCGTCCAGCTCCGGCATTTCCACATCCATGAGGGCCAGATCACAGGTATGCTCGCAGAGCAGTTTCAGCGCTTCCCTGCCGTTGGACGCCACCAGGACAGAATGTCCCAGTTTTTCGAGCAGAATGCGCGCCAGCCGTTGGTTTACCGGATTGTCTTCAGCCAGCAGCACCTGCAAGGACGGCTGCTTCTCGTCTGCAGGCTGTTGCGGGGCGTTTGGCAAGGCATATGAATCATCCGGATACGCCTCCAGCAAAGGCAAGGTGATGGTGAATGAGAAGACACTGCCCTTGCCGGGTTCGCTCTCAGCCCAGATGCGGCCGCCCATCAGCTTGACCAGCTTGCGGCAGATGGCCAGTCCCAGGCCGGCTCCTTCGTATTGACGTCCCAGTTGGCTGTCTGCTTGGGTAAACAGTTCGAAGATATTATCAATTTTGTCCGGGGCAATGCCGACGCCGGTGTCGCGGATGGCAAAGAGAAGCGTGGCTGTGTTCTCCTCCATATAGCCGGTGTCTGGTTCGCAGGAGACGTGCAGGGCCACTTCCCCGGTTTCCGTGAATTTTATGGCGTTGTTGATCAGGTTGATGAGCACCTGGCGCAGCCGGCTGGCGTCGCCAACAAATTCATCAGGCGTTCCAGGCTCCACGGTTGCCGACAGCAGCAGTTTCTTTTTCATCGCTTTGCGCTGCATCAGGCTGACGACGGAATCCACGGTTCCCTGCAATGAGAACGGTTGTTGTTCCAGCTCCAGCTTGCCAGCGTCAATGCGCGTAAAATCCAGAATGTCGTTGATAAGCGTAAGTAAGGACCGGGCGGATGTGCGGACAGTCTCCAGGTAGTCGCGCTGCTCATCGTCGATTTTTGTATCCAGGGCAAGTTCTGTCATGCCGATGACGCCGTTCATGGGCGTGCGTATTTCATGGCTCATGGTGGCCAAAAATTCGCTTTTGGCCTTGTTGGCGGCTTCAGCCTGTTCCAGCGCTCTTTCCAGTTCCTTGCGGTCCTTGATGCGTTTGGAAATGTCCCGCGCTGTCGCCACCAGAAGCGGGGCGTCGCCCTCTGTCATGATCCGAAAAGCAATCTCCACCGGAAAGGTGGAGCCGTCCCTGCGCTGCCAGCTGCTTTCCAACAAGCGCACTTCAGAGTAGCTGCGCAGCATTTCGTCAAAAAATTCAGCCAAGTTTTGCCGGGAGAAATCCGGCGTAATATCGTGCAGCCCCATCTGCAGCAATTCATCCCGCGTGTAGCCCAGGGCTGTACTAGCGGTTTCGTTCACATCCTTGAACTGCATGGTCTCCATTTCAATGAGCAAAATGGAGTCTGCAGACGTGTCCAAAGCAGTGCGAAATGAACGCAAGTCTGCCTCGGCGTCCCGCAAATCAGTGATGTCCAGGGCCATCTCGTAGCGGACCAGGCGCCCGTCGGGCCACTCAATGGCCATGTCGATACAACGAATCCAGCGCTCTACTTGTAAGTTGTAGTATTCCCACACATGGGGCGTGCGGGCTTGCTTCATAATGATGGGGTTGGAACAGAACGAGCAAGGCTCCTGCCGGCCTTGGATGCTTTCATAGCATTTTTTGCCCAAAATATTGCCAAAAAGTGAAACCATGGCGTTGTTTGCGTAAAGAATGTCATACGTTACAGGATCGGAGACATAGACAGCCTCCTGAATGGAGTCGAACATGGAAATGAATTCTTGGCGCTCGCGGGATATGCGCTCCATTTCACGCAACCGGCGAACCCCGAAGGAAAGATCAACCGCCAGGTCGGCGAGCATGGCCTGCTCTTCGTTATTGAATGTATCCGGCTCAGATGAATAGATGGTCAAAGCGCCGAAGGATTCGCCTTCAATGATGAGTGGCAAGGACAACACCGCGACATAGGCTCGTTCCTTCGCCTTTTGTAGCCATGGGGCAAAGTCGGGGGCGTCTGCAAGGTTGCGCACCAGCTGGGTTTCTTGGGTGCGGATGGCTGTTCCTGTAGGCCCGTGGCCTAAAGGTTCGTCGCTCCAGCGGGCGGTTATGGAGTCCAGGTAGCCGCTTCTGTCGCCCCAGCTGGCTACAGGCGTGATCGCGCCGTCTGGTTCGGAATAGCCAACCCAGGCCATGCTGTATCCGCCCTGCTCAACAATAATGCGGCAGACCAGCGCGTTCAGCTCTGCCTCGCTTTCTGCGCGCAAAGAGAACTGCTTGAATTCGCGCAACACCCGCAACGCCCTGAAGACATACGAAAAAGATATCTCCACCTCTTTCTGGCGGGTTTTGCTCCGTTCCATCTCTGCAAGTTTGTTGCGAAGAGAAGCAATTTCAAGCAGCAGGTCTTCTTTAGTTGCGTTGCTTCCTGCTTTATATGATTTGCCGGCCATCAGCCCCCCGCGGCGCCGCTTGTGTGGGCGCTAGCAGAAGCCAAATTATCCGTTTGCCTGGCGGGTGTCAAAATAAAACACGACAAACGCGTAACTGAGGTGTCTGTTTGGTTACAACTATGGCGGGATATGCTGATTACTACTTATTGTCCATTTCCCATTACAGTGCTACATGATGCATGTTTTTGGATAGCAAGAAAGCCTCAATGGTAAACATCCGCCTGCAGTTGCGTCCATTTGCCGCGCGCCGAGCGGGCAGAGGAACATGAAATCCTTGCCAGAGGAGCAGAGAAAAAACCATGTTGTTGAATGAACATCAATCTAAGCGTTTGTTTTCCCAAAAAGGCGTCCCTGTGCCGCCGGGGATGCTTGTGCAGCCCGGCCAGAAGATCGAAAAGCCTGAGTTCCCAGCTCCCTGGTGCTGCAAGGCCCAGGTGCTCGCCGGGGGACGGGGCAAGGCGGGGGGAGTGGTTACCGCTTCTACAGAAGAAGAGTTGGCAGACGTCTGCAGCAAGCTGTTTGACTTGACCATCAAAGGCCACCGCGCGCCGCTGGTCCGGGTGGAGCCGGCGGTACAGTATATTACCGAATTCTATATGTCCTTCGCGGTCTCCCGCAAGGCAGAAGCCTATGTGCTTACGGTGGGAGCCGGCGGCGTCGACGTGGAGTCCCAGTCTAGCGCGAGCATGTGTATCCAACCCCTCAGCTCTTTGGAGGGACTGCGGCCGCGTCATGTCCGCACGGCGTTTTTTAACCTTTCTGCAAGCGCAGGACTGGGCCGGGAGTATTGGCCTTCTTTCCAAAAACTCGTGTTTTCACTGTACGAGGCTGTTTATGATTACGGGTTGTTGCTGGCTGAGATCAATCCTCTTGTCGCCTTGGCCGGCGGAGAATGGTTGGCCTTGGACGGTAAGGCGGAGATTGACGACATGGTTCGCGACTCCAGGGTGGACCTGGACGAATACTACCAGCCTGAGCACGCCAGTGAGGTGGAGAACAAAGCCCGTAACGCCGGGCTGCAGTTCGTAGACCTGGACGGCTGGGTGGGCTTGATGGGCAACGGCGCTGGCCTGGCCATGGCCACCATGGACCAGTTGAACCGCAGCGGTCTGGCTGCAGCCAATTTCATGGACTTGGGAGGCGCCGCAGACGCAGAGCGCATGGCCGTGGCCCTGGACATTCTTTTCACGAATCCCAAAGTCAAGGCGGTCTGCGTCAATCTGTTCGGGGGCATTGTCTCCTGCGCCACTGTGGCCCGGGCCATTAAGCAGGCCTTGCAGGAATACCCGGATGGGGCGCCGCCTAAACCCCTGGTCGCCCGCATGTCCGGCACAGGCGAATATGAAGCACGGGAGCTGCTGGCGGCCCTGGAGCAGCCAGACGTGCACGTGGCCCGGTCCATGGCCCAGGCCATGGAGATGCTGCGCAGGATAGCCAAACAACTGGGGGTGGAGCCGGCGGAGCAGACCCCGGCTTTGTGCATCGTTGCCAGCGGAAAAAGGCTAGACTTTTCCCCGGCGGAGCCAGACGCGTCATGCTTTCCTTTGCTGTCGCTGGGGCCGGAGAGCAACGTGCTCGTGCAAGGAATTACAGGCAAGGCCGCCCGGCTGCATACAGAACGCATGCAGCAATATGGCGTCAACATCGCGGCTGGGGTGACTCCTTTTAAAGGAGGCGAGACGGTTCTGGGCGCGCCTGTTTATGACAGCGTGCGCATGGCCGCCCGAAACCACCGTATTGACGCAAGCATTATTTTTGTGCCCGGTCCTTATGCAGCGGACGCCATTCTGGAAGCAGCAGAGGCCCGGGTTCCTCTCGTTGTCTGCATTACCGAAGGCGTGCCCCAGGCGCACATGCTGGCTGTGCGGGAAAAACTGGCTGGACTGCAGACCACCCTCATTGGTCCCAATACCCCCGGGCTCATCATCCCGGGGCGTTTCAAGCTTGGCATCATGCCTGAGCAGGCCTACGCTCCTGGGCCCATCGCGGTCTTTTCCCGTAGCGGCACGTTGACCTACGAAACAGCAGCCAGGCTTACGGCGGCGGGCATTGGTCAGTCTGTATGCGCCGGCGTGGGCGGTGATCCTTTTGTAGGGGCCGGCTTGGCCACGCTCATAGAAACAGTGCGCAATGACGCAGACACCAAGGGCGTGCTCATTCTCGGAGAAATTGGCGGCGACAAGGAAGAGAGGCTGGCTGAGTATGTGATCAGAACCCGTTTTGACAAGCCCATGTTTGCGTTTATTGCCGGCCGCACGGCGCCGGAGGGCAAGCGCTTGGGCCACGCCGGGGCCATTCTGGACGAAGCCTCGGGCACGGCGGACTCTAAGCTGCAGGCTCTTGCTGACGCCGGCGTGGTGGTCTGCGAGGACCTGGCGTCCATTCCAGAGCTGGTCCGCGACAGAATCGCCGGCTTGTGATTATATTGATAGTGGTCACTTTTCCAACAGTAGGATATGGAACACAAAACGTACATGACAATCCCGTATAATGGTGCGATTTTTCGGGGTGATTGGAGTATGGCTGCATGATGCTTTTGGACGGCAAGGCCACAGCGCAAGCGCTGCGGGCTGAATTGAAGGACAAGGTGGACTCCCTGCAGGTTGCAACGGACCGCCGGCCCGGGTTGGCTGTGATGCTTGTGGGCGAAGACCCTGCGTCGCAGATATACGTGCGCAACAAGGAGAAAGCCTGTGCTGAGGCGGGCATTTTCTCAGAAACAGTCAGGCTGCCCGAAGAAACCTCTCAGGAGGAGCTGCTCCGCCGGATAGACGAATTGAACGCCCGGCCGGAGGTGGACGGCGTCTTGCTCCAGTTGCCCGTCCCCCAGCATGTGGACAGCCGGGTCTGCCTGGAACGAATTGATCCGGACAAGGACGTGGATGGATTTCACCCCATGAATATGGGCCGGCTGGTCCTGGGCCTGGACGGGCTGGCGCCTTGCACCCCGGCCGGGGTTATGCTGTTGTTGGAGCGGTACGGCTTGAAGCCGGCCGGCAAGGAGGCTGTGGTCATCGGCCGCAGCAACATAGTGGGCCGGCCCCTGGCGGTCATGCTTTCGGGATATCACCCCATGGGCCACGCCACAGTGACGTTGTGTCATTCCCGCACGCCAGACCTGGCGGCCCATTGCCGCAAGGCGGATTTTGTGTTCGCTGCAGTGGGCAAGCCAAAACTTGTGACCCGGGACATGGTCAAGCCTGGGGCCGTGGTAGTGGATGTGGGCATGAACCGTACAGAGCATGGTTTAGTTGGCGATTGCGATTTTGCCGGCTTGGAGGATGTGGCGTCCGCCATGACGCCGGTTCCGGGCGGCGTGGGTCCCATGACCATCGCCATGCTGTTGGAGAATACAGTGAGAGCGTTTTGCAAACGGACAGGCGCCGAGTAATCAAACATTAGAGCATGTTCCTGAAACATTTGTACATTGCTTCAGGAGCGAGCGCTGTCTCAACGCGAAAATGTGCTAGCGAGGAACTGCATGGAATCTTCCTTGATTCAAGATTTTTTCCGGCGGCAAGAAATTCATGAACTGGTCGGATACATGGGGGAAAACAAGGTGCGGCTGCTCGGCGCAGAAGGCGAGTACATTGCTGGCGGAGAACCGGCAAGCGTTCATGAGCATGAGGTGCTTCTCGACGGGAGGCGCGCAGCTGTAGTGCTGGGGGATAAAGAGGCCGCTACGCTGGCCATGGTGCTGTCAATCCTCATAAAGCGGGAGGCGGAAAAAGTAGCGCTGGCGGCAATGGCCAACGACAAGAGTTGCGAAATAGCCATGCTGCACGGCTTGTCGGAAAGGTTGGCCGCGACCATGGAGCTGGACGAAGTGGCCATGCTCATTCTTGAAGAGGTTGAAAAAAAGTTCGCCTCTGAAATCGCGGCCATATACTTGCGCAACGATAATGAACAAACCTTTGATTTACTGGCAAATACCAGCGAAACAGCGCCGCCTCATGTGGACCTGTGGCTTCGAGACTCCATGAAAGAACCCGGCGTCAGCTTTTGCCGCGATGCTGTGGAGGGCGAATACCAGGAATTGTTGTCCATGGGCTGCGGGGAGATACTGTCTGTCATGTACGCTCCGTTCAAGGTGAACGAGCAGCCCTTGGGCGTTATTGCCTGTTTTTCTGTTGAAGCGGAACGCTATGGTGAAGAGGATTTGGCAATGCTGGGCATGATTGCCTCCTATGTCGGTCCGCCAGTGCAAAGCTCCTACCAGTATGAAAAACTGTCCAACATTTTGCGCACTATAGAAGAAGTGAACCACTTCAACGACGTGGATACAATTTTAGACAAGATATTGTACGAAGCCAGGCGGATAGCACATGCAGACGCGGGTTCTATTTTTCTTGTTGACGGCGATAAGCTGACCTTTAGCTATGTACACAACGATACCTTGTTCACCGGCTCCATGGCCCAGCAGGCGACGTATAAAAGTTTTTCCGTACCCATCAGCGAAAGTTCAATTGTGGGCTACGCCGCACTTACGGGGGAAACTGTTGTTATTGACGACGCGTACAACCTGCCTCCGGAACTGCCTTACTCGTTCAACTCCTCGTATGACAAACAGTCCGGCTACAAGACCACGTCAATTCTGACGATACCCATGAAGACGCAGCAAAACCGGCTCATCGGCGTCATGCAGATTCTCAACGCCAAAGGCGAGCACGGCGAGCACGTGCCTTTTGCCAAGGAGAGCAAGACATACGCTCCGCTTTTTGCTGGCAATGCTGCGGTCGCGTTGGAGCGAGGGATTATGACCCGGGACCGGGTATTGCGCATGATGAAGCTGGCCGAGCTGCGCGACCCGAAGGAAACCGGCGCCCACGTGCAGAGGGTGGGCGGCTACTCGGGGGAGATATACCAGCGCTGGGCCAAGAACCGGGGCGTCCCCTCTGCAGAAATCCGCCGCGAGCGGGACTTGTTGCGCCTGGCCTCCATGCTCCACGACGTGGGCAAGGTGGGCATTGCTGACGCAATATTGAAAAAACCGGCCAAGCTCGACGAAGACGAATTCAGAACCATGAAGTGGCATACCATCTATGGCGGCCGATTATTTCACGATTCATCCTCCGCCTTGGACAATATGTGCTACGACATCGCCATGCACCATCACGAACGATGGAGCGGCGGAGGATACCCCGGCGTGGTGGACGACATCATGGCTGATTCCTACCCCATGGACACGCCCATGAAAGGCGAGGAGATTCCCCTCGCTGCGCGCATTGTCGCCTTGGCAGACGTTTTTGACGCGCTCTGCTCCCGGCGGACCTACAAGGACCCCTGGCCGGACGAAAAGGTGCTCAGTATCATTAAAGAAGAATCAGGCAAACACTTTGATCCCAGCGTGGTCGAAGCCTTTTTTCAGATATATGACGTCATTCTCGCTATTCGCAAACGCTTTAAGGAGGAATAGCCCCCCGGCCGTCTCCGCGGCAGGGCGGCGAGAGTGATTTTTTTATAGGACTGCTTTTTTCCGAAACTGGCTGGAAATTTTGGCAAGAAAAAAAAGCTGCGTCGGTACTCCCCTCCCCAGGGGCCGGCGCAGCTTTTGATCTGCCGGCTTTTTTGTGCCGGCCCTTACGCCCTGGCGTTGACCGACTGCGCGCTCTTGGGCGGCGGCAGGGCCTTGGACCGCTTGGCCAGCTGCACAGCGGTTCCGTAACAAGAAAAATATTTCGACCCGTCTGGATGAAAAGCGACATTTTCCTGGTAGCCGATGATGGCCTGTGCGCCCTTGTTGACTGCACGGTTGGTCATGCCGAAAAAAGCTTCTTCAGAGTCATAGCCCCGGCAGGCGACCAGCCCGAGGACTTTGTCAATTTCCCGGTCTGTAATACCGTCTGTGGTCACTACGGGAAATTTCCCCGTGCTGAACAGCTCCTTGACTCGGTCCATCTCTTCGTTGTTTGCTGCACTATGTTGCTTGTGTTTCTTCTCGTCTTTGCTGAGCAGGAAAAGCATGGTTCACTCCTCTGTTGCGTTAGTTGTCAAAATGCACAGGAACATAAGCAAAAAGTCTGCCAGTAAAATTATTATTTTATTCTAACATGTTGTGTGTCGATGCTGGTGCTGGCGGCTGGGTTGTCAAAAAGTTGACTTTCCCGTGTTCAGCAGACTGAGCCAGCTGCGGCGCTTTTCTTGTGCAACGCTGCAGCGCAAATTTTCTGCTGCGTCTAAGGTACGGCGATGTAGTGCTTAAGCCTAGTCCAAGCAAGCATTGCATATGGCGTTGCTTCACAGGTGCTAATTGGAAGTATATGGCTTCTAGATTTACTCTAGAATTGATGCTACACAGATAGCTGCTGTAGTATCTCCATAGCATGAAGAATGCTGAGGCAAGTTCTTTTTTTAAAAAATTATAGAATAAATGCATTGACGCGTTGTCTCTCATTCAGTATTGCGTAGCTGTCTTTATGGAAATGTTATAGTTACGTGTAGTGGCGAAGGCGGCAACGCAGAAGGGACTCTCGGAGGAAAAATTAATGGACGACTATTTGAAGGAAGCGCTTGAAATCGTCAAGGCTCAGGCAAGTGTGCGCACCATGGCAGAAGAAGAAATTGCCCTCATGGTAAAAAAACTTTCAGATGAGATTCGCAACATTGCTGAAGGAAGTGTCTCCTCAGAAGAAAACCAGACGCCTGCTATGGACCCCAAGAAGGCCATCAAGGAGAAGTCCATCACCTGTCTGGAGTGCGGCAAATCATTCAAGGTGCTCACTCGCAAGCATCTTGCCACCCACAATATTACTCCAGAAGAGTATCGGTCCAAGTGGGGCTACAAAAAGGGTTCTGCGTTGGTCTGCAAGTCCCTGCAGCGGGAGCGCCGCAAGAAAATGAAGGAAATGAAGCTCTGGGAAAAGCGAGGCAAGAAGTCATAGACGCCACTGGTATGGCTCTTGTGCGGCGGTGCTTCATACCGTTAAGCAACACGCTGACAAAGACCCCTGCTTTAACTTCGCAATACTGCCTGTGAGGGAGCAGACAGAGAATTGCTGTCTGCTCCCGTTGCAATGATGTAAACAACGAAACCTTCCTGGCTGCTATTTAGAGCGCTCTAACATTGTAAATAGGTAGATGCGCTTATGAAGTTGCCTGAAACGCGTGTACATTGCACCAGGAGCGAGCGTTGTCTCAGCGCGAAAATGCGCTAACCGACTGTTGAAAAAACCGCTATGGCTGCGTTGCTTCAATAAGTTCAAACTCTCGTGTATTACATCTACACGTCGATTTTGAACTTTTTTGCGCCTTATCCTCGTATTTTTTTTAACCAGCCTGCGAATAAGGATTTTTCAACACGCTGCAAAGGGGAAGCAGGCTGACGCCAGTCAGGGTTGTTGTCCAGCCGCGGCAGGCCAGGGCAGCAGGCCCAGACACAGTGTGGCTCTGGTCATTCGCTCCATTTGTTTTTCGCCTTGTGTAAAAAATCCTCCCCTTCCCCAGGATATATCTGTTTATCTTCCTCGGGCGTGGGCTCATGTACCGGCGGCCATTTGCCTGGTTGGGGCAAGGGCCCCTCCATGGCGCACGGGCAGGGCTCCCGGTCCGTCATGCGCGGGGTCTTGCTCAAGTCTACGTCAGGCGTGCAGGCGCTGAATTCAATGGGAATCCCGTTCGGGTCAAAGGCGTACAAAGAATGGATGAAACCGTGGTTGACGAGTTCCGAGGCCCAAAATCCGGCGGCTTCCAGCTTGTCTTTGAGTTCCCACAAATCATCATCGCTCTCCACGCCAAAGGACACATGATCAAAAATGGCTGGTCCCTTGACCGGCGCTCCGTGCTCCTTTTCCAGCGCCGGTTCCACTCCGTCCCATTCGAAGAACGCGATCATGTCGTGCGCTGATATTTTGAAAAAGTAGTGTCTGCTTCCTGGCCGGCCCATGCCGGCCGTTAAAGGCATGCCCAAAAGGTCCCGCCAGAAGCGGATGGTTGCGTCCATGTCTGCAGTGATCATGGCCAGGTGGTTGACGCCTGTGTAGCGAGCCATACACAATCTCCTTCTATGGTATACGAAACCTGCAATGCGAAACAGGTTGTGCTTTGCCTATGTACTATGTGCGAAGAGGGTGTTGTCCAGCATTTTCTATCAATATTTTTCCCGGAGACTTTGACCCTGTTAGCTCTCCAAAGTATACTATAGTCAAGAAAACAGTTGGAGGAATCAGTATGAAGTGTACACACGTCAGGTCGTTGCTCTTGATAGTTGTCTTGATCAGCGTTTTCGCCGCCGCGCCGGGATGTTCCAAAAACGGGGGCGTCAACCAGCAGCAGGTAGGCGGGTTGCTGGGCGGCATAGCCGGCGGCGTCGTCGGTTCGCAGTTCGGTTCCGGCTCCGGCAAGACAGCCGCCACCATTGCCGGCGTGCTGGTAGGCGCAGCGGCTGGCAGCTACATCGGCTCGCGCATGGACGAGGCCGACCGGCTGGAAATGAACAAAACTCTAGAATACAACAAGACAGGCCAAACCGACAGGTGGCGCAATCCTGACACTGGAGCTGAATACGCCGTGACGCCAACCCGGACGTACCAGCCGGAAAGCGGCAGGTATTGCCGCGAATACACGCAGAAAATATGGATAGACAGCAAGCAGGAAACCGCCACAGGCACAGCCTGCCGCCGGCCGGACGGCACGTGGGAGATCGTGGACCACAAGAGCTAGGGCCTGTCTCTAAATACCTGGCTGCTGCGTTTGGTTATAATTGCATCATACTGCGTTTTCAGAAAAAAATGACTTTTGACGTAGCGCTGCTACGCCTGCAAGCCATTTTTCGCTTCAGCCTTGCCTGCTGCAATTATTCCTCAAACTCGCAACAAAAGTTATGTAGAGCCAGACCCTCGCCTCGTTGTCCGGTACGCGCAGTAAGTTTAGCAACATGTTGCAAACATTGAGGCAATGAGGTATTTTGCGTTTTGGACCTTTACACTATCAGTCCAAGGCGGCGTCATGGTTCGTTTGCAACGCATACTCTTCTGCTGCGCCTGTTATTTTTTTTTGGCGGTAATCTGCTCCCCGGGGAGCATGTGTACAGCTGAGGCCGCCAGCGCAAATGCGGCCGCCCCGGCCAACGCAGACCAGGCGTCCGGATATCCGGTGGAGTCTGCTGCAGTAGCTGCGGTGCAAAGCGACGAGCACACCCTCAACACCGTGCCCATGACGCTGCAGGAGGCCATTGCTGTTGGCCTGCGCCACAACCGTTCCGTCACCGGCGCCTATCTGAGCCGCATCGTCCAGAAATTCAGTTTGAAAGTGGCGGAAGATGAATTTGTCCCCAATCTGGACGTGAAGGGCAATCTCAATACCAGCGGCTCGGAATCTTCGTACACTTCACCTTCTTCCAAGAGCTGGAGCGAAACAAACGCCATGGACTGGTCGTTTGTGCTTTCGGAAAAGACCGCCATTGGCGGCTCCTTGAGCCTGTCGCTAAATTCTGGCTACTCCAGCCGCAAGACCAAAGGGAGCGACCGCACTGATACGGAAAAATGGGGATGGAACTTCAGTTTCACCCAGCCGCTGCTGAAAAACGCAGGGTACGGCGTCGCCACCGCCAGTTTGCGTAAGGCGCGGCTCTCAGAAGAATCCAACGTCCTTGGCCTGAAAGCCACGCTTGTCTCCACCGTCAACTCCATAATCAGCGCCTACCGCAGCTACCAGCAGGCCCGCTGGCAGGTGGACATCAGCAAGACCTCGCTTGAGCGTTCTAAAAAGCAGTTGGAAGTCAACAAGCTGCTTATCCAGGCCGGCCGCATGGCGCCCATGGAAATTGTCCAGACCCAAGCGGACATCGCCAACAGAGAATTCTCCTATGAAGAGTCTTTAAATTCTGTGGTCAGCGCCCGGCTGCGGCTTATCCAGGTGCTGGACATAGACGAAGATACGCCCCTCGCCACTGTGGAAGAGGACCCCCTGGAGACTGTGGACCCTGCGTTTGACGAGGTCCTGGCCGTGGCTCTGGCCAACCGGACTGACTACTTGCAGGCTCTGATTGGGCTCACTCAGGCGCAGATAAACCTCGTGCTGGCTGAGAACAATATGCTTATAACGCTGGACCTTGAGTCCACCTACGCCCGCAATTTCTCCGACGTAGACCCGGGCTCGGATTCGGACGCGTCTACTTGGGGGCTGGGGTTGCGTCTTGCGGCGCCTTTATACGGCGACCTTAGCCGGCGCCAGCAGCTTGTCTCCGCCAAGGTGGCCCTGCGCAACGCCCAGGTGAACTTGAAAGAGCTGGAGGCCAACCTTCGGGTGGAGGTGCGCGACGCCGTGCGGGAGGTTCACGCCCAGTCGCGGCAGTTGCAGTTTTCCAAGCAGGCTTTGGAGCTTGCCAAACGCAAGCTGGAAATAGAAAAGGAAAAACTGCGGCTGGGACGGTCCACGAACTTTCAGGTGGTCAGCTTTGAGAACGACCTGGTCTCTTCCCAGACCACGGCTTTGCAGTCTATGATCAACTACCGCAACGCCGTGACCAACTTGAACCAAACCATGGGCGTGACCCTGGAAACATGGTCCATAGAATTTCGCGAAACCCGGGAAACCATGGATGACGTGAACAGACAACTGCAGACGTTTACGCAACCACAAACCAGCGCTGGCGGAACAGGCGAGCAAAACGAGTAGCGCATGCAGGACGAGTCCTCCTTCCATACCAATATATTGCAGAACATGAATGAAGGCGTCATGACTCTGGATTTTTCCGGCGCAGTCATCATGTTCAACCATGCCGCAGCCCGCATCTTGGGCTTGGCGCCGGAGCGGGTGCTGGGCCGGCGGTTTGCCGAAGTGTTCATGATGGAAATGGAGGGCAACGACGGCTTCAATCAGGCAGTCCTTGACGCGGTGTATCAGACTGGCGTGGGAAGCCAAAGCGTGGTGGAGTATACCCGCCAGGACGGGACAAAACTAAACTTGTCTGTGACGTCCTCCTTTCTTAAAGACGCATCTGAGGACAGTGAAGAAGCCAACAGCGGCGTTATCGTTGTGTTCAGCGACGTTACCCAACTGCAGCAGCTGCAGGAAGCCCAGCAAGAGCTGAACCGCCAGCTGGCGGAAAGTTACCGCAAGCTGGAGGAGACCAACCAAAGTTTGCGCTCTGCCCTGAAAAAAGTCCAGGTGGTGCGTGTTCTGGCTACGTTGTTTATCATCGGCCTGGTGGGAGGCTTGGGCTACTGGCAATGGTCCCCAGCCACAGGCGCCCTGGCCAGCCTGGTGAAGGATGCAGAGGGTAAACGCTCTGGCCAACATGCGCAGCACCTTAATACTCTGCGCATTGAACCCCGGCCAGTCTCCAATTCCATTTCACTGACCGGCGAACTTGAGCCTTTGCGGCAGGTGCATCTGGCGGCTCCGTATGAAGGCCGGGTTAAGGAAACGAACTTTTACTACGGGCAAATCGTTAATAAGGGAGATGTGTTGCTGGAGCTGGACCCCGCAAAGCTGGAGGTCAAGCTGCGCAAGGCCCGGACAACATTCATCCAGGCCAAGCAAAAGTATCAGCAGATAGTCAACTGGACTCAAAGCAACGAAGTTTCTCGGGCCCGGCGGTCTTACACCAAGGCTCAGAGCACCTTGGACGCCGCCCGCCGCAAGCTCGAAGAAAACAAGTTGCTATACGGCAAAGGCATAGTTCCCAAAAATGATCTGGACTCTGCACAGCAAAGCCTGGATAACGCCGAGCTGGACTTCAAAGCCGCCAAGGAGGAGCTGGACTCTACACTCCAACAAGGCAGCGCAGAAAATGTCCGCATAGCACACTTGGAGCTGGAGAACTCCCAGTTCGAGCTGCAGGAGCTGGAGCAGAAGCGTAATGCCAGCGTTATTGCGGCGCCATTGGCCGGCATTGTGGTCAAGCCGGCGGAAACCGGCAAGGACAACAAGCAGCAGCAGATAGAGCAGGGCGTAAAAGTCTCGGAAGGGCAGATTCTCCTGGGCATAGGCGACTTGTCCGGACTGGTGGTGAAGGCCCAGGTGGATGAGGTGGACATCGGCAATCTTAGCATTGGGCAAGAGGTTCGAGTGTTTGGCGACGCATTTCCGGATGTGGAGCTGAACGGGGAAATTGCCCACATATCCTCCCAGGCTGATAAAGGCTCCGGCGGGGTAGCCACCTTTGAAGTAGTGGTGCAGGTGTCCTCCCTCACGGAGAAAGAACGGGCCATAGTACGCATTGGCATGTCCGCCAACCTGGAGGTGAAAGTCTATGAGAATCCCCAAGCTCTGCTTGTGCCCATCTTTGCAGTGGGGCGCGGTTCTGACAGCCGGACGGTCACAGTGCTCAAGGACGGAGAGCCTGTGCTTGTGCCGGTGCAGACCGGCCTGACCACCTTGAACTCCGTAGAAATCACGCAGGGCCTGCAGCCGGGGGATACGGTGGTGCTGCCGTGATGCAGCCGGTGTTGGATGTGGCGGCGAGTAGTGCTGCGGCCGTCCCGCTTCTAGAGCTGCGCGCCATTCGCAAGTCATTTCAGCTGGGGCCAGTGCCCCTGGAAGTTCTGAAGGGCGTCGATTTTGCCATGCAGCCGCGGGAGTTGACCTCCATAGTGGGGTCTTCCGGCTGCGGCAAGTCCACGCTCATGAACATCATCGGTTTTCTGGACACTCCGTCGGCCGGCGAGTACCGCTTTGAAGGCCAGGACGCCTCGTCCCTGACCGACAAGCAGCTTTCCTCCATACGCAACCGCAAAATTGGCTTCGTCTTCCAACAGTTCCATCTGTTGCCCAAACTCACAGCTCTGCAGAATGTCTGTTTGCCTCTGGTTTATCGCGGCGCGTCGGAAAAGGAGCGCAAAGAGAGGGCAGTGGCCAGGCTGGAGCGCGTGGGCATGGCTGAGAGAATGGAGCACAAGCCTGCAGAGCTTTCCGGCGGGCAGCAGCAGCGGGTGGCCATTGCCCGGGCTCTGTGCGGCGACCCTTCGCTGATATTGGCTGACGAGCCTACGGGCGCCCTGGATACGGTGGTTGGGCAGGGCGTCATGGATTTGTTTCTGGAGCTGAACGCCGAAGGCGTCGCCATACTCATCATAACGCACGACCCAAGCATAGCCGGGCAGTGCACGCGCTCTGTGCGCATGAAGGACGGCGTGATTTTTGCGGCGTAAAGGGTCGCCAAGGGAATCTGAAGAACTATGCAATTGCGGGAAAATCTGCGCGAGGCGGCGCAATCGCTTTTGTCCGCCAAACAGCGGACCATACTGGCGCTCATCGGCATCATCATCGGCATTGGCTCTGTCATTGCCATGGTGTCTGTAGGCTCCATCGTCCAGGCAGAGGTGTTGCGGCAGTTTGTGGAAATGGGCACGGACATTATGCTCATCCGCAAAGACTACGGCGGAGACGGGGCTGGTAAAACCTCTATCAGCCTGGACAACGCGTTGGATATTCCGGCCGCATGTCCGTCTGTGGCGCTTACGGCGCCCTATACTACGATCTACGGCGACATGGGGTATGAAGGAGAACGTTTCTCCATTCCCGGTTTGGGGGTGACTGAAACGTTCTTCAGCATCAACAAGCTTGCTGTTGTCAGTGGCCGGATCATTTCCGACATGGATGAACGCATGTATTATTGCGTGCTGGGGGCCAACGCGGCAGAAAAGCTGCGGGGTAAAGGGCTTTTGAACCCCGTGGGAGCGCAAGTGAAGTTCAGCGGCCGTCTGTTTACTGTGGCCGGCGTTTTGGAGAACGCCCCGGCTGGGGGCATGCGCCCCTATGAGATAAACGAGGGCCTGATGACCCATATCGCCACAGCGTTGCGGATGAGCCCCGACGCCTCCATAGGCGCCGTCATGGGCCGCATGGCCAAAGGCTACGCAACAGCTCAGGCCACGGCGGAAGTGCACGATTTCTTTGCTGCGCGGCAAAAGAATCTGAAGGTGAGCGTCCGCACTGCAGAAGAGTTGATCCAGCGCATGGAGAGCCAGCAGCGCATGTTCACCCTGCTGCTGGGCGCGGTGGGGTCCATCTCGCTCATTGTGGGCGGCGTGGGAGTCATGAACGTCATGCTTGTTTCAGTCACTGAACGCAAAAAGGAAATCGGCGTCCGCCGGGCGCTGGGCGCTCAGCGTAGCGATATACAAGGACAGTTTCTCATCGAGTCCGTCCTCCTTTCTCTGGTTGGAGGCGCGCTGGGCATAGCATTGGGGGTTGGCGCTTCCTGGGTCATAGCTCACTACTCTAACTGGCATTTTTTTGTCGTGTACTGGGCCATCGGCTTGGGAGTGGGCGTGTCTGCAGCGGTCGGGGTGTTTTTTGGGTTCTATCCGGCCAGGTCTGCAGCCCGGCTGAACCCTATTGACGCCTTGCGGTCTTGAAAACTGTGGACGCGGTTTCCCTGCTAACCGCTTGCGAAACTGGCGGGGTTGAGGCATATTTTCCCCGTGCGATACGCAACATGCAGCATGTTCAGGTTGATGCATCATACACTCTAAACGAGGATAGCCCGCCATGGAATTCAAAGCAGAAAAAAGGGACGCCGCGATGGCGTTGCAAGTGTTTGGCCGTATGGACGCGGTCACAGCGCCGGAATTTGAAAATGAGTGCCAAAAGCACATTGACGCTGGCGAAACTGTCATGGTTGTGGACCTGGCTGGGCTGGAGTTCATCTCCAGCGCAGGGTTGCGGTCCATTCTGGCCACAGCCAAAAAGCTCAAGTCTGCCGGCGGGAAGATGGTTTTCTGCAACCTTTCGGGCATGGTCAAAGAAGTATTTCAGGTTTCCGGCTTTGCATCCATGTTTCCCATGGCGGACAGTCTGGATGAAGCCCTGCAGAAACTATAGGCCCTGGCTATGGTTGCCTTGCGCCTGCCGGCCAGGCTGGACAATTTAGAGCGATTCCGGTCTTTTGTCTTGGAGCAGGCTGCTTTGCTGACTCCAGAAGCCGAGGGCCTGGAACCCAAGCTTGATCTGGTGCTCGAAGAGCTGCTGGTCAATGTGATGCGCTACGCTTACCCGGATTCTGAAGGGGAGGTGGAGGTTGCCTGCAGTCTGGACGACCGGGGGTGCTTTGTGTTGCGGATTACAGACTGGGGCGGATCCTTTGATCCTGTTGCCTCAGCCCCTGCGCCGGACACGTCGCTGGGCGTAGAGGAACGCGGCATTGGCGGGCTGGGGGTTTTCTTTGTCCGCAGAATGACAGAGCGCATGGAATACATCCGGGAGGGCGACGCTAATACAGTTGTGTTGCATGTATGTGCTTAGGAGTACTGTGTCCCCAGTTTTTTTCCAGCGCGAGACAGTTATAAACTTCACCGCAGCATTGTTTTTTTTCTCTGAGTGTAGTACCAATTCCTCTTCAGTTAACAGCGTATGTCTTTTCGTTATTGAGCTTTGCACTTGCTGGTAAGCGCCATTCCCAGAAGTGTAGTGAGCTGGCCATAAGGGGTGGGGGAGATGACAAACAGGAATAATGCCTCGTCGCGTCAGGCTGCAATGGCTTGCGAGGAGGCCGCGCCACTCGAAGCCGGGACCAGCGGCCAGAATTGCAACGCGGGGAATACAAGCGGCGTTCCGAATCAATCCAGGGGCTATCTGCGGGCAAAGAGGCTGTTTGACCTATGCTTTGCCAGCGCAATCATCGTGTTTTCTGCGCCTGTGAGCCTAATTATTGCCCTGGCGGTGAAGCTGGAAAGCCCGGGCCCGGTATTTTTTTCTCAGAAACGCGTTGGAAAAAACGGCAAGCTCTTCACTCTGTACAAATTCAGAACCATGTTCATCACTGCCCCTAAATATGCGACAACGCCCAAAGATGACAGCTGCGACCCCAGGGTTACCCGGGTGGGCCGTCTGCTGCGAAGGACAGGCTTGGACGAGTTGCCGCAGTTTTACAATGTGCTGCGCGGCCACATGAGCGTGGTCGGGCCGCGGCCGGAGATGCAGTTTCTGGTGGATCAGTATTCTCCCCGCCAGCGCCGCCGGCTGAACGTGACGCCGGGGGTGACCGGGCCCTGGCAGCTCAGCCCCCACCGAACGCTGCCCATTGGCGACCACATAGAACATGATGAACACTATCTGGAACATCAGTCTTTTTGGTATGACGGCAAGCTTGTGGCCAAGACAGCGGCTCTCACCATGTGGACTGTGGCCAGGCTGCTGCTGCACTTTACAGGTTGTCAGAACCGCGTTGTAAAGAGCAGTAAAAAACAATAGATCCCATGTACGCTTTTACCGGCAAGACCAACATAGCGGCGGAGCCAGCGCATGCCGCTCCAGGAGACTTTCGCACGTTTCGCGAACGGCTGCGGCGCAGCGCGGACGTTTTTCCCGGCAAAGCAGCCTTTATCTATGACGATGTGCGCATATCGTACCAGGAGGTGCAGGAGCGTACGTCCGCCCTGGCCGCCATGCTGGCTGACGCCGGGGTGCGCAAGGGCGATAAGGTGGGCTGCCTGGGGCCCAAAACGCCTGAAGCCATGCTCTGCCACCTGGCCATAATGGAGTGCGGCGGAGTGTTTTTTCCCCTGGATTGCAACATGCCGCGGGAAACGCTGCACAGTGTGCTGGAACAGGCACAGCCACGGGCCTTGTTTGTCGCCGCCGAACTGGCCGGCATGCTGCAAAACGCCCAGGACGCGCCGGAACCGGCCGCCACCTTTTTCCTGGGCGCGGCAATGGGGGGCGCAGGCCGCCGCAGTTACGCCGAGCATGAAACCTATATGAGCCGGCCAGCCGCCATGCCGGCCATCATTCCGGACGATCCAGCGTACCTGAACTACACATCCGGCACCACTGGTAGGCCCAAGGCGGCGGTGACCACTCACGCCAACATGGACGCCAACACCATCGCTGCAGTCCGCGCCTTTGGGTTCACGGAAGAAGACGTTCACCTGTGTATGTTTCCAGCCTTTGTGCACCCGCATGAAATCTACGCCCGGCCAATCTTTCTGGGCGGAACGGCTGTGTTGCTGGATGGCGTGCGGCCAAAGACCATCGCCAAGGCTCTGCATGAACACAAGGTGACCACGCTGATGGCGGTGGCGTCCATATACGAAACGCTCGTTCGTTTGCCTTCCTTAACAGGCTGGGACTTCTCCAGCTTGCGGGCGCCGGAGAGCGGCGGCATGCATGTAACACCCGCCTTGCGCCAGGCCTTTGCCGAACGGTTCGGCTTGCCCATCCAAGCCGTCTGGGGCTCCACAGAAACAGCCGGCGTTGCCTTGACCAACCGCATGAAGGACAACAACCCCCGCGATCTGGAGGCGCCGCCGGGCTCGGTGGGCCGGCCCTGCCCGGGTTATCAAGCCATTATCACAAACGAAAGCGGCCAGGAGGCCGACCCCGGCCAGGTGGGCGAGCTGCTCATCCGCGGACCGGCCGTGTGCCATAACTATCTGACAGGCCACGGAGAACTGGTTCCGGTTACGGACGCGCAAGGCTGGTTCCACACCGGCGATGTGATGTGTCAGGGCGAGGACGGATTTTTTTACTTTAAGTGCCGCATTTCCGGCATGATGAAGGTGGGCGGCATAAAGGTCTATCCCATAGAAATCGAAAATGTGATCCGCGCCCATCCAGACGTGGCCGAGGCGGCGGTGGTAAAAAACGACGACGCCTTGCATGGTGAGATTCCCAAAGCCTTTGTGGTGGCAAAAGAGGGACGCCAATTGACGGCGGCGGATATCCGCAAATGGTGCAGCCGCCGGCTGCACCGCTACAGGACTCCGCGTCTTGTGGAAATTATTGACGAGTTGCCAAGAACGCCTGGAGGTAAAGTAGCGTGGAAAAAGCTGTCGTCGGCCTGTTAAAGGCCGGGCGCGTGCCGGAAAAACCCGGCGAATACTCGGAAAAGTCACTTTCTGTCATCCGCAACCTGATGGCGGACGCTGTGGCGTTGGCTGTGGACCTGCAACGGCTGGTGAGCGGCATGACCGTGCTTATTAAGCCCAACTACGTACGGCCCAGCGCGCACAACCCTTACGCCATCGTTACCGACGAGCGGGTGATTATCGCCCTGGTGCAGCTGCTGCGCGACGCTGGCGCCCAAAAGGTCTGGATAGGCGACAACCCGGGCTGGGGCCTGCCCCTGAAAAAGGCTTTGGCCCAGACCGAACAGGTTCGGGAGCGGCTTGAGGCCGCCGGCGCGACCATACGCTTTTTTGACGGCGAGCCTCGGGTTGCCCTGAAGAATCCCAATGCCGTGCTCTACGACCCGGTCACCGTGCCCAAGTGCCTGGTAGACGCAGACGTGTACATCAACCTGCCCAAGATGAAGACGCACATGCACACCCTGCTGACCCTGGGCGTGAAGAACCAGTATGGGCTCATTCTGGACGAGGACCGGATGTCCTTCCATCGAAATGACATTAACATCAAGCTGGTGGACATACTGCGGGTGGTCAAGCCGGACCTGACTATACTGGACGGTATAATGGCCGTGCAGGGGCAGGCGCCGCTTTCCGGGGCGGTGGTGGACGATATGAACACCATCATTGCCGGCAGGGACGTGCTGGCGGTGGACGGGACAGCGGCCCGGGTTATGTCTGTGGACCCGTTTGAGGTGACCATGCTGCGCATGGCTCACGCTGAAGGACTGGGGGCCATGGCGGAGGGTGAGATTCAGGTGAGCGGGGCAGGCATAGAAGAGGTTCGCCGGCCGTTTCGCCGGCCGGTCATCAGTTCCATCGCTGCGTATCCCCAGGTGCGTGTTGTCGAGGGGGGCGCTTGTTTTGGCTGCCTTTCCGCCCTGCGCCACGCTCTGGACAAACTGCACATTGAAGGGCTTTTTGCTGACCGCGCTGTGGAAAACGTATACGTGGGCAAGCCCATGCCAGACCGGCAAAACCTGCGCCAGAAAGAGGGCCAGCTGTGGTGCTTTGGCAACTGCGCCGCGGAGTTGGTGCACGACTACCGGCAGTACGGCCGTGTGGGCAAGTTCATACCGGGTTGCCCGCCGCACATTCTTGATTTCTATCTGGAATACAAAAAAGCCAGAGAGCAGGATTCCTGCGTGGATTGAGCCTGGCCTAAGGCCGTCACTGGGCGCATTTTAGAGCATTTTACCATTGAAATGTTTAGATGCTCTTATGCATTTTCCTGAAACAAGTATACATTGTTTCAGGAGCGAGCGTTGTCTCTACGCGAAAATGCGCGAGCGCCCTCGGTTATGCCCAGCACACAGGCCGCCAGTCCGTGCAGCGAGCCGGCGGCAAAGACGAGCCCGCGCAGCAGGATGATGTCCGGCGCAGCCAGGCCCAGCATCTTGGACTGTTTCCAGGCTCTGCGGATGAGCGCGTATCCCGATACTTCAGTGGCTATCCACAAAAACAAGGCTGCCAGCAGGGTCGGCGGCCAAAAGCAGCATGAACATGGTCTGGAGCTTGACTGGCGTGGAGGTGTAGCGGTCCCTGACCGCTTTTTCCGGGTATTTGCGGTATACCACCATGCGCCAGTAGGCGCGCCAGTACTTGGTGCGCAGGTAGCGGCGCAGGGTCTCCGGGTGCTGATGGTAGACGTACGCGTCTGGCGCAAAAACCAGTGTGCAGCCGGCGTTGCACAGCCGGTAGGAGAACTCGGTGTCTTCGTTGTTAGCCACGGGAAAGGACGCGTCAAAGCCAGACATGGCCAGGAACAGCTCCCGGCGAAAAGCCGCAGCGTAGGTGGCGGCCAGGTCTATGGAGTCATACCTGGCCATGAGCGCGTAGCGGTCCTCAAACTCCACCTGGGCGAAACGGGCGGTCAGTGAAGTTTGCCGGGTCAGATAAGCCCCTTGCGCGCCGCTCACTCCCGGGTCTGCAAAGGGGGCCAGCAGTTTTTCCAGAAAATCTTTTTCCGCCTCGCAGTCTGCGTCCGTGAAGACGATGATCTCGCCCCGGGCTTCCTGGGCGCCGCGGTTGCGGGCTGCAGCCGGGCCCCTATTGGGCTGCTGGACGAGCCGGACGTCGTGGTTTTCGGCTATGGCCGCGGTGTTGTCCGCGGAGCCGTCGTCCACGACAATGATTTCATACGCCGAACGACAAAAGGTCTGGCAGGTCAGGGAACGCAGGCACAAGTCCAGCGTGGCCGCGGCGTTGTACGCCGGAACAATAACGGAGCATTGCAGCCGGCCCTCTGCCGCGTTCATACCCGGGATCCGAGAATCAGGTGTTTGAAAAAAGTTCGCGCCGCCTTGGCCGTGCGGCTCCATTCTTGGGGCTGGGTGATTACTTGCCGCAGCTTGTAAGCCATGTACCCTGGCCGCAGGTAGAATTTCCGCCGGGCCTCGTCGCACAGCCGGACCAGCTCCTCGCCGGTCAGGTTCTCGTTGCGCACTACGCAGTTGTGCAGCCCGTCCGGAGTCAGCCAGCGGCTGAAATCGTTCACGGTCACCCAGCCGCGCTGGAGGTAGTCGTCGTAGGCTTCTGTGCCGGGGTAGACCATGATGGGATAGAACTGCACGGTGTCTGGACCCAGCTCCATGGCGAAGTCTATGGTCCGGCGGATGGATTCTGCAGTCTCGCCGGGAAAGCCGAAAATGAAACAGCCGTGGATGAGGACGCCGGCTTTGCGGGCGTCGCGCATGAACTCCAGCATGCGCTCGCGCTTGACGCCCTTGCGCATGGCCTTCAGCGCTTCCGGGTCGCCGCTTTCAAAGCCCACGCAGAGCATGCGGCAGCCGGCCTTGCGCATCAGGGCCATGGTTTCGTAGTCCAGGTCTATGCGCGAATTGGCAGTCCAGCTCAGACCCAGGTTGAGGTCTATGACGGCCCGGCTGAACTCCTGGCAGCGCTTCTTGTCCGCGGTCAGGGTGTCGTCTTCAAAGAAAATGGATTTGGCCTCCGGGAACTGCTCTTTGACCCAGGCCATTTCGTCCACAACGTCGGCGATGGATCGGAACCGGTAGCGCCGGCCGCTCATGGTCTGGGGGTAGACGCAGAAGCTGCAGCGAAAAGGGCAGCCCCGGCTGGTGATGAGCGTGACCATGGGGTAGCGGGCGTTGGGGTTGAAATAGTCGCGGATGTCTAAGTGTTTTTTGTACACCGGGCTTACCCAGGGCAGCTCGTCCAGGTTCTCGATGAATTCCCGGTCCGGCGTTCGTTCGATGTTGTCGGCGTGGCGAAACGCTATCCCCTCGACCGTGCGCAGGACGCCAGTTTCGGGCAGTCCCCCCGCGGCTTCAATCGCCGCGGCCAGGTCCCGCACAGTGTGTTCGTATTCGCGCACGGCTGCTGCGTCCACCGCCGGACATCGGCGCAAGGTGTCTTCCGGCAGGGCTGAGCTGTGAACGCCCACAAAGATGATGACAGTGTCAGGCAGCGCTTCTTTTATGGCTTGGGCCACAGCGCCGTCGTTGTCCACGCTGGGCGTGGTGGTGTCCATGACAACCAGGCCAGGCTTGACCGCTGTGACTTGGCGCAAGGTCTCCTCCAGGTCATATCCTCTGGCTGGCGCGTCGATGAAGGACACGTCGTAGCCGGCTTGTTCCAGCACGGCCACGGCAAAGGCCAGCCAGATGGGGAAATAGATGGTCCCGCTTTTGGTAACGGCCGGGCTGCGCTGGGGCCGGGAAAATTTGTCAAAATACGGCGCGTTCAGCGCCACCACGTGCATGGATGGTTCTCCCGGTAGGCATGGCGAAGGCGCAAACTTCAGTCAACAATGATGCTGGCTTCAGTAGACCTCTCACCAGTTTCGATGATGGATTTTATGTCCGGATACAGCAGCGTGGCGCGACCGACGGTGAGAAAGGGCGCCATGGAAGCGTTGAGCTTAGTCATAAACCGCTCTACCTCTCCCAATCTGGTTGGGGTTACGTAGATGATGTCGTTGTTTTGCAGCCAGAAGCGGGTGGACGGCATGTCGCCGTCCGGTGCATCCGGCAGGCTGGCGCTCAGGGCCATAACCTGGGCTTTTTCAGCATCATGGCGGATGAGCAGCACGCGCTCTTCGTTTGCGTAAGTGTTCAACCCGCCGACGCTGGCCAAAGCGTCCCACAGTGTCAGCCGGCGTTTCATGGCTATTGTCCCGGGGTTTTCCACTTCCCCCAGCACGTGCACCCGCATGCTGCTCACGCTGGACACGCTGACCGTGACATGGGGGTTTTTCACATAGGCGGAGAGTTTCGTGGCGACATGCTCCCGCAGGTCGTCCGGGGTCATGCCGCCGGCTTTGATCTCGCCAACCAGCGGCAGATAGATACGGCCGGTCATGTCCAGAGTAGGGCTGTGGCTCATGTCGTCGTGGCGCCATACGCTGATGCGCACCTCGTCGCCCGGACCAAGCACCAGTGGTCCCTGGTCTGGAGCTGGCGCGTCGGCGTAGTCAACAGCCGGGTATTGAGTGCGGGAGCACGACACAGCACAAGCGAGCAATGCAACGGCCAGAAATAACGCCGTCATAAGCCGGAGGATTGTCGTCAATAAAGTATGTGTCCTGAACATGGAGCGTACCTGAATATGCAGCGCGTGTAGCAGCGTATATACCACGGCTCTGCGTGCTTGTCACTGGCGCGGGCGCAGGTCAATTTCCAAGTCCTTGCTTTTTTCCCGGCTTCATGGTCACTTTACCGTCATCATGCCCATACAGAATACCGGCTCCAGGGGCTCTGGCGCCGCCCCCCCCTTCCCGGATAGCGCGGGCTTTTTGCTGCGCAAGGTCCGCTCTCTGGATTCCGCCTGTCAGGCTGTGGAAGCAATATGCTCCCGGTTTGCCGGTGCATTGCCGCAGGACAAGCAGGCCCCTGTGCTGCTGAAGCCGAACCTGAACGCAAACATGACGGCTCTGACCGGCAACACCACAGATTTGCGGCTGCTGGCTGCTGTGCTAGCCGTCCTCAAGGACGCCGGCTACGCCAACGTGACCATTGGCGAAGGAACCAACAGCGGTTTTTACCGGCACAAGATAGACGTCATCTCGCTGCTGGGCGTTCGGCGTCTGGCTCAACGCTATGGAGTTCCGGTTATTGATCTGAACTATTCCGAAACGAGTCTGGTGGAGTTTGACCGTGGGCTGCAGGCCAGCGTGGCGAGGGAAGCCGCCGAGGCTGCTTGTTTGATCAATCTGCCGGTGATCAAGACGCATATGGAAACCGGCATGTCCGTGTGCTTGAAAAATCTCATCGGTTGCCTGGTCGGCCAGGAGAGCAAAAAAAAGGTCCACGACAACCTGGCCCTGAATATACTGAAACTGAACCAGCAGCTGCAGCCGCATCTGCACATAGTGGACGGGCTGGCGGCCATGGAGGGATTGGGCCCCACCCGGGGCCGGCCCGTGCCGCTCGACCTGGTCGCCGCCGGGACGGACCCATTTGTGCTGGATTACCTGTGTTTGAAGCTGGCCGGCTTTTCTCTGGAGCAGGTGAGCCCACTGGCCCTGGCCACGCGCATGGGAATGCTGACTTCAAACATGATGGCCGAAGTGGACAGTCTGGACCTTGCCGCCTGGGCCAGACAGTTTGAACCGCCCCGGGCCAACGCGCTGGCCTCGTTCATCCACAGCCCGGGCCGGCAAAAAGTGTTTCTGGCCGTACGCAACACCCAGTTGTTCAAATATCTGTGCGACACTGGGTGGTTCGGAAAGTTGCTGTGTCTGTTGCAGTTGCGTCAGGACGTTTTTTTGGGACAGGAGCCAGACCTGGGCCGGTTGCGGGTGGACAGGGACGCGTGCAACGGCTGCGGCGTGTGCAAAGACTACTGCCCCGCGGGCCTGGACCCAGCCCGAGACCTGCCGCCTGTGGGCGAAAGCGGGGCCGCCTGCAGCGAGTGCATTGACTGTTTTTATTGTTTTCTGGCTTGCCCGCAGCAAGCGGTGGCGCATGACGGCAACCTGGGTTTTTTGGAAGAGAACCAGCGGCGCTACGCTCACTGCATACGCGAATGCGCGCAGGCACATTCATCCAAAAGGACACAAACATGACGCAACAGCCTATAATTGTTGTTTCTGGCCTGCCGCGTTCCGGCACGTCCATGATGATGCAGATGCTTGCCGCCGGCGGGCTGGATATAGCGGCCGACGGGAAGCGAGCCGCTGACGCAAGCAACCCCAAGGGGTACTACGAGTTGGATAAGGTGAAATCTTTGCGCGAGGACAACAGCTGGCTGGCGGAGTGCGAGGGCCGTGTGGTCAAGGTGGTCTCTCCGATGCTGCAGCATATGCCGGAGAATACGCCGTGCAAGGTGGTCTTCATGCTGCGGCCCATCGCGGAAGTGCTGGCCTCGCAGCAGGCCATGATGCGCCGCATGGGCAAGGGAGACGACCTTTCTGACGCAGACATGGAGGTGTTTTTTTCCAGCCACCTGGCCAGGGTGAAGGAGTGGCTGACAAAAAGGCGGAACATGGACGTGCTGTATGTGGATTATCGCCAGTGCCTGGCGAATCCCACAGAATGGGCGCAAAAAGTCCAGGGTTTTTTGTCTAAAAAGTTGGACACTGAGGCCATGTCCATTGTTGTAGACCCGGCTCTGCACCGGGAAAAAGCCTGAGGGGCAAAGCGAGTCTTCAGCCCCTCCGAAAGCTCCCTGCACGCGTTTGTCGCCTCTATGGAAATATGTTCCGGCGGGTAGGGAACGCGACCGGAGCCGAGCAGTTTCCAATGCGTGAATATGCGTGAATACGCCGGCAGTTTATGCAGTTTCATGGCAGTCGCCATGTGTTTCAGCATGCGGGCTGCTGGCGCGTAGCAGCTCGTCCACGGCCTCCAGAACCTCGTCCGTGCGAATGGCCTTGATGCAGTTGTCCTCCAGCCTGGGGCAGTCGTTTTGGGTGCACGGCTTGCATGGGAAAAGGTGCTGGATGATGCGGTGTGCAACGCCGAGCGGCTTCCACTGGCTTTGCAGTTCTGGCCCGAAAAGCAGAACTTGCGGCACTCCAGCCGCAGCAGCCAGGTGGGCCGGGCCAGAGCTGACGCCGACGTATAGGCGGCAGCGCGTGAACAGTTCGTAAAGCTGGCGCAGGTCCGCCACGCCGTCGCAGCTAAAGGCCGCTTCTCCGCCCATCATGTCTGCGACATGTTGCAGCAGGGGCCTTTCTTCAGGCGGGCCGGCCAGAATAACCCGCAGGCCATACGATTTTTGCAGCCGTCTGCCAAGCTCTGCATATCTTTCTGGCGGCCACAGCCGCACTTTTTTGCGGGCGCCCGGGGCTATCACCGCGCACTTGCCGGCTTCCAGACCGTGGCGCTGCATAAAATTGTCCACAGCTGCGCGTTCCTCCTGGTCCACATACACCTGTGGAGAGTCGTGGAGCTGCACGTCGGCTCCCAGGGCCTGGGCCACGCGGGTGTGGTGTGCGGCTTCGTGCAGGTCATTAGCGTAGGGAACAACCTTGTGGAGCAGGTAAAACCCCCCTGACGCCGCAAAGCTGACTCTGAAGCGCACGCCCGCGGCAACGAGCAGCACGGCGATATTGCGCAGGTCGCCGCGAAAGTCAGCTCCCAGGTCATAGGAGCATGCTTGCAGCTCCTTGATGATGCGTTTGCATTCCGGCCAGGCCGTCTTGCGCTTGTCCGGGAAGAACCAGGGAGGGTCCCAGGCCATGACGCGGTCTATGTACGGATTGCCCTGCACCAGGGTCGCCCCCCTGGTGGAGGTGAGCAGAGTTATTTCCGTATGCGGAAACCTCTGCCTGATGGCCCGGAAGGTGTGCGTGGCCAGCAGAACGTCGCCAATGTAGTCTGCCCGGATGAGGAGCAGTCTTTTGGGGTTTTCAGGTATTTTCCGGGAGCGGAACCAGGTCCAGGGCTGGAAAAGCCGCAGCAGCGTCCAGACGCAGAAACCGGCTGCGTCGATGCAGAACATGATGCGTCGGGTGCGGGGTTTTACGAATTTATAGTGCACGGCCTGTCTCTTGTGTGGCGGCCTTGGGGAAGAGGGACCGGCCGGCGGCTTCCGCCCGCATGACCAGAATGCAGGCGGCGTGGGCCATGCCCAGCGGCGCCCAGACCGTGGCTTCGGAGTAGGTGAGGTCCAGAAAGCCGTAGACAAGCATGTTCACCCAGTTAGCCGTGAACATGAGCAGCAGCAGCTGGTTGGTGGTGTTCTTGCAGCGCCGCATGACGGAGCAGAAGTGGACCAGCGAGACGATGCAGACCAGTAAAAAAAGAATGAGCCCGGGAAACCCCAATTCTGACAGGGTGGACAGGTAGATGGAGTGGGCGTGTGGGCCCCATGGGTCCAGATACTGGAATATGCCCCCAGCGCCCACGCCCGCGCCGTCGGTTTCCATGGTTTTATCCAGGGCCTGGCCCCACCAGACCACGCGGTCGTTGGCGGAGCTGCGCTCCCCGCCTACCTGCGTCTGCTGGCCAATGACCTTGATGTGTTTGACCAGGTCCACACTGTGAACAGCCAGAAAGCAACAGACCAGAGCCAACGCGACGACCGCCGCGCTCTGAAAGAGCCGCAGCCGCAAATGACGCACCGCCAGGATAATCAGCCCGGCCACAGCCAGCATGCTCAATACAGAGCCTTTGCTCATTGTGCTTAAGTGGCTGGCAAGAATGAATAATCCGGTTATCGCTATGCCTGCTCGCCCGCGGAGAAGCTGGGGCGAGGCAGGCATGGTCACAAACTTGGCGGCAACCATGAACAGAGCCATGTCCAGCCATATGGACGTGTTCAACGGATGGGTGAAGCCGTGCCCGCGTTGTTGCACGGTCAGGTCGTTGAAGAGCAGGGAGATGGTGTAGGTCTGGTCTTTGTACAGCACCTGGGAGAGAAAGTCCGGATAGGTGTAGAAGGCGAAAATGGAGATGGCGCCGTTGACGACGCCGGCGATGATGAGCAGATGCATGAGCAGATTGAGCCGGCGCTCGGAATCGATGACCGCGGGGGTGAGGACCAGAGCGAAAAACAAGGCGCCGGACAGCCGGAGCAGCTCGTATACGCCGCGGTCCACGTCGTGCGACCACCACAGACTGGCGACGCCCAGGGCAAACAAGCAAAAGGCCAACAAGTCTCCCGGCTTGGCGGCGTATGGCTTGACGCGGTTCATGGCCCGGGCTGTAAAAAAGCTGAACAGGCACAGAATGCACAGAATATCGTAAGGCTTGAGGGTAAATTTGACTGTTCCCTCTGTCCAGGCAAGGCTGACGACAATGGTCTGAAAAGCCAGCAGGGTGACGCTGTAGATAACAGGCAGTTTGAGCCAGAACAGGAGCAGCAGGCTTGCGCCCAGCACGGCAAGGGCGGTGTGCGCAGGAAAGGGAACCGCGGCCGCAGCCGTGGCCAGGCCCAGGAGCAAGATGGCGACGCCGGCGGCCAGGGGGTGGGGCAGAGCGAGTCTCTTCGCTGAAGCGGCTTGCATAGTCTCTGCCTCAGTCCGCCCAGAGTATAACGACAGACCCGCCGCCTTTGAGAAACTGCACAGCCGTGACGCCTGGTCCCAGGTCCAGCGTGCGGGCCCGGGCAACGTCCGCGCCCTTCAGTATCTGCGCCAGCCTGGCAAAAGAATAGTAAGCCAGCTTGCGGACCCCGCGGCCCGGGTCCTCATCCCCCTTGCCGTCATAGATCAGGCCAAAGTTGTCGAAAAATGTGCCGTCGCCAATGAATCCTTCCTCTATGCCAAAGGACCAGAACACCTTTCGCGCGCCCAGGCCGAACAGGCTGACGAAGCGTTTGACCAGATCGGCGGCCTGAACCTGTTCGCTCTGGTAAGGAAAGTTTCGCGTCTTGGAAAAATGCAAGGGCGAACCGCTGTAGGTTCCAGCTTCTGTAGACCAGAGCTCCACATTGCGAAATCCGAGCGAGTCCAAAGTATTGCGGGCGTGTTCCATGCGTTTTAGAATATCCTTTTCCCACACCCCGGCCTGGGTGAGCAGGTGGGCGTCGAAAATATCAATATCGCCTGGCTCCAACTGCTTGAGGGCCGGTACGTAAAAATCATCGAAAACGCGTTGTTCCAGAAACCGGGAGACCCCGCCGCAGGCTATGCGGCACTCCGGGCAGGCCCGGCGTATTCCCAGGGAGGCCAGGGCCAGCAAGCGCCCATAGCCCTCTGCGTCAGAGCCGTAAAAATCAGGCTCGTTCAGGACCTGCCAATGGGTGACGGGGTTTTGCAGGCCCGGCATGTCCGCTACGCCGTCGCCGTCATAGCGCTCCACTGTTGCCTGGACGAACTGGGCGAACCGTTCTTCGTATTCCTCTTTGGCAAATTCGAAATCCAACTGCTGGCCAGGGCTTCCCGTGGCGGTGGGGCCGGCCCGCCGGCCGTCCTTCAGCCGGGAGATGACGCCGCCAACGTTGACCAGCAGTTCCATGTCTGCAGGAGCGCTCTGTATTACGTAGTCGGTGCTGGACCAGTCAAACCGGTTGCGCGCTACGTCTTCGTCTGTGGGTTGCACCAGACCCCAGCGGACGTAGTATTCCGGACGGCCCCAACCTGCGTTGAGCGCAACGGCGTCGTCGTACATGTAGCCAAGGCGGCTGGGCGGCGGCAACTGACGGCGGCTGCTGGGAGGTTTGGCGTAGGTGTGCGGGGGGTGCAAACCCATGGGCGACGGTCCCTCTCCGCTGGAGGCCCTGGCCGCAACGTCTTCGACAATGACCGGGGCTCGGCCCAAAGAGACGGCGACGCGACCCTGTTTGGCCTGCAGCACTGTTTCCGGAAACGCTTTGTTCGAAGAAGGGACCTGAGCCCCGGCGGGAAACGGGGGCACGGCCGGCGAGTAGTAAGCACGCTCGCCCTTTACCGGAAGCAGCACGGACAGGTTTTCTTCTGCAGCGTGCGCTGCGTCTGCGCACACAAGCGCGACGCACAAGGCGCACGCACAGCATCGTATCAAGGATGCAAATCGTAGTATGTGCGGCTGTGCGCGAACCATGCTTTCTTGCCGTCAGGCTCCTGGTGGAGCAGGTTTGATTTTTCTCAGCACGCTTTTCAGGCGGCCGGGCGTTTTGAGCAGTGACTGAATGGGTCCGTCCATAAAGCGTAGCGACGGGTTGGAGTAGAAGCATTGGCTGGCTTGGTCTGCAGAAGCAGGCAGCAGGTTTGTCTGTTCTGTAAAGACGCCTTGTTCCAGGGCGGTTTTGTACACCTCGGAGTGGGGCTCGACCCGAATCCAGTTGATGAAAACAATGATGCGTCGGTTAAAAACGCGCCGCTTGGCTTCAGCATAGCGCCAAAGCGTCTTGGCCAGTCCAGAGAAGGTCTCCCCGGGCGGGTTGATGAAAAAACTGAAATGGAAATATATGTCTCGCAGGTCCGGGTCCTTGCAGGCCAGGGCGTAGATTCTTTTGACCTCTTCCGGATCAATGTCTTTTTGCAAGGCTTGCAAGGCTTGGGCTGAAACGGCGTCCGGCGAAAAGACCATGACTTTGCAGCCGGCCTTCTTGGCCAGGAGCATGTATTCCTTTGTCATTCCTTGTAGATGCATGTAGCCAACCCACTCCAGGTTCACCTTGCGGGAGATCATTTCATTGAAAATGGCGGCGGAGTAGTCATAGGGCAAGTTGACAATGGAGTCGGCAAAGACAAAGGAGGAGACGCCCAGGGACTGGAGGTATTCCAGCTCTTCGCCAATGTGTTCCGGGCTGCGCATGCGCCAGCGCTTGCCGCTGAGGAAGGGGTAGTTGCAGTAGGCGCAGCGCAAAGGGCAGCCGCGCTTGGTCTGCACGCCGAAAGCGGAAAAATGTTTTTTATACTGCGTCAGGTCATTGAAATCCCGTTGTGGATAGGGCAGAGCGGCAAAGTCCGGGACAGGCGCCTCGCCAGTAAAGCGAATCTCGCCGTCGCGCCTGTAGTAGACTCCCTTTACCTGTTCCGGCGCGGAAAGATTATTGAGCAGTTGGGGAAAAGAATCCTCAGCTTCCAGAAATACGCCCATGTCTATGGCGGGGTTGTCTTGCATGATCTGCTTGGCGAACATGGAGAACCCGGCGCCGCCTACAATACGGAGCGCGTCTGGAGCGCTTTGCCAGGCTGTGGCCAGCAGCTCCTGGAAAAAATTGTAATAATACACGAAGTCGATGCGCACCTGGTTGTCCAGGTTGCGCAGGGAGAGGCCGATAACGTCCGGCCCGAAACGCCGTATTTTTGCCTTCAGTTCTTCCAGGGGCGCGCCGCTCACGTTGGGGTCGAAAATGCGTACTTCCCTGCCAGCGTTCCTCAGGGCTGTGCCCAGGTAAGCCAGCCCTAAAGGGTAGACTGGGTAGTCCTGATTGGGACCGAGCCAGGATTGGACAAGCAATATCTTCACGCTGCTTCCTTTGCGCGGATGACCGACCCTATGCCTTCCACCGGGTATTTGCGCAAGGTGAACAGGAACCTGGCGTAATGGTCTGGATGCTGGCGCACCTGAGCGGCAAAAAGCCGGGCAAAGCGTTCGCACCACTGGCGGATGAAGGTTTCCCTGTCCAGCTCTGTGGAAACGTCCAGGGGCGGGTGCATGGTCACCCTGTGCCTGTTGTCACTGCCCCGGATGGCGAATTCCGGCAACAAGGCCGACCCCGTACGGTGCGCCAAGGACGCGGGTCCGGTGGAAAGTCCCAGACTGCCGGCCAGAAAGTCGCAAAACAGCCGTTCCCGGCCCAGGACGCCGTCCAGGGCGACAACGACAATTTCATTCTTCTGCAGGGCCTTGTACAGCGGTTTGTGGACTGCTTTGTCGTTTACGTAGATGAACTGCACAGGCAAGCTGGCCTCACATTGCCGTTCAAATGACATGATCTGGTTGTGGGCCGGGCTTTCCCCGTCGCGCACAAAGGTCATGGGATCGGCCGCCACCTGGTGCACGGAGTAGCCGTTGAAGGCAAGGGCTGGCAGGACGATTTTCCAGGAGCCGAAATGGGTCAGGCAGATAATGGCGCCTTTGCCTTTTTCCAGGGCCTTGTCCAGATGTTCCCGGCCTTCCAGAATGCACAAGCGGTTCACTTTTTCCTGGGTCAGGCCGGGGAAGGACCATATCTCGAACAGATCCTTACGGAAGTTGCGCATGGCTTTGTATAGCGCGTCGTCCAGGTCCTGGCTGGAAAGCTCCGGCAACAGCGCGCCCAGCTCTTCTCTGATGATGCGGCCCTTTTCGCCTATCATGATGGGGCCGACAAGGTCGCCCAGCCGATGCAGCGCCGCATGCGGGGCTTGGGGGAACACTCTCTTGGCCACGGCCAGGAACGCCGACTTGGCTGTTTCGGTCAGTCTGTCTTTCATGATTACATGTAGCCCAGGTTCTTCAGGCGTTCCTCAATGGCCTGTTTCTCGCTGTCGGAATAGTCGCCCTCCTGGCCGCTTATGGGCAGGTCCGGACCGTATGCCGGCGGGGCAGACTGCAGTCTGGCCGGGTCCAGCATTTCGGTAAGCAGCTTGCCGTCCAGGTTGCCGGGAATTTCCATGCCCAGACAGTAGTAGGCGGTGGGGGCTATGTCCATGATATTGGCAGTGAGCAGGGCGCCCTGTTTTACGAGCGGACCTTTTGCCAACAGTATTCCTTCGCGCACGTGATTGCCAGAGGAGCCAGGCTGGCGGGAGATGGGGTCGCCCTGGCCGCTTACCCGCTCAGACCCGAAAAGCATCATCTGTTCATATTGCCAGCCTGCAGCGTGCTCAGCCACAATGTCCGGTCCTTGCTCAAGAAGCGGGCCCTCATAGGCTGTGTCCGCGGGCTCTACTTGGCGGAAGATGTATTCGCCGGTCATTGGATCCTTGATTTGTCGCAGCCCCGTCGTCATCCGCTCGATGAGCCGGACGCGCTCGGCGGGGTCTGGCACTGCCTCGCGGTTGATATAGATGGACGGCGCGGAGCCAAAGCTGAAAGCCTGGGTGTTCTCCCAGTCTACGTTGCGCAAGACGGAGCGTCCTTCCAGCTCGCCGAACATGCTTGACTCAACCGGTCCGCCCGGGGAAAGCATGCGTTGTATTTTGCGGCGTATTTTGCCCATGTTGTCCTGTAAAAACTTTTTCTGCCGGTCCTGCTCTTTGGCCAGCTTCATGTAGCCGTTCTGGATGAGCCATTTGTTCAAGGAGAATAAGTTGCGGACAGGACCGAAACCGTGGTCTGAAACCACCAGCACGTTGATGCCGTCGCCCAGCTGCTCCATCAGCCGGCCGAGGTATTCGTCCATTTTCATGTATGTAGCCAGCACGGGGTTCTTGGCCAGTTCCTGCGCTGGCGCTGTAAAGTCGAAAACGTCCATGAACATGTGTTGCGTACGGTCCAGACCGGTGAACACTGTCATGTAGAAAGACCAGTCTTCGGTGTTTGCAAAGTGCAGGCTGGCTTTCAGTTTGGCTTCTTCAGAGGCGAAGAGGTCTTTCAGGTAAAGGTCCTGGCGTTTCAGGTAGCGGCGGTCCATGTGCATTTCAATGACGTATTCAGGAGCTGCCTGTAGCAGCTTTTCCTTGGCCTCTGGCGGGTGGACAAAGTCGGAATCCACGCTTGGCGCGTCCATGCCGGAGACGATCACGCCGGGAATCTTGTCCGGCGGGTAAGTCATGGGAACGTTCAGCGCCACGGATTTCATTTTGTATTCGCCAATATGGCTCCAGATGGGGGCAATCTTGCGGTCGCCGCCGCTGTTGAAGTGGATGCGCCGCTCGTTCTCATGGCGTTTGGTCACGATGAAGTCAAAAACGCCATGTTTGGCTGGATTGACTCCGGTTATCATGGAAGTCCAGGCCACTGGGCTAAGAGGGGGCAATGTGGAAACAAGGGGGCCGTGGGCCCCCTCTTCCATAAATCGCTTAAAGTTGGGCATGAGGCCGCGTTTGGCCAGTGGCGTAATAACGTCGAAGGTGGCTCCGTCAAAGCCGATGATGGCAATTTTCTGTGTCATGATGTTTTGCGTTGTTGGAGTTTTGAGGCGCGTGTGGAGTTACGCAGACGTTGGCAAAAAACCTGTGTATCATATCTTATTTGGCCGTATATTGCCAAATATTCTTTCCAACCCAGGCAAATAGATTGTATAGAAGCCGTAGAAGCGTCTTGCAAACCCCACGGAAAGCAGGTTCCAGCAGGCGTATCCGGCGGCGCTGGCAATGGCTGCTCCCAGCTCGCCCAGTATGGGGATGAGTATCAGATTCAGCACGATGTTCAGCAAGGTGGCGGCGATGAGTATGTTCTGGAATATGACGTGATGGCCGGTCATGCGTAACAGTGCGCCGACTGATCCGCAGCAGATATTGACCAACTGGCCGCAACACAGGACGATGAGGACGGGCTGGGCGGCCCGGAATTCCGGCCCGAAGATGCTGAGGGCGAAGCCGGAAAAAATGGTCAGGACCAGAAACACCGGAAACGCTGACATAAAGATGAGCTTGGAAGCCCGCCGGACAAGCACGGCGAATCGAGTATTGTCCCTGTCCTGGCTTAGTTCCGCAAATTTTGGGGCGGCAATGGCGCTTACCGAAACCATGGTGAAATTGATGAGCATGGCCAACTTGAGCGCCACGTTGTAGAGGCCCACGCTTTCCTTGTCGTTCATAAGACCTATCATGAACAGGTCGATCCAGCCGAACATGAACAGCAACGAGCCAGCCAGCATCATGGAGAGGGACTGGCTGAGCACGCCGCGCATGGAAATATCCACAGACTTTGGCGCGTCCATCTCCATGAGTGATTGCCGCCGCCACCATTCGCTCAGGACTGCGGACAGCAGCAGGGAGCCGCCCATGGCCGCCAGGGGGGACATGCCCCCAAAACCTGCCTGCGCCGCAGGCCACAGCAGCAGCAAGGCAAAAAGTTGTGGCGTGGTGTTGTACAGGGCGGACTGCTTGGCCATCTTTTTCATTCCTTGCAACCAGGCGGCGTTCACCTTGTACAAGGCGTAGGGCGTCATGATGGCGGCCAGCCACAACACCGCTTCCGGGCTCAGCCGCCCTCCCAGCAAAGTGCAGCCCCACAGCCAAAGAGCCAAGGCTACGGCGGCGGCTGTGGGCAACACCGCCAGCAAACCCATGCGGTATATCGTCCGGGCCTCGCCGCTACGGCCCTTGGCCACAGCCTGGGAGACGAACTTAACCAGGGAGGAGTCGAAGCCCAGCACTGCCGGCAGGCTGACGATCATGAGCACGGACATGGCAAAGGCGTATTGGCCCATGACCTCCACGCCGTAGATGCGCGTAATGGCCAGGGTAAGCAGGTATCCGCACGCCGTGCCCACAATGCGCACGGCGAAGCCGGCGGCGGCGCCCCGGAAAAGCTCCTTGAAATCGAGGTTCTCAAGTACGTGGAATAGATGTTGCTTCATGGCTGGGCTGTTTCTGTGCCGGCAGGGGAGGCGTTTTTGCGTTGTTGCTCCTGGCGGGCCACTGCTATATATTCCACAAACAACACTGCCGCCAGGGCGAAAAATATTGCCAGGATAAAGCCCAAGATAAAATTCAATTTCTTGTCCGGAAAACTTTGGTCTTCAGGGGGCGCGGCTGCTTCAACAACAGCCCCGTCAGACAGAGGGCTCTGCTCAATGAGCTTCAGCCGGGCTTGATGTTCCATCAAGCTTTCGTACAGTTCCCGGTACATGGAAGACGTTTGCGATAGTTTTGAGCTGTCTGCAACTTTTTGGGGCATCTCAATGAGTTCCGCCATGGCCAGGTCAACTGAGGCTGCCAGCGCTTCCCTCTTTGCCAAAGCTCCGCGCAGGTTCATGCGCAATGTCGCCAGCCGTTCTTGCAAAAAGTCGTGCAAGGGATTTATGGCTTGGCGAACGCCTTCCTTTGTCAGTCCTGTGTTGTCGCCTATCAGCTCTTTGACTTGGTTGATCTGTTCTTTTAACTGTAAAATGTCCGGGTGCGACTCTGTGAGTTCAACGCGCCGCGCTGTCAAGCTGACGAATAAGTCATTTAGCTTGCTTACAAGTTCGTTCAGGTTCTCGCTTTTTCGCAAGTCTATGGTTTCGTCACGGAACTTGTTGACGATGGCCAGGTCTTGGCGCGCAGAACGGGCCTCCGCCTCCATGTTGGCGATGACAGTCTCGTTCTCCCGCACGGCGGTTTTGGCGTTTTGTACCTTGGTGATAAGCCCTTGTGATTCAAAGTTCAGGTCTACGGCGGAGTGTTCACGCTGATAAGCAACCAGAGCCGCCTGGGCCTGATAGTATTGTACACGAACCTGGTCTATGCGCTGGGCCACGTACTCCGAAGCCTTTTTGTAGTCCTGCAGCATCAGCCGTCCCCGGTAGCGGAGAAAGGCGTCGCCCATGGCGTTGCATATTCTGGCGGCGAATTCGGGGTCAGGAGACGAACAGACGAGCCCCAGCAGGTCGTCAGCGTCGTCATCCAGTTCCGCTTCTACAAAAGGGCCGGCTTTGAACACGTTGAGCAGCCCCGTGTCAGTAAAATCATCAGCGTCCAGCCGCTCATCGTCTTTGTTCTTCAGGCCAAGCTGATCTATGACCTGGTCGGCTACGGGCCGTGCTGTAGCCAGAACTGCGTCCTTGGCAAATGGTTTTTCCGCCTGGCGGCTTTGTCCTTGCTGACGAATATTCAATACGCCCATCAAGTTGCTGAAAGCGTCGGAGCTTTGGAGCAGAATAACAGTCTTGGCCTTATAGACTGGGGTGGCGACAAAGGAGCCCACGGCAACCACAGCAAAAAAACTGCAGAACACCAGAAGGAAAAGCCAGAGACGCCTCCAGATAATATCGAATAGTATAAGTAGTTCCATGTTGTCGCCGTAAAAAACACGAAATGAAATGAAAACTAAGGCCTGTCTCTCAATACCTGTCTGCTGCGCTTGGTTATACTTGCATCATGCTGCGTTTTCAGCAAAAAATGACTTTTGACGTAGCGCTGCTACGCCTGCTAGCCATTTTTCGCTGCAGCCTTGCCTGCTGCAATTATTCCTCAAACTCGCAGCGAAAGTTATGTAGAGACAGACCCTGCCTACTACATTGAAACGGGGTGAATAACAATCTGGAAAACAGCCCTAAATCCACCGCCAGGCCTGACGCTCCATTGCGCTTGACGCTCCATTGCGCTTGACGCTCCATTGCGCTTGACGCTCGCGTCCCTTCCCCCGCAGCAGGCCTCTTTGAGGCGCTTTGTTTTTTGGTGGTGGATCAGGTGAAAGCCTACGGAGGAAACACTGAGGTGAAAGAACGTTTGGCGTCCAACGCCCCGTCCTGTTCAATCGCCAGCAGGGGGAATACTGCCGTTTGGCGTTTTTTGCAGCCATAGTGTATGCAAAAAAGACATTCAAGGCCTCTGTGCACTGAGCCAGAAACTTTGCAGAGGCGCTCGCCCTGCTGCCTGCATTGCCGGCCTTGTAATCATACTAGAGGAATCCGCTACATGCAGTATGCACTAGCTACATATACGTATAACGACGCTTTTCTTGTGGACGGGCTTTTGCGCAGTGTTGCCGAATGGACGCTGCAGCCAGGGAGCATCATCGTCGTGGACGACGGCTCAGAGAAGACGTATGCGCCCCCTGTAGGCGTTGACGGCGTGACAGTGCTGCGCAATGACCGGAACAGGGGTACCACGTTTACCAAGTCCAGAGGCATAGAGGCGGCCCAGGCGCCGTATGTCCTGTCGCTGGACTGCGACATCCGGTTGACGCCAGACTGGGCGGCTCTGTGCGAAAAACAAATGGAGGCAACCGGCGCTACGCTGGTTTCGAGTCCTCTACGCCAGCAAGAAACAGCGGATTTCGCCTCGCAGTATTGGAAAATTTACGGCGACGCACACAACATCGGCGCTGCTGAGACAGTGGAGTTTCTTACCGGCGGGGCGTGGCTGCTGCGCAAAGAGGCCTGGGACTCCGTAAAAGGGTTTGCCGGGCACAATGGCCGCATCCACGAAGACCACTTTTTTTGCCGCAAGCTGCGGGAGCACGGGTATGTGCTGGCGGTGGAGCCGGGCGCACTGGCGACCCAGGTGCGCCAGCTTTCCCGCAGGGCCATTGCCCGCAAAACCTGGACCTGGTTCGAAGCCCAGGTGAAGCAACACATAGCCGGCGGCGCATCCTTGTGGGAGGTGGCCGCGGCTTTTTTTACGCCCCAGGCTTATGAGCGCATCACCCGGCATATAGAGCAGCAGCGCTTTGTTTTCATCTACATGGAAATTCTCTACGTGGTGAACGCCGTGCATGACCTAGCCGCCTGGGCCGCTGCTTCTGGCCGGGCGCCGCAGTCAGTTGTGCGCGCATTGCCCTACATTGTTGATGCGACGTTGCGTCCGCATCCGACCATGTTGGCCCTGCTGCGCGAGGACCTCCCGGAACTGTGGGCGCAAGAACGCGGCCAGAAGGCCCCGGATGGAGAGGACGCGCCGTTCTTCCGCGATATGTTGGCGCCCTTGGAAAAAGGCGGCGTGCTCAGGCTTGCGGACCGGGAGCTGAGAGCATGCCAGCTGGCCCATGGGAAGATAGCGTACGATTTTTCCATGTATGAGTACGGTTCGCCGGAATAGTCGGCCATCCAGTTCGCCATTCAGTTTGCAGGTGTCGCCATTGCTGCAAAAATGGAGTAAACTCATTTACAAAAACAGGACGTGAACGGGGAGCACTCCAGACAACATTAACAAAGGGGGCCAGCATGCAGCGTTTGGTTATGTTTGTTGCAGTTATTATTGTGGTGACGGCTTGTACAGCTACGTCATGGGCTGAGTGGAGCACGCCCAAAAATCGCTCTGGGTGGGCGGACCTGATAACGGAAGTCTGGGTGCAGATGAACAGCTCCGGGGACAGCGCCGCGTTCTGGACTGAGATGGACACTTCCAGCACCACTATTCAGCATGCCGCTGCGGTCAAGCCGTCAGGCAAACCCTGGAGGGAGGCGCAGTCCATAACCGGCTGGATGTCCGCTGCGCAATATTCTTCTGTTTCGCCGGCGGCGGCGGTCGGCCCGGATGGAACGGTCTGGTTCGCCTGGGTGGAAGTCAACGCGTTTGGCCAGTACGTCAATGTGTCTCGACGCGGCGCAGCCGGCTCTTGGACTACTGAGCAGGTCTCCTCCACCGAGATACACATACGAGACGTGGACGTATCTGTGGGCGAGACGGGCGACGCGGCGGTGTGCTGGGTGGCCACCCAGGCGACAAACCCGAGCTTGTCGGACCAGGGGCCGTGCCAGCTGTACGCCACGAGATTGTTCAATGGCGCTTTTGCCTGGGAGCCCATAGAGAGGCTGGACTCGGCCACAGGCAACGAAGGCATGGACGGGTGCTATGTGTTTGTGAATAACGCCGGCGAAGTTTTCGTGCTCTGGGGGCAGACCTCCGGGGTTATGGGCAACAACTGGTCGCTGCTCTCGCGCTGGTGGGACCCGGCGGCTACGGCGTGGACTCCTTCCTCCGGGACTGACACAGTGGTCACCGGCGTGGAGCCGGAAGACCCTACAAAGGTGAATTGGCTGGCCCAGCCGGTTATGAATGACGACGGGTCGGTGTTGGCTGCCTGGGCGGCCAAGAATCCCGGCGGAACCGGCGTGTACATCTGGTCCGCCACCTGGCAAGTCGCCTCGCACAGCTGGAGTTCTCCTGACAGGAGCTCAAACATTTTTGCGCTGAACACGGTGGAGGACCTGCAGGCCTACATGCGCGGGGGCTATTCCGTGCTCGCCTGGCTGGGGCAGATAACCGGCACGGCAAAGGCGGTGTACGCCACATACCGCGACCCGGGCAGCCAATGGAGCACGGAGTCGTTCTTCGGTTCAAATATGAATTCGCCAGACATAATGGACATAGCCATGCGCCAGGACGGCGGCGAAGTCTTGCTGTTATTCAGCGGACAGGACGCCGCACAGCCAGCCGGCTCGCAACTGGCCTATTACTGGAGCATGCGCCGGGCCAATAGCGGCGGCGGTTGGATGTCAGAGGTCCAGTTGAGCGGCTGGTTGGACGAACTCAATACCAGCACGCCGTTTGCCGCCGGGGTGTACCTTGAAGGCGACGAATCCATGGCGGTGTGGGCGGGGCACGACCCGGGCTTGCCAGTCATGGAGCAGGGAGCGCTGCGCTACGCGACACGGACGGGATTTGGCGTATTCGGCTTTACCAATATTTTATGGGGCGGCTTGGCAACTCCTCCGTTTTATGACGCCAAAGCCCCTTTGAAAGGCAGGGCCGTCAATGACGCCGGCACGGAGGTTGTTCTGGCATTATATCATGTAGACCTTGGCCTCTCCAAATTCGGCGTGTTTGCCGCCGAGTGGCCGCCAGCGCCGGCTGTGGGGACCGGGCCGCTACTGCAGCTGTTGCTGCAGTAGCCATGAGACAGGCCTGCGGCGTTTCCCCTCTACCCCACAACCAGCCGCAGCAGCGCCGCCGCGGCCATACCCGCGGCGATGGCCCCGAAGAAGCTTTTGAACCGCCAGGCAACCAGCATGGAGGGGACGGCGGCCAGCAGGTAGACGTTGTCCAGGCTCAGGCGCAGCTTGCCGTCCTGCAGCAGCAGGGCGGGAAAGAGCAAGGCTGAGAGCACGGCCGCGGGAACGAAGCTGAGCCAGCGGGTCAACAGTTGCGGCAGGGGCCGCGAGGCCAGGGCCAACGCCGGCAGAATGCGCGGCAGCGCGGTCACTGCGGCCATGCCGCATATGGTCAGGAAGATTGTGCTCTGGTCCATGAGGGTAACAACACTCCTATGGTTGCGGCCGCCACCGTGGCGGCCATGACGTTCCAACCGTCCAGGCCGTAAAGCGCCAGCAGGGTGGAGAATAGCCCCGCGGCCAGGGCCACGGCCAGGTGGTTCTTGTTTTTCAACTGCGCGGCCAGCAAGGCGATGAACATGGCTGGCAGCGCAAAGTCCAGACCGATGGGCTCCACGTCCGTGATCAGCGAGGAGGAGAAGACGCCCAGGGCCGTGCCAAGCACCCAGGCTCCCTGGGCGGTCATGTTGACGGCCAGCGTCTCTGTTACTTCGGTCTCGCCCTTGGGAAAGCGCAAGGAGTGCAACCCGAAGGTCTCGTCCGTCAGCTGGAAGCCGAACAGTGCAATCAGCCACTTGGGCCAGCGCGAAAGATGCGGCGCCAGCGCCGCGGACATGAGTAGATGCCGCAGGTTGACGATAAACGTGGTCACGATGACCGAAGCGGCCGAAGCGCCTGCGCCGATGAGCCCCACCCCGATGAGCTGGGCTGATCCCGCAAACACAAGCACCGACATGAGCAGCGTGTTGTCCACGGCCAGGCCGTTCTTGCGGGCCAGCACTCCGTAGGCGAAGCCCACTGGTATGTAGCCCAGGACAATGGGCAGGGTTTGCTTTATTCCTCTCATAATTTCCGGCGGCATTTCCCATCTCCGACGAGTAAGGGTTTGGCTTGCATGGTTCATGGCTGTGGAGTACAGCAAAAATTCTGTCTACTGAACAGACACAGTTTTTCATAAAAAGGAGCATAACAGATGGCTCGCAGCCCGGATGCTGACTTACACTACAGGCGGGTGGAGCAACAACTGCTGGCCATGATGGACGCCGGCGAGCTGTCGCCCGGGGCGCGTCTGCCGTCCTTGCGGAGGCTTTCCGGCTGCATGGGGCTTTCTGTGGCCACGGTGAACCGCGCTTACGTGGAGCTGGAGCGCAAGGGCGTGGTCGAGGCCCGGCCCAGGTCCGGCTTTTTCGTGCGGCGGCACGTGCGCAGCGTGCAAACTCCCCAGCGCAAGGCGCGGGCGGCGGAAACCCCGCGCGCGGTTACCCGCGGCGGGCTTATCTCCACAGTGCTGGAGGCTGTGGGCGACCATGAGCTGCTGCCCCTGGCTGTGGTCTGTCCTGCGGAAGAGGTTTTGCCCGGCAAGACGCTGGCCCGCATGGCCCGTGCTGTGCTGCAGGAGCAGCCCGACGCGGCCTTGGGCTACGGGCCGGTGCATGGCCTGGACGCATTGCGCCGGGCCGTGGCCTTCCGTGCGCCGGACTGGGGAACGTCCATCAAGCCGGAAGAGCTGATCATCACAGGGGGCGCTCTGGAGGCATTGTACATTTCCCTGCGCTGCCTCACCCGGCCCGGGGATACGGTGATCATCCAGTCCCCGACGTATTACTGTTTTCTGCAGTTGCTGGAAACGCTTGGCTTGCGGGCCATCGAGCTGCCTTCCTGCCCGGAGGACGGGGTGGACCCGGCCCACTTGGATGAGGCTGTGAGGACCTATCCTGTGGCCGCCTGCATTCTGTGCCCCAGCTTCAACAACCCGGACGGCAGCCTAGTTCCGGAGGAAGTCAAGGCCGAAATCGTGCGCATTTTGGACCGGGCCGAGGTTCCGCTTGTGGAGGATGACGTTTACGGGGATTTGCATTTTGGCGGGCCGCGGCCCAGGGCGTGCAAAGGATATGACAGGCCGGGCGAGGAGAGCAACGTCATCCTGTGCTCGTCCTTTTCCAAGGTGCTGGCGCCTGGCTACCGGGTGGGCTACATGGCGCCAGGCCGGTTTATGGACAAAGCCTTGGAGGTGAAAGCCACCACCAACGTCTGCTGCCCTTCGCTGACGCAGCTGACGGTGGCTGAATACCTGAACCGGGGCAACTTCGACCGCCACCTGAAGCAGCTGCGCACGGCTATACAAAGCCAGATGCAGGCCATGCGCCACGCTGTGGCTCGGCATTTTCCTGCTGGGACGCGGGTTACCGATCCGGCTGGGGGCAGCGCTCTGTGGGTGGAACTGCCCCCAAACGGCCCGGGACTCCGGGACGGGGTGGAGCTGTTCTACCGGGCCAAGCAGTTTGGCGTTGGCGTCGCTCCAGGCAATATCTTTTCTGCCCACGACTCGTTTCGCAACTGCATCCGGCTCAGCTGCAACGGGGTGTGGAACGAGCGCATGGACTCTGGAATCAAAACGCTGGGCCGTTTGGCGGGGGAGTGACAGATTTGAATGGCGCGGCTATTCTTCAAAGGAAGCAAGAGGCTGCAGCGGATTTTTAAAAAAGAAATCGCCTTCCAGAGACCTGGCCCCAGCATGAACGCTTGACATGACGCGCAGCATGTTACAAAGCGTCGCATTTGGATCATGTTGACGTGAACTATATACCCTTTAGGCCGCTCAAGGAGGTAACCCTGACCATGCAATGCACGTTTGTCCCCAAAAAAGTGTTTTTCACACGCGGCATTGGCCGGCACAAGAACAAGCTGCAGTCTTTTGAGCTGGCTCTGCGCGAAGCAAAAATAGAGAAGCAGAATCTGGTGTACGTGTCGTCCATTTTGCCGCCTCAGGCTGAAATTCTGGAAGTTGACGAGGGCGTGAAACATCTGTGCCCCGGGCAGATCACCTTTTGCGTTATGGCCCGCAACGCCACCGACGAGAAGGGCCGGCTGGTGGGCTCCGCCGTTGGCATGGCCTTTCCAGCGGACAAGAACCAGTACGGCTACATTTCCGAGCACACCGGTTTCGGCCAGGATGAGAAAGAAATGGGAGACTTTGCCGAGGATCTGGCCTCCACCATGCTGGCCACCACGCTGGGCATCGATTTCGACCCCGAGCACGATTATGACGAGCGCCGCAATATCTACATGATGTCCGGGAAGATAATTGACTCTTTGTCCAAGACCTGCGTAACCAACGGACAGGGGGGCATGTGGACAACAACCCTGGCGGTGGCCGTATTGCTGCCGTAACCTAAGGAGCGACATGGAACACGCCAAGAACGGAATGCGTTCTCTGGAGGAGCTGGGAAACGCCGAAAAGGACGGGTTGACACCACTGCAGACCCTGGACCCGGACGCCCTGGAAGACATTGACGACATGCTCTCCGCCATGTCTCGGACGGCCTTTGGCGGCCGGAACCTGGGCGAGGCGCTGGACGTGCTGGAGGCCATGGTCACGGACGAAGACTGCATGGTGGTCGCCACCTTGTCCGGCGCCATGACTGTGGCCAAGATGACCGGCGTCTTGTGCAAGATGATCGACGCCGGCTGGGTGGACGTGGTCATTTCCACAGGCGCGCTTATGGCGCACGGTTTCGTAGAGTCCATAGGCCTGAAGCACTACAAGTACGAATTCGGCCGCATGGACGACAAGGCGCTGTTTTCCAAGGGGTACAACAGGGTTTACGACACCCTGGAGCCGGAGTCGAACTTTACCCAGGCCGAGGAGGTGCTCAGCCGCGTTCTGGACGAGCTGGAAGGCGAGCCTTTCATGTGCTCGGAGTCTTTGTGCCAGGCCATTGGCAAGCATTTGGACGCGCACTACGAAGGCGTTGGCGTGCTGAAATCCGCCTACCGCCAGGGCGTGCCGGTCTACATCCCGGCGTTTACGGATTCGGAGCTGGCGCTGGACGTGGCCACGCACATGATGCGCGCCAATGCACAGCTGATGACTGAAGGAGTGGAACCGTCGCAGTTGCCGTTTCAGTTCAACCCTTTTCTTGACCTTTACAGCTACACGCAGCGCTGCCTGAAGGCGAAAAAAATGGGCATTTTTACCATAGGCGGCGGCGTGCCCCGCAACTGGGCGCAGCAGGTGGGACCGTTTGTGGAGATTGCCTCCCAGCGGGTTCCTAAGATGGATTTGCCGGCTCGGCGTTTTACGTACGGCGTGCGAGTATGTCCTGAGCCCGTGCACTGGGGCGGCCTTTCGGGTTGCACCTATTCTGAAGGCGTGAGCTGGGGCAAATTCGCCCCGCCGGAGCAGGGCGGACGTTACGCCGAGGTGCACAGTGACGCCACCATTGCCTGGCCCTTGCTTGTTAAGGGTTTGGACCAGCGGCTGCGCAAGCGCAAAGGATAGAGCGTTTTCATGGCCTGTCGTCTGCCTGCAGAGTGGGAGCCGCACGAAGCCACGTGGCTGTGCTGGCCGCACAGAAGCTCGGACTGGCCCGGAAAATTCGCGTCCATCCGCTGGGTGTACGTGGAGATCATCCGGCGCATCCTGCAGGGTGAGCGGGTGCGGTTGCTGGTGCAGAACGAGCGTTTGGAAACAGAGGCCCGGCGCTGCCTGTCCCGGGCGGGGGTGGATAGTGGCGGCGTGGATTTTCTGCACATGGAGACTAACAGGGGCTGGCTGCGGGACAGCGGACCCTGTGTGGTGGAAGATTCCGCCGCAGGCCGCGCCGTCGTTGGTTTTGGTTTCACCGGCTGGGCCAAGTATCCTGACTGGGTTTTGGACGCCCGGATTCCAGAGCGGGCGGCCGGCTGGCTGGGGCTGCCTCTGTCACGGCCGCAATGGAAGGCCGGTCCGGCGGTGCTGGAGGGCGGCGCCATAGAGGTGAACGGCCGGGGGACCATCATCGTCAGCGAGGAATGCTTGCTGGACCCGGCGGTGCAAGTGCGCAACCCGGGCATGGGCAAGGCGCAGTACGAAGCGCTGTTTGCAGAGTGGCTGGGCGCTTCCAACGCCATTTGGCTGGGCCGGGGCGTGGCTGGCGACGACACCCATGGCCACGTGGACGACTTTTGCCGCTTTGTAGACGCCAGGACTTTGGTCTTATGCAGGCCGGATAATCCCGGCGACCCCAACTACAGGGCCATGCAGGAAAACCGGGAGAGGCTGCAGGACGCCGTGCTGGAGGACGGCTCCCGGGCCGAGATTGTGGACCTGCCCATGCCGCAGCCCCTGTTTTTTGACGGCTGGCCCCTGCCGGCCAGCTACGCCAACTACGCTGTGTGCAACGCTGGCTTGTTGGTTCCCACCTTTAACGACCCGGCGGACTGTCGTGCGCTGGGCCTGCTTGCAGAACTGACAGGCCGGCCAGCCTACGGCGTGTACGCCGGGGACCTCATCCTGGGATATGGGGCAATACACTGCCTTTGCATGCAGGAACCGCTCTGCAATTGCGCTTGAAGCATTGACACGCGTAAAGACCAGGGGCTAAGCAAGGCAGATGGAATATTCCAGGCCTGCGCGCCGGAGCAATGCTTTGCGGGGCGGGCGGCGGCAATGAGCAACTTTTCTGAGTATCCCATCCACGTGGACCAGCTGTGTCCCGGCCTTTTCGTGCGCCTGGAGTCCTCAGGCCGCGCCAAATCTCCCTTTTTGCGCAACAGCTTTAAGATAAAGAACCAGAAGCAGGTGGAGAAGATTAAAAGAGCCGGCTTCACCCACGTGACCTGCGTGCTGAACAAGAGCGACACTCTGCCCATCCCGTTGGAGCGCAAGGCCGCCCCCTCTCTGGAGGAAGAAGAAGCCAAAAAGAAAAAAAAGGTGCCGATGAAGACCCCGGTGTCGCGGCAGTTGTTGGGACTGAAACGGGAGACCATAGAGCGCAACAAGGAGCGCAAAGAGCGCTTTGCCCGGTGCGAGAAACAGTATGAAGCCACGGTGTCGTCCATAACCACCATTTTGCGCCGGGCCTCAGGCAAGGCCGAGGACGCCATGGAGGAGGCCGGCCAGGCTGTGGACGCCATGGTGGGTACGTTTTTATCTGAGCGCGACGTTGTCATCAACCTGATGACCAACAAACCGGCAGAGGGGCAGCAGAACCTGCACGCCCTGAACGTCACAGTGCTGTCGATGATTCTGGGCAAGGAGTTCGGCCTGGACTCCAAGACCATGCATTACCTGGGCATGGGCGCTTTGTTTCACGACATTGGCAAGGGCCGCATACCCATGAGCGCGCTAAAGGAGAACAAGGTGCTCTCCATCAAGGCGGCGGCGGAAAAGTACTACAAGCAGCACCCGGCCTTGGGCGTGAAACTGGTAACATCCATGGCCGCATATCCTTCAGAGGCCCGGCACATCATCCTGCAGCACCATGAAAACATTGACGGCTCGGGCTTTCCGAAAAAACTTCAAGGAAACGATATTTCTCCCCTGGCCAAGATAGTGGCCGTGACCAACGCCTACGACAATCTGTGCAACCCCAGAGACGGCGGGGCCCTGACGCCCCACGACGTGTTGAAGAAAATGTATTCGTCCATGAAGAAAATGCTGGACGGGAAAATTCTTTCCGCCTTCATCCGCAACATGGGCGTCTATCCGCCAGGCACTGTGGTGCAACTGTCCAACGGTTTGTACGGCATGGTCGTCTCCACCAACTTGCAAAAGGCGGCCCGGCCTGGCGTGTTGGTCTACCATCCTGAGGTGCCCAAAAAGGAGGCCCTCATTGTGGACCTGACCATTGAGACCAATCTGGACATTATCAAAACGCTGCGGCCGGAAGAGCTTTCCCGGGAGATGTTTGCGTACCTGAGCCCGAGCAAGCAGATAAACTACTACGCTGATACAGTGTCGGAGGCAGGCTAAGCATGTCCGATTCTCCCATGCACGCCCCTTTGGATGAGCTGCTCGGGTCTGTGCGGTCAATGCTGCGCACCTCGCCTCCGTTCATTCCGTCTGACTCGCGTCCGCTCATCGACCAGGCCCTTTCCCTGCTCGCCCGGGAGGACATGGACTCGCTGGAGGGCCAGCGCTACACCTCAGACCTGGCGCACACTATCTCCACCATCATAGAAAACACCCAGGACCAGTCCACTGTCTCGTCCGGTTTCGGCCTTTTACTGGAGCTTGGGCCAGTAGGGGAACACCTGGCCGGCCGCTATCTGCACAAAGGCAAGGTCCGGGCGGAAGCTCTTGGGGCTTTTCTTTCCAATTACGAACCGAATCAGCAGCTTATTTTGTTGGACCAGTTTTTCCGCTCTCCGCGCAAGGTGGAGCCCTGGTTTTTGCAGTGGGCCTTTGACCTGGCCAAAATATACCAGAGCGAAGACCCGGAAGAGGCTCTGCTCTACCTGGAAAAGTTGGATGAACGCCGGCAGGAGCCAGCCTTGCCCATGCAGCGCGAGCTGTTGAAGGGCCGTTTCGGCATCTGGCTGGGGCAGCTGCTAAAAATGGACCTGGATGAAACGCAGATAGCTTACATGGGCAAAACAGCCGGCCGGCTGCGGTCTGCTTCGCTGGCTGCAGACCTGTTGCGCCGGGCCGGAGAATTGCGGTCTGAATCCCTTATAGCCGTGCTGGAAGCCGTGGGCCGCACTGGCCGGCGGGGGGACCAGAAGCTGGTGCGCCAGTTGGCTCTGTTTCTCAAGCAGCCGCATCCGGCCGTCAAACTGGCGGCGCTGGATTGCCTGCTGGCGCTGGGCGCTCGTCAGGCTGTCACAGCGGCAGGGTTTTTACACACCCGGTTTCCAGCTATGCGGCCGCAGGTCAACCCCAGACTCATGCGCTGCAGCGCCCGGGAGTTCAGCCAGTACATAAAGTCTCTGCCCGCCACCGACCACGCCCAAACATTAGCTTTTTTGCTGGTCATGGTGCACAGGGCCATGCCGGAATGGATGGACCACGGCGTTAAGGCCGCCGCCCGGGCAAGCAAGGAACAGACCGGCTCGCACGTGGTTACAGCTTTGCAGCAGTATCTGGAAGCATTTGCGCCCCTGGCCAGAAAACCGGAGTACGAACCGCCCAAGGCGTCGCTGGCTGTGAGCCGGAAGACAGAAACAAAGGAGGGGGGGGGCTTTTTAACCCAGGTGAAAAAGGCCATGGGCGTGCACGAAGAGGCCCCGGAAGGGGCCGTACATGCTCTGACCAAGCTGCAGTCTGGCCAGAACGTGCAGGAAAAAACGTATCAGAACGGGGCGCTGCCGGGGTGCTCTTTCAAGAGGAACCGGTTCGTCAAGGTGGCGCTGGTAAACCTGGACCTTTCTCGCAGCGCCATGCAAGGCGTCCATTTTACAGGCTGCAAACTGAGCAACGTGGAATTCACAGGCTCAGTTTTAGAATCTGTTGTTTTCGAAAAGTGCGTTCTGACGAATTGCCGGTTCAACGGCGCCGCTTTGAAGCGGGTCCGGTTTGACCACTGCAAACTGACCGCCGCCCATTTTGCCGGGACCAGGGCAGAGCATCTGCGGTGCGCTGATTCCCAATTCTATGAAAACGATTTCTGGGGCGCGTCCTTGATTCACTGGGAGGTAGAACGGTGCGGCTTCACCAGCGCCAATTTTTCCCACTGCGCCATGCGGCAGTGGCAATGCCACGGGGCAGCTTTTGAAGACGCCCGGTTTGAAAAAGCGTTCATTCATTCTTCCTCGGTTACCAGCGCGCGTTTCACCGGTGTGGCGTGCAGCGACCTGCGCGTGCATCTGCTGGATTCCGACTCCCCGGCGATGCTGCAGGCCGAGCATGAGAGCTTATTTGACCAGCTGGAAACAGCCGCCCAAGGAGTCAAGGCAACAGGCCTGCCCTCAGAGCTGGGCGCAGCCGAGGGCGTGCGCTTCATGTACAAGCTGCTCTCTCTCTGGTTCAGCGAAAAGGAGGCGGCGGCCCGCAGGCGGGTGTTTCTGGCCCGCAACGCTGACCGCCTGGCCTGGACGATGTGGAAGCTGGGCGAACAGGCCGCTTTTCTAAAAATGCTGCCCGCTCTTATCGAGTCGCCTGTAACACCAGGCGTTTCCCGGGGGGAAAGCTACGTATTTCCCTCAGTGCAGTGCATCATTTCCGGCTACGCTCCGAACCATGAGACAGTGATGCTGCTGGAGGAGCACCTGGGGGCAGACAACGTGGATTGGAGCGCCAAGCGTTCCGGCTTACCCATAGAGGCGGTCTATTCCATAGGCTCCACAGGGGCCATAGCCCAGACCCGGACGTCGGATCTGGACCTGTGGGTGTGTTATGAGCGTGAGCGCATACCCGATGACAAGCTTAATGAACTGCAGGATAAGCTCTCTGCTCTGGAGGATTGGGCGGACACAGCGTTCAATCTGGAAACGCATTTTTTTCTGATGGACCTGGATAAAATTCGGGCCAACGACTTTGGGTTTTCCAGCCAGGAGTCTGCGGGCTCGGCCCAGGCCAAGCTGCTTAAAGAGGAATTCTACCGCACGGCCATGCTGCTGGCCGGCAAGATACCGGCTTGGCATTGCTTGCCTACGGCGCTGAGCGAGAAAGCCTACGTTAAGCAGCTGCACACTGTTGTCCGCTCTCCCATGATCCGTAGCGCTCAAGCGGCCCAGTTGGTGGATTTGGGGCATCTGGGCGATATACCGCCGGAAGAGTTTTTTGGCGCCTGTCTGTGGCAAATTGTCAAGGCCCTGAAGTCTCCATTTAAATCCATCATGAAGCTGGCGCTTATGGACCGCTACGTGCACAATCCAGAGAATCGGGACTTGCTGTGCGACAGAATCAAAGAAAGATTGTACCGGGGCGAAGCCGACGTCTGGGACGTGGACCCTTACGCTGCGCTGTTCCGCGAATTGTATGAACACTATGAAGCAACAGAGCGCAAGGACGAGCGGGATTTGATGGAGCTGGCCTTTGTGCAAAAAACCGGGTTTGACCCCCTGTCCCGGACCACGGGCCGCCGCACTGAGATGCGCGGCGACAGCTATGTGGAGTATTTTTTTCCGTACAGCGAGTCGCCCATGGAGAAAAATCTTACGCCGGCAGTGGCGGACCCGGACGGCGTGCGCCGTCATGGCCGGGACCTGCCGGGTTTTGCCGAGCTGATGGCGTTGAGCGAGCGGCTGTCCCGGTTCATGTTTTCTACTTACGCCGGCATTCAGAAGCAACTGGCCGGCAAGCAGTACGACATAGCCATAACTGGCGACGACATGACCAAGCTGGGCCGCAAAATATTCAGCACCTTTCAGGAAGCGCCCAACAAGATCAAGCGCATTCAGTTGCTGACCTCCCGCAAAGAGGTTTTTTCCGCTTTGCAGTTTTCCTGCGAGGGCGTGCAAGGCGCTTCCGTGGCCTGGGTTGCCGAAGGGGAAATGACCAAAGGAGGCGGCAAAAAAGGCCGCACTGTGGAGGAAGCAGCCCGGGATGTGAACCCCGTCCGGCTATTCGCCTGGCTGGCGGTCAACGGGTTGTACTACGCCAACATGCCCTTGCGCGGGTCCAGCACGCTGCAATCGCCGGTCTCTATGCCAGACGTGACGGACATGCTGGAGGCTTTGCGGGAGTTTTTTCCGGCCTCAAAAGTGTTTGACGCAGACATAGACGCCGGGTTGGAGCGGGAGCAGGTGGTCCGCGTGTTCATAGCCGCCAATTTTACCGCCCCGCGAGAGGCAAAAAAAGCGCAGCGCGCCACGCTGGTCTACGCCTCCAGTTGGGGCGAACTGTTTTGCGAAGATGTGACGAACCGACTGGACGTGCTGGAATTGTCGCTACGGGATTTTGCGGCCCTTTCGTTGCAACAGCTGGGCCGTGAAATGGACCCGCACGCCAGAGTAAAGTCCTGGCTGCCTGCAAAATCTCAGTGTAATTTGGCGCCAGTGTAGTTTTTTACGGCAAACGGCGTCAAAAAAGCGACTCGCCTAAATAGTAGTCTTCCTCCACGATGCACGGCTGGGAAGGGCAGCCTGTCTCCGGCGTATACTGGCGGGGGGCGTCTTTCTGGCCGGCGGTCTGCCCGTCAGTGTGGATATGTTTGGATTGTGCTGCGATATTGGCAGTTTCGTCGTTAAACAGCAGTACGGCGGGATGGGTCATTGGTGTTCTCCTGATGGTTGCTATGCCTACATATACCCTTATCGGCTGTTGCAGAGGTTCCTTTACCGTGTGTGCTACAAATGTGCAAGAAATAGTCTAGCAAAAATTGTGCAGAAAAGAGCAAACAAAGCGCCTGCAGTTCTTGCAAAAGAGCCGGTTGCGCGGTATTGTGCAAGCCTTTCATGCTAGCTGAGTGTTGAAAAAGTCCCTTTTCGCAGGCTGTTCAAAAACCACGAGGGCAAGGCGCAAAAAAAGTTCAAGATCGACCTGTATATAGACTGCACAAGTATTTGAACTTTTTGAAGTAACGCCGCCATAGTGGTTTTTTCAACAGGCTGCTAACCGTCACCTGGAGGCTGCACATGGCTCTGTTCACCAAAGAAGAAGCTCTCGCCTATCACGAAGTAGGCCACCGCGGGAAACTGGAAACCATTCCCGCGAAACCCTGCGACACGCAAAAGCACCTTTCCATGGCTTACAGCCCGGGCGTGGCTGAGGCCTGCCGCGCCATTGCCGCGGACCAAAACCTTTCCTACGCCTACACCAACCGGGGCAACCTGGTGGCGGTGGTGTCCAATGGCACAGCTGTGCTGGGGCTGGGCAACATAGGCCCCTACGCGGGCAAGCCAGTCATGGAAGGCAAGGGCGTGCTGTTCAAGATTTTTGCCAATGTGGACTGCTACGACATCAATATTGACCAACTGGATCCGGACAAGGTGATCGAGTTTACCAAAATGCTTGAGCCCACCTTTGGCGGGATCAATCTGGAAGATATCAAGGCGCCGGAGTGTTTTTACATTGAAGAGACGCTGAAAAAAGAAATGGGTATTCCAGTCTTTCACGACGACCAGCACGGCACAGCCATTATTTCCGGCGCCGGGCTTATCAACGCCTTGGAAATAGCCAACAAAAAGGCCGAGGACATCAAACTGGTGGTGTCTGGCGCCGGCGCCGGGGCCATCGCCTGCACCCGTTTTTTCGAAAACCTGGGCGTGCAGCGGGAAAATATCTGGATGTATGACTCCAAAGGGTGCCTGCATACTGACCGCACGGACCTCAACGAGTCCAAGAAAGCCTACGCTCAGTCTACTAACCCAGGCTCCCTGGGCGACGCTCTCAAGGGCGCAGACTGCTTCCTGGGCCTTTCTGTAGCCAACATGGTCACCAAGGACATGGTCAAAGCCATGGCCAAAGACCCCATCATCTTTGCCTGCGCCAACCCGGATCCGGAAATCAGCTACGACGACGCCAAAGAAGCCCGGCCTGAGTGCATCATGGCCACCGGCCGCTCGGATTTTCCCAATCAGGTGAACAACGTGCTTGGTTTTCCGTTCATTTTCCGCGGCGCTTTGGACGTGCGGGCCGCCTCCATCAATGAAGAAATGAAGGTCGCAGCCGCCACAAGCTTGGCCGCACTGGCCAAAGAGCCTGTACCCAGCGAAGTGATGGACGCCTACGGGCTGAAGGAGTGCTCGTTTGGCGTGGATTACATCATCCCCAAAGCGCTGGACCTGCGGGTTATTGAGTGGGAATCCCCGGCTGTGGCCCAGGCCGCCATGGACACTGGCGTGGCCCGCGAACCCATTGCAGACATGGCCGACTACAAAAAATGGCTGAGGGAAACGCTCACTGCGTCCCGCCAGCGCATGAAGGATTTTGTGGAAGCATATAATCTGAACGTATAGTATATCGTGTTTATTGATTTTTTGCAGCGCGGTCGTGTACAGCATGGCTGCGCTGCTCTATTTCAGACTCCTTTTGTCATCCAGGGTTGGAAAAAACAGTATAATGGTGTATGGGGTCTACCATGGTCTCATACGAATGCCCGCCCATGCGGCTCCTGCTTTTTGTGAAACACCCGGAACCAGGGAAAGTGAAGACGCGGCTTGCCGACGCAGTCGGCAACGAGACTGCTCTTGCGCTGTATAACGCCTTTGTACTGGACAGCCTGGAAACATGCGCCCGGGCTGGACTGTGTTTCACGCTGTGTGTGCATCCGCCGGAGAAGCTTGACGCCGTGCGTCAATGGCTTGGCGATGAGCATGTTTATATGGCCCAAGAAGGCGCCGACCTGGGCGAACGCATGGCCAACGCCATGCAGACGGCGTTTGACAATGGCGCCGAAAAAGCCGCGGTGATAGGATCGGACCTGCCGGATTTGCCCCCATCGCTCATTCGCCAGGCAGATCGGGAACTCAACCGCACAGACGCCGTGCTCGGACCGGCCCGCGACGGCGGCTATTATCTTATCGCCATGCGCAAAGAAACGTTTTGTCGTCAAGTTTTCCAATCCATAGACTGGTCCACGGGCCTTGTGCTGGACCAGACGCTGACCGCCTTGGAGCAGGCTGGATGCAGCGTAGCCATGCTGCCGCCGTGGCGGGACGTGGATACAGTAGAGGACCTTGCGCACCTGCTGCGGCACGGAGGAAGCAACGGATTTGCTGAATCCTACACCATGCGCGCCGCCCGCGCCCTTTCCCTTGTTCCAGAAACGAACGCCCGCGATACGCCGGACGGCGCATCCCCAGCGTGAAGCGCATCGTTCTGGCTGGAGGCGGCCACGCCCATCTGGCCCTCGTCAAATCTTTGCGTAGCCTGCGTCGACACGGCTGCAGCGTGGTTGTCGTCGGGCCGGAGCCTACCCACGCCTATTCCGGCATGGGGCCAGGCATGCTGGGAGGCTTTTACGAGCCGGACGACTTGCGGTTTCCTGTGCAGCGTATGACGGAATCCGGGGGCGGGGAATTCATTCAGGACCGGGTGGTTTCCATTGACCCGCACGCAAAAACTGTAGGCACAGGGTCAGGCCGGACTCTGCCGTACGACGTGCTCTCCATTAATGTGGGCAGTGTGGTCCCAGACCCGCTGCAGGCCGGGGGCAGGCAAGACGTTCTGCCGGTAAAGCCTATTGAAAACCTGGCGTTGGCCAGGGAACGGCTGGAAAAGCTGGCGGCGCAGGGAGAGGTCCGCGTAGCCGTGGCTGGCGGCGGCGCCGCCGGGGTGGAGACAGCCGGCAACGTAGCGCGCTGGATTCGCCTGTGCGGCGGAACTCCGCGGGTGACGCTCTACGCCGGCAGAACGCTGCTGGACAGATTTTCAGACAAAGCCAGGCTTCTGGTGCGACGATCTCTTCAGGAACACGGCGTGGCCCTGGTCGAGGGCGAGCGGGTGGAGTCGCTGGACGAGGGCGTCGCCCGTAGCGAAGCGGGAACAGAGTCCGGATACGATCTTGCCCTGCTGGCCATAGGAGCCCGGCCTTCGCCGTTCATTGCTGACTCGGGCCTGCCCGTGGGCGGCGCGGGCGGGCTGCTGGTCAATGGCTGTCTGCAGAGCGTAGCATGGCCGGATATCTTTGGCGGCGGGGACTGCATCGACTTTCAGCCGCAGCCCCTGGAAAAGGTGGGCGTGCACGCTGTGAAGCAAGCCGCAATTCTACTGCATAACGTCCCGGCCCGGGCCCTGGGCGAGCCTCTGCGGATTTTCAAGCCGGTACAGAAGTTTATGCTTATCATCAACCTGGGCGACGGAACCGGACTGCTTTTCCGGCCGCCCTTCGTGTTTCGCAGTGTCCTGGCCATGAAGCTGAAAGATTGGATCGACCGGCGTTTTATGCGCACAATGGGCAGCTCTGCTTGAAAGGTAGAGCGTGAGAGGGAAAACTCAGTAACGAGTTTCCCCTCCCGGCTGTTTTCGATTCAGCCCTTACGCCAGTCCCTTGGCGCCAATGTCCCGGCGGACGTAGCTGTTGTCAAAGTGTATTCTGTCCACGGCGGCGTAAGCGGTCTTTTGGGCGGCAGCCAGGTCCTTGCCCAGTGATGTGACGCCCAGCACCCGGCCGCCGGCGGCGGTGATTTTGCCCTGGTCCAGCTTTGTGCCGGCGTGGAACACGGTAACGCCGTCAAGTTCTTCAGCCTCGTCCAGACCGGTGATTTCCATGCCTTTGGGATAGCTGGCCGGGTAGCCTTCAGCAGCCATGACCACGCAAATGGCGGTCTCCGGTTTCCATTTTATGTCTATTTCGTGCAGCCGGCCCTGGCAGCAGGCGAGCATGATCTCAGCCAGGTCCGTGTCCAACCGGCTGAGCAGAGGCTGACATTCAGGATCGCCGAAGCGCACGTTGTATTCGAGCACATGTATGTCGTCGCCGTCGATCATCAGCCCGGCGTAGAGCATGCCCACGAAGGGCGCTTCCCGGGAGGCCATGAACCGGGTGATGGGCGCAATGACCATGTCGGCCATTTCCTGGTAGCGGGATTCAGGCAGAATGGGAGCGGGCGAATAGGCTCCCATGCCTCCGGTGTTGGGCCCGGTGTCGCCTTCGCCTATGGGTTTATGGTCCTGCGACGATGGCAGGGGAACGACGTGGGTTCCGTCGCAAAAGGCCATGAACGAGGCCTCCTGGCCGGTCAGGGCTTCCTCTATGACCACGTGGTTGCCGGCGGAGCCGAAGACCTTGCGGACCATGATGTCTTCCAGGGCGCGCATGGCCTCGTCCATGGTCTTGGCCACGATAACGCCTTTGCCTGCGGCCAGGCCGTCTGCCTTGACCACTATGGGCGCGGTGCGGCTTTGCAGGTAGTCTTTGGCCTGGTCGTAGTCGTCAAAAACTTCGAACGCTGCGGTTGGCGCGCCGGCGGCGCGCATGGTGCGCTTGGCAAAGGCTTTAGAGCCCTCCAGCTGGGCGCAAAAGGCGCTGGGCCCGAAGCACATAACGCCTTCGCGCTCCAGGGCGTCTTTCAGTCCCAGAACCAGGGGCAGCTCTGGCCCAGCGACCACCATGTCTATGTTGCGTTCTTTGCACAGGGAGACAATGCCCGGCAGGTCGTCAGCGTCTACATTGACGTTTTCACCCAAAATGGCCGTGCCGCCGTTGCCCGGGGCAATGATGAGCTTGTTCACCAGGGGGGACTGCTTCAGTTTCCAGGCCATGGCGTGTTCCCGGCCGCCGGAACCGATTATCAGCATGCGCATGCGTATTCTCCTTTGGCTTTAATCAGCCTGCCTGCCGGCGGGGTTTCCCTTTTCCCGCAGGCAGTTTCGTGCTAGAAGATATTTCATTGCAGCGGGCCGGTCTCTCTTGGGCTGCGCCGCATGCGCTAAAGGTAATAAATATTGCAACAGGGAACAAGCGAGATTTCCATGCAGCCGCGATTCATACCAGAACTGAATGAGGAACAGATAGCCAGAAAACAACTGGACGGCCTGCGCTGGACAGTGGCCCACGCCTACGCACACTGCGACGCCTACCGCCGCAAGCTGGACGCCGCCGGGGTGGACCCCAAGGGAGTCGATTCTCTGGACCAGCTGACAGGCCTGCCCTTTACCACAGTGGAAGATTTGCGGGAAGGCTACCCCTTTCCTTTGCTCTCAGTACCGCAGGAGCAGGTAGTGCGCATCCACGCCTCCTCCGGCACCACGGGCAAGAGGAAAATCCTCGCTTACACTCAGAAAGACATCGACGTATGGAAAGAGATGTTCGCCCGCTGCTACGAGCTGGCCGGCCTGACCCAGCTGGACCGGGTGCAGATAGCCGTAGGCTACGGGCTGTGGACGGCCGGGGCCGGCTTCCAACTGGGCTGCGAGCATTTCGGGGCCATGGCCTTGCCCCTGGGGCCGGGCAACCTGGAGATACAGCTGCAGATTCTCACCGACCTGGGGGCAACAGTCCTCTGCTCCACAGCGTCCATGGCCTTGCTCATGGCCGAAGAAGTAGAAAAGCACAACCTGCACGACAGGGTGCAGCTGAAACGCTGCATCTTTGGCGCGGAGACCCACAGCCCCAAGATGCGCCGCAATTTCGAGCAGCGCCTGGGCCTGGAGGACAGTTTCGACATCACCGGCATGACCGAACTCTATGGCCCTGGCGCCGGGTTGGAGTGCCGGGCGCACGCCGGCATACACTACTGGGCGGACTATTACATCCTTGAAATCGTGAACCCGGACACGTTGCAGCCCGTGGCGCCCGGCGAAGTGGGCGAGATGGTGGTGACCACCTTGTGTAAGGAGGCCGCGCCCCTTATCCGCTACCGCACCCGGGACCTGACCCGGCTGTTGCCTGGCCAGTGCGATTGCGGGGCGTGCATGCCCCGGCACGACAAGATACTGGGCCGCTCCGACGACATGATCATCTACCGCGGGGTGAACATCTACCCCGGCCAGATAGCCGAAGTTCTAGAGCGCTTTCCCGAGGCCAGCTCCGAGTATCAGATCACCCTGCGCCGCAAGGACGGCAAGGATTTCATGAGCCTGAAGGTGGAGCGCAAACCCGACGTGAGCAGCGGCATGGACGCGGACTTGGCCAAAGCCGTGGCCGGGGCGCTGCAGAAATCGCTCATGGCCCGGCCAGAGGTGGAGTTCACGGACCCGGGCGCCTTGCCCCGCTCGTTTGGCAAGACCAAGCGTGTGGTGGACGAGCGGTACGGGGACTAGGGCCTGTTTTTTTAACCAACTGTCTGCTGCGAGTATTCTTCAAACTCGCAACGAAAGTCATCGCAACACTCAGTGAGGCTTCGGCCTTATGGTGTGAGCGGGGGCAGGCGCAGTCCCTGGGACTCCTCCAGCCCGCACATGAGATTGGCGCAGGCCAAGGCCTGGCCAGAGGCGCCGCGGCACAGGTTGTCGATGGCCGCTACGATGAGCAGCCGGTTGGTGCGCGGGTCATGCACCAGGCCAATGTCGCAAAACATGGTCCCCCGCACGAAACGCGTCTCCGGCAGCTTGCCCTCGGGCAGCAGCCGCACCCAGCCTTCTCCGGCGTAGGCGGCTTGGTACGCCTGCCGGACACGCGCCATGTCCACGTTGTCCTGCAGCTGCGTATATATGGTGGAAAGAATGCCTCGATCGATGGGCAGCAGGTGAGTGTTGAAGGATATGCGCATGTCCTCCCCGGCAGCCCGGGAAAGCTCCTGCTCAATTTCCGGCGTGTGCCGGTGTTTGCCCAGGTTATAGGCGCGGAATGTGTCGTGCACCTCGCAAAACAGCGTCCCCACGCTGGCTTTGCGGCCTGCGCCGGAGGTCCCGGATTTGGCGTCCACCACTATGCCGCGGGTTTCAACAAGCCCTGCCTGCAGGGCCGGGTGCAGGGCCAGGATGGCGCAGGTGGGGTAGCACCCGGGGTTGGCTATGAGCTGCGCCCCGGCTATCTGTTCCCGATAGAGTTCAATCAGGCCGTACACAGCGTCGTCGATCATGGCCGGGTGGCGATGGTCCAGCCCGTACCACTGGGCATAGACTTCTGGGTCGCGCAGCCGAAAATCCGCGGACAGGTCCACAACCTTCACGCCTTTGGCCTGCAGCTCGGCCGCGGCGTCCATGGCTGCGCCGTGAGGCACGGCCAGAAAGACCACCTCGCAGGCTTTGGCCAGGTCGCTCGGGTCTGGCTGGGTAATTTCCAGGTCCGCCATGTCCAGCCCCTGCATGAAGGGGTACAGCTCAGCCAGCTTCAGGCCGGCTTCAGACCGGGACGTGGCCCGGGCCAGCACAAACGAAGGATGCACGGCCAGCAGCCGGGCCAGCTCCATGCCGGCGTAGCCGGTCACGCCCACCAGCCCCACGGGAATAGCGCTCATGGCAGTCTCCGTCATTTCTGCTTCATCACGAATTTCATGCGCAGATCGTAGAGCACGCCGTCCAGCAGCCGGCATTCATCCGCGTCAAGGCACTTGCAAGTTTTGTCCTTGAGCATGGACAGAATATCTATGGTGTGCTTGGCCAGGGCCACGTCCTCGTTGTAGCGGCCGGTTTCAGGCTCCGGCACTTCGCCCAGATGCACCAGACAGGAAGAGCTCATGGACAGGATGAAGGTGGAAAAGGTCACCTTGGGGTACAGGCCTGAAACGCTTGCGGCCGCCTGTTCTGCGGCCTGGGCCGCTTGCTCCTGCTTGTGGCCGCCGCCACCGCACGGTTGCGTGCCTTGGCCGTCAACATCTGGTCTGTGGTTCGTTACTTTAAAATCCTTGTCTTCAGACATGGTGTTGCTCCTTGTGGCGAATTGCACACTGACTATGCATGGAACCGGGCTGCTTCGCAAGGGTTGAGCGCGTTTGAGGCGGCACTGCCATAGCTCAGTCCAGCACCCGGACCAGCAGCCCTTTCAGATAGCTGGTTTCGGGCATGGAGGGGTGGGCAGGATGGTCCGGACCCTGGCTGGTGCTGGCCAACAGCTGCACCCGTCGTCCCATCTTTGCCGCGGCCGCGGCCACGGTGGACCGCAGATCGTGATAGGAAACGTGCTGTGAGCAGGAGCTGGAGAGCAGCACCCCGCCAGACTCCACCAGGGCCAGGCCCAGCCGGTTGATTTTGGCGTAGCCGGCCAGCCCCTTTTTCAGGTCCTTGGAACGTTTTACAAAAGCTGGCGGGTCCAAGCTGACTGCGGCAAACATGCGGCCCTCTTGCTGCAGCGCCTGCATGACCTCGGCTGCGTCGCCTTTCAGGGCCTCCAGCTCCAGGTCGTTGGCGTGCGCGCTTTCCAGGGCGGCCTCCAGGGCGCGCTGGGAGCTGTCCACCGCCGTTGCCGCCAGGCCAGCCCGGGCCGCGGCCAGGGCGAAACCGCCGGCGTAGCTGTACACGTCCAGCGCGGACACGGACTGCGACAACGTACATCCCAGCCGGGCGCAGACCTGACAGAACGTTTCTCGGGCCGGTCGCTGGTCGTAGAACCAACCGGTCTTTTGGCCCCGGGCCAAGGGAACGATGAACCGGTTCGGTCCCTCAAAGGCGTCCACTGTCTCCGGAATTTCGCCAATCCCGGCTTCGACAACCCTGTCCAGCCCCTCCAGCTCCCGCACAGGGGCGTCGTTCTTTAGGACAATGGATTCCACGTCGCACAGCTCATTCAGTACTTCCAGCACCATGTCCCTACGGCGGTCCATGGCTGCAGTGAGCAGCTGCACGGCCAGCACGTCACCGTACTGGTCCACGATCAACCCGGGCAGGGAGTCGCCCTCGCTGTAGATGAGCCGGTAATACGGTGAACCGTACAGGTGCTCGCGCAGGTCCAGGGCTTGGGAAACACGCTCGCGCAGCAAATTGGCGTCCAGCTCCTGGCCAGGGTCCCGGGAATGCAGACGGGCGCAGATGAGCGCGTGGGGATTCACTGTTGCCGCGCCCAGGGGCCGGCCGGAGGCGCTGTATACCCGCGCACCCTCGCCGGGTTCGAACTGCTTCAGCGAACTGCGCTTGGCGTCCACTTCGTTGGAAAATATCCACAGGTGCCCGGCCAGAATGCGCCGGTCTTCGCCTTTTTTCAGATAGAGTGATTTCATGTACTATTCTGCTTTTCAGTTTTGTGAGAAAGGACAGTGCAAGGAGTTGCCTTTATGTATGCAAACATAAGGGCAACCCGAGTTGACGCTCAGTGCGCCTGGGCCCAGTTATCGCCTGCGCCTACGTCCACCAATAGGGGTACGGACAACGAGGCGACAGACTGCATGATTTCCTGCAACCGCTCGCCTGCCTGGGCCGCCGTGTCCGCCGGCGTTTCCAGCAGCAATTCATCGTGCACCTGCAGAATGCACTGCGCGGAAAGTTTGGCCAGCTTCTCGTCGGAGTGGACCTTGATCATGGCCATCTTGATGATGTCCGCGGCGCTGCCCTGGATGACTGTGTTGATGGCCTGGCGTCGGGCTTGGGACTGCAGCTGGGCGTTGCGGGAGTGCAGGTCTGGCAGCAGCCGCCGCCGCCCGGCCCAGGTGGTCACGTAGCCCTGCTCCTTGGCCTTTTCTTCTACTTCCTCGTAGAATTCCTTGAGCCGGGAGAGTTTTTCGAAATATTTGGCAATAAATTCTTTGGCTTCTTTCAAAGTGATTTGCAGCTCCTGGGCCAGCTTTTGCGGGCCCATGCCGTAAATGAGGCCGAAGTTGATGGTCTTGGCTGAGCGGCGCTGGTCCGGGGTTACGTGATCCTTGTCCGTTTCAAAGAGCAGGCCCGCGGTGCGGCTGTGGATGTCTTCGTTGTTGGCAAAGGACTCCACCAGGGTAGGGTCCCCGGACATGTGGGCCAGCACACGCAGCTCTATTTGCGAGTAATCCGCGGCCACCAGCTTGTTGCCGGGCTCGCAGGTGAAGCAGGAGCGCATGCGCTCGCCCTGGGGTCCGCGTATGGGGATGTTCTGCAGGTTCGGGTGCGAGCTGGACAGCCGGCCTGTGGCCGTGGCCGTCTGGTTGAAGGTGGTCCGCAGCCGGCCCTCCTGGCCGGCCATCTTGGGCAGGGGCTCCAGGTAGGTGGAGCGCAGTTTCTCCAGCTTGCGGTATTCAAGTATCCAATCGATGATTTCGTGCTGGCCCTGCAGCTTCTCCAGCACGGTTTGGGATGTGGACGCCGCGCCGCCCGGGGTTTTGCCGGCCGGCTTGAGGCCCAGGGTTTCAAAGAGCAGCTGGGCCAGCTGCTGGGAGGAGCGCAGGTTGAACCGCCCTCCGGCCGCGGCGTAGATTTTGTCGGATATTTCAGAAAGCTGGCCGTTCACTTCGTTCAGAAAACTGGCAAAGGCGTCCTGGTCTATGCGCACGCCGCGTTTTTCCATGGCCGCCAGCACCGGGACCAGGGGTGTTTCCAGCTCGGCCATCAGCGTTTCCAGCTCGGCGTCGGCCAGGCGCTTGCGCAGCATGCTGGCGATTTCCAGGCCCTGCAGGCCTGGGTTCTCCTGCCCGGCGTTAGCTTCCGGGCCCATCCGGCGGGAGACGCCCTGCCAGGAATAGTCGCGCTCTTCCGGGTTGATGAGGTAGCTGGCCAGCCCCAAGTCGAACCAGCGGTCCAGGGGAACAGGAGTCCAGGCCTCCCCGTCCGCGAGCAATGCTTTTAGGTCCGGCGTACAGACAGCTTTTGCCCCGGCCAGGACGGCGGCCAGAGGGGCTGCGTTGCCCGTGTAGCGCCACTCCTTGCCGGCGGCGGCCAGGCGCAGGCCGTCGTCCATGGGTATGAGCGCCGCGTCCGCGTCCTGGAGGTCCGGCAGCGTGTCCGGCGATGTGATAACCGTAATCGGCGCGGTTTCCTTGGCCTGGGCCGGCTCCAGCAGCGAGAGTTGCTCTGAGTCAGCCGCCTTGGGGAACAGGTCGGGCAACTCTTTGAGCAGGGAGCGGAATTCGTATTCTTTGAGAAAGCCGGCCACGGCGTCCGGATCGGGCCGCTTTCTGGCAAGCTGCGTCAGACCAATGTCCGCGCAATCATCCGTGCGCAAGGTGGTCAATGTGCGATAGGTGAACAAGTCGTCAACGTGGGGCTCTATCTTCTTGCGCTCGGCCGGGGTCAGCTCGTCCAGACCGTCCTTGATAGCCTCCAGACTAGGCAGCCGGGCGAATATTTTTTGGGCGGTCTTGGGGCCCACCCCGGGCACGCCCGGTATGTTGTCGCTGGAGTCGCCGATAAGGGCCTGGAAGTCAGGCCACTGGCCCGGAGTCAGGCCGGTCTCCTCCTGAAAGTCCTCCAGGCTGGTGATCTTCTCCTGCTTGGCCATGGGGTCCCACATGTATACGGAACGGTCCAGGCATTGCTTCAAGTCCTTGTCCGAGCCCACGATGACCACAGGCCGGCCGGATTTCAGCCTGTGCGCCATGGAGGCGATCATGTCGTCAGCCTCGCAGCCTTCGGAGACCTCCACGGCGTAGCCCAGAGTGCGGACGATCTCTTGTATGGGCTCCAACTGCAGGAGCAGGGGCTCGGGCGTGGCCGTGCGCTGCGCCTTGTAGGGCTCGTACAGTTCGTGGCGGAAGGTGGGCCCCC
>CAYTSA010000007.1:0-79019 GCA_964440345.1 uncultured Desulfovibrionaceae bacterium | reverse complement strand
ATGATTTGCAAGCAAATCCTTGCAGAGCATTTCAACTGTGAAATGCTCTAGCGCAATGTCACCTTGAGACATCGCTCGCAGGCCGCCAGCCTTGGCCGGATTTAGTGAAATAAGTGGCAACTGTTTGCTGAAAAACGCCTTCATGCAATGCGCGGACTGTGACCGTCATGGCGTCTGCAGATATCTGGACGATATTGTATGTATTGGCTCCTTCCCGAAGCCGGTGCGATGTGGCTGTGCCTGCCCGAACCGCCACTGCTCCGTGCAACGCTGGATGGGCGTCTCCCCTGTGCAGCATGGGCGAGTGAATGTGGCCGGAAAGCAACAGGTCCAGCCGGCACTGGCGCAACAACTCCCGGACGGCGGCCTGCCGGCGCGAGTGGATGCGAAGCATGGGGGGCAAGCAATGGTGGCTAACCAGCACGCGGAGCGCCGACTCCGGCTGGCCAGCGAACCAGTCTTTGATGCGCGCCAGACGGGTAGCAGACAGGCGGCCGCCCACCCAGCCGTGTGTTTTGGTGGTGTCCAGGCCGGCCACGGCAATTTCCCTGTCGGAAAAAAAGGCAAAGGGCTGCGGGTCTATGTGCCGCCGGTAACGGTTCTGGCGGCGCACCAGCCGGCCGTAAGGGTTGAGCAGCGGAAGGTCGTGGTTGCCTGGCACAGAGAGCCACGGACTGGTCAATTCGTCCAGAAAGGCTCGCCATTGCTCAAATTGACTGGTTCTGGCCCGCTGGGTGCCGTCGCCACTGACAACGACCAGGTCTGGCTGCAGCCGGGCCAGGTCTAGTTGCAGCGCTTCCACGCGGCTGGCGACGGATGCGCCAAAGTGCAAATCGGAAACATGGGCCAAGGTGCGCATGGCGGCGGCGTCAGGACTGCCCTTCAAAGCTGAAGCAGTCGCATGGGCAGGCAGCCGCGACTTCTTGAGCCAGGGCCGCAGGCATCTCCTCAATGACAAGAAAAGGCTTGTCCATGTCCTCGTTCCACTCCACAAAATCCGGCGCCAGCTCAACGCAGGCCATGCACGCCGTGCAGCCGCCGTAGTCCAAATCAACAGCAACAGTTTTCTCTGTATCCACAAGCTCCCCTTGCATAGATGCAATGCTCTGCCTTAGCGCCGTCAGCTGGAACAGCCAAAACGCGCCAGCGCCGCCATGTCCGGCGCTGAACGGCCGTCAAAATAGCCGCAAGCCTTGTAGTAGCGCAAGTCCTTTAGCCATACAGAGCGGTATTCTTTGTCTTGAAGCAGCCTGCCCGCCACAGACAGGGGCCGCTGGAGCAGTTCCGTAAACGGCCCTATCAGTTCGGAGGGGTCCCGGAAGCATTCCCAATCGCATTCTTTGCAAAACGGCGCTTGCCCCAACGAGGCTACATCCAGGTCAGTAAACTTGCCCAGGGATTCCGCCCCACGGTAGCCGCAAGGATACGTATTCATGTCCCGGGAGTCCATGAAGAAAAAGTCTATCCCCCCGCGGCAGGCATAGGCTTTTTCGCCGTCGCCGGAAAGGGACCGGATAAGCGCAAGCAGCGAACACCGCGGCGTGAAGATGCGCAGCCGTGAGCGGAATTCCGGCACGGTGTCGTACAGCGCCTGAAAGACTTCCCGCTTTTCTGCTGGCGAAAAGTGGATAAAGTCGTCGCTGGACGTAGCAGCGTATACTGCGCTATCGCCCACTGCTTCGGCGTCTTCCGGGGCGTGGCTCATGGGGTAGCAAGCGTTGACAATGGTGAAGCCCAGCGACTCCACAAAGCGGTAGAAACGGGCAAAGGAGGTCCGAAAGGCGTTGTAGACCACGCGCGGCTCTGACGACGCCGGGGCAAGCTTCGGGCCGCCGGTTAAGCGGTTTATGCCCAGATTGGCTGACGGATAGAGCCCTCGCTCGTGGAAAATGGGTAAAGCCTTTTCCATGCCGTTGACAATGCCGGCAAAGCCGCGATTTTTTTCGTGGGTGGCGGGGTCGGCCGAGTCCACGCTGATCCAGAAGGTGTTTATGGGCGAATCCGCCAACTGGTCGGCTATGCGGGCTATTTTATCCGTAAAATCAGGTTTGTCCGAGCCCATAAAGATGTAGCCGTTAGTGCCGGTGCGGATGTAGCGTATGCCGGCGGCGCCAGCGTATTTGGCCAGCTCCACTACCTGCTCGCGGCACAGCAGCGGCTCGCCGCCGGTGAAGGATATCGCTTGCACGCCCTGGGCCGCCATGGCGTCTATCTGCGGCTTCAACTGCTCCGGGTTCATAGTGGTTCGCGGAAAATCAGATGTGCGGCGCATGCCGCACTGCACGCAGGCGGCGTTGCAGCGGTCGGTGTATTGAATGACTACCTGGCCCGGGATGCGGCCCTTGGCTAAAGGCTTCCACGTGTTTAGTGAAAAGAGCGGGGTGCGGCTGGTGCTCATGTGTCCTCCAGAAGTAAATAATGATAATATTATTTAATGGTTACAAATTGGCGCCGTTTACGCCGGGTTTTTGCGCTTGGTCCGGCGCCGCGGTTTGTAGCAGCCGTGTCACAGGCACTGCGTGCAGCCGCTCCTCAAAGGGCGCAACCTGGTCGCCCAGATAGAGCAGCACCCCGCGAAGAAACCGTTCTGGCGCTTGATCCCGCAGCTTGCGCAGGCCGGTGAAGTCTTTGTTGCGCGGGGTGTGGCTGGCCTTGACTTCCACTCCCACAATGCGGCCGTCTGCGTCTTCCAGCACGATATCCACTTCAGCCCCGGTGTGCAGCCGCCAGTGATGCAGACGGGCCTTGGTTTGCGACCAGCCGAGCTGCTTTGCCAGCTCGCAGGCGACCCAATTTTCCAAAAGACCTCCCAGGGCTGTCCTTTCGGTACGCAGCCTTTCTGCATCCAGCCGCAACAGGCTGCAGGCAAGGCCGGTGTCAACCAGCATGAGTTTTGGCGCCTTGACCGTCCGGCTGGAGTGGTTGCAGGACCAGCAGGGCAGCTCCCAGATGAGGAAGGTCGCTTCCAGCAGGGACATGTAGCGCTTCAACGTGGTTTGGGATGCTTGCAGGTCGCGGCTGAGGCTGGAATAGTTGATCAGGTTGGCGGCGCGAGCAGCCAGAAGCCGCAGCAGCCGGGGTACGGCTGTGAGATCATGAATATTGGCAATATCCCGGATGTCCCGCTCCATCATGGACGTTACGTAGGCGTCGAACCAGGCGTGGCGTCTGTCTGACGTTTTGCGCGCCACGGCTTCGGGGTAGCCTCCCGCAGCCACGCGCTCCTCTACGTCAAAAGAATTGCCGGCAGGATTCTGCTGCGGCCCGGCCGGGCTCCACGCCGTGTCAAAAAGAAGATCAACGAGCCCTTCCTTGACGCCGTGCAATTCGCCCACTGAGAGGGGCCACAGGGTTATGGTCTCCATGCGGCCGGCCAGCGAATCCGCGACCGACAGCGTGGCGTGGATGTTTGCTGATCCTGTCACTATGAACATGCCGGGCCGGCGGTTGCGGTCCACAGTCTCTTTTATGGCGTTCAGCAACTCTGGAGCCTTTTGCACCTCGTCGATAATGATGGGCGCGTGTGCGTTGGCGGGGTTGGCGCCGGCAATGAAGCCCATGGGATCGTTCTGCGCAGCAGTCAGGGACCCTGCGTTGTCCATAGTATAGTAGGGAGCCCCGTCCCGTTCAAACGACCAGGCAAGCGTGGTTTTTCCCACCTGCCTGGCTCCTTGTAAATGGATGACGGACGTGTCGCTGAGAACGACGTCCATGTATGCGCGCAGTTGCCGGGAGTGCATACCGATGTGTACGGCAAGAAAAAAGTAAAATCAACCATTAAGAAAATGAATTTTTATTTTAATATAAATGAAATTTAGCAAGAAAAAAGCTGAAATTCAACTGTCTAATGAATGATTTTCCTGTTCATTATTCTTGCTTGCCGCGGCGCACAAGCAGCAAAGAGCCCGCCAGCGCGGTGAAAGGGGCCACGGTCACCAAGCCGAAGGAGCCCACCAGGGTCTTGAGCACTTCGGCGGCTACATAGATGAGGTTCAGCAGATTGGTCACGGGTATGCCCTGGGCCATGAAGGCCATGAGCAAGGTGATGTAGCTGCCGGAGTACGCCAGCAGCAGCGTGGTGGTCATGGTGCCGACCACGGCCCGGCCCACGGTGAGGCCGGATTTCAAAGCGTCCATGCGGCTGATGTCCGGTTTTTTTTCTACCACTTCGTTCATGGAGGCGGCCACGTCTACCGCCAGGTCCATGACAGCGCCAGAGGCTGCCAGAAACACGGCGGCAACGTATACGCCTGTCAGGTCCAGGTGGCCAAAACCGGAGGAGAGCAGTATCTGCGCGTACTGCATCACTGCCCCGTGCACGTGGAAAGCCTTGGTGAAGTAAACGGCCAGCAAGCAACTGGTGAGTATGCCGAGGAAGGCTCCGAGAAAGGCGGCCAGGCCTTTACGGTTGGGCCCGGCCACCAGAAAGATGATGGCGCTGCAGAGTACGGCGGTTATGCCCAGGGCCAGCCATATGGGGTCCCACCCTTTGAGCAACAAGGGGATGAATATTTTCCAAAGCACCATGCCCGCAAAGACAAAGGAGAGCAACGCTTTGAGTCCTGTCCACCCGCCAAAGGCCAGCAGCAGGGCGGCAAAGAGGGCCAGCAGAATGAGCTCAAGAGTCAAGCGGTAGTGGTCTTGCGGGTTCACGCCCAGGATTTCCCCATCCGGAGACAAAGTGAGGACGGTGAGGGCTGTGTCGCCGGGCTGGAAGAGTTTGTCCTGGTCCAGCATGCCCAGCAAGGGGTTGTTGGCTTCAAGGGTTTGGCCGGCGAACTTGCCGTCCAGAATGCGCAAGGTCACTCCCTGGTCGCCTTGCTTGATCATGCCGTATTGCTGAATTTCTGAATTGTCCACATCCAGAATTTCCGCGCGGGCGCGAACAGTATTATGCGGCGTTCTGTCCTCGAAACCTGTGGGGACAAAGTAGAGGATGCTGGTGAGCACGGCAAAGGCTATGACAAGCAGGAAATCGCGTCGGCGGGCCAGGGATGAGGGATGCATGTGCATGGACGGTTCTCTGGGGCTGAAGGTGGATATTAAAATGGGCGGAACGGCTGTGCCGCTCCGCCCCAGGAGTTTTCAGTCTGTGTCAGTCAGTGTTTAGTTGGCGGCCATAGTGGCGGCGGCAATGGGTTCGCCGGAGTAGTAAACTTGCGGCTTGACGCCCATCAGCGCCATGATCTTTTTGGCCACGTCGGTGTTGTCGTAGTAGCCATTGAACAGGTCGGAGCCAACGCCCATTGCGGAGAGGGGAACAGGAACGCCGGTGTGCTTGTAGGAAGTCCAGGCCAAGCCGGCTTTTTGGTTCAGAGTGTGGGTGATCTTTACGGTCAGCGGGTCGTAATCGCCGTACAGCAGATAGGTGTACGGGTCGTCGGACTTTTCGCTATCACCGGCCATGGAGCGGTCAAAGGCTTCCTGAAGGGCTTTCACTTCATACTCAGCCAGAACCAAGCGGTCTTTCTTGGGGTCGCCTTCGAACTTCAGGCCAAAATGTTTGGTGATGAGCGGCTTGATGGAGTTAAAGTCGCCTTTGTAGCCCTTGGCGATGGTGTCGGTGAACTGCTGGAAGGACATGTTCTGGGCGGAGAGAACGTCAAAGTAGGTTTCGTACTTGGTGCCGGCAAAGCCCAGGGTCAGGCCGCCGCACTCGTGGTCGCCGACAACGATGATGGTGGTGTCGTTGGGATGCTTGTGATAGAAGTCCACAGCCTTTTGTACGGCCTTGTCGAAGTCAATGGTGTTGGTGATGGCGCTGGTGGCGTCGTTGGCGTGGCAAGCCCAGTCTATCTTGCCGCCTTCCACCATCAGGAAGAAGCCTTTGTCGTTGTCCAGCAGTTCAATGGCTTTTTCGGTGAATTCGGGCAGGGAAATGTCTTTGTCTGTCTGGTCAATGGTGTAGGGCAGAGCGCCGCTGTCCTGGAGCCAGGCGTTCCAGGAGATGGCTTTCTGGCCAGGCTTCAGGGCCATGAAAGAAGTCTTGTCGCTGGTGATTACGTAACCGTTATCCTTGGCCATGGCGATGATGTCGTGGACCTTGGCGTCCGGGTTTTTTTTCAGCACGCGCTTGCCTTCCGGATCCTTCAGCCCGCCGCCTGCAAACAGATCGAAACCGCTTTCCACCAAGTATTTGTCCACGTCGTGGTACATGCCGCGGTGCTTGACCTTGGCGTAGAAAGCGGCCGGGGTGGCGTGGTCGATGGAAACGCTGGAAAGGATGCCGACCTTCATGCCTTTTTCCTTGGCCATTTCAGCCACGGTCTTGACCGGCTTCAGGTTGGGGTCCAGTCCCACGTAGTTGATGTTGGTTTTCAGACCGGCGGCCAAAGCAGTGGCGGAGGCGGCAGAGCCGGTGATGAACCGATCAGCGGCGTAGGTGGTGGTTATGCCCTGGGCCGGAAATTCGTCGATGGACAACCGTTTGCCAGTATACATTTCTGTGGCGGTGCGCTGGGGCAGACCAAGGCCGTCGCCGATGAAGAAAAACATGTACTTCACAGGCTCACCGGCAAAAGTGGTCTGGGTTTTAGCCAGGCCCTGGGTGGGAGCAGCCATGAGGGCGGCAGCCACGAACAGGGCAACGAACAAAGCAATGCGCGAAACTTTGGACATCTTAGTCTCCTCCAAAATGGGTTAATAAAGAAAATTGCTTTTCTGCGTCGCCTGCCCTAAACAGGATGCGATTGGCGTCTATCCCGGACAAAGCAGACCAGAAAGCAGAACAACCGTGACCATACAAAACAACACTAATAATGATGATTGAGACAGTTTACAGCCGGGTGACAGCCGCAAGAAGGTTCAGTGAATTTGTCTGGCAGAATGATGTGGCGATAACCAGATGAAATAAATATGAAATTAAAACGGCCAAGACATGTTCTTATGGAGCAAAACGCGGCGTACGCCGCTTCCTTGCACGGTGTGATTACCGTTGATGATGTGCAGGTCAAGATTGTCTGCGCCGGCGCTGTCGCAGTCATGGCCTCTGACGGCGATAGCGGCGTCCCAGAGGGTCTGCTGGCGTGACATACGCCAACGAGCCGCAGTCTTTTCGCCGCGCCTTGCCCTGGCTGGCGCTGGTAGCCGGGGTGTTCCATCTTAATTTCCTGGCCAGGACCATTCTCTCGCCGCTCATGCCAGTCATAGAGGCGGACATGAACATCAGTCACGGTCAGGCCGGCGGTTTGTACCTGTATATTTCAATGGGCTACAGCCTCGTGCTGCTGTTTTCGGGCCAGGTGAACAGCCGGCTGCGCCACCGGGAGTGCATAGGCTTGGCTTCGTTGTGGATGGGGGCGTCCTTGTTGGCGCTGACGGAGTGCGAATCCTTGTGGTCTGTGCAGGCGGCCCTGGTTGCGTTTGGCATGGGCGGCGGCTTGTATTTGCCCTCCGGCATAGCGGCAATTATGTCACTGGCGCGCCCGCGAGACATGGGGCGGGCTCTGGCTGTGCACGAACTGGCGCCTGGCCTGGCTTTTATTGTATCGCCTTTGGCTGCGGACGCTTTGCTGGTTTTCATGGGCTGGCGCTGGGCGCTTGGCTGTGTGGGGGCCAGCGGCGTCGCCATAGGCGTTGTGTTTCTGGCTCTGGGCCGGGGCGGGGAGTTCACCGGCGCGCCCATGAACTGGGGGCAGGCCCTGGCCTTTGTGAAAACCCGCCATTTTTGGGTGCTCAGCGCAGTTTTTTCTCTGGCCATTGGCTCCAGTTTTGGCCCGTACAGCATAATGCCGCTGTTTTTGACTGACGAGCGGTTCATGGACCTGGAATCGGCCAATGATTTGCTGGCGGCGTCCCGTTTGGCGGGGCCTTTGGCGGTTTTTGGCGCGGGTTGGCTGGTGGACCGGCTTGGCCCCAGGCTGGCCCTGACGCTGTTTTGCTGCTTGTCCGCCGTGACCACTGGGTTGCTGGGGGTGTTGTGGGGACCGTGGCTGGTGGCTGTGGTGCTCATCCAACCAGCGATTACCGCTTGTTTTTTCCCGGCTGCTTTTGCTGTTATCAGCCGTGTGTACCCACGCGAACACCGGGCCATGGCTGTGGGCATGACCACGCCGGTAGGCATTATTGGCGGCAGCGGCCTGACTCCGGCCCTGCTGGGCTGGATGGGCGAAACCGGGGGCTTTGGCCTGGGTTTTATGGCGCTGGGAGCGGTGTTGGCCGCCGGCGTGCTGTTGATCTGGACCTTGCGCGATGCCGGCTGAAAAGTGTAAGGGTCTTCTGTGGAAACGTTTTTCGGACGGGCAATGTGGACATAATTATGAGCTGGCGTTTTATGTCCTGATTTTTTTGGGGGAAAGCAGCGTGATTGAAAAAATCCACGTCGATGAATTGCGAGTCGGCATGTACATAGTGGACTCCGGTCTTTCCTGGCTGGACCATCCTTTTTTGTATTCTGAAGAAGGTTTGGTGGCCACTGAGCGACAGATAGAGCGCATTCGCAAAGAGGGCTTTTCAGAAGTTTTTGTGGACCCGGACCGATCTACCAATAAGCCGAGAGGAAAAAAGCAGTTCGATAGCACGGAAGAAGAGCTGAACAAGCGCATGGCGGCCTTTAAACCGAGCAAGAGTTCTCCCCGGCGGCCCCGCAACAAAGTATCTGTGCGCAAGGAGCTGACAGTAGCCAAGCGCCTGTACTCTGACGCCGTAAGCTACGCCCGGGAGTTCCTCAGCTGCGCCAAGACTGGCCACAAGCTTGACATGGACAAGTCTGAAGCGTTTGTGGAGAAGATCATTGATTCAGTCTCCCGGAATATGGACGCCCTCATCAGTCTGTCCAAGCTGCGCGTGCTGGATGAATACACCTTTACCCACTGTGTGAACGTGGCCGTGCTTTCAGTGGTGTTTGGCCGTTTTCTGGGCTTGCCGAGTGACGATCTGCGCGGCCTGGGCATGGCCGGTCTGTTTCACGACTTGGGCAAAGCCAAAGCCCCTCCCAAAGTACTCAACAAGCCCGGGAGGCTCACCCCAGAGGAATTTGAGATCATCAAGCGCCACCCGTCAGACGGCTTTTTGCTGCTCCAGGAAAGAGGAGCCGTGGACGATTTGGTCCTTTCCGGGGTGGCTGAGCACCACGAAAAATACTCCGGCGAAGGCTACCCCAGCGGACTTAAAGGCGACGGTATCAGCCCATACGCCCGCATCCTCTCTGTAGCCGACGTCTATGACGCCCTGACGTCTACCCGGGTGTACCGCAAGGGCATGCCCGGCGGTAAGGCCATGAGCGTCATGTACTCCATGCGTGAAAAGGATTTTTACCCCTTCTACGTGGAGCATTTCATAAAGTGCATCGGCGTCTACCCTGTGGGGGCCCTGGTGCAGCTCTCCAACGGCTACTTGGCTGTGGTGGCCGAGGCCAACCCGGACGACATGTTGCGGCCGGCTGTTGTGTTGGCCATGGACCCCAGAGGCCGGGCCATTTCGCCCAAACCGCTTGATCTGGCCTCGTCCGAGGCCGGCGGTTTGAAAATTCAAGCTTGCCTTGACCCGGCAGACTACCGTTTGGACCCTGGCCGGTATTTGATGTAGCTGAGTGTTGAATAGTTTATTGCAACAGCCTGGTAAGCCCGGGTGGGCGGCGCCTTGACAACATCCTTTACCATCCCTACCTAGGTGGCTGCTGCAAACCCGGCGAGGGTTTTGTCCCGACATTCATACGGCGCTAGCGCCAATGCTGTGAAAAGGAGAATTGCATGTCGTACGATAACATCAAGCTTGTGAAGCTGATAAACGGCGAAATGGTCCTGGGCAAGGAAAACGCCGAGGAGAAAAAACTCAAAGACGTGGCTATGCTGCAGACCGTGCCCACGGAGCAAGGCGTGCAGATGCTGCTGCTGCCCTTTGGCTATCCTTTTGAGACGGAGGTAGGCGGCGAGATTTCCCTGGAGCACGTGCTCTATGAATATAAGAAATTTCCGGAAGAGCTGAAAACCAAATACATGGAAGCCGCCAGCAACCTGACGCTTTCTGCTCCCGGGGGCATGCGCGGCATGGACCTGACTGGCGCCAAAGGCGGCGGAAATATCTCCGACATCTCCCAGCTCTTGAAGAAGTAGCCCCGCTGCGCTGTGCACACATAAACACGTTGTGACGGCCGGGAGCGGCGCAAGCAGCCGCAGCCCGGCCTTTGTATTTTGACGCGCTTGCGCTTTGCGCCCCGGGGCCGTATGCAAGAAGATGAAAGAGTGTAGCCATGGCCAGTATACGCAAGTCTCTGTTGCAGTTTATTTTTGCCGGCTCGTTCATGAAACGCTGGAACGACAAGCTGCGCCCGGTGGAGTTGCTGGAAGTGGACAAGCAAGCCCACAAGATGATCGCGGCCTGGATGCTCTACCAGCACAACTCCCGCAGCCTGGACTTAGAGGAGCGGCTGACCCTGGGCCAGACTGTGGTGGAAGGCGGACTGTTCGACTATTTGTACCGTCTGGTCATCACAGACATCAAGCCGCCCATATTTTATCAGATAAAGTCCAATCCCGAACACTACCGGCAGCTTACTGAGTGGGTGCTGGCTGAGCTGGAGCCAAAGGTGCAGACCCTTGGCCAACCCTTCTGGGACCGCTTGTGCGCCTATTTTTACGCTGAGATCGAGGACCCGGTTTTTGCTTCCAACGATGTGGGCCGGCGTATTCTGAATGCCGCCCACCTGTACGCCAGTTATTGGGAATTCAATCTGCTCAAGCCCATTAACACCTTTGACGACGAGTTCAAGGAAATCGACGAGTCCTTCCGCATGGGCTTGGAGTCGCATCTGGACTTGGAGGGCGTACGGGACCTGCTGGCCGGCGTTTCCGGCCCTCTGGGAAAACTGGCTCACCTGTGCGGGCAGTTGCGGTTTCAGAAGCGCTGGTCCCAGACGCCTCGCATTCCTGAAACCTCGGTCATGGGCCACATGTTTCTGGTGGCCGTCTACGCGTATTTTTTCAGCCTGGCCCAGGACGCCTGCCGGGCCAGAGTGCAGAACAACTTTTTCAGCGGCCTTTTCCATGACCTGCCGGAGATGCTCACCCGGGACATTATCTCCCCTGTGAAAAAATCTGTACAGCACGTAGGCGACTTGATCCGCGAATACGAGAACAAGGAGCTGCGCCGCCGGGTGCTGGACCCCCTGGAATCGGCCGGGTATGACAACCTGTCGGAAAGGCTACAGTATTTTCTGGGGTTGGAAGTCGGTTCAGAATTCGCCGACGTGGTCTGCCGCAACGGCGCAATCGACAAGGTGACCTTTGAAGACTTGCAGGGGGCGTGCAACCGGGACGAGCTGGACCCCAAGGACGGGGAGATGCTCAAAGTCTGCGACATGCTGGCCGCGTTTATCGAAGCCTACACCGCTATGCGCAACGGCATTTCGTCCGACCAGCTGCACCAGGCAGTATGGCGCATGCGCGGGCAGTACAAGCGCTCCAGCCTTGGCAACGTGCATATTGGAGCGCTGCTGGCAGATTTTGACTGATTGGAACATTTGGGGAGGACGCGATGCTGTTTCGGAAACGGATGTGGGACATTATGCGCGAGGAGTTTGCCATAGTACGCCAGGACGCAAGCCTGGCCGAGGCCATGCGTGAAATGAACAGGCAAATGGAGAAGACCCAGGAGTGTCACGTGGTCCTGGTGCAGGACGCTGCAGGCAAACCCGTGGGCGTGCTCTCCATGTGGAGCATTTTACGGGCCATGGGCGGCGTGCTGGAGGACCGCAACACCTTCAAGGAGCGCGGCCGCTACGACGCCGAGGAACTTTTCAGCACTGCGTGCAAGGTGTACGCCTCCACCCCTGTGCATGCGGTCATGGACCGCAAATTTCCCACGGTAAAGCCTGGCGAGCCGGCTTTGGCCGTGCTGGAGATATTTCTGGACAAGGGCCGGTCCTTTGTCGTGGTGCAGGAAGCAGGCAAGGTGCTGGGGCTGGTGCTTGCTTCCGATCTGTATCTGGGCGTGGCCGGCTCCGTGGTGGAGAAAGAAGCATAGCCAGGCCATGCGCTATTGCGCTGCAGCCTGTTCGCTCAGCTCCAGCAGCAGCGCCCCGCTTTCTGGCTGTATGGTCATGATCAGCCGCGCTTTGTGCATGCTGTCGGTAACCGCAACGCCGTGCAGCCCCACAGGCAATACCGAAAGGTCCGGCGGCCGCGTTTTCTGCTCAAAGTGAAAGCCGCCGCCCTCCAGGGGCTTGACTTCAAAGCGGCGGGTGGTCTGCTTTAGTGTGCCCGATACGCTCCGCTGGCCCACCAGATAGATGATGCATCCATGGATCGGGATATCCACAGTTGCTTCCTGGCCCGGATAGAGCCTGGCCAGGGGTTTGCGGTCCGGGTCGTACGCCAAACCCAGGTCGCGCACGGTGACAAAAGCCGGCGAAAAACCCTGCGCCGTGCTTGCCGTCAACATGATCAGGGCCAAACAAACGGCGGCCAGAGTTTGGATAGTGCTGCAGCGCATGGCAGACTGTTGAAAAAACTGCGATGGCGGCGTTGCTTCAAAGAGTTCAAACTCTCGTGTATGATATCTATACGTCGACCTTGAACTTTGTTCGCGCCGCGCCCGCGTGTTTTTTGAACAGCCTGCAAAAATAGACTTTTTCAACAGGCTGATAAGGTAAACACTGCGTGCTGCTAGCCGGTGTAAAGGCAAAAATGCGCTATTTTGCATCCTCGGCCCTTTTGGGCTTGTATTGGTTGAGGGTAAGCTCCTTGGTGGAAAGCGCGTTGAACAGCAGTTTCGTGGCCCGCGGTTCGTAGCGCTGGTCTGTCAGCAACTCCTGCGCGGCTGGGACCGGGTCCTTGGCCTCGGCGTAGGGCCGTTCTGTGATCATGGCGCAGAATGAGTCCGCCACGGCGCACATGCGGCCCAGTTTGCTGAACTCGTCTCCTGATATTTTGCGGGGATAGCCGGAGCCGTCAAGCCGTTCGTGGTGCTCCAGAATGCAGCGCTGGATTTCCGGAAACGTGAGCCCAAGCTTGGTGGCCAGTTTGGCGCCCACGATGGGATGCATGTTGATTTTGCTCTTGTCGTCTTGGGAAAGCGCTGCGGTCTTGGTGCGCACGAACATGGGTATCTTGGACATGCCCAGATCATGCAGAAAAAAGGCCAGCGTGGCCCTGTCCAGCTCCCGGCGCTTGGAGATGCAGCCTCCCCGCGCCTTGATGTACAACCACAAGCCCATGATGCCGCAGTTGATGGAGTGGTTGACCAAAGTGTGCTCCTTGAGCAGCCGGCGGGTAAGCGATTTGATGCGGTGGCAGTCCAGCATCAGATACTCTGTGAGCACCATCAGGTCTCTATAGAGGGCGTCAAAGACGACCTGCACCGGCTGGTCGTAAAAGGCCTCCAGCCGTATCTGGAAAGCTTGGACGAAAATATCTGTAATTTCCCCTTCTTTCAGGTTCTTGTCCACCAGAACCAAGTCCAGTTGCTTGCAGATGTGCTTGGAGTAGATAGGGTGGTCCGAGCGGGAGACAAAAAGGTTTTCGCCCTGGCAGAGTTGGTGGATTTCTTCAATCTGTTCGTTGGTCAGCCGGTTGCCCTTGTGGATGTAAGGGGTCAGCGCGGCAATGTCTTCCTTGAATTCAAACAGGTCCACCGGCGGCCGGTATTTAGGAAAGCTGGCCAGAATGTCTGGGTTGATCTGGTAGTATTCCTCAGAGATATTGTCCGGGATGGTTGATTTGACTGAGCTCATTATTGTTTCCGGTAGAGTTTTACGACATTGGTTTCCGACCTGCGCTCGCCAGGGCGGGGTTGCCCGGCAGTGATGACGGCGCGTTGCCCGGAGGCAATCTCTGGGCAGTGGTCCACAAAGATTTGGGCTCTCTCCAGGTGGTCCTCCGGCTCTTCCGGAATAACCTGCGGGGTGACGCCCCAGCTCAGATTCAGCGTGTGCCGGACTCTGGAGTCTGGCGACAATCCATATATAGGTTGCCGCGGCCGGTGGGCAGCCAGCAGCCGGGCTGTAGAGCCGGAAACCGAGTGCGCCACCAGAGCCGCTGCGCCGGTTTTTTCGGCCAACAAGCAAGCGCCGTAGGCCAGAAACACGGCTCCTTCCTCCAGCCGCGGGCCAGTGGCTTCTTCACCGCAGGCTGTCGCCAGCTCCATAACCGGCTTGTCCATGGGGGCCAGACTAAGCCGCAATCGCTCTGCTTCTGCGCCTATGCGCTCCATATACGACACCGCCTGGGCCGGAAAGCGGCCCACTGCTGTTTCCTCAGAAAGCATCAAACAATCAGCCCCGTCCAGCACGGCGTTGGCCACGTCCGTGGTTTCCGCCCGGGTGGGCATGGGGCTTTCCACCATGGACAGCAGCATTTGCGTGGCCACGATAACCGGCTTGGCCGCCATGTTGCAAGTCCTGATTATGCGTTTTTGCAAGCCGGGCAAGGTATGCAGGGGGCACTCCAGGCCCAGGTCGCCACGGGCCACCATTACCGCGTCTGCAGCCGCCACAATGCGCTCCAGGTCGTTCACAGCGTTTTGGCGTTCCAGCTTGGCCACCACAGGCAGATGCGGCTTGCCGTGTTGCGCCGCCAGCTCCTTGCACTCATAAATGTCCTCCGCCCGCTGCACATACGATAGCGCCGCCGCGTCCAGCCCCAGTGCTATACCTTCCGCAAGGTCTTTGCGGTCTTTGTCCGTAACCGCTTTTATGGAAAGGGCCTTGCCCGGAAAAGCAATGCCCTTGCGGGAGGTGACGATGCCCTGGTTACGGGCTTGCAGCAGCAGCGCCTGGCCTTGTCTTTCCACAGCAGTGAAGCCCAGCCCCCCGTCTGAAAGGGCCAGGGCGTCGCCAGGCTCCAGCTCGGCGAGGACTTCTGGAAAATCCAGGGAGAAATAGGGCAGGTCCTCTCCTGATGCTTTTGGCGGCGGCTCTGCGCCAGGAGGACCGAGCAACGCATGGTCCCCAGGGCTCAGGTGTAAAGGAGAGCGGGCCAGCTCGCCTATGCGCATCTTGGGCCCGGAAAGGTCCTGGAGCAAGGTCAGCGGCGTTAGCAGCTCCTTTTCCAGCCCATGCAATCGTTCCACCAGCGGCGCAAAAGAATCTGCGTCGCCATGGGAAAAATTCAGGCGGAAGACCCTGACCCCCAAGTGAATGAGCTCGTGTAGCGTTTCCGTGTTGTCAGAGGCCGGGCCAATGGTGGCGATTATTTTAGTGCGCATAGCATGTCCTTTTTCAAAGAGTATTGGGCTCTTGTCAAGTAGAGAGTGCATCCTAAATCCACCGCCTCACAGCGCTGGCCAGGCAAGCCGGCTACAGGTCAGGGAGGAGTTGCCTCAGGTTACTACTCGCACGATACGTTACATTAATACGTCATAGTGTAGGGGCGACCCTTGCGGTCGCCCGCTGTGATGCTCCTTTGAGCATGGCGGCGACGCCTCGTTGGTGATGGATTTGTGCTTGCAAACGCATTCTATCTGTTTGGTTTTCCGTACACAACGAGCTTTTTTCATTTTTTAGGCGGTGGACCAGGGTATCAAGTCTAAAGTTTTTTTAACAAAAAAATGCATTAGCTCTTGACAGTTAAGAATTAATACGAGAGGAAGTGGAAAAAAGTGGTAAAAAGTGGTAGAGTGTTGACATGCTATTCAGGGGACGATCGCAACGCAGTCTCGACGCCAAGGGTCGGATTATGCTCCCGCCAGAGTTTCGGGACATTGTCTACGCCCGGTGCGCTGAAGGGAAGCTGGTGCTCACCAGCTACGACAGCTGTGTGGTGGGCTATCCCCTGCCGGATTGGGAAGAGTTTGAGGAAAAATTCAACCGCATAAAAAATCCCACGCGCAAGATGCGCGATTTTCGCAGGCTTATTATCGGAAGCGCCGAGGAAGTGGCCCTGGACGGGCAGGGACGCATAAAGATTAGTCCTGCGCTGTGCAGCTACGCAGGGTTGGAGAAGGAAACAGACTTGCTGGGGCAGGGGCCCAAGTTCGAAATATGGAGCCCGCAACGCTACCAGGCGCTGACAGCGCAAAACTTCGACGACGTGACCGAAGAGCTGGTTGAAAGCGGCGTTGATCTGTTCATTTGAGCGGCGCGGGGCTGAGGGTCATGTCTGAGCAATGGGAAGAAGGCGGCCTGCCGGCAGAAAGGCTGCACACGCCAGTCCTCTTGGAGGAGGTTTTGGAATGGCTCAATCCGCAACCGGGCAAACGCTATCTGGACGGTACGGTGGGGCTGGGAGGCCACTCTCAGGCTCTGTTGGAACGGACCGCCGGCAAGGCGCAGCTTGTGGGGTTGGACAGAGACGCAAGCGCTCTGGCCAAGGCGGAGGAGCGGCTTGCTTCGTTTTCCGAATGCACAGCTTTTGTTCATACGGCCTACAGTCGTTTCGAGGCTGTGCTTCAGGAGCTGGGTTGGGACTTCGTGGATGGGGCGATGTTGGATCTGGGAGTCTCTTCCATGCAGCTGGATTCGCCCGAGCGCGGGTTCAGTTTCATGAGCGACGGGCCTCTGGACATGAGGATGGACGTGTCCGGAGGCCAAGCCCCAGCGAGCCGGCTGGTGAACAAGAGTTCGCACAAAGACCTGGCTTACATTATCGGCCATTACGGCGAGGAGCCCATGGCCGGCCGCATTGCCCGGGCCATCGTCGACGCCCGGGCCAAAAAGCAGCTGGAGACTACACTGGAGCTGGCCAGCGTGGTGGAGAGGGCCTACCCGGCCAAATGGCGCGCCAACGCAAAAAACCACCCGGCCACCAGAACTTTTCAGGCACTGCGCATGGCCGTGAATCAGGAGCTGAACGAGCTGGAAACATTTATAGAGAGAATTGCAGACTACCTTTCGCCAGGGGCAAGAGTGGTCGTCATTTCTTTTCATTCTTTGGAAGACCGGTTGGTGAAGCGTGGGTTTCGGGCGCAGGCGCAGGGGTGCCAGTGTCCTTCAAGGCTGCCTGTCTGCGCCTGCGGCCGCACAAGGCGGCTGGAGGTGCTGACCAAGAAGCCCGTGACAGCAAGCGAAGCAGAAAAACAACGCAACAGCCGGGCTCGCAGCGCCAAGCTGCGGGCGGCGGAACGGGTTGAGGATAAGTGATGCTCAGACCGACCAGAGAATGGGCCCTGTCCATGGCCTTGGGCCTGGCTTTGGCGCTGGGGCTGGGGTTGTTGCTGGTGTGGATAAACATTGAGCGCGTGGACATGGCCTATGGCTTTAAAAAGCTCCAGACTGAGCTGGAGGCCAGGGAAGCGCATGCAGACAAGCTGCAAATAGAGCGGGACAATTTGGTCTCGCCTTACCGGCTGCGGCAAAAGGCCCAGGAGCTGGGCCTGGGACCGGCTAGAAGCGGCCAGATACGAAGGGTGCACACGGCGGGCGCAAATGGCGAAAAAACCTAAAAAAATACGCAACGCCAGACGTGCGCAAAAGCAAGAGCGCGTTTTCAAGGCCCCGGCTAGCTTTGGGGACTGGGGGCGCGTACGCTTGTTATTTGTGGCTGTTGTGTTCGGGCTGGCATGGCTGGCCTTGTGGGGCCGCGCCTATCAGGTGCAGCTGGTCATGGGACCAGAGCTGGCCGCCAAAGCCGCACGGCAGCACATGAGCGCGGAATACGTTACAGGCGAGCGCGGGGCCATACTTGACCGAAAGGGCCGGCTGCTGGCAAAGAGCGTGACCGTCAAGTCCGTGTACGGCAGCCCGCGGGAAGTGGACGACCCGGCCGCCATAGCGCACAAGCTGGCCAAGGTTCTGCGCATGTCGCCGAACACCATTGCCCGCAAGCTGCAGGGCGACGGACATTTTGCCTGGATATCCCGCAAGGTGGGCGACCGGGAGGCGGCTGAAATCAAGGCCCTGGACCTGCCTGGCGTGCATTTGACTACCGAGTTTGCCCGACAATACCCGAACCGGAGCCTGGCTGGCCGTCTCATCGGTTTTGTGGGGCTGGACAATCAGGGACTGGAGGGGCTCGAAGCTTCTCTGGAGCGAGTCCTGGCCGGCCGCAAGGAGCGGATAGTGGTGCAAAGGGACGCCGCCGGCCACACCATGTACCCCGACGTGCCGGACGCTGAAGAGCTGGCCCGGGGTCGGGACGTGCGGCTGACCCTGGACCTGAACGTGCAGTTCGTGGCTGAAGAGGCGCTGGCCAAAGCCGTGGAAAAGCACAACGCGGCGTGGGGCGGCTGCATCGTGGCCCATGTTTCCACCGGGGAGATACTGGCCTGGGCTGAGTATCCGCTGTTCAATCCCAACTCCTTTCGCGACTCCAGCCCGGATAAATGGCGCAACCGCCTAGCCTTGGACGCACTGGAGCCTGGCTCCACCTTGAAGCCCATACTTCTGGCTGCAGCGTTGCAAGAACGCATTCTGGACCGCAACAGCCTCTATTTTTGCGAAGAGGGTAGCTGGAAGGTGGACGGCGTAACCATCAAAGACACGCATAGCTATGGGTGGCTGCCGGCGCACAAGGTGCTGCGTTACTCCAGCAATATCTGTTCAGCCAAAATTGGTCTGGAGCTGGGCGCAGACCGCTACGGACAATATCTTATCGACTTGGGCTTCGGAACCAAGACAGACCTGCCCTTGCCCGGGGAAAGCAATGGAATCATGCGGCCTCCGGCGTCCTGGCGCAACGTGGAAACCGCCGCTGCGTCGTTTGGCCAGAGCCTGGCCGTTACCTTGCCGCAGCTGGTGCAGGCCTATTTGTGCTTGCTCAACGACGGCGTGACAACGCCGCTGCAGTTAACCGTCGATGCTGTCAAAGAAGGGGATGCTGCACATCAAACGCAGGTGTTCAAACCCTCTGTGGCCCGGCAAGTGGTCTCCATCATGCGTGATGTGGTGCAAGAGGACGGCACAGGCTCCAGGGCGCGTATCGAAAACCTGGCTGTGGGCGGCAAGACGGGAACAGCCCAAAAAGCCGGCCCCTCTGGCGGGTATGGCGACGACTACGTAGCTTCATTTATAGGCTTTTTCCCAGCAGAGGCGCCGGAATATCTTATTGCCGTGGTCGTAGACGAGCCGGCGCCGGAGCACTACGGCGGGACAGTAGCGGCTCCGGCTTTCAAAGAGGCCGCGGTAAAGACCTTGGCGTATATGGGCCAGTTGCCGGATGCCCCGGCGCTTGCCAGTGCTGCACACGCCGGCGCAGCGGGCAACTCGGCCCGGCATAGTGACGGGGGGGGAAAGGAGAGGACGCATGTCGCGGAATCTGAACACGTTTCCAACAACGCACAACAGGAACGCCGCTCCCCTGCTGCGCCGGCAATTGTCTCCGGCAAAACCCCGAACGTGGTTGGTCTTTCCTTACGCAAAGCTGTGGAGTTGTTTGCGCAAAGCGGCGCTTCGCCTCGGCTGGAGGGCGCAGGGCCCTGCGTGGTCCGGCAGAGCCCTGCGCCTGGCGAGGCTTGGCCGGATACCCAGCAACAGGCCGCGGAGCGGTTGGTTTTGTGGCTCGGCCCAAGGGAGTCGTGACGTGAAGTGCTCTGAAGATTTTACCGCGCTCATAGACGCCGTGAGCCAGAGGACGGAACTGCGGTCCCATTCTGGCAAGGTGCAGCCTGGCGACGCCTTTGTGGCGCTTCCCGGGACCCGGGTGGATGGAGCTTCCTACATTGAGGACGCTCTGGACCGCGGCGCGGCTTGGGTGGCCGGCACAGAAGAGGCGTTGCGAAAGTTCCAGGATGCAGGGGACAGCCGGGCCAGATTTGTTGTCTGCGACGACCCGCGCCAGGCTCTGGGCGACCTGGCCGCCGCCAGATATGGCACGGACGCTCTGCCTTTTGCCCTTATCGGCGTCACCGGCACCAACGGCAAGACAACAGTGGCGTTTTTGATAGAGCACCTCTTTGCCGCGAACAAACGCCGCGCCGGGCTGCTGGGTACGGTGGCGCACCGCTGGCCTGGGTTCAGCCTGACGGCGAATATGACCACGCCGGATTGTCTGGAACTGCATCAGTTTATGGCCAACATGGCCCAGGCCCGGGTGCAGGCGTGCGTGATGGAAGTGTCTTCTCACGCGCTGCAGCAAAACAGAACGGCTGGTCTGGTCTTTGACCTGGCCGTGTTTACCAACCTGACCCAGGACCATCTGGACTACCACAAGGACATGGCTGACTATTTTGCCGCCAAGTCCAAGCTTTTTCGAGACCAGCCAGCCCATGACAAGGCCGGCGTGCTGAACTGGGACGACCCCTACGGCCGGGTGTTGCTGGAGCAGCATCGCCCGGCTTTGGGCTATGGCTTGAACCCGGCGCCGGACTGGCTGGGCGTCACTGTGCCCGGTTTGCGCGGAGAAATTCTGGAGTCAAGCGTTCAAGGTTTGCATCTGCGCATGGACTTCGAAGGCTGGCGCTGGGAGCTGCGCTCTCCGCTGGTGGGTCGTTACAACGCGTCGAACTTGCTGGCGGCCCAGGCTGCAGGCCTGGCCATGGGGCTTGAGCCGCACGCGATGCAGGCGCTGGCAACCTTCACCGGCGTGCCGGGACGCCTGGAGCGCGTGGCGGGGCGAAATATTTTTGTGGATTACGCGCATACGCCGGACGCACTTGAAAACGTCTTGCGCGCCTTGAAAGAACTGAAGCTGGGGCGGTTGATCACGGTTTTTGGATGCGGCGGCGACCGGGACAGGGCCAAGCGCCCGCTCATGGGCAAAGCCGCCTGCGAGCATAGCGACGTCGTGGTCCTCACATCGGACAATCCGCGGCACGAAAATCCAGAGGCCATTATCCAGGAAGTGCTTCCCGGCATGCAGGGGCGCCCAAACGTGCAGTCCACGCCAGACCGCAAGCAGGCCATTGCCACGGCTCTGGCCGCGATGAAGGAAGGCGACGTGCTGCTCGTGGCCGGCAAGGGGCATGAAGATTATCAGCAGATTGGCGATGAGAAGAAACCCTTCAGCGACCAGGCGGTCATCAGGGAGATTCTTGGATGTTCGTAAACCTGTCTGACATGCGTAGCGTGATGCTCGCGCGGGGACAGCTTGGCCATCTGGCCGGGGCTGTGCCTGCCTATGCGCGCACCGACAGCCGCCAGGTGGGGGAGAACGACGTGTTCTTCTGCATCGAGGGCGAGCGCACAGACGGGCATTTGTACGCCGCCCAGGCTGTGGAGGCGGGCGCTGTGGCCGTAGTGGCGCAGAAAGACCCGCCTGAGTGGCCTGTGCAGAGCCATTGCGCCTTGCTGCAGGTGGAGAACGTTGTGGAAGCCATGGGCCGGTTGGCCAACCGCTGCCGCAACCTGAGCCGGGCCATGATCATAGGCGTCACTGGCACAGCCGGCAAAACCACGGTCAAGGAGATGATTGCGTCAATCCTTTCCCAGGCGGGAGATGCTGCGTGCAACCCTGGGAACCTGAACACACAGATTGGCATGGCTATGTCCATGATGAACATGACCGGACAGGAAGACTTCTGGGTGCTGGAAGCCGGCATAAACAAGCCCTGCGACATGGACGAACTGGGCGAAATACTGGAGCCAGACCTGGCGGTAGTTTTGAATGTGGGAGCCGCTCATCTGGAAGGGCTCGGAACCGTGGAAGGCGTGGCCAAGGCCAAGGCTCGCCTGCTGGCGCATCTGCGCCCGGCCGGCATAGGCGTCATAGGGGGGGACTACCCGGAATTATTGAGGGAGGCGGCTGAATTGACAGAACGTCTGGCCGTGTTCTCCACTCAAGATCATACCGCCCATTTTTTTGGCGCATACCTGGGACCGCAGGAAGACGGCCTAGGAGGCAAATACTACCTGAAGCTTGGCTCCAAAGAGCTGGAGCTGACGCTGCCGTTTCGGGGAGCGCTGCTTGCTGAAAACTGCATAGCAGCAGCCACGGCCGCGGTGGTGCTGGGGCTGGAGCCACAGCACGTGCGCGACGGCCTGGAAAAAGCCCGGGGGGCAAAAGGCAGGCTGCAGCAAAGCCAGACAGGCAAATGGCTGATCATAGATGACTCGTATAACGCCAACCCCATGTCCATGTCTCGGGCGCTTGAAGCTGCGCCAGACCTGGCTGGCGGCAAACCTTTGGTGCTGGTGCTTGGGGAGATGCGAGAGCTGGGTGAAACCGCTGCGCTGGAACACGCAGAGCTGGGCGAGCGGGCGGCTCAAACCGGAGCAACCGCAGTGTTTTGGGTTGGAGGGTATGGAAGCAGCGTGCGCCAAGGGCTCGTTGGCAGCCGCTGGACCGGAGTCTGGAAGGAGCTGGAGAACGAAGTCGATTTGCTGCGTTCCCTGGATGCGCTTCGATTGGAAGAAGGAGCCATATTATTTAAAGGATCACGCGGGAACAAACTGGAAACCTACGTCCAGGCAGTGCAGGAGGGCGATGACTGATGCTGTATAACATCCTGGCCCCGCTGAGCACGGAAATAGGTTTTCTGAATGTATTTCGCTACATTACGTTTCGTTCTGTATGGGCGCTTCTTACCGCCTTGTTGCTGACCATTGTCATCGGCCCAATGTTCATCCGGTTCCTCAAACGTCTCAAATGGGGCCAGTACATTCAGGAAGACGGCGTGGCCGGGCACTTCAAGAAAGCGGGCACGCCCACCATGGGCGGCTTACTCATCATTACTGCGGTTGTCTTCAGCGTGTTTCTCTGGGCGGACCTGACGAACCATTACGTGTGGCTCACACTGGCCGTGTTTCTGGGATTTGGGGTCATCGGATTTTTTGACGATTACGCCAAGCTGCGCAAAAAGAAAAACCAGGGTTTTACGGCAAAAGGTAAATTGCTGGCGCAGATAGGCGTAGCCCTGGGCGCCATGTTGGTGCTCTATTGGGAGCCAGCGTACTCCACCACATTGTCCTTTCCCTTTGTAAAATTCATTCGGCCCGATCTGGGATGGTTTTACATTCTTTTCGCCGTGCTGGTCATGGCGGGGTCGTCCAATGGCGTCAATCTTACCGACGGTCTGGACGGGTTAGCCATTGGCCCGACTATTGTTGCCAGCGGTTGTTTCGCGGTTTTTGTGTATGTGGCTGGGAACGTGCGCTTTGCCGAGTATCTGCAGGTGCCTTATGTGCCGGGAGTAGGCGAAGTGGCGGTGTTTTGCGGGGCGTTGACCGGGGCCGGGTTGGGGTTCTTGTGGTTCAACGCCTACCCGGCCCAAGTGTTCATGGGCGACGTAGGCTCACTCAGCCTGGGCGGGGCGCTCGGATTTGTAGCTGTGCTGGCCAAGCAGGAGCTGGTTTTGGTTATTGTCGGCGGCCTGTTCGTGGTGGAAACGCTCTCGGTCATATTACAGGTGGGCTATTTCAAGTTCAGCGGCGGTAAAAGGATGTTTCGCATGGCGCCGCTGCACCATCATTTTGAACTCAAAGGGATACCTGAATCCAAAATAATTATTCGGTTTTGGATTCTGTCCATATTGCTGGCGCTGGCGGCGCTATCCACCCTGAAGTTGCGGTAAGGCCGGGCTGGGGAAAAGGTGCAAAGGCTATGAAGACTGCTGTGAACAATTCTGAGGCGCTCAAACTGCAATCCAAAAGAGTCGCCGTGGTCGGCGCCGGCCGTTCTGGCCGGGCGGCGGCACAGTTGTTGCGCAAGCAGGGAGCCTATGTACGCATAGTGGACCGCAATCCAACAGCCAGCGCGGACATGGAGCTGCGCAATCTGGCTGATGAAATACTGGCGAGCGAACACTGTCCGGAACAATTCCAGGGCGTGGACATGGTGGTCATGAGTCCGGGAGCGCCATTGGCGGTTATTGCGCCTCACCTGCCACAAGGTTGGGAAGAAAATCTGCCGGTGTGGTCGGAGATGGAGCTGGCAAGCCGTTTCGTGCATGAACCAATCATTGCCTTGACCGGCTCCAACGGCAAAACAACGACTGTGACGCTGATGGCGCACATGCTGGAGCAAGCCGGCAAAAACGTCTTCCTGGGCGGCAACATCGGTACGCCTTTGTCGTCCTACGTGTTGCAAGACAAGAAAGCAGACGTTCTGGTGTTGGAAGTCTCCAGTTTCCAATTGCAAACGTGCCGCACTTTTCGACCGCACATAGGCGTGTTGCTCAACTTTTCGCCCAACCATCTGGACTACCATGCATCCCTGGAAGAATATCTGGAGGCCAAGCTGCAGCTCTTCGCCAACCAGCAGGTGGAAGACATCGCCCTGTTTCCCAAGAGCATGCAGGAAGAGGCCAAACAAAAGCCGGGCCTCGGCAAAACGACGTTTTTCGAACCAACGCAGGATTTCAGCCCAGGCCGTCTTCTCGGCTGTCACAACAGGGCAAACATGCAAGCCGCCTGGCAGGTCGCCGCGCACATGGGCGTCAACAGGGAGCAGGCTCAGTACGCCATAGAGACGTTCAAACCCTTGCCTCACCGTCTGGAGCCTGTGGCGGAAAAGAACGGCGTGCTCTTTGTGAACGACTCCAAGGCCACCACCGTGGATTCATTGCGGGCGGCGCTGGAATGCTTTGACCGGCCCATACTGTTGCTGGCTGGCGGCGTGTTCAAGGGCGGAGACCTGAAATTGCTGCGGCCGCTTATACAAGAGAAAGTAAAGGAAATCTGTCTGTTCGGGCAAAGCGAATCGATTTTTCGTGAGGCGTGGCACGGCCAGAATGTTCCAGTGCACTTCGCAGAAAGCCTGGACAAGGCCTTGGCTACGCTGCTGCAAAAAGCTGAGCAAGGCGACGTGGTCCTGCTTTCGCCAGCGACATCCAGTTTTGACCAGTACATCAACTATGTAGCCCGCGGGGAGCATTTCCGGCGGCTGGTGGAGGCTTTGGCGTGAGCGCAGGATCATCCATAAACCACCACGCTGCAGTGCGGATGGATTATTTGCTGCTTGTCTCAACCATGCTGCTCATTGGCCTGGGCCTGGTCATGGTGCTCTCAGCCAGCGGGGTCATGGCGGAACGGTTCTATAGCGACGCCTATTACTTTTTTCGCCGCCAGAGTATTTTTGCTCTGCTGGGCGGCTGTGTCATGGCCATATGTGCTATAGCGCCCCGGCCTTGGCTGTACAGCTGCCGATATGTTGCGCTCGTTGCAGTGGCGTTGTTGCTGGCGCTTACGCTGGCGTCTCCTCTAGGGGTGGAGATTAACGGCGCCCGCCGTTGGCTGCGGCTCGGTCCTGTGTCGCTGCAGCCAATGGAATTCGCCAAGTTGGCGCTGGTCGTCTATCTGGCTTGGTTTTTCGGGACCAAGAAGGAAATGGTGAAGTCCTTCAGCGTGGGGGTCATACCGCCTTTTGCCGTGACCGGCGTCTTGGGCCTGCTCATTATTCTGCAGCCGGATTTCGGCGGCGCAGCAGAGTTGGCGCTGCTGCTATTTTTAATGAGTTTGGCCGGGGGCATCCGTTTTGTCTATCTGGCGGCCACCTTGTTGTGCGGTCTGGGAGCCGGCTGGTTGCTCATCGTGCAGTCCAGCTACCGGTCGCGGCGGCTGCTGGCCTTTCTCGATCCCTTCAAGGATGCGCTGGACTCGGGCTATCAGCTGGTGCAGTCGCTGTACGCCTTGGGCGCCGGCGGCCTGTGGGGCGCAGGCCTGGGCGCAGGCAAGCAAAAACTGTTTTTCCTGCCGGAAGCGCATAACGACTTTATCGTGGCGGTCATCGGCGAGGAGCTTGGCTTTCTCGGCGTCTCGCTGGTGTTCGTGCTGTTGGGAATGCTGCTCTGGAGGGCGTTTACAGTGGCCATGGAGCAAAGGGAGCTGCAAGACCGCTACTTGGCGTACGGTTTGACGCTGGTGCTGGCTCTGGGCGCTGTGCTGAACATGGCTGTTGTGCTGGGCGCCGCGCCGCCCAAGGGCGTGCCCATGCCGTTTCTTAGCTACGGAGGAAGCAATCTCATGGCCTCCTGCATCTGCGTAGGATTGCTGTTGAACCTGTCGAGACCGCCAAAGCCGGGAGCTGCATGATGCAAAGGGTCATACTCACTACGGGCGGCACAGGCGGCCATATTTTTCCGGCCCTGGCCGTGGCCCAGGAGCTTCGGGCTCGTTTTCCAAACATTCGGTTGTTGTTCGTGGGCGGCCGGCGGGGGCCGGAAGAACGGCTGGCCTTGCAGGCTGGGTTGGAGTTTGCAGCGCTTCCAGTCGCCGGGGTGCTGGGCCGGGGCGTAAAAGGAGTGCTGGGAGCGGCCCAATTATCGCTGGCGGTCACTCGGTCCCTGCTGCTTGTCGGCCGCTTCAAACCAGATGTTGTTGTAGGTTTTGGCGGTTACGCAGGCTTTGCGCCGGTGGCGGCGGCCTGGTTGTGGGGCCGGCCTACGGCGCTGCAGGAGCAAAACAGCGTGCCAGGCGCGGCGAACAGGATTTTGGGGAAATGCGTGAAAAAAGTGTGCCTGGCCTTTGAAGACGTGCAAGGCTTTTTCCCGGCTGGAAAATGCATTGTTACAGGCAACCCAGTGCGCAAAGAGATAGCGGCTGTGGCCGGCCGGCCTTTGCCCCAGGCTAAAAATCTGCTGGTGCTCGGCGGCAGCCAGGGCGCCCGGGCGCTGAATAGAGCGGTGGCGGGCGCGGCGCGGTTTCTCACGGACAATGGCGTTAATATCCGCCATCAGGCCGGGAAAACTCTGCTGCAGGAAACACGGGAAATGTATAGCGCACAAGGCGTGGACCCAAGCCAGGTAACCGCATTTATTGACGACATGGCCGAGGCGTACGCCTGGGCCGACCTGGTCTACTGCCGGGCCGGCGCCACCACGGTGGCCGAACTGGCTGCTTGCGGCCGGCCGGCGGTCTTCACCCCGTTTCCCTACGCCACGCACGATCATCAGACCGCCAACGCTAAACGGCTGGGGCAAACAGGCGCTGCTATCCTGGTTCCAGAGCCGGACCTGGGCAGAGTGAACGTGGGCGGCTTGCTGCTCGGCGTATTGTCTGATTCTGAAAAATTGCAATCCATGGCGTCTGCGTCTGCGCAACTCGGCAAGCCCCAAGCCGCCGCTGCAGTAGCGGACGTCATTGAAACCGTGGCCCGCAAATCGCACGGCGGCGTGCGGGCTGCATTACAGGCGGCGTTATGACTCCCATGAACAGACGTTTTCAAAAAATATACATGGTGGGCATTGGCGGCTCTGGCATGTCCGGCATTGCTGAAGTGTTGCTGAATCTTGGGTACGCAGTGTCCGGCTCTGACATGGCCGAATCGGCCACGGTGACGCGGCTTCGCTCCTTGGGGGCCGAGGTGCATATAGGCCATGCCGCGGAGAACCTGGGCGAGGCCCAGGTGCTGGTCAAGTCGACGGCCATAGGCGCTGACAATCCAGAGGTCCAGGCTGCTGTGGAGCGTAACATCCCCATCATTCCCCGGGCGGAGATGCTGGCCGAGCTGATGCGTTTGCGCACAGGCATTGCCGTGGCGGGCACGCACGGAAAAACAACGACGACATCATTGCTGGCGGCCATTTTTGACCATGCAGAGCTGGACCCGACGGTCATTATTGGCGGCCGGCTGAACGCTTACGGCGCCAACGCCCGCCTTGGCGAGGGCGAGTTTCTCATTGCTGAAGCCGATGAATCTGACGGTTCGTTTCTCTGTTTGTTCCCCATCATCTCTGTCATCACCAATGTGGACGCAGACCATCTGGATTTTTACCCGGACATGAAGGCTATCGAAAAGGCCTTTGTGGAATTCATGAACAAGATTCCGTTCTACGGCTGCAACATCATCTGCGGAGACGACGCGAAGCTGGTGCAACTGGCGCATCAGATCAAGCGGCCGGCGACGACCTACGGCCTGGGCAAGCACAATACCTTGCGCGGGGAGATTCTTGAGTTAGGCGCTGTCTCCCGGTTCAAGGTTTTCTGGGAAGACAAAAAGCTCGGAGAAGTGACCCTTTCGCAGCCGGGCCGGCATAACGTGCTCAATGGGCTGGGCGCTTTGGGCGTGGCCATGGAAGCCGGCGTGGACCCGGTTGTGGCCATGGAGGGGCTTTCCAAGTTCAACGGCGTGGGCCGGCGCTTTGAACGCAAAGGCGAAAAGGACGGCGTCCTGGTGGTGGACGATTACGGGCACCACCCGGCTGAGATTAAGGCCACGTTGGAAACTGCCCGGGAGTGTTTTCCAGACCGGCGGCTGCTGGTGGTGTTCCAACCGCACCGCTTCACGCGCACACAGGCCTTGTTTGGCGACTTCTGCAAAGTGTTCAGCAATGTGGATAAGCTGTTGCTGCTGGAGATTTATCCGGCGTCGGAAGCGCCCATACCGGGCATAAGCGGCATGAATTTGGCGCAGGGCGTGACTCAGGTGACCGATACATCTGTTGAGTTTTTTCCGAATTTCAATGCGGTGAACGAGGCTCTACAGCACATGGTGCAGCCTGGCGACGTACTGTTGACCCTGGGAGCTGGCAACGTGTGGCAGATTGGCCAGCAGTTTTTGGAGAGCGCATGAGTATAGCCGTGTTGCCAGGACCGCGCATGAGCGAGCGCACCACGTTGCGGCTGGGCGGCCGGGCCGCGGCTGAAGTGCGCGTGCAGGGCGAAGAAGGCTTGGAACGGCTGGATGCTGTTTTGGCTTCGCTGGGCTGCGCGCCGGCTGCTTTTGGCCGCGGCAGCAATGTGCTGGCTCAGGACGGGGAACTTGACATGGCGCTGGTGACAGTGGCTGCAGGCGCGGGAACAGACGCGCCGGCGCGCATAGCCCAGGACGAGCATATGGCCGTGGTCCGCTGCGGCGCTGGGGTATCTTTGCCCAGGCTGCTGGCCTGGGCGGCTAAAAACGGACTGGCCGGGCTGGAAAACCTGGCTGGCGTGCCTGGCAAAGTGGGCGGCGCAGTGGCCATGAACGCCGGCTCCTTCGGGCAGCAGGCAGGAGATACGCTGTACCGGGTTCGGCTCTATACGCAAGGCGGGGAGCCGCAATGGCTGGAAAGAGAACAACTGGAAATGGGCTACCGCCACTTTTCCGTAAAAGGTCATGCCGGGTTTTTCCTGGTGCTGGCGGCAGAATTTCAGATGAGCATGGCTGATCCTGAAAAACTGTCCGTTAGCATGCGCGAGACATTGAGTAAAAAGCGGGCAGCCCAGCCTGTAGACGCCTGGACAGCCGGATGCGTGTTCAAAAACCCGGCCCCGGACGCGCCGGCCGGCAAGCTTTTGGACGAGGCCGGGTTGCGGGGGTTCACCCTGGGCGGGGTTGGCTTTTCCTCCGTCCACGCCAATTTTTTGGAAAACCACGGCCAAGGAACAGCCAGTCAGGCTTTAGAACTTATAGCAATGGCAAAGGAAAAAGTGCGCAACAACAGCGGATATGAACTGGAGCTGGAGGTGAAGCTGTGGCCTTGCAACTAGCCGCGCCGCGCCAGTCCGGCTTTGGCGTCCGGCGCAGCAGCCATACTGCGCGGCGCAATCCGCCGCCCAAACGCCGCAAAACCTCGGGCAACAACTATCGCCAGCCCGGTTTGTGGAAGGAAAGAGGAAAGGCGGTTCTGCGCGTGTTTACCGCTGCATGCGGCGCGTGTCTGGCGGCGGCGTTATTCATCGGCCTGAGCGTAGGCCTGCTGACCGGCTACCGCTGGATGACCAACAACCAGTATTTTACCCTGACGCATGTCGAGATAACCGGCGCTCAGAGGCTCGACTACGACACAGTGCTGGCTGCTTCCAAGCTGAAGCGGGGCATGAACAGCCTGGCCCTGAACATGGAAAAGATAAAAGCCGACGTCATGCACAACCCTTGGGTGGCTGAGGCCAGCGTCAAGCGTATGCTGCCCGGCGGAGTGGGCATAGCCGTCACGGAAAGGGAGCCGGCCTTCTGGGTGGTGCATGAGGAGACCCTGCACTACGCCGACGCCTGGGGGCGCATTATCGCCCCGGTAGCCGAAGAAGACCGCATGGTGGACGAACACTTTGTCTCTCTGCCTGTGTTGCGGCTGGACCCGGGCTCGGAAGCGTTAATGGATTATTTGCCGCACTACATGGCGACGTTGCGAAATGCGGATGCCCCCTTTGCCGTGCATGACGCCGCCTGGGTGCGGTTGTCCGCCGGGGACGGGGTGGAGTTGTTTTTTGAGGAAGAAGAGCGCCTGGTGCGCATAGGAGCCGAGCGCTGGGAGGCAAATGTGCGCCGGCTGCAAGCCGTATGGCGCGACTTGTCTGGCCGCGGGGAGCTGGAACAAGTGCGCACTGTGCGTGCTCACGGGCCCAGTGTGTGGGTGGTGAAGGGGAAACGCCTGCACACAGACGCCAGGCGTCTATACGCCGCAAAAGGAGGAGATGCGTAATGGCCAAGTCCGATCTCATTGTAGGGCTGGACATCGGCACTACCAAAATCTGCGCTGTGGTGGGAGAAGCCACGTCTGAAGGAGTGGACATTGTCGGCATAGGCAACAGCCCGTCCACAGGCTTGCGCAAAGGCGTGGTGGTGAACATCGAGCAAACGGTCCAGTCCATCAAAAAGGCTTTGGAAGAGGCGGAGCTCATGGCTGGTTGCGAAATCCGGTCTGTCTACGCTGGTATTGCCGGCAGCCACATAAAGGGCTTCAACAGCCACGGGGTCATCGCCGTCAAGGGCGGCGAAGTGGCGGCCAAAGACGTGGAGCGCGTGCTGGACGCGGCCAAGGCAGTGGCCATTCCGCTGGACCGGGAGGTCATCCATATTCTGCCGCAGGAATTCATCGTGGACGACCAGCGGGGCATAGCCGATCCTTTGGGCATGGCTGGGGTCCGGCTGGAGGTAAAGGTGCACATCGTTACCGGCGCGGTGACGTCTGCACAAAATATCGTCCGGTCCTGCCACCGTTCTGGCTTGGACGTGGCGGACATCGTGCTGGAGGCCCTGGCCTCAGCCAAGGCCGTACTCACCGAGGAAGAGCGGGAGATAGGCGTGGCTCTTGTGGACCTGGGCGGCGGCACCACAGACATCGCTGTGTTCTCCAACGACTCCATCAAGCACACTGGCGTACTGGCCCTGGGCGGTTCCAATCTGACCAACGACATCGCCTTTGGCCTGCGCACGCCCATGGTCTCGGCAGAGAAAATCAAAGTGAAGTACGGCTGCGCCCTGGCGGACATGGTGCGCAACGACGAGGAAATTGAGGTGCCCTCTGTGGGCGGCCGGGAAGCCCGGCGGTTGAAGCGTCAGACCCTGGCGGAAATATGCGAGCCGCGCATGGAGGAGGTGCTGGCCCTGGTGGACCAGGAGCTGGTGCGGTCCGGTTGCAAGAACATGATAGCCGCAGGCGTGGTGCTTACTGGCGGCACAGCAAAAATTGAGGGGTTGCAAGAACTTGGAGAGCAGATTTTCAACTTGCCCACGCGCATAGGCTATCCGCGCAATGTGGGCGGGCTCAAAGACGTGGTGAACAGTCCCAAATTTGCCACTGCTGTGGGCCTGCTCATGTACGGCGCTGAAAAAGAAGGCGTGGAGCACAAATTTCGCATCCGGGACGGGAACGTTTTCAACCGTATTCTTTCCAGAATGCGCAAGTGGTTTTCGGACATATCCTGACGACCGCGGGGGCTCTGTCAGGAGAGTAAGAACACTTTGGGGACATAAGGAGAAGAGTCATGGAGTACATGGAAATTGAAGGCGACAACGCTGCAAAAATCAAAGTCATAGGCGTTGGCGGAGGCGGCGGGAACGCGGTCAACAACATGATCAGTTCTGCGCTCAAGGGCGTAACGTTCATTACGGCTAACACAGACGTGCAGGCCTTGAACCGGTCCAAAGCCGAGTTCAAGCTGCAACTGGGCGAAAAGCTGACCAAAGGGCTGGGCGCTGGGGCGGACCCGAGCAAGGGCAAGGAAGCCGCCATGGAGTCCATGGACACTATCAAAAAAGTCATCGGCGACTGCGACATGGTCTTTGTGACCGCCGGCATGGGCGGCGGCACAGGCACCGGAGCCGCGCCGGTCATTGCACAGGCGGCCAAGGAAATAGACGCCCTTACCGTGGGGGTCGTCACCAAGCCCTTCTACTTTGAAGGCAACAAGCGTCGCGAACAGGCGGACAGGGGCATTGAGGAGTTCCGCAAGTATGTAGACTCCCTGATCACCATCCCCAACGATCGGTTGCTGCAGCTGGCCTCCAAAAAAGCCACCTTTATCGATATGCTCAAAAAGGCCGACGAAGTGCTCTACTATGCGGTCAAGGGCATTTCCGACCTGATCATGGTGCCTGGCCTCATCAACCTGGACTTTGCCGACGTCAAGGCTGTGATGAGCGAGATGGGCCTGGCCATGATGGGCACTGGCATTGCCCGGGGCGAATCCCGGGCCCGGGAAGCCGCCACCAAGGCCATCACCAGCCCGTTGCTGGAAGACGTCTCCATTGACGGCGCCCAGGGCGTGCTCATGAACATAACCTGCGGGCCAGACTTGACCATTGACGAAGTGAGCGAAGCCGCCAGCTACATCACCGAGGCGGCAAATGACAACGCGAAAATCTACTTCGGCACGGTCTTTGACCCCGAGGTGCAAGACGAAATGCGCATTACGGTCATCGCCACCGGCATTGAATGCCCGGATTCAGCCGTCACCACTACTGACGGTAAAATAAGCGCCATCAACAACCGGCCGCAGCGCCGGTCGCAACGCGCCGGCGCAGCCCAGGCCCAGGCGCCGCAGGCCAGCAGCCAGCAACAGGAACGGGCAGCAACGCCGCGCAATGTAAGCCAGAACCCCCCTGCATCAGAAGAGGAATGGTCCATACCGGCGTATTTGCGCTACAAGAAAACAATGGAGGAAGACACCGGCTCTGGCTCCCGCAAGGCCGCTCCGGTTAAGCCCAAGGCGTCCAACAGCAACGGCAATGGTCACGCCCCTGGCGAAGAAGATTTCATATTTGACGAAGACGAATTCGAGATCCCGTCCTTCATCCGCAAGCAGGCTGACTAGCCCCCGAACCTGGCGTCTGCGTTGGAGCGGATGGACGGCTCTCCTCCTCCCCACGGCCATTGGCGGACCGGCAGCGCGAACCCGGTCCGCCGCCAGGCCGTTCAGGGAGCGGCGCAATGCGCCGGCGGCAGCCGCAGGGGTGCGTCTTCAGACGCTGTCCATAATGTGCTCGCTTTCTTGTAGCACAAAGTCGTAAAACGCTTGCGCCACGGGCGTCAGCTCCTTGCCCTGGGGGTAGACCAGCCGCCACTGCCGGGACAGAGGGAATCCCTGCACGTCAAGAATTGCCAGCCGCTGCGTGCGGCCCAGTCCCACCAGCGTATTGCTGGAAAGTATCGACACCCCCAAACCACCGGCCACAGCTTGTTTGATGGCTTCGTTACTGCCCAGCTCCATGCGAATACGCAGTTGCAGCCCATTGTCCCGAAAAAGTTTCTCCACGGCTTTTCGCGTTCCGGAGCCAGCTTCGCGCATGATCATGGGCTCCTGGGCAAAACGCTCCAGGGAAACGCTTTTGCTCCCAACCAGCGGATGCGAGTATGAAGCCAAAGCCACCTGCGGGTTTTGCATAAACGGGGTATTCACCAAATGCAATTTTTCAGGCGGCTGGCCCAGAATGTACATGTCGTCGGCGTTGGCTGCTATGCGGGAGAGCAGCTGCCGCCGGTTCACCACCCGCAGCTCTATCTCTATATGCGGATATTTCTCGCAAAAGGCACCGAGCACGCGGGGAGCAAAATATTCAGCTGTGGTCACAACGCTCAGCCGCAGCCGGCCGCGCTTGAGCCCGACCATATCCGCCAAAGACATGCGCATTCCCTCCAAGGCGTCGAACATGGCTTCGCCGCAGGCCAGCACGCGCTCGCCAGCAGCTGTAAGGTAGAGCCTTTTCCCCACCTGCTCGAAGAGGGGCGACCCAACAGTTTCAGCCAGTTTTTTTACCTGCATGGATACTGTGGGCTGCGTAAGAAACAGCTGCTCAGCAGCCTTTGAGAAGCTGTTTGCGTCCGCAACAGCTTTAAATATCTGGAATTGCCGTAACGTGACATGCCGAATAAGATGTTCAGTGCTGGTGTCGATGTCCATAAATTATTCTCTATGGTGAATGAAAAATATATTGATTTGATTCTTTAGCACAGCATGGCTATGGTGTCCATAACTGGAAATCAGCATATTCTCAGGCGGCGCTTCGCCGCTTCAGTTGAAAGGGCCAATCTATTACGGTAAGGAGGAAAACCATGGCCTTGTTGGATCAGACCAAACGCTACGTGAATTTTGACCTTAAGGAAGACGAGCTCATTGCTGGCGACCGCCACGTGCTGTGTGCATACAAAATCAAGCCCAAGGACGGCTTTGACCCGGTCTCGGTGGCGGCTCATTTCGCAGCTGAATCTAGCACTGGCACCAATGTTGAAGTGTGCACTACAGATGACTTTACCAAGGGAGTGGACGCGCTGGTCTACGAATTTACCCAGGAAAGCGACGGCGACTATCTGATGAAGATCGCCTACCCGGTGGAGCTGTTCGACCGCAATATTACTGACGGGCGGGCCATGATTGTCAGCTTTCTCACCCTGTGCATAGGCAACAACCAGGGCATGAGCGACGTGGCCTATTCCAAGATGTACGACTTTTACGTTCCCCGATCTTACATGCAACTTTTTGACGGCCCGGCGGTGAACATCCAGGACTTCTGGCGCATCATGGGCCGGCCCTTGGAAAACGGCGGCATGATAGTGGGCACCATCATCAAACCCAAACTTGGTTTGCGGCCCCAGCCTTTTGCCGACGCCTGCTATCAGTTTTGGCTGGGCGGGGATTTTGTAAAAAACGACGAGCCTCAGGGCAACCAAGTGTTCTCGCCGCTCAAGGAAACCATCAAAGTTGTTGCCGACGCAATGCGCAGGGCCCAGGACGAAACCGGCCAGGCCAAGATTTTCTCCGCCAACATCACCGCGGACGATCCGTTCGAGATTATCGCCCGCGGTGAATACATTCTGGAGACCTTTGGCGAAAACGCCAACCACGTAGCTTTTCTCATTGACGGTTACGTGGGCGGGCCGGCGGCGATTACTGCCTGTCGCCGCCGTTTTCCCAGCCAGTTTCTGCACTACCACCGGGCTGGCCACGGCTCCATTACCTCGCCGCAATCCAAGCGGGGCTACACCGCGTACGTGTTGTGCAAAATGGCGCGGCTGCAAGGCGCATCCGGCATCCACACCGGCACCATGGGCTACGGCAAGATGGAGGGCGAGAAGACGGACACCATCTTTGCCTACACCCTGGAGAGAGACGAAGCGCAAGGGCCATACTACTACCAGAAATGGTGGGGCATGAAGGCGACCACGCCCATGATCTCCGGCGGCATGAACGCCCTCCGGCTGCCTGGCTTTTTCGACAACCTGGGCCACTCCAACTTCTGCCAGACCTCGGGCGGCGGGGCCTTTGGCCACCTGGACGGTCCTACTGCGGGCGCGGTTTCTCTGCGTCAAGCCCACGACGCCTGGCGGGCTGGCGTGAATCTGGTGGAATACGCCAAGGAGCACAGGGAACTGGCCCGGGCTTTTGAGTCCTTCTCCCACGACGCTGACGCCTTGTATCCAGGTTGGCGGGAGCAGTTAGGCGTGTAAATAGGCGGAGTTTTCTCCCTTGGTTGCGGCTGCGCCGCACGGTCGGCGCAATCGTTTCCTCCTTCCCATGGGGAGCCGGGCAATCATGTTCTCCAGAATGGTTGCCCGGCTCCCTTAATGCACTTTCGCGTTGAGACAACGCCCGCTCCTGAAGCAATATACAAGTGTTTCAGGAAAATATAAAAAGTATAACGTGTCAGGAAAACTCAGGCGCTATGGCAAATCTGGACTGCATTATCTGGGATGTGGACGGCACGCTGCTGGAGAGCGAGGAACTGCACCGGGCGGCGTTCAATGCAGCCTTTGCCGCTAAGGGGTTGAACTGGCGCTGGTCCCGGGATATGTATGCAGAACTGCTCAAGACCACGGGAGGCAAGGAGCGTATTCTTCAGTATATGCAGGAACATGGCGGGAAGGTTACGGCGCAAGTTCCAGCGTTTGCAAGCGCTGAGGCTGAATGGGCCTGGGTGCGGGAGCTTCACGAATACAAAACAGGGTTGTTCAAGGCCATGCTGCGCTCCAGCGAGGTAGAGCTGCGTCCCGGCGTGCGCCGGCTCATTGCCCAGGCCAGGGGGGAAGGCGTGCGTCTCGCCATCGCCACTACCACCAGTCGCTCCAACGTAACGGCCCTGCTGGAACATGTTTTCGACCACGGTGAACAGGGGTGGGCGGCCATCGTGGCCGGCGAAGACGTGGCAAAGAAAAAGCCCTCGCCGGACGCTTACGAAAACGTCCTAGCTGCCTTGGACGCTTCGCCGCAGCAGTGCGTGGCGGTGGAGGATTCGCACAACGGTTTGGCGGCCGCCATGGCAGCAGGGATTACTACGGTTGTCACTCCGTCTATGTATACTCGGGACGAAGATTTTTTTGGCGCGGCAGCAGTTTTTTCACACCTGGGCGCGCCGGGCGCGCCCGCGGACCTGCTTGTTGGACCGGCAGATATGAACTGCAGCGGCGTGGTTGACGTGGAGGTGTTGCGCAGTCTGCTCTATTGACGGCTTTTCCTTGCCTGGATGAGGGAAACAATTTACAAGCGTCTGAAGGCAAAGGCGGACGTTCACAGCGCGTATGGCGTTATGGATATGCGCCAGGCAGACCCAAGGCTGCAACCACAAGGCGAGCATGCCAGAACTAGCCGGGGAATATGACGTTATCGTCGCTGGGATGGGGCCGGCCGGTTCCTCTGCAGCGCTGCACGCAGCGCGCAAGGGACTTTCCGTGCTTGTGCTGGACAAGGAGAAATTTCCGCGCGACAAGGTCTGCGGCGACGCCCTTTCTTCCACCAGTCTGGCCAGCCTGGACGAGCTGGGGGTGCTACAGGACCTGACCCGCGAGCCTCACACCCCAGTCAGCGAAATTTCCTACTTCACGCCTGGAGACGTGTCTGTCACCGTGCCGCTGCTCAAGGTGGAGCCGGGCATACCGGTGACTGGCATGATCTGCCGGCGCATCATTCTGGACGACCTGTTGGCCCGCGCAGTGCAACAGGAAGCCACGGTCATGGACTGGTGCACAGTACAGAACGTAGAGCGGCTGGACGATGGCCGCCTCTGCGTGACGGCAGAGCTGGGCGGCGGCCGCATGCACGAATTTACCTGCCGGGCAGTGGTGGGCGCTGACGGGGTTTTTTCTGCAGTGTCGCGCCGGCTGGGCGTCCCGCGCTATACAGAGTACCGGGCTTTGGCGGCCAGGGCTTATTTCCGCTATGTTTTAGGTGTTACGGGCCGGCTGGAGGTTCATTTTCTGGAGGATCTGCTGCCCGGCTATGTGTGGATATATCCCACAGAAAGCGGACTGACCAACGTCGGGCTGTCCATCCCCATGTATGCGCTCAAACGCAAGCGAATTAATCCCAGGGCCATTCTGCAGCATGTCATCAGTGAAACACGCATTGCCGAACGCTTTGAGTTTGCCGAGCGCATGGGGCCGGTAAATGTGCGCGTGTTGCCGGTGGGCAGTACGTGGCGCACGGTGCACGGGGACAATTTCATTCTGGTTGGCGACGCCGCCGGCCTGGTGAACCCTTGCAGTTCCGAAGGCGTGGCCACGGCCTTGTCATCTGGCAAGCTGGCGGCCGAGGTGCTGGCCGAGGCCTTTGAGCGGGAAGACTTCAGTCACAAGTCCCTGTCCGCCTATCCGTATCGGCTGTGGAAACAGCTGGGGCCGGCCCTCAAGGTGGCTGAGCATCTGCTGGAGTTGCGCACGCCCAAGGCCATCAACAGCCTGGTCCGCAGCGCCAGCCGAAGGCCGCACAACGCGGGCTGGATATCCGGCATTCTGCTGGGGTCCGCCTTGCCGTCCGAAGAGCTGGAGCAGTTTCTCGGCTATCTCAATTTCTTTACCAAATAGAGCGTCGGAGTTGGCTCAAGGTGTGTCACGCCTGTCTCAGGACATGGCGGCTGCGCCCGGCCTGAGCCAGTGGCGGCACAGTGCGTATGGCGCGCTCATGTGCTGTATTGGTTTTGAATGATGACACATTTTGAGTGAGCAGCGTCGTGGTACGATTCTTGTTTCTGTTTGAGCCAATAGGGAGAAGATTTGCACACGCTGAACGTCGCCACTGATCATATGCGTCATAACTGCAATCGGTTGCATGCATGGAGCCGTTTTATCGATATGGGCGGGCGCCAGTTTTGCGCCATGCAGGCGTGCAGCATCTACAGCCGTATTCATTCCGCCGTCCTGTAACAGGGAAACGGCCAGCTGCGGCGTTTGCCGCAAGGAGGGATTCACATGACCACGCATCGTCAGCTTGCCAACGCTATTCGGGCTCTTTCCATGGACGCCATTCAGAAGGCCAATTCCGGTCATCCTGGCGCGCCGCTGGGCATGGCCGATATGGCCGAAGCCCTTTTCAACGGCTTTTTCCGGCACAACCCGGAGGACCCGAGCTGGTACAACCGCGACCGGTTTGTTCTTTCCAACGGGCACGCCTCCATGCTCCTCTACGCGGTTTTGCATCTTACAGGGTATGATGTGAGCATCGAGGACATCAAGAATTTCCGCCAGATGCACTCTAAGACCCCTGGGCATCCAGAATACGGAATGACTCCCGGAGTGGAAACCACCACCGGCCCCCTGGGCCAGGGAATAGCCACAGCCGTGGGCATGGCTCTGGCCGAGCGCGTGCTGGCCGCCCAGTTCAACCGGCCTGGATACGACATTGTGGACCACTACACCTATGCGTTCATGGGCGACGGCTGCATGATGGAGGGGCTTTCCCACGAGGCTTGCTCCCTGGCCGGCTCTTACGGCCTGGGTAAGCTCATCGCCCTGTACGACGACAACGGCATTTCCATTGAGGGCAACGTGGAAACCTGGTTTGCAGACAAGACCGCGCGCCGCTTCGAGGCCTATGGCTGGCACGTGGTCCGGGACGTGGACGGCCACGATGGCGACGACGTGCGCGCCGCCCTGGAGGAAGCCCGGGCCGTGCAGCGCCGGCCCAGCCTCATCTGCTGCCGCACTCAGATTGGCTTCGGTTCGCCAGACCACGCTGGCAGCGCCAAGTGCCACGGTTCGCCCTTGGGAGAAGACGGCTGCTGCAACGCCCGCGAATTCATGTGCTGGGACGAGGAGCCGTTCATGGTTCCTGACGCTGTGCGGCAGGGCTGGGACGCCCAGAAAAGAGGCGCCAAAAGCCAGGCGGAATGGACTGCGCTGTTCGACGCGTACCGCAAGGAATATCCCGCTGAAGCCGCGGAATTCCAGCGCCGCATGACGCATCAGTTGCCAGACGGTTTTGACGCTGTTGCCGGCGAGGCTGTGCAAAACGCTGTAAACCGCAAGGATTCCCTGGCCACCCGCAAAGCTTCCCAGGCCAGCCTCTATGACTTCAAGCAGCGCATGCCGGAGCTCTTTGGCGGCTCGGCGGACCTGTCTGGCTCCAACGGCACGAAAACCCAGGTTTCCAAACTGGCCGTCAAGGACGACATGGCCGGCAACTACCTGGAGTACGGCGTCCGGGAGTTCGCCATGGCCGCCATGATGAACGGCATGGCCCTACACGGCGGTTTCATACCCTACGCCGGTACGTTTCTGGTGTTTTCAGACTACATGCGCAACGCCATTCGGCTGGCGGGCATGATGCGCCTGCGGGTGGTCCACGTGCTTACCCACGACTCCATCGGCGTGGGCGAGGACGGCCCCACGCACCAGCCTGTGGAGCACGTGGCCTCGTTGCGGCTCATTCCCAACAGCGAAACTTGGCGGCCCGCGGATAATACCGAAACCGCTGTAGCCTGGAAATGCGCGCTGACCAACGAGGATAAACCTTCGATGCTGATTCTGTCGCGCCAGGGATTGCCGCAAATGGACCGGACACCGGAGCAGATAGCAGCCATAGAACGCGGCGGCTACGTGCTCAAGGACTGCGAGGGCCAAACCGACGTTATTCTACTTGGAACCGGCTCTGAGCTTGGCCTGTGTATGGACGCAGCCGACGCCTTGACTGGCAAGGGCGTGAAGGTGCGCGTTGTCTCCATGCCCTGTACTGAGCGGTTCGACAGACAGGACGCGGCTTACCGCGATCAGGTGCTGCCGCCGGCGGTGCGGGCGCGGGTGGCTGTGGAGGCAGGCTGTTCCCCGTTCTGGCGCGCTTACGTAGGCCTGGACGGCGCAGTGGTAGGCATGGACAGGTTTGGCGAATCCGCCCCAGGCAAAGAGCTTTTCGAATTCTTTGGCTTTACCAAGGAAAACGTGGTAAAGGCTGCAGAGTCGGTGCTGCAGAAAAATGGATAACAGACGCAAGAGGCGATGTGCATGCAAGACGCCATAGACTTTACCTTTATGTGCAAAGAGCGACCGGAGCCCAACGGGCGCAAAGCAGCCATTGTCGGGGCCGGACCCTCGGGTCTGGCCGCGGCGGGGTATCTGGCCTGCAAGGGCTTTGAGGTCCACGTATATGATAAACTGCCCACGCCCGGGGGATTGATGGTCTTCGGCATACCCGGCCACCGCATTCCGGCGGAACGAATAGAAGCCGGCGCCCGGCTGATGGAAAGCCGGGGGGTGGCCTTTCACATGAAGACCAAGATCACCGGCTCCAAAGCCTTGCACGAGGAGACCGGCGATGATTTTAGCGATAACCTCTACAGCTTGAGCGATATGGCTGCAGACCACGACGCTGTCATCATCTGCACCGGGACCTGGTCTTCGCGGGCCATGGGCGTGCCGGGCGAGGATTTGCCTGGCGTGTACACCAGTCTGGAGTTTCTTTTTCCCATCCGGGCCGCGCAATACGACAGCAGCAAGCTTTCGCCAGTGGACGTGCAAGGCAAGCGCGTGGCCGTGGTGGGCGCAGGGCACAGCGCCATTGACGCAGCTGAGTCAGCTCTGGCGCAGGGCGCTGAGGAGGTTTTTCTCTGTTACCGGCGCACCCGGCGCGATGCGCCCTGCGGCGAGTTTGAGATTGACTGCTGCGTGGACCACGGCATTGTCTGGAAAGAGCTGGAAAGCCCTACGCGCGTGGTGGGCGACGGCAAGGTGGAAGGGTTAGAGCTGGTGGCCTGCGAGATGGCGCCCGGGGGAAAATCCCAGCCCAAGGACGCTTGTGCGCCAAGCATCTTGCCGGTGGACGTGATCATCACCGCCATTGGCGACCGGCCCTCCATTCCCTTTGCCCGGCAGCTTGGCGTGGAGAACCTGCGCCGAGGCGAGGCGCACTGGCTGCAAATGACCTCCATGGACGGGGTGTTTGTAGCCGGCGACGCATTGACCGGGCCATCCAAGATAGGCAAGGCTATTTACTCCGGGCTGCGCGCTGCGCGGTCGCTCACCCACTGGTTGAGCTTGAGGGAGCAGGGCCGCGAATCTGAATATTCCTTTGCCGGCGATCTGGTCGGCGACGCTTTGCGAGTGTGAGGAGCGTATGTCTCAATATCGGCTGTACATGGACTATTCCAAATGCATAGGCTGCGAAACCTGCGAGCAGGTCTGCGCCTTTGTGCACGGAAAGGCCCGCATACATATGACCCGGACAGTGGACGGCGTGATGATGCCGTTGTATTGCCAGCACTGTGACTCGCCGCAATGCGTGAAAGCCTGCGCCAACGATGCCCTGTACAAGGACGACTCCGGCGCGGTACGGTTGAACCCGTTGCGGTGCGTGTATTGCCGAACCCGGGACTGCGTCACGGCTTGTCCGTTTGGCGCTGTGTTCATTACCGGACCAGACCAGCCAATCGTTAAGTGCGATATGTGCGCTAAACGGCGCAAGCAGGGCATGGCTCCGGTGTGTGTGGTCATGTGCCCGTGCCAGGCCATCAGCTATGTGGACCGGGAGAGCCTGAGTGAAGTTCAGACCCCGGAAAGCAAAAAGGCGTTTCGCAAGGTGATAGACCACCTGAAGCCGCCGTCGACGCCGTAACCTGCACAACTGTGTGCAGCAAGCGATATTGGGAAGGGAAACAGCCTCCCGTTTGTACGCGGGAGCAAACTTCAGACAGCCCAGGAAGGAGGAGAACCATGGCGCTCATTTCATTGCGTCAACTGTTGGACCACGCAGCAGAACACGGCTACGGAATTCCCGCTTTCAACGTCAACAATATGGAACAACTGCAGGCGATCATGCTGGCCGCCAGGGAGACGGACAGCCCGGTCATCGTGCAGGGTTCCGCAGGCGCCCGTAAATACGCTGGCGCTGCTTTCATCCGCCAGCTCATGCAGGCGGCCATGGACGAGTACCCGGACATCCCCCTGTGCGTACACCAGGACCACGGCGCTTCGCCTTCAGTCTGCGCCCGTTCCATCCAGTCCGGCTTTTCATCGGTTATGATGGACGGCTCGCTTATGTCTGACGGCAAGACCCCCTCCACGTACGAGTACAACGTGGAAGTAACCACCAGGGTGGCGGAAATGGCCCACGCCTGCGGCGTATCCGTAGAAGGCGAGCTCGGCGTGCTGGGTTCTCTGGAAACCGGAATTGCCGGCAAGGAAGACGGCGTGGGCGCCGAGGGCAAACTTTCCCGCGACCAGATGCTCACCGACCCGGAGCAGGCGGCCGACTTTGTCTCCAAGACCAAGGTGGACGCCCTGGCCATCGCCATCGGCACCAGTCACGGCGCCTACAAGTTCACCAAACCGCCTACGGGCGACGTGCTGGCCATTGACCGGCTCAAAGAAATCCACGCCCGCATCCCTGGCACTCATCTGGTCATGCACGGTTCTTCCTCCGTGCCCCAGGACTGGTTGAAGATCGTCAACGAATACGGCGGCGAGCTGGGCGAGACTTATGGCGTGCCAGTGCCTGAGCTGGTGGAAGGCATCAAGCACGGCGTGCGCAAGGTGAACATTGACACCGACCTGCGTCTGGCCTCCACCGGGGCCATCCGCCGGCATCTGGCTGAGAACCCCAAGAACTTCGACCCCCGCAAGTACTTGAACGTGGCCAGAGACGCCATGAAGTCCATTTGTGTGGAGCGGTACGAAGCTTTTGGCGCCGCGGGCAAGGCTTCGTCCATCAAGCCCGTGTCTCTGGAGGAAATGTTCGAGCGCTACGAGCGCGGCGAATACGAGCCCAAAATCAACTAACTGACAGCTTGTTCCGGCGCGCCAACGCCGGCGCGCCGGAACAGTGCGCCCTTCGCAAACAGGCCGGCCCCGTGCCGGAAGGGAGGACTCATGGCCCAGGAACAACGCAACATGATTTTGTCGCCGTCACTGCTTTCCGCAGACTTTAGCCGCTTGCAGGACGAGCTGAAGGCTTTGGAAGAGGCTGGCGTGGAGTGGGCGCATCTGGACGTGATGGACGGCCAGTTTGTGCCTAACATCACCTTTGGCCCGCCGGTTATCGCTGCTTGCCGGCCGCACACGCAGATGTTTTTTGACGTGCATTTGATGATTGAAAATCCGGGCCGGTACATCAAAGACTTTGTGGACGCGGGGTCCGACTTGGTCTGCGTGCACGCCGAGGCGGAAACGCATCTGGAACGGACTGTCAGCGAAATTGCCAGGCTGGGCGCCAAGCCGGCCGTGTCGTTGAATCCGCATACGCCAATTAGCGCAGTAGAGTACCTGCTGCCGCAGCTGTACATGGTGCTCATCATGAGCGTGAACCCAGGCTTTGGCGGGCAGATGTTCATTCCCTTTTGCTTGGACAAGGTCCGCGACCTGCGGGAAATCATCGACAAGCGCAACGCCCAGACCCTTATCCAGGTGGACGGCGGCGTGACCCTGGACAACACTGCCGCCCTGGTGGAAGCCGGCGTCGACGTCCTGGTGTCCGGCTCGGCCTTCTTCAAGCACCCTCCTTACGACGAACGCTTGCAGCAGTTCATGAACGCCGCCAAGGGGGCGTGAGCAGCAGGTTTCTGCGCGCTGCAATATCGAAATCGGCATGTGGAGAAAGGGCACGGTCAATCTGGCGGTCGTGGGAACAGCCCGGCGTTGCGGCAGGCTGCTGGAAACGTTCCGGCAGTTGCCAGGGGTTAATCTGCTCGGGTTCTTTGATTTTTCAGATGCGCCTGAAAGCCGGGAACTGGCTGCGGAGCTGTCCATAGAGTTCTTTGGCGATCCTTTGGGACTGCAGTCTGTACCGGAACTCCAGTTGGCCCTCAACTGCACGGGCGACAGCTCTGTGAGCGATCTTATTCGCCAGAACGTTGGCGAAAATGTCCGAGTCTTGGACTCACAAGCCGCCCGGCTGGTGCGCATTCTGGCTATGGGGTACCGGACGCAGAGCGGCAAGGCCCGTCGGTTGCAGTCCCTGAAAAAGGAATACGAAAGGTATCTCCACCGGGATGAGCGCATCATCGGCAAATCCCCGCTTATGCTGGAAGTCAAGGACCTTGTGTCAAAAGTGGCCGACACGCCCACCACCGTGCTGCTTCTGGGCGAAACCGGCACAGGCAAGGACCTGGCGGCGCGTTCGCTGCACCAGGCCAGCCGTCTGCGAGACAAGCCCTTCATTTCCATCAATTGCACGGCCCTTTCCACATCGCTCATGGAGAGCGAGCTGTTCGGCTACAAGAAGGGCGCTTTCACCGGCGCTGAGTCAGACCGCATGGGCATTCTGGAGGAGGCTGACGGGGGCACGGTGTTTCTGGACGAGATAGGCGACATGCCCTTGGAATTGCAGGCAAAGCTGCTGCGCTTTCTGCAAACTGGCGAAATTCGCCGTGTAGGCTCCACGCGCAACCGATACGTAACCGTCCGGGTTATTGCCGCCACCAACAGAGACTTGCCCAAAGCCGTGGCGGATGGGAGTTTCCGCACTGATCTCTACTACCGTTTTAACACCTTTACGATTTATTTGCCCGCCCTGCGCGACCGGCGTATGGACATTCCCTATCTGGCCTACCATTTTCTCACAAAGGCGGAGGAAAAGCTGAATACCAAGGTGGAGGCCATTACTCCAGCCGCCTTGCAGTTGCTGGAAAACTACGCTTGGCCCGGCAACGTGCGGGAGCTGGAAAACGTCTTGGAGCGGGCCGTCATTCTGTGTTGCGGCAACGCCATTGACGCTACGGACCTGCCGTATGAAATCCGCAATCAAGTGGAGGTTTGTTCCCCGCCTGACAACAGCCAGACTCAGCCGCAGACCTTTGCCCAGGCGCCCAATGGCGGCGACGCTGATTTTTCTTCGCAACGCGACAAGATCATAGCCAATTTTGAACGCAAGGAATTGCAATATTACATCCGCAAAGCCGATGGGAACATCAGTGAAGCGTCCCGTCTCTCTGGCATTCCCCGCCGTACGTTTTACCGTAAAATGCGCAAGCACAGGCTGTAGGCCCCACCGTTCTCTGCCCATAGGTGCGCCGCTACCGGCTCAACTGGAGGGCCAGGATGCGTAAGGTTGTGTCGGTAGTGGCGCACCGCCGGCGTGCGTAACGGATATTTCTTTGTTGTAATATTCTGAATTATATTTAATAATTTTTATTCGTGTGTGTTGCTGCGGATTGGTATGGCTCTTGAAACATGAAAAGAAAATGCAACAGCCCCTGAAAACGCGGGGGAATGGAGGGAGAAGATATGACGCAGGAAGCGCCGGGAAAAAATCTGGCTCTTGATCTGGTGCGAGTCACCGAAGCGGCGGCGCTGGCCTCTTCGCGCTGGCTGGGCCGCGGCGAAAAGAAAAAGGGCGACGCAGCAGCAGTGGAAGCCATGCGCGTCAGCTTCAACGCCATCGATATCGACGGCGTGGTGGTCATCGGCGAGGGCGAGAAGGATAAGGCGCCCATGCTGTTTAACGGCGAGGCCCTCGGGTCTGGTTCCGGGCCGGCCATGGACGTTGCCGTGGACCCGGTGGAGGGCACCAACCTGTTGGCCCTGGGCCGGCCCAACGCCATATCCGTGGTGGCCATGACGCCGCGCGGCTGCATGACCAACCCTGGCCCGGCGTACTACATGAAAAAGCTCGTTGTGCCGTCCCAGGCCAAGTACCGCGTGGACATCAAGGCGCCGGTAAGCCACAACCTGAAACTGGTGGCCCGGGCTCTGGGCAAGGACGTGAACGACCTGGTCGTTTTTGTGCTGGACAAACCGCGGCACGCTGAGCTTATTCGTGAAATTCGGGAGACCGGGGCGCGCATCCAGCTGCATACTGACGGCGACGTGGCAGGGGCCCTTATGGCTGTAAGCTCGGACGCAGAAATCGATGTCATGATGGGAACAGGAGGCACGCCTGAGGGAATCCTCTCAGCTGTGGCTGTGAGCATCCTGGGCGGCGAGATCCAGGGCATATACGACCCGCAATCGGACAAAGAGAAAAAAGCCGTGCTCGACGCTGGCCTGAGCCTGGAGCGGGTGATGACCACAGAGGACATGTGCACCAGCGACGACGTGTTCTTTGCCGCGACAGGCATCTCCGGCGGCACGTTCCTCAAGGGCGTGAAGTTTACCGGCCATGGCGCCAACACCAACTCCATGGTGCTGCGCGGCCGCACAGGCACAGTCCGGTACATTGAAGCCAGCCATTCCTTTGACAAACTCATGAAGATTTCCGCCATTAAGTACGATTAGTCCGGCGCGCCGGGCGGCGCGGCAGAACAGCAACAACAAGCACGACAAGGAGCAAAAAAATGCCACGCAAACGATCAATAATGCTCGGTATTGTGGGCGACAGCGCCACCGGCAAGACCACCTTCACCTCCGGCATTGAAAAGATTCTGGGACCAGACCGGGTCACCAACATATGCTCAGACGATTACCACAAATACAACCGGGTCCAGCGCAAGGAAAAGAACATCTCCGCCCTGCACCCAGACTGCAACCACATAGATATTATGCGCAACAACTTCTATCAGTTGCGCAGGGGGGAGGCCATTCTCAAGCCAGTCTACAACCACAGCACCGGCGACTTTGACCCGCCGGTCTACGTGAAGCCCAAAGAATTTGTCATCGTGGAAGGCCTGCTCGGCTTTTACAACAAGGCCATGCGCGACGCGTTTGACGTGAAGATATACCTGGACCCGGATGAAGACCTGCGCGTGGACTGGAAGTTCAAACGTGACACCCTCAAGCGCGGCTACACCCGCGAAGAGGTCCAGGCTTCCCTGGAGCGGCGCATCGAGGTCTCCCAGAACTTCATTCGACCACAGCGCCAGTATGCAGACGTGGTGGTCAGCTTCTACCGGCCAGAGGGCTCTGACGAGCACGAAACTGGCACAGGCTTGAACACCAAGCTCATTCTGCGGCCCACCATCCGCCACCCAGACTTTAACGAATTCATAGACCACCGGCCGGGTGTCAAAGAACAGTGCCTTTCTATCACCCTGGGCCGGGACGGGGGCATGCCTGTGGACATTCTGCATATTACCGGCAAGATCAAGGCGGTGACTGCAGAAACGCTCATGGACATCATCCTTGACCACTTGCCGGGCGTGGAGCCGCTGCCCACAGACGCTTTGGGCAACTATACTGAAGGAGCCGAGGCAAAGATCAGTTATCCGCTGGCCATTGCACAGCTGCTGACTTCCTTCCACCTGCTCAACGCCAGAGAAAGCCTGAGCTAGGCGTCGCCATCTCCTCACACGGCGCCGGGACGGGGCGGCTCCTGTCCTTGCGCCGTGTGTTTCATTTCTTTTCCAAAAAATCATGCCGGACAAAAATCATGCTGGCCACTTCATTTTTTGATGCTCCTTTGCTATGAAAACCTTCTTCAGCATAACCACACCAGAGGGGGAGAAATGGCATTGGTGCAATGGGACGAATCGCTGGCCACAGGAATAGAGAGCATAGACCGGCAGCACAAAGAGCTGTTTCGCTATTTTAACGCCATGCAGGATAAACTAGCCGCCGGACGTGACGAGAACGCACTGCGCGACGCTCTGGACAGCTCCCGCAACTACATCAAGTACCACTTTACCCAGGAAGAATTGTTCATGGAGCGGTTCGGCTACGAGGACATCTTGCACCACAAGGCCATGCACAAAGAATTCGTGGACATGGTGGACAAGGTAGAGAGCGACAGCTCCATGAGCTCCGCAGAAAGGATCAACCAGCTACGGACGTTCCTCTTCAACTGGATTGTCGTGCATATCCAGAATATGGACACAAAACTTGGAAAATTCCTGAAGGACCTCGGGGTGGAGTAGAGACGCCTCTGTCATTACCCGTGCGCGTGTTGTGGAATTTTGTGTTGACAAAAGCAACTTTTTCTTGCACTGTTCTCTCCCGCGGACGCCTTTCCAAGGAGCACAGAGCATGAAATCCAGCATGGACGCCGCTGTCGTTCGATTGCGACGCTTCAATCGGTTTTTCACCCAGAACATAGGCCTGTTAGACAGACAGCTGCTGGGATCCTCCCTGAATATGGCCCAGGGCCGGGTGTTGTTCGAGATACATCAAAACCCTGGCGTCACCGCCAGCGACCTGGCAAAGCGGCTGGACATGGACAAAGGCTACCTGAGCCGGCTGCTGGCCAGTTTGGTCAAGAAGCTCCTGGTGTATCGGGAACACGGTTGTTCTGGCCGCCGCGCAGTGCCGCTAAATCTGACAGTCAGGGGGGAGATTTTGATGCGCGAACTGGAGGCTGAGGCAAACGCACAGGCCAAGAAGTTGCTTGGCGGCCTCTCGCTTGCAGAGCAGGAGCAGCTGGTGGAGGCTTTGGATACGGTGGAGCGGCTTCTTACGCCGGCCAGGGAGAAAAGGCGCTCAGAACTTGTTATTCGGTCGGCCCGTAGTGGGGAAATGGGTTGGGTTCTCAACCGCCACGCTGCGTTTTATGGACGCGAGTATGGTTTCAACGAGGACTTCGAGCGTTACGTGCTCCTTGGCATGGCCGATTATTGCGCGCAGGACGCGGCTTGCCGCAGCAGGCTGTGGATAGCTGAGCTGGACGGCGAGCCGGTTGGTTCTGTCGGCGTGGTGGAAGTTGGAGAGAGCCGAGCCCAGATGCGCTGGCTGCTGGTGGAGCCGGCGGCGCAAGGGATGGGTGCGGGTCGGGCGCTGGCGCAACACGCCGTGAATTTTTGCCGGGAGCAGGGTTTTGACGCGGTTTTTCTCTGGACAGTGGAGCCTTTGCACGCGGCAAAGTCAATGTACAGCAAGATGGGGTTCGCCATGGTGGAGACCAAAAACGGCGTCATGGGAGGCGAGCCCATTCTGGAGGAGCGCTGGGAATTGGACCTGACAGGTGCTCAGAGGTCCTGATGTTTGGAAGCTCTTATGCATTTGCCTGAAACAATTGTACATTGTTTCAAAAGTGAGCGTTGTCTCAATGCGAAAATGCGTTGCGAAACAGCCTGGGCCAAGTTCTTTGGCCTGGGGGCTCGCTTCACCAAAAGAGTTCCGGCTCCTTGCGCTGGCCGCAGTCAGCCATGAGCTTCCGGCGTATCTCGTCCACCTTTTCCGCCTTGAGCTGGCGGGCTGATTCCGGGCAGTTCTTAACGCAGGCGCAGCACCGCACGCACAGGTCCGCGTCGGTTACGACCGCGTCGTCCACCACGATGGCTTTGGCAGGACAGACAGAAGCGCAGGCGCCGCACAAGATGCAGCGGTCTGTGTCTGTTTCGGGCGCCAGTGGAGCCCGGGGCGGGCGCTCCTTGTACGGCCTGTTGCCAGGCAGCTTCACCCGGGGCGCTGCAGCAATGTCTGTGACGCCTTCCACGTGTGCTCGAAATGCTGCGCTGAACGTTTCTGCTTTGGCCAGGTCGGCTGCGTCTGGCCGGCCCATGGCGATGGGCGCGTCTTGTGTGGCGAAAGAGTGTTCGCCGATGAATGCTGCGCCAGCCAGGGGGATGAACCCGGCCGCTGAAGCCAGGTCAAAAAGCTCCGCCAGTGCGTCGTCCACGGCGCGGTTGCCATATGTGACGACCAGGGCTGCAGGTATATTGCGGGCGGCGATCTGTTCCAACCGCTGGGCGGCAAGAAGCGGAACCCGTCCTGCATAGACTGGGCAACCGATGATTGCAGTGCAATTTGTTATAGTTGTAGAATAATCAAATCGTGGTCGGGTCAGGTCTAAGCGACGCGTTTGCGCCGCACTGTAGCCCTGGGCCATGGCTTTAAGCACGGCGCCGGTGGCGCCTGTGGGCGAGAAAGCGATGATGGCGAGTTCTTCGTGTTGCATTGGTCCAGTGTGTCAGAAAAGAGGAGTAAAGTGAGCGGGGTGCAAGGACTACCACACGACGGGAACGTCATAGCTGTGAATATTGCTGTTGTGTGAGACAAGCGTCATGCCTTCGTGCAGGGCTTGAGCAACAAGCAAACGGTCAAAAGTATCCCTGTGGCGGAATGGCAGATCATTGACGCCAACTGCATGCATCATGGAGATAGGAAGCTCAACGATTCTGTTCAGGCCCAAGTGGATTTTCAAAAAAGCGGAAATGGAAGGTTCCAGCTTTAAGCTGCCTATGGAATGTTTGGTTGCCATTTCCCACATGCTGCCAATGCTCAAATACAAGGCTGTCGCAGGGTCTTCAAACAAGGCTCGCGCCCGAGGCGAGAGTTTTTCTGGTTGATGGGTCCACCATATGAACACATGGGTGTCTAAAAGATATCTCATGAGTAAAAGGCCTGCAAAATATCCTCAGGAAGGGGGCGTCGAAATCATCAGCAACCCATACCTCGCCTTTTCCTGCGCCGGGAACCCGTTTCCTGTTATCCTTGATTATAGGGGCTATTGTAGCGATGGGCTTGCCTGCCCTGGCGATGACGATTTCCTCGCCTTGCTCAACCTTTGCCAGCACCTTGACAGGTGTGTTTTGGCTTCATGGATGTTTACTTGTGTAGGCATGCCCTATCTCCAGCGCATGAGAGCAACTCATACGGACTGACATTGCGTCGGTCTGTGTATGCATGGATATGTTCATTTCTTGACTTAGCTAAGCTAAGTTTGATCTAGAAAAAAGTCAAAGAACAAAAAGCCGGACCCTGGCAGGGGGCAGGGTCCGGCAAGATTCGAGCCGAACAGCGCTCGAAAGGGCAGCTGTGCAGAAGTCGAAGGCTGCCAGGAGGCAGCCTTCGCTTGTGGTGCGTCGTTAGCCGATGATGCGCTTGAGCGGCTGGGCCGCCTTGGCGAACATCTGCTTGCGGTTCATCAGGGCCGGGCTGGCGTCAGCCACGGCGGATTCGTAGTACAGTTGCGGCTCGAAGGGGTACAAGTAGATGACTCGCACTTCGTCCTTGTCGCCCAGTACGGCTTTGGGGAAGTCCTTTTTGACTTCCTTGAGCCGCGCTTCAGCCAGTTCCAGCATTTCGTCCAGCTCGCCGAAGTTCATGGTCCCGGTGGGGCAGGACTGCACACAGGCGGGCAGCAGGCCGTTGTGCACGCGGTCGTTGCACATGTCGCACTTGGACATGACGCCGGATTCCTTGTCCACGCGGGGGATGTTGTAGGGGCAGGCGAAGCCGACGTTTTCGATGTCTTCGCGGCGGGTTTTTTCGGTGAAGCACACCGCGCCGGTCACTTCGTCCTGGTAGATGGAGTCGCCGTAGTCAGCCTGCAGCATGCACGGCGGGCTTATGCAGTGCCGGCACTGTTCAGGCCAGAAAAGCCACTGCAGCTTGCCGTCCACTATCTGCTCCTGCATGCGCACGAGCTTGTAAGTGATAAAGGACAGGTCTTTGGGGTTTTGATGCGAGCCCCAGTTGTGGGTTTTTTCAGCCGGCAGCTTGTGCCATTGCTTGCAGGCGATCTGGCAACCGCGGCAGGCCGTGCACTTGGTCAGGTCGATGAAGAAGCCTTTACTCATCGTTCACTCCTTAGGCCTTTTTCACGTTCACCATGAACGCCTTGGTTTCTGGGATGCCCGTGTTAGAGTCGCCCACGGACGGGGTAAGGATGTTGGCGGAGTCGCCGCCGTCCTTGGGCCACACCCAGCCATAGTGCCAGGGGAAGCCCACCTGGTGGACAGTCTGGCCCATGACTTGGAAGGGCTTGATGCGTTTGGTGACGATGGCGATGGCCCACAGAGAGCCGCGGACGGATTCCACCGTGACCTTGTCGCCATTCGAGATGCCGCGCATTTCAGCCAGTTCTTCGCTCATTTCGCAGAACATCTGGGGCTCTGCTTCAATAAGCCAGTCCTGGTAGCGGGTCATCAGGCCTGTCTGCCAGTGCTCGGTAACCCGGTAGGTGGTGCCTACGAAAGGATAGCGCGGGTCGCAGACGGCTTTTTCTTCCTTGAGGAACTGGATGGCCGTGGGGTTATGCAGCTGCTTGGAGAAGGGGTGCTCAATAACCGGGCACTCCAGGGGCTCGTAGTATTCCGGGAACGGGCCGTCAGACCGGCCTGGACCGAAGATGTGAGCGTGGCCGTAGGGCTTCATGATGAAGGCGTACTTGGAGCCAGGGGCCCAGCCTCCATCCGGCACGTCGCCGACCCACTTTTCGCCGTTCCACCGGATGACCGACTTCTGCGGAGCGTAGGGCTTGCCTTTGAGGTCCACAGAGGCGCGGTTGTAGATGATGCGGCGGTTGACCGGCCAGCACCATGACCAGTTGGGATAGAGGCCGATGCGCTCCTGGTCAGCGTTCTGTGCCTTGTCGCGGCGGGCGGCCATGTTGCCTTTGGCTGTGTAAGAGTTGCAGTACAGCCAGTTGCCGGACATGGTGGAGCCGTCGTCCTGCAGGAAGGCAAAACTCGGGACCAGGTCGCCCTTCTTGTAGAGTTTGCCTTTGATTTCTTTGTCTTCCAGAAAGTAGCCGTTGATGAACTTGGCAACTTTGTGGGCGTCAAAGGCGTGGTTCGTGGCGATGTCCCAATTCAGGTTCTTGATGGGGCCGTCAAAGGCGCCGCCCTCTTTGGCGTACAGTTCACGAACTTTTTCAAACAGTTCATAGATGATGTCGCCGTCAGGCTTGGTGTTGCCCAAAGGCTTGGGACCCTGATAGCGCCACTGCATCCAGCGGCCGGAGTTGGTGATGGAGCCTTCTTTTTCAATGGAGACAGCGCAAGGCAGCATGAAGACTTCGGTCTTGATGTCCTTGGGGTTCATGTTCGGGCCTTTCCAGAAGGAGCCGGTCTCGTTTTCGAAGATGTTGACGTTCACCATCCAGTCCAGCTGGGCCAGGGCTTCGCGGGTCTTGTTGGAGTTGGCGCCGCCGCAGGCCGGGTTCTGGCCCCAAGCGAAGAAACCCTTGAAGTCGCCTTTTATCATTTTGTCGAAAAGCAGCAGCCAGGAGTAGTTCTTGCCGTCGTCAGCCTTGGGCAGGTACTTGTACCCGGTTTCAGCGTCCACGCCCGGGTACATGGCTTTGACAAAGCTAGTCATGTACTTTGGGTAGTACTGCCACCAGGCGGCAGACTTGGGATCCTGAGCGCCCTTCAGGTGCGGGGCGGCCATGGATGAGTTGTAGTCAGCCAGCGTGGGCAAAGAGGCCTTGGGCACGCCCAGATAGCCGGGCAGGATGTGCCACAGCAGGCAGTGGTCTGTGGAGCCCTGCACGTTGGATTCGCCGCGCAATGCGTTCACGCCGCCGCCAGCCATGCCGATGTTGCCCAGCAGCAGCTGGTTGATGGCCATGGCGCGGATGTTTTGCACGCCTACCGTGTGCTGGGTCCAGCCCATGGCGTACATGATGGTGCCAGAGCGTGTAGGAGTACCGGTGGAAGCGTAAGCTTTGTAGACCGTCAGAAGGTCTTCCTTGGGCGTGCCGGTGATCTTGGACACTTCGTCCATGTTGTAGCGTTCATAGTGCTTTTTGAGCAGGTTGAACACGCACCGGGGGTTCTTCAGACTTGGGTCTTTCTTGGGCATGCCGTCAGAGCCGGTCTCAAAAGCCCAGGAAGATTTATCGTATTTACCTTTGTCCTCATCCAGGCCGGAAAATACGCCTTCGTTGAACTTGAATTTCTTGCTGACGATAAAAGCGGCGTTGGTGTAGTTGACAAGGTATTCCTTGAAATACAGCTTGTTGTCCAGGATGTATTTGCCCATGCCGCAGAGGAAGGCGATGTCTGCGCCAGAGCGGATGGGCGCGTAGATGTCTGCCCGGGCCGAGGTGCGGGTGTACCGCGGGTCCACGTGAATGACTGTGGCGCCCTTGTCCTTGGCCTTCTGCACCCACTTGAAGGAAATGGGGTGGTTTTCGGCAGCGTTGCTGCCCATGATCAAAATGCAATCACTGTTCTTCAGGTCAATCCAGTGATTGGTCATCGCGCCGCGTCCGAACGACTCTGCCAGAGCCGCAACTGTAGCGCTGTGTCAGATACGGGCCTGGTGCTCTATGTAGACAAGCCCCAGGCTTCTCAAGAATGACTGGTAGACCCAGCATTCTTCGTTATCGAGAGCCGCAGAGCCCACAGAAGCCATGCCGTCGCAGCGGTTGACTTCCTGGCCCTTGGCGTTCTTGGCTGTGAACGTTTTGTCGCGGGTTTCCTTGATGCGCTTGGCGATAGTTTCCAGCGCCCATTCCCAGGATTTCACTTTCCAGTGATCGCTGTGCGGAGCACGGTACAGAACTTCAGTGACGCGCTTGTCGTTTTCGGCAAGCTGCCAGATGGCGGCGCCTTTGGCGCACAGGGCGCCTTCGTTGATGGGATGATCCGGGTCGCCTTCCACATTGATGGCCCGGCCGGAGCCGTCTTTGGCCGTAGAAACGATGAGACCACAGCCAACAGCGCAGTAGCAGCAGACCGAGGTAGTCTGCTTGGCCCAGCGGATATTCAGCAGCTGAGCTTGCGCGTCTGTGGGCGTCAGGTCGAAGCCCAGACCGCCAAAGGCGGTGGCCGCCATGGATGCGGCCGAAAGCTTCAGAAACCCTCTTCTGTCCAGTTTCATGTGTCCTCCATTGCGCATTTGCAAGTGAACGTTACTGGCCGCGAATTTCGCGGCCCAACCACACCAGTCGCTCATACCCGCCGGAAAAAAACGGCGTTTCCCAGGTTGGCGGCGCAGGCTGCGACTGCAAAACCGGCCGTCGCATCATGCGCGCCGCTTTCACCAGCACCGGCTGCAAGTCAAAGCCAAGGCCGGAGAAAGGCAGTGCGTCATGCATAGGCGTCCTCCTGGAATGTTAGGGGTGTTTGCGGATGAGCGTTTTGAGACATGGTTTTAGTCTATACATATGCGCCAGGCGCGGCGCCACGGGCTGGCGGCAAACTGCGTGCGCTTTGACACCCAGGCGCGCAAGGCGGCAAGTTGCTCTTTGAAAGTAATGTAGACCAAAGAGTACATTTTAGATGTTTTGGGTATTTTGATGAAAAACATAATGCAAAGATAAACGAAAAATGATGAGAATTGACTTGCTGTGGGTTGATGCGCAGAGCAAATTGTGCGTGCATGGCTGATGGAATGTTATGCTTATAACAACCTAATAAATAAGAAATTAACATATCGTAAATATTGAATTAAATTTTTTCACATAGTGCAAAACCTTGAACTAAAATATCCCGCATGCGCCAGGAAAAGGCTGGAATGCGCTTAAGTCTTGCACAGCGTTCTCGCACTGTGATATATTGTCTTGACCGCCTGGTTGTTTTTGTCAGGCGGCTTCTGATGCGGACCCCAAGCGTCCCGTCAGGCCATGGGGGAACAGCGGATACATGTCCATACTCATTGTTGACGATTCTCAAACATCGCGCGTCATTTTGGAAAACGCCCTGCGCAAAGCCGGCCATTGCGATATTGTCAGCGTCGGCGACGGGGCGGCCGCTCTGCGCATTTTGGAGCAAGCCACCAACGGCAGCGCGCTGGAAGGCGTTGATCTGGTCATCATGGACGTCAACATGCCTGAGATGGACGGATTCGAGGCCACCAGGCGCATCAGGCAGTGCGACGCATGGCGCGGTCTGCCGGTCATCATCGTTACCGCCAGCGCAGAGGAGGACACCCTGGAGCCTGCCTTTGAGGCCGGCGCTTCAGATTTTATCACCAAGCCCATCAGCTACACAGCCATGCGCATCCGCGTGCAGGCGGCGCTCAAACTCCGGGAGCAGACCTTGCAGCGCATAGAGCGGGAGAAGGAACTGCAGGCGAGCGAGGCCCGGTTGCGGACCATTCTCAGCTCCATCCAGGCTGGGGTGATTATTCTGGATCGGGAAGACCACGCCATTTTGGACGTCAATCCCATGGCCGCCAATTTGATTGGCCTTCCACGGGGCCAGATAGTCGGCAAGAAATGCCACAACTTCATCTGCTCTCAAGAAGAGGGAAAATGTCCCTTTGACGCTGCAGATTATGTCGTCTGTAATGTGGAGTGCGATTTGATAACCGCGCAGAATGAGCTGATGCCCATCCTTAAAACTGCAGCGCCTATCAATCTGGGCGGCCGCGAATGCATTCTTGAGAGCTTTGTGGACATCACTCCCCAGAAAAGGGCTGAAGAGACCTTGCGAGAGGCTTTGGCTGAGTTGGAAGTGCTGTTTGATAACAGCCTGGTGGGTATTATTTACACTCGCAACCGTATTTTTGTCCGCATGAACGACCGGGCTGCGGAAATATTTGGCTACACCAAAGAGGAAATCCTTGGCGTCAGCTCTTCGCTCATCTACTTCAAACAAGACCAGTTTTTAGAATTCGGCCGAAATCATGTGGAGGCTATCCAGCGTGACGGCATTTTTTGTGGAGAATGGACTTTCCGCAAAAAAAACGGCTCTGCAGTTGCGGCGCGCTTGTACGCAAAGCCCATTGACAAGGACCACTTGTCCCACGGCGTAATCTGGACAGTGGACGACATTACAGACTACCGCAAGACCCTGGAAGAGCTTAAGCGCAGCGAAATGCAGTACCGGTTGCTGGTGGAGAACACACAGACGCTGATCCTGACCATGTCGCCAGACGGCACGGTGACGTTTCTCAACGAGTTTGCAGAATCGTTTTTTGGCTGTTCTTCCGAAGAGGCTGCTGGAAACAGCGTGGAGGAGTTGTTTTCCAGAAAAGGGGCCAGGAACCCAGGAAAATATTTACGCGAACTGGCTGAAGGCATTCTTGCCAGCGCGTCAGAATATTATCAGACAGAGAGCGAGCATGTGCGCAACGACGGCTCCAGATCATGGGTTCTCTGGTCCAACAAGGCCTTGCGCAACAGCGACGGGGTGCTTTCAGAGATTCTTAGCGTGGGCATAGACATTACAAATAGAAAGAAAATTGAAAAAGCGCTGGCTGAAAGCCATTATTTTCTGCAAAATATTATTGATTCACTGCCATTGCCCATCTATTTCCAAAGTCCTGAAAAACGGTTGAAGCTGGTAAACAACGCATTTGAATTTATGGCTGGCGCGACCAAGGACGAGTTGCTGGACAGTTCCTTGACGTCGATTTTTCCAGACGATGCAGATGGCGTTATTCTAAATATGGATAACGCCTTGCTCCGGGGGAAAGCAGACACGATGCTGCAGCAGGAAACCTCGTTGCGCTACCCAGACGGCTCTTTGCGGCAGGTGATCTTCAACAAAGCGTTTATCCGCGACTCTTCAGGGCGGCTTTCCGGACAAGTGGGCGCAGTCATGGACATCACAGACCGCAAACGCATGGAAGAAGAGCTGCGGGAAATGGCCACCACAGACGGCCTGACAAAACTGACAAACTGGCGCCACTTTATGGAACTTGCCCGGCGGGAACTGGACCGCGCCAGGCGGTATCAGGTCCCTGTCAGCTTGCTTATGCTGGATGTGGACCGGTTCAAATCTGTCAACGACCGTTTTGGGCACGATGCTGGAGATAAAGCATTGACGGCCCTGGCTGATATTGGCCGTGAATCTTTACGGGACGTAGACGTTTTTGCCCGCATCGGCGGGGAGGAGTTTTCTGTATTGTTGCCAGAGACGGACCTGAACGGAGCAATGGAGGCTGCGGAAAGGTTGCGCTTGGCTGTTGAGCAGACGGCTATCAGCACTGACCAGGCCAAACTGTATTTAACGATAAGTGTTGGCGTAGCACAGGCGGACATGCAAAAACCAGACCTTGACACGCTCATGAAACAAGCTGATACGTCCTTGTACAAAGCGAAAGAAAACGGCCGCAATAGAGTGGAGGGACCGTGAATTTGGATAATCCCAGGCCAGGCGGGGGCGCGCCTCGCGGGACCGGCTGTGCAGCGCTGCAAGAAGCGGGCAGAGACGAAGCGATTGACTTTGCTGAAAGTGTTGACGTGCTCATTGTGGATGATGAGAAGGTCAACCTTATTCTTCTGGCTGGCATACTTAAAAACCAGGGCGTAAACCTTGTGACGGCGTCATCCGGCCAGCAGGCTCTGGAGCTGGCTCAGCACCACGACCTCGCCCTGGCCTTGCTGGACGTCATGATGCCTGGTCTGGACGGCTTTGAAACTGCCGAACGGCTGCGAAGCCGGCCGGAAGCAGCTACGCTGCCCATTATTTTTATCACCGCCATCAGCAAAGAGCAGCAGTTCGTCTTCAAAGGCTATGAACTGGGAGCTGTGGACTACCTGTTTAAACCTGTGGAGCCGGACGTTTTGCGGTCCAAGGTGCAGGTGTTTGTGGACTTGCATCGCAAAAAGCGTTCACTGGAGCAGACCACCCGCCAATTGGAAGAAACTGTCTATCGGCTGAAGATATCCGAACGGGCGCTACGGCACCAAGCTCTGCACGATCCCTTGACTGATTTAGCCAACCGGACCTTGTGCTTGGACCGTATTGGCCTGGCCATTGAGCGGGCCAGGCGCCACAAAGAATACTACTATGCAGTCATTTTTATGGACCTGGACCGCTTCAAGGCCCTCAACGACAGCTACGGGCATTATTTTGGCGACAAGCTGCTCAGGCGTATTGCCGGGGTGCTGCGGGAGCAGGTGCGGGGGTTTGATACAGTGTCCCGCTACGGCAGCGACGAGTTCGTTGTATTGCTGGAAGAAATATCGTCGCCCAGAGAAGCCATACGCACGGTCAAGCGGCTGCGGGCTGCTCTTAGTCAAACGGTGGAAATTGAGGGCAAGGAAATACGCTCCACAGCGTCAATGGGCATTGTGGTCAATTCCGGCTCTGACCTGTTGCCGGAAGAAGTTTTGCGCAATGCGGACATCGCCATGCGTTGGGCCAAGAGCCAGGGCCGCAACCGCTTTAAAATGTTCACCCCCCGCATGCTGGAAGAAACAGTCACTGCGTTGGCGCTGGAAAACGACATGCGCCGGGGCATACAGCGCGGTGAGTTCTACCTGTTGTTCCAGCCTATTTTGCGGCTGGAGGACTTGGCTGTGCATGGCTTTGAAACCCTGGTCCGCTGGAACCACCCAGAACGGGGATTTGTTTCCCCGGTTGAATTCATACCCATGGCTGAAGAAACCGGCTTGATTCTTGATCTGGGCCGCTGGATTCTGGAGCAGGCGTGCGTCACTCATAAGCAGTGGTCCGACGAATATCCGGCTGCAGCCCAAAGCTCTCTGTCCGTAAACATATCCGGCAAACAGTTTTCTCAGACCGATCTTGTCCCCTTTGTGCGTCACGTTTTGGAAGAAACTGACATGCCCCCGCACTTACTGCGCCTGGAAATCACCGAAACAGCCATCATGGAAGACGCCGCCACTGCCGCCGTAAAGCTGGCCCAGCTCAAGGAACTGGGCGTGGCCACTTCCATCGACGACTTTGGCACTGGCTATTCTTCCATGAGCTACCTGCAGCGGTTTTCTTTGGACAGCTTAAAAGTGGATTTAAGCTTTGTGCAGCGTATGGAAACAGCCCCGGAAAACGTAGAGATCGTTCGGGCCATTATCAGCCTGGCCCAGACTCTGGATTTGAAAGTTGTTGCCGAGGGCGTTGAAACGCGCGAACAGGAGCGGATTCTTGCAAGTCTGGGCTGCGAATATGTGCAAGGATTTCTCTACGCCAAACCCCTGCCGCCAGACCTGGCTCTGCAATTTTTATTGGCAGGCTGCTGAGCCAACGCCTTCCTGACCTGCAGCCGGTTTGCCTGGCCAGCGCCGCCAGGCGATAAGTTCTGGCTGCAATTTTCCTATTGATAAAACTTCTGAACATGGTATCCTTGCATAGAAAATCGTGATGCAAGGCGTCTGGGCGTTTTGTCCGGCGTGAACAGCAAGGAGGGTTGCAATGGACGTAAAAGACATGAAAAAAATTTTGGCTGGCGTGTGCATGACTGGCCTGATCGCAGGCTCCAGCCTGGCCGGCCATCAGCTGGCTGCGCACGCCTCCAGCGGGTGAGGCGGAGGCGACAAGAGCGCGGTCGGCGCTCAGGACGGAGAACAGGACCACAACGGGACCAAAACCGGCGAGCACGGCGACAAGAAAAAGCCCAGCTCCAGCGGCTGAGGCTAACACGCTTCGCGGCGCCGGCGGCGCCGCAGACAGTCATAGCGCCAAAACGGGCGCGGCTGATGACGCCGCGCCCGTTTTATTATATGGTGTGTGCATGAAAGACGCTCACTGCACAGACGCCAATTGCACAGACGCCAGTATAGCTGATGCGCCCATGGTCCCCTGGCAGGATGAACTGGAACGCTTGAGACGGGCTCTGGACACAGCAGCCGCTGCAGCACCCGCAGTGCCTGACAAGCTGATTGTTGCTCCAGGGGTCCATCTGCTGCCGGCCGCCTGGCGGGGGTTGAGCGCGCTGGCGGCCGGCGGCCAGCCTTCCTGTTCTGGCCCTCCGGAGCCGGGCGAGGAGCTGCTCGTGGTCTGGCCCCAGCCGGATGCGCCGGGAACGGCCCTGTGCGGGCCTGCGTCTGCAGACGACCTGCTGGCCCTGAAGATTGTGGCCGAACAGATGGACCTGCGCGGCGCCGCCAGACAGGCTGACGCTCCGGCCGGTCTGGCTTGGGAGTTGTTGCGCAGCGCCAGGGAAAAGGGATTGCTGGCCGGGCCGCTGCCGGACCCGCAGCATTTCCTGGTGCGCGACCCCGATATATTTCCCAGATTCGGAGCGCCGCCGGCCGGCGAGCGCAGGAAAATGCCTGCACAGGCCTACGCAGCTGACGCATTTACCCTGCAGTGGCACATCACACAAAAGTGCGATTTGCACTGTAAACATTGCTATGACCGCTCTAAACGGGCTGACGTTTCACTGGAAAACGGGCTACGCGTGGTGCGTGAAATGGCAGACTTCTGCCAGGACCGCACCGTCGCCGGCCAGGTGTCCTTCATTGGCGGCAACCCCTTGCTGCATCCGCATTTCATGGACTTTTACTCGGCTGTTCAGAACGCCGGGTTGAACGCAGCCATTCTGGGCAACCCCTGCAGCGAAGGCATGCTGGACCGCATCCTCTCAGTCGCTGAGCCGGTCTATTTCCAGATCAGCCTGGAAGGGCTGGAGATACACAACGACGCCATCCGTGGTTCCGGGCATTTTCAGCGTTCATTGGAGTTTCTGGATATGCTGCGGCGGCGGGACGTGCGCTCATTCGTCATGCTGACTTTGACCAATGACAATCAAGATCAGGTGCTGGATCTGGCCCGGGAACTGGAAGGCAGGGCGGACCAGTTCACGTATAACCGTTTGGCCCTGATGGGCGAAGGGGCAGACCTGGTCTGTGCAAACAAAGACGGCTTCAGGGATTTTGCCCACGCCTATCTGGACGCAGCCCAAAAAATGGGCCACGTGCGCCTGAAGGACAATTTGCTCGACGTCGCGCTGCAGGAAAGGGGCGAACCGCTTATGTGCGGCTGCACAGGCCATGGCTGCGGCGCTGCTTTTAACTTCATTGCGTTGCTTAGCAATGGCCAGGCCCACGCCTGCCGCAAGCTGCATTCGCCCATTGGCAACGTGTTCGAGCAAGGGCTGGCGGCGGTGTACGACGGCGGTCCGGCCAGACAATGGCGGCGCGGCCCGGCCGGCTGCCAAGGCTGCGGCCTGCGTCCGGTCTGCGGCGGCTGCATGGCTGTGGCCGCCGGTTTCGGCCTTGACCCGCTGCAAGACACAGACCCTTACTGCTGGCTGGAGCAGCCTGTAAGGTAGGGCTTTTTTGTTACTCATAGAAAGCCGTACGATCACGGAGGAGGGGATGATGCGAATACTCCTGCCGGGCCTGCTGCTGGGCCTGCTGCTCGTTCTGGCCGCCAGGCCTGCAAGCAGCGCCGGGCTGTACGATGATTTTGGCGCGGCGTCGCTGGACGTCGGCGTGTGGGACGTCGCTACATGGCAATTAGGGCAGCGCACCACGTTGGGCAACTCGCCGCTTCTGCTGGAGGAAGAGGGCGCCAGCTTTGCCAGATTCACTCTGGATACGTACCACCCGGACCACCCGGGCGAACAGTTATTTGGAACATCCATTTATTCCGACGAGTTGTTCTCGCAGGGAGACGGCTGGACACTGGAGGCCCGGGTTCGCGTCAACCACCCGGACCAGGACGGGCTGGTGGCCGCCGTCTTTTTCTTTGAAACCCACGATGGCGAAAACGACGAAATCGACGTGGAGTTTCTAACCAACCAGAGCACGAACCAGGCGCTCCTTACCTCCTGGAATGATTGGCAGGACAGCCATACGCAGAATGACGGCGCCCATCACATAGACGCCAATCCAACGATAGAGGGATTGCACTATGGCGAGTGGACAACACTGCGTATTCATTGGCTTCCCAGCCAGGTCATCTGGGAAGTGAACGGCCAACAGGCGTGGACAACAAACTCCGTGGTTCCGGACCAGCCCATGAAAGTTCATCTGACACTATGGGCGCCAGGATCGGACTGGCCTGCAGCCTACGACGCAAGCCTGGCCCCGGCCAGCCAGACTGCTGCGTCGGCGAGCTATTCCTTTGACGTGGATTATGTCCAGGTTACGAAGTACGCTGCGATACCCACAGCTGGGGAGTGGGGGATGGTTGCGCTGGCCCTTGTTCTGGCCGCAGGTGTGCTTGCCCATAAAGAAGGAGGCCCCGCGCGCGATGCCTCCTGGTCATATCCTGCATGACGGCGAGAAGAGTTACCCCGCCTTCTGGCGAATTTCCTTGCCTATGGCGGCGCCCATGGCGCTGCACTGTTTCAGGGCGTCGTGGTCGGGCCGGAACAGGTGTTTCACTGGATCCACGGGCAAGGCGAAGCCCATGGACTCCAGCCAATCGGTGAGTATGTTCACTGACTCGCCGGACCAGCCGTAAGAGCCGAAAACCCCGCCGATCTTGTTCTGGGGCTTGAGGCCCTTCATGTACTGCAGCATCTTGATGACGTTGGGCATAATGCCGTTATTGTGCGTGGGCGAGCCGGCGAAGACGGCGGCGGCGTCAAGGGTTTCGGTCATCACCCGGCTGTGGTGGTTTGCTTTGAGCCACATGAAGCGCACGGACACGCCTTCGCTTTCCAGGCCGTTGGCTATGGATTCCGCCATGATTTCGGTGGAATGCCACATGGTGTCATAAAAGATGACGGCCTTGTTGCTAGGTTTTTGCTCGGCAAAGCGGCGGTAGCTGTCCAGGGCGTACTGGCAGTCGTCGCCGCGGAACATCAGGCCGTGGTCTGGCAGGATCATGTCGAATTCCAGCTTCATCTCCGCCAGGGCGTCCAGGGTTTTCAGAACGATGGGCGAGAAGGGCAGCACGATGTTGGCGTAGTACTCCTTCATGGCCAGGTCGAGGATGGAGCGGTCGATCTCGTCAGTAAAACGTTCACTGCCGGCAATGTTCTGGCCAAAGGCGTCGTTGCAGATGAGCAGCTTGTCTTCAGCTAGGTAAGAAGACATGGAATCCGGCCAGTGCAGCATCCGGGTTTCCACAAAGTGCACCGTGCGCTGGCCCAGGCTGATGCTGTCGCCGGTTTTGACCACCTGCACTGGCCAGTCCTTGGCGTCATCGCCATGGAAATAGGCGTCCATGGCCCGCTTGCCCATGGTGGAGCAGAAGACTTTTTCAGGCTTGCAGCGCTCCATGATGTCCGGCAGGGCGCCGGCGTGGTCAGGCTCCAGGTGGTTGACCACCATGTAGTCTATCTTGCCAGGGTCCACGATGTGCGCGATATTGCAGAGTAATTCGCCCACGAATTCGCGCTTGACAGTGTCAAAGAGGGTGATCTTGTCGTCTACTACAAGATAGGCGTTGTATGTGGTGCCCATGGGCGAGAGCGAATAGCCGTGAAAGTCGCGGCTGTTGTGGTCCACCACGCCCACCCAGTAGACGCCTTTTTTCAGTTCCAGTGATTTCATGGCGCCTCCTCTTAGGCTTTGGAAAAGTCTTCTTTGGGAGCGCCGCAAATGGGGCAGGTCCAATCATCCGGGACGTCTTCGAACTTGGTTCCAGCCGGCACGCCATTGTCCGGGTCGCCAACTTCGGGGTCATATTCATAGCCGCAGATATTGCACACGTATTTGTCCATGGTTGCCTCCTTAAGACAGTTCTTATTCTTAATGTTGAAGTGAAGCTGCCCGGCGGGAGACCGTATTGGGTCTCTTGCACACGCGCAGCCGGGCGCATTAAAGTGATGTAGCACAAATGTTGCGGCAAGTTCAATCCCTGTCGCAAGAAAACTGTCGCAAGAAAACCTGTCGCAAGAAAAGCCGGCGTAGGGAAACCAGGGGGAAGGAGGGGCTATTTTCCCAGCAGCTCCTGTAGGTCGGAGGCGCCGTAATGCAGTTCTTGGACAAACTGCAGCCCTAATTCATTGCCGTGCAGCCAGCGGACCACGCCGTGCAGCAATGAGGGGAATTCCGGCGTGAAAACAAAGCGGGGGTCGAGAGCCACGGGAGCCATTTCAGCGATGTCGCCAGGCAGGGACTGGGTGGCGCGAAGCCTTGCTCCACCGGGGCTGATGTCGATAAGGGTGACCTCAACCCCCCATTTTTGCGGGTCAGTGACGGCAAAGGGGATGTCCCGGACAACGCATTGGTGGTTGAAACCGAAAGCTTTGAGTTCAATGCGCGGGTGGGTGCGCCGCTCCATGAGACCATCCTTTTTGCCTTGTTGCCAGGCGAAAATGGGTTATTCCTTGAAACGCTCCACAAGCTTGGTCAAGGTGTGAGCCATGGAGGAAACTTCCTCAATGGCTGTATTGGCGTTGCTGATGCGCCGTGAGATGTCTTGCGACAGCTCGTTTATGTGCGAGACGTTCTTGTTCACTTCTTCGCTGGTGGCGGACTGTTCTTCAGCTGCAGTGGCTATGCCTCGGACCATGTCGGCAATGTGGTCGGCGTGGTTAACAATGTCCTGCAGCACGTCGCCGGACTGCTTGGCGCGTCCGGCAGAATTGTCTACCCGCTCTTGCGTGTCGGTCATCTCCCGTACGGCGTCCTGGGTGGACTTCTGGATAAGGCCCACTGCGTCTTCCACTTCCTTGGTGGCGGTCATGGTCTTTTCAGCCAATTTGCGGACCTCGTCAGCCACCACGGCAAAGCCGCGGCCGGCGTCGCCGGCCCGGGCGGCTTCAATGGCTGCGTTCAGGGCCAGCAAGTTGGTCTGGTCGGCAATGTCGTTGATCACGTGCATTACCTGGCCGATATTCTCAGCTTTTTGCGCCAAGTCGTTAAGGGATTCGGCCAGGGCGCCAGCCCGTACTGAGACTTCTTGAATCTCAGTCACGGTGGCCTGCACCTGGTCGCCGCCCTGCCGGGCCACGTTGTTGGCTGTTTCAGAGGCTTCTGCGGCGTTGCCAGCGTTGCCGGCCACCTCAAGCACGGTGGCGTTCATTTCCTCCATGGCGGTGGCCATCTGGTCGGTTTGCAGCGCTGTCTGGTCCACATTGTCCGTCAGCTCGCGCATTTGTCCGGTCATGGACTCGGCTGCTCTGGCCAACTGGGTGGCCACTTCAGTCACTTCGCCGCCCACCTCCTGCAGATTGCGGCGCTGGGCTTCTATGCGCTCTTTGTCCCGCTCTTCCTGGGTCAAATCTATCATCACGCCGATGGCGCCAATGACCTCGCCCTCGGCTCCTTTAAGCGGCGAAACTTCATAATGCAACGGAAAGGCGACGCCGTCGCTGCGGGTGTAGCGCATGACGCCGTTCTGGCTGCGCTTGGTCTGCAGAACCTTGGAGGCCACGGATTGGGCGCCCGGGTCTTCGTTGAAAGCTTTTGCGACAGTGGTCCCCGCCACCTCGTCTTCCTTGCGGCCCAGAATGTTGCGCAAGGGAGCGTTGGTAAACTCAATAACTTCATTCTTGTCGGCTACAAAAAGCGGTACAATGATGCCGTTAAGCACGCTTTTGTTGTACTCCAGCTGGTCCCGAATGGTGTTCACCATGCGGTTCAGGTTGCCGCCCAGGTTGGCCAGCTCGTCCGTGCCTGTAACCTGGAAGCTGACGCCGTAGTTGCCTTTTTGTACTTCCCCGCTGGCGCTGGCTATGGAAACGATTTTGCTCACCACAGACCGTTTCATGAACCACAGCAGGGCAATGATAAGCACAGCCAGCCCGGCCAGGGAAATGAGGGCGCTGTTAATCTGGTTCTGGGCCAGCACGTTGAACTGGTGGCTGACGTCGTTGAATAGGACCATGGAGCCGAGAATGGGCTGTGAACTGCCATGGCAGTGGTGGCAATGTTTTTCGTTGGGAATGGACTGGACTTGCACGTAATAAGGGTCGCCCTTCACGCGGAGCATGTCGCCGCGTTTGACGTCAGAGTGCAGGCTGTCCTGGAACATTTCCAGGAAGTGGCTGTCGTCATACATACTCTCGATATCTTTGCGCAGACCTGCTTCATCAGTGCTATAGGTGACGTTTCCCTTGAAATTCGTTAAAAATATATGATAATTATCGTAGTTCTGAGCAATTCTTTCGAATTGTGCGGCTGTGCCTTCGTTGTCGCCTATGGCCATGGGCTCGGAAATGGCTGAGAGCAGAATGTCAGCCACCTCGGATGACGACTGGGTGATCATGTCAACCGAGCCCTGGCGCTGCCAGTAGGAGTTGGCCAGGAACAAGCCAGTGAAGGTCACAATGGAAGTGATCGAGACCAGCACCAGCACCTTGGCGCCCAAAGAGCGGTTTATAAAGTCCATCACAGCCCCCTAGTGCGCCCCGCCGTAGAGCAGCGGTTTGAAGTTGAACGCGCCCACCCGCTCTTCGTTGTGACAGGCGGTGCAATCGTCAAGGGAAAGATTGCGTTTGATCAGCTCCGGGTCCCCAAATTCCGCATGGTCGGCGCCAGGGCCGTGGCACACCTCGCAACCCGCGTGAGCCAGCTCTGGCGTCTCTTCAAAACTGACAAATCCGCCTGGCTTGCCGTAGCCTGTGGTGTGGCAGGAATAGCACTCTTGGACCTCATCTTGGGTCAGGTCTGAGGCCATAATTTTGATGGATCGGTCAGAATGCGCTTTTTTTGCGAATTTGGTAAAATTTTCGTATTCATCACTGTGGCAGTCACTGCACACCTTGGAGCCGATGTAGGCTCCTGTCTGGCTGACGCCAGGCGCCGCCCAGGCCGCAAGAAAGGTTGCGCACGCCACAATCATGGCGGCGCACAAAATGCTACGGTCCATAGTTACCCCGCATTATGTCTGAAGGAATAAGGATGAGACGGAAGATGCTGCCCCGCACAGTTTGCCCCGCGAATGCTTTGTGCATGCAGTGAGTACGAAAATTGCCCTTGAATGTGCATGCACGCCAAGGAAAGTAACGTGTTCGTAACGTGAAGGCCAGCACTTTTTTGTTACATTTTTCACCTAGTACAACGATATCGTATCTTCTCGCACGAACGAGAGAATTAGATTGTTACCAGCGCATGACATTTTGCCAGGCGCGTGTCAGCCCGTCCAGGGGCTCATTGGTCAAAACTGTTCGGCCAGCGTGAATATCCAGAGTGTTGCTGTCTGCAACCTGGCCGATCATGGCGCAGTGGTTGCCTGCAAACAGCGCTTCAAACGCCGGCCCGTCTGCCTCGGACACTTCCACGAGCAGCCGGCTGGCTGATTCGCTATACAGCAATTCAAAAACGCCTAGTCCAGGCGTCCCAGGAACCTTGTCCAGGTCAATGCGCGCTCCCAATCGACCTCCTATACACATTTCCGCCACGGCGACAGCCAGGCCGCCGTCAGAGAGATCGTGACAAGATTGCACAAGCTTGTGACAAATTGCGGCATAAAGGGACAGATACCGCTCCCGGGCCGAAACCGCGTCTACGTGCGGGACTGCGACGCGGGATACGCCCAGCTCGCTGGCAGCCTCGGATCCCCCCAGCTCGTCGCTGGTCATTCCCAGAAGGTAGATCCGGTTGCCTGGTTTTTTAAAGTCCGAGGTCACGCAGAGGGATGCGTCTGGTATAACGCTGATGACAGAGTAGAGCACTGTGGGCGGTATGGATATCTTCACCCCGCCGCCGGCGTAGTCGTTTTTCATGGAGTCCTTGCCCGAGACGCAGGGAACGCCGTAGGCAAGGCAGAAGTGCGCCAGCGCCTGGTTGGCCCGCACCAGTTGGGCCAGCTTGAAGCGGCCGTCCGGCGTCTTTTCGGACTGCACGGGGTCGCACCAGCAGAAGTTGTCCACGCCGGCCATGCGCCGCAGGTTGCCGCCCACGGCCACCGCGTTACGCACAGCCTCGTCAATGGCGTTGGCCATCATCCAGTACGTGTCCAGGTCGCTGAACTTGGGACAAATACCGTGCGCGACCACCAGGCCTTCAGCGCGGTCCAGCAGCGGCCGGACCACGCCAGCGTCGGCCGGGCCGTCCCGCTTCACCCCCACCAGAGGTTTCACCACGCTGCCGGCTTTCACCTCGTGATCGTACTGGCGGATGACGTATTCCTTGGAGCAGATGTTCAGCCGGCCCAGCATGCGCTTGAGGAAGGCGCCGTGCTCGTTTTCCGGCAGAGCCACGGCCATGTCGGCAACGCGCGGCTTTTCCCACGCCGCTTCCAGCTGCATTTGCGGCGCGCCGTGGTGCAGAAAGTCCATGTGCAGAAACACCACAGGCTTGTCCCCATAGGCGACGTGAAATACCCCCGAATCAGTGAACCTGCCCATGGGCGTGGCCTCTACGTCCATTTCTTCGGCCAGTTGCAGAAACGCCTGCAGCTTGTCCTCGGGCACGGCCAGGGTCATGCGCTCCTGGGCTTCGGAAACCAGGATTTCCCACGGCCGCAAACCGTCGTACTTGACCGGGGCCTTGGCCAGGTCCAGCTCTGCGCCGCCGGTGAACTCGGCCATCTCGCCAACCGAGGAGCTGAGCCCGCCTGCGCCGTTGTCGGTGATGGCGTTGTACAGGCCAGCGTTGCGGGCGCGAATGATGCAGTCGTACATTTTTCGCTGGGTGATGGGGTCGCCTATCTGCACTGCTGTGGCCGGCGAGCCTTCGTGCAGTTCCTCAGAAGAAAACGTGGCGCCGTGAATGCCGTCCTTGCCTATGCGGCCGCCAGCCATGACGATGACGTCGCCGGGCTGGGCGTATTTCTCGTGGCTGGGCCGGCCGGCCACGGTGCGGGGCATCATGCCCACTGTGCCGCAGTAGACCAGGGGCTTGCCCAGGTAGCGCTCGTCAAACACAAGAGAGCCGTTCACCGTAGGAATGCCGGATTTGTTGCCGCCGTGCTCCACGCCTTCGCGAACGCCCTCCAGCACCCGCCGAGGGTGCAGCAGCCGGGGCGGCAGTTCGCCTTGCCAAAAGGGCGAGGCAAAGCAGAACACGTCAGTATTGCAGACCATATCCGCGCCCAGACCAGTGCCCATGGGGTCGCGGTTCACGCCCACTATGCCGGTCAGGGCCCCGCCATAAGGGTCCAGGGCCGAGGGGCTGTTGTGTGTCTCCATCTTCACGCACACAGCGTGGGTGTCGTTGAAGCTGATGACTCCAGCGTTGTCTTTGAACACGGAGAGGCAGAAATCGTCATCGCCCATGCGCCGCCGCAGGGTCTTGGTAGAGCCCTGGATGTACGTGGAAAAAAGGCTGTCCTCCACCGTGGTCTTGCCGGTTTCACGGTTTTCATAGGTGATGCGGGCGTTGAAAATTTTGTGTTTGCAGTGCTCGGACCAGGTCTGGGCCAGACATTCCAGCTCTGCGTCGGTGGGCTGGGCTGGCAGGCCAACGGCGGCTCGGGCGGCCACGGTGTCCGGATGTGTAAAGTGGTCCCGAATGCGGTGCATTTCTTCCAGGGAGAGGGCGAGCACGTTTTCCCGGCTAAAGGCCATGAGCGCGTCGTCGTCCATGGCCGCCAGGTCCACACTGAGCACCTCGTCCACAGCCGCGCCGCTGACCCGGGCGGCCACAGGCGCAAATCCCGGAGACTGTTCCCACTCCGCCCTGGATTTCATGTCGTAGCGATGGATCAGCTCGTTGGCCAGCAGGCCGGAGGCTATACGTTCAACTTGGGTTCGATTCAATGCGCCTGAAAGACAATATTGGGTGGATGTGTACACGGCCAGGTTCCGGGCTTCTTGTTTGCCCAGGCCGGCCACCAGAACCACAGTTTCCTTGGCGGTGCGGGCTTCGTTGTCAGTGACCCCGGGGCGAAAGCCGACTTCCAGCACCCAGTCGCATTCCGGCGCCAGGGGGCGCGCAGCGGCAGTCTGGAGCACAGGGTCATGCAAGGCGGCGGCCTCCAGCACGGTCTCCACTGTCTGCGGGGCAATGTTTTCCAGGGTAAACACTTTGACCAGGCGCACCGAGTCCACGGTGACGCCGAGAAACGACTTGATAGCGGCGGCGACCTTGCGCCCCACCGTGTCCTGCACTGCCGGTTGCAGCGCTACTTCCACCCGCGTAAGCACGTTAGCAGCCTCCGGAAGCTTGAATGAGATGAAAATAAGGTTATCGTTCGCGGTTGCGCACGTAGTCCAGGGCCAGACTTAGCATATCCCGCTCCTCGCCAGCCGGAAAGACTTCCAATGCTGCTGCGGCTGCTTGCAGGTAGTTCCCGGCCACGTTGCGGGCCTCAGCGTCACAGCCGGCTTCGCGCACGGCCTGGGCCAGCCCGGCGGCATAGCCGTCCGGCACGTTTCGTTGTGTGAGCATGTTGTTGAGTTCGGCTTTTTCTGCAGCCGCCATGCGCGGCGCATAGAGCAGCAGGGGCAGGGTCAGCTTGCCTTCTTGCAAGTCGGCGGCCACTGGCTTGCCGGCTGTCTCCACAGTGGATGAGTAGTCCAGCACGTCGTCCACCAGTTGAAAAGCTATCCCAAGATTCAGGCCATAATCCCCCGCCGCCTGCTCCTGTTTCGGGCTGGCTCCTGCGCCGATGGCCCCGCAGCGGCAGGCAGCTTGAATAAGATAAGCGGTTTTGCCGGTGATAATCTCCAGGTACAGCTCTCTGGGGATATTCGAGTTCCAAGTGTTGTGAATTTCCAGAACTTCACCCACAGCTGTGCGCATGATGGCTTCGGATATGCAGTCAGTAAGCCGGGGGTCGCCATAGCCGGCCATAATGCGGTTGCCCAGAGCCAGCAGCACGTCGCCGCCCAGCACGGCTTGGTTTACGCCCCATATGGCGTGGGAGGCTTTGCGCTTGCGGCGCAGCTCGGCGCCGTCCAGGATGTCGTCGTGGACCAGGGTGGCGGTGTGAAGTATCTCCAGAGCGCAGGCCATGGGGTATGTTTCGTCGCTGCGCCAGCCGAACGCCCGGGCCGTAAGCAAGGTGAGCAAGGGCCGCAGCCTCTTGCCGCCGCCATTGACAGCGTGTTCCACCAGCTCGCGCACAGTCGGGGAGAGGCCTTGAATTTGGGAGTCCAGGGCTTGGTTTATCTTGGCCTGTTCAGCGGCCATGTATTGGTAAAGTCGCTCCATGTGGCTGTGTTAGCTGTTTTAGGGCCGGTTAGGCAAGCATTGAAATGGCCCTGTGTGTGAGAAAAGAGGCAGGAAAGGCGAACCTTAATCCAGAGGACGTCAACTGTGTTTCTCTTGCAAGATGTCCCGCATCACGTGCAGTTCGCGGACGATCTCTTCCAGCAGTTTGTTCTGAGGCGCGCTGTCCTGCAATTCCTTGCGCGCGCCGTCGATGGTCAATCCTTTCTCGTGCAGCAGGTACTGGATAGTGCGTAGCAGCTCCATGTCCTGCTCAGTGTACAGCCGCTGGCCCTTGTCCGTGCGCTTGGGTTTGAGCTGGGGGAACTCTGATTCCCAAAACCGCAACACGTAGGACTTGAGGCCCAGCATTTTGGACGCCTCGCCTATGCGGTAGGTTTTGGGTTCGTCAGCCATGCTGTCCCCCTGTAGCCTTTCTGCAAGGCTAGATGCGCACGTCAAGTTTTTGCGTAAGCGCGTCTGCCGCCTTCTTCATTTCCTTATCCACTTCTTTGTCTTTCAAGGTGCGTTTTTGATGGCGAAAGGTCAAGCGGTAGGTGAGGTTGCGCTCTCTCTGTCCAGGCTCGGCGTCCTGGTTCGGGGGCATGAACAGGTCCACCAGCGTCATGTTCTCCACCAGGGCCAGGTTCAGGCCTTCCACCACCTTGACAGGTTCTGCTGCGGGCAGGGATTCCTTGGCAATGATGGTCACGTCCCGGCGCGAGGGTGGAAAAGTGGGCAAGTCCTTAAAGCTGCGCGAGGCTTGCCGCGACAACCGGGCCAAAGCCTCTACGTCCAGCTCAGCCAGCCACACTGGCCGCCGCGCCTCATAGGCGTCGGCAATGTCCGGCTTCACCTGGCCCATGGTCCCCAGCAACTCGCCGCCAAGCCGCACATCCACGCAGGGCTCCAGCCAGGGCAGGGGCTCTTTGGACATTTCGCAGACAGGCGTTTGTAGATGGAGGAACTCGCACAGGTTTTCCACCAGAGCCTTCAGGTCCAGGTAGTCGGCGTCTTCCATGGTCCGTCCGGGCCGGGGCCAGACCTCTTCGTAGCGGGGACCGTGCAGCAGAAAGCCCATGCGGCCAGGCTCGCGGGCGGTGGTGTCGGATTCCGGATCGGGCCAGAAAACATGCGCCAGCTCGAAAATGCGCAGCCGGTCGTTGCCCTGGGCCGTGTTTTGGCGCAGGGTGTGCAGCAGCCCCGGGGCCAGCACAGGACGGAGAACATTCTGCTCTTCGGTGAGCGGGTTCATCACCGGAATGCGCTTCTCTGCGTCTGCGCCCAGCGCGTCCAGGTCCTTATGCCCCACAAAGCTGTAGTTTACCGCTTCGCGCAGGCCGCAGGATCGGGCCCAGTCTTTGAGCATTGACCAGTAAGCGAACTCATTGTCCTCCACGTGAGTGCGCACCGCCTCCAGCAGCTTGCACACGTGGGGCAGGGTCGTCGGAATGCGGTCCATGCCGTAGATGCGGCCCAGCTCTTCTATAACGTCCACCTCGCGCTCCAGGTCCAGCCGGCAACTGGGGGCTGTCACGCTCCAGGCGTCGGTCGCCTCCTGCACCGTGCAGCCCATGGCGGTGATGGTCTGGCGGCAGAAATCGTCGTCAATGGGCAGGCCAAGCAGCTTGCGCGCCCTGGCGGGACGAAAGGAAATGGTTCGCTTTTCCCAGGGTGCGGGCTCGGCCTTGCATACGCCCGGCCGCGCCACGCCGCCGGAAACTTCGGCCATGAGCGCTGCGGCCCGGTTCATGGCCCGCACGGAGCCGGGCTGGTCCACGCCCCGCTCAAACCGGTAAGACGATTCGCTGGGCAGCGCCAGCCGGCGCGCAGTTTTGCGAATCGTTCCCGGCCGGAACACTGCGGACTCCAGGAAAACCCGGGAAGAACTCTGGCCCATTTCCGAGTTGGCGCCGCCCATGACGCCAGCCAGGGCAACGGGCTTTTCGCCGTCCCAAATGAGCAGGTCGCCGGCGGCGAGGGTCCTTTCTTGGTCGTCCAAGGTGGTGAATTTCATGCCCTCTGTGGCCGGGGCCACGCGTATCTTGCCGCCTTCCAGCAGGTCCAGGTCAAAGGCGTGCAGAGGCTGGCCCAGCTCGAACATCACGTAGTTAGTCACGTCCACTATATTGTTGATGGGCCGCTGGCCGATGGCGATGAGCCGGTAGCGCATCCAGGCCGGCGCCGGCTGCATGGAAACATTTTCCAGAATGCGGCCGCGGTAGGCCGGGCACAGGTCCGGGTCTGCTATTTCCACGGCCATGTCCTTGTTGGCGTCTTCGCCGGATTCTTCCACCACAGGCTCGGGAATGGTCAGAGGCAGGCCGAAGGCCAAGGCCGTTTCACGGGCCAGGCCCAGCACCGAGAGGCAGTCCGGCCGGTTGGGCGTCACGCCCACGTCCAGAACCACGGTGTCCAGGTTCAAGGCGTCGGCCAGGGGCGTTCCCACTGCCAGGCCGGGGGCCAGCACCATTATGCCGGCGTGGTCCTCGCCCAGGCCCAGCTCATCTTCGGCGCAGATCATTCCCTCGGATTGTACGCCGCGCAGTTTGGCTTTTTTGATGGTCAGGCCGCCAGGCAGCTCCGCGCCCGCCAGGGCCACGGCCACTTTCTGGCCCTTGGCCACGTTGGGCGCGCCGCAGACTATGGACAGGTTCTCGCCCGCGCCTACGTCCACCATGCAGGCCGAAAGCTTGTCCGCCTCCGGGTGCTTTTCGCACTCGACCACGTGGCCCACCACAACTTTTTCCATGTGCGCAAAGGGGCGGATTTCCTCCTCCACCTCCATGCCGATCATGGTCAGTCGGTCGGCCAGTTCGGCGACGGTTCCTTTAAAGGGAACAAATTCCTTGAGCCAATTGACGCTAAGTAGCATGTGACGCTCCGGTTTTCCGCAGGCTACAGTCAAAGAGCTTCAGAATATCATCGAAAATCTTTTTCTTCAGCCCAGATTGCCGCAAAATGGAATTAAACGTTCCTGGAGGTATACTTTCCCGTGGGTCAGGAACTATAAGAGTTCGCACGCCCTTTTTGAATTTTTTATGGCTTCCTTTCTGTGAATGTAAAATGAAGCCATGTTGCAGCAGTACAGAAATAATATGTAGTGAAGAGTAGCTAGGGGACATTAACAGTAGTTTCGCCAAGAACAGTCAAACCAATGTCATGAAACGCGTCGCTCTCTTTTCATCCTGAAAGTACAATGTTACTGCTTCGTTAAGTTGTTCTACAGCTTCCTCAGGAGTTTTGCCAAAGCTTGATACATCCACATTTAAGCATTGAGAGACGTAAAAAGCGCCATCCTGGTAAACAACATATTTCATTTGTTTCATGGCAGTCTACTCCTTGTGTCGAAACTCCAGAGTATGCATGCGGCTGAGGACGTTAAGTTACATACAGTTCGCTGTGCGTAATTACGAAAACTGCCGCAGAAACCGCGTGTCGTTTTCGAAAAACATGCGCAGATCGCCCACGCCGTACTTGAGCATTGTCAGGCGTTCTACGCCCATGCCGAAAGCGAAGCCGGTGTAGCGCTCCGGGTCGTAGCCCACGGCCTTGAACACTTCCGGGTCCACCATGCCGCAGCCGAGGATTTCTATCCAGCCGGTCTGTTTGCACACACGGCAGGGGTCGCCAGATGAGGCAAACCCGCGGCCCTCGCACATGCTGCAAGAGATGTCCACTTCGGCGCTGGGCTCGGTAAAGGGGAAGAAGCTGGGCCGAAAGCGGACCTTTGTGGACGGCCCGAAATACTGGCGCAGAAAATAGGTGAGCACCCCGCGCAGGTCGGCCATGGACACGTTGACATCCACCAGCAGTCCTTCCACCTGGTTGAACATGGGGGTGTGGGTCAGGTCGGAGTCGCGACGGTAGACCTTGCCCGGCGCCACTATGGAGACCGGCGGCTTATGCTCTAGCATGGTGCGAATCTGCAACGGCGAGGTGTGCGTGCGCAGGACAATGGATTCGGTGACGTAGAGGGTGTCCTGCATGTCCCGGGCCGGGTGGTCTGGGGGCATGTTCAGGGCTTCGAAATTGTAGAAGTCATTTTCCACCTCTGGCCCGCTGACGATGTCGTAGCCCATGCCTTGGAAGATGGAGCAGATTTCCCGGGTGGTCAGGGTGATGGGGTGCAATGAGCCCTGATGCAAGCAGCGGCCAGGCAGCGAGGGGTCAAAGCCGGCCAGGGCCTTGGCGGCTTCAGCGCGCGCCAGTTCAGCCAGCCGCCCGTCGAGCAGTTGGGTGAGCTGGTTCTTGACCTCGTTGGCGGCGCGGCCGGCTTCGGGCCGCTCCTCAGCCGGCAGGGCGGGCAGGCCGGCCATAATTTTGGCCAGCCGGCCTTTGCGGCCCAGAAAGTCAACACGCAAAGCCTCCACCTCATCCGGGGTGGAGGCTTTGTCCAAACCTTCTTGAAAGCCCGGGACCAGCGACGCGAGTTCTGTGACCAGGGGCGATGCGTTCATGGCGCCTGGCGCTTACGCGAGCTGGGCTTTGGCCGTATCGACCAGCTTGGCGAAGTTTTCCTTTTCCCGCACAGCCAGGTCAGCCAGCACCTTGCGGTTCAGCTCCACGCCGGCCAGGGTGAGGCCGCGCATGAACTTGCTGTAGGAAAGACCGTGTTCGCGGGCAGCGGCGTTGATGCGTTGAATCCACAGTTTGCGGAACTCGCGCTTGCGCTGTTTGCGGTCGCGGTAAGCGAAAACCAGCGCCCGTTCGACGGTTTCGCGCGCCGGGCGGTACAGCTTGGACCGGGAGCCGCGGTAGCCTTTGGCGAGCTTTAAATATTTTTTGTGACGGCGATGAGCCGCTTTTCCTCTTTTGACGCGCATATGCGTATGCCTCCTGAATATTTAGCTCAAATGCAGCAGCGAAAAAACGACTCGCCTGCTACATGTAAGGGCACTGACGTTCGACAGATTTGACGTTGGCGGAATCCACCAGCAAAGTTTTGCCCAGGCGGCGTTTCCGCTTGGCGTTTTTTTTGGTCAGAATGTGCCGCATGTTTTTCTGCCTGCGCCGGATGTTGCCGCCGCCAGTACGGGAAAACCGCTTGGCGGCGCTTCTGTTGGTTTTCATTTTCGTTTTGGCCATGGTAGTTCTCCTCTATGAGTGTCGCAAGGCTGGCCAGCCCTGCAAAGCTGTGAACGCTCAGCTGCAACTACTTTTCTGCAGACTTGCCGGTAGGCGCCAAGAGCATGAACATGGTTCGTCCTTCTGCCCGGGCGTCCTGCTCCACCTTGGCGATGTCTTGCGTTTCCTCCACCAGCCGCTCCAGCATGGTCAAGCCGCGGTCTTTGTGCACGATTTCGCGGCCACGAAAAAACACGGTTATTTTGACCCGGTCTCCGTTTTCCAAAAAACGCCGCACATGTTTCAGCTTGGTCTGGAAGTCATGCTCGTCAGTCTTGGGCCGGACCTTGATCTCTTTGATCTGGACCACTGTCTGCTTCTTGCGTGCTTCCTGCTGCTTTTTCTGCTGCTGGTATTTGTACTTGCCAAAGTCCATTATCCGGCAAACCGGCGGATCGGCGTTTGGGGCCACCTCCACAAGGTCTAAGCCCTGTTCCTGGGCCTGACGCATGGCGTCGTCCTTGTTCATGATGCCAAGCTGAGCCCCGTCGTCGTCGATGACCCGCACCTGTCTGGCGCGGATTTGGTGGTTATACCGAGCCTGCGTAGTTGAAGCTATAGCGCATTCCTCCTCGTTTGAATGGTTCTTGACAGTCCTCGTTGATAAGCGCGGCAATCTTCTCCAGGCTCTGTAAGCCCAGGTTTTTGCCGCTGCGCAGGCGCACGTTCACGCCTTGCGCTTCAACTTCTTTGTCCCCTACAACCAATATATACGGTATTTTTTCCAACTGCGCTTCGCGGACTTTATAGCCCAGCTTCTCGTTGCGCAAGTCGGATTCTACCCGCAGACCCAGCTCCTGCAATGTCCGGGTTGCTGTTGCAGCAAAGTCAAGCTGGTCATCAGTGACGGTGAGCACTTTGGCCTGCACCGGCGCCAGCCATGTGGGGAACGAGCCGGCAAAATGCTCAATGAGCACGCCCATGAAGCGCTCCACAGAGCCCAGTATGACCCGGTGCAGCATGACAGGCCGGCGCCGCTCGCCGTTCTGGTCAACATAGTATAGATCAAACCGCTCGGGCAAGGTGAAATCGCACTGCACTGTGGCGCACTGCCAGCTGCGGTTCAAAGCGTCCTTGAGCTTTACGTCGATTTTGGGTCCGTAGAAGGCGCCGTCGCCCTCGTTGATGTCGTATGGCAAGCCGATGGCCTGCAAAGATTCGGTCAAAGCGGTGGTGGCTCGGTCCCAGTCTTCGTCTGAGCCGATGGACTTCTCCGGCCGGGTGGAGAGCTCCATTTCGTAGTCAAAGCCGAAGAGTTCCATGACGTCTTGCACAAAGCGGATGACGCCAGTGATTTCTTGCTGCAGCTGGTCCGGCCGGCAGAGGATGTGCGCGTCGTCCTGGGTAAACTGCCGCACGCGGCTGAGCCCGTGCAGCACGCCGGATTTTTCATGCCGGTGGACTACGCCCAGCTCGAAATAGCGCTGGGGCAGGTCCCGGTAGCTGCGGATGTGCGCTTTGTAGATGATCATGTGCGAGAGGCAGTTCATGGGCTTCACGCCGTAAGCCTGGTCGTCGATGTGGGTGAAATACATGTTCTGGCGGTAATTGTCGTAGTGGCCGGATTTTTCCCACAAGTCTTGCTTGAGTATTTGGGGGCCGCTGACAATCTGGTAGCCGCGGCGCAAGTGTTCCTTGCGCTCAAAGTCCTCCAGAATGGTCCGGACCAAGGCGCCTTTGGGGTGCCAGATGATCATGCCCGGGCCGGCTTCTTCGGAGATGGAAAAGAGGTCCAGCTGCGTTCCCAGCTTGCGGTGGTCGCGCTTTTTGGCTTCCTCTATTTGTTGCAGGTGTTGTTTGAGCGCCTTTGGGTCGGCAAAGGCCGTGCCGTAAATGCGCTGCAGCATGGGATTGCGTTCGTCCCCGCGCCAGTAAGCGCCAGCCACGCCGGTCAGCTTGAAGGCGTTCAGCGCGCCAGTAGAGGCCACATGAGGGCCGCGGCACAGGTCCACGAACTCTCCATTAGTATAGACAGAGACCTGGTCTTCGCCCAGGTCGTCGATGATTTCCAGCTTGTAGTCTTCGCCCTGCTCTGCGAACAACGCTTTAGCTTCTGCAGCGCTCATTTCCTTGCGGACAAAGGTTTGGTTTTCCGCCGCCAGCCTGTTCATCTCTTGCTCAATGGCTTCCAGATCGTCTGGCGTGAAGGGCCGCTTATAGTCGAAATCGTAGTAAAAGCCGTTTTCAATGGACGGGCCAATGGTCACTTTGGCCTCTGGGTAAAGCTTCTTCACCGCCGCAGCCATGACATGGGCCGCAGAATGGCGCAGCAGGTCCAGACCAGCCTCGGAATCAGCGGCGATAGGCTCCAGCTCCTGGCATTCGGGCGGAACAGGAGAGGAAAGATCCAAAAGCCGCACGCCGCCGTTTGCAGTGCATTTGGCCGCAACCGCAGATTTGAATTTCTTGCCGCTCAGTCCAGCTTTAAGTGCGTCGCCGCAGGTGGCGTCGGCGGCTGTTTCCACAGCTTCGCCGTGTATGAATACATTCACGAGCACGGGCTCCTTGCTTCTCTCGCAAAGAAAAGAGAAGGAGGCCGAAGCCTCCGTCCCTGGCAATCATTGTGGTAGGCGCGAGGAGATTTGAACTCCTGACCCCTTGCGCGTCAAGCAAGTGCTCTCCCCCTGAGCTACGCGCCTAC
>CAYTSA010000006.1:89483-93970 GCA_964440345.1 uncultured Desulfovibrionaceae bacterium | reverse complement strand
CCACGGGACATCCTCCTGCAGTGTGGCGTTACTGTTTTGGGCAAAAACAAAGAAGGAGTAGATAAACTCCTGCGCAAGGCCCTGTCAAGCATTTTTTTTCAAGAGTTTTTCCATCCATAATAATTTAGATGTATATTGAATCATCGAAGCGTACGTCAAAAATGTGACGGTAAAAAAACATAGGCATAGGCTTCTGCGCTTCCATCTCATTCTCTAATTTGAATAAATAAATGCTCCTTTGGTGATGTTTGCAGCAGTGTAAAGATACATGGAGCTATAAATTGTATGAAAAAAAATTTTTTGATCAATAAAGGTATGTGTCGCTTAGTTTTTGTTACAAAACGTATACACATGTACAGCACCGCGATTAGCGCCCATGTTGTTATGATTACCCACTACTACAAAATCTTCAGAAAGAGCAGAACTTTCTCCGAAGCGGCCATACAATCCATCATTTTCCGAGGGTTTAATTGTTTTTAGCAATGACCAAGCCTCTCTAGATCGCTTGTATAAGTATGCGGAGTCATGTATATTTTTGTAATCGCCCACATATCCTCCCACCAGGGCGTACTCTGCTGATATTGCGACACTGTCGCCAAAACTTGATGAGGTCGTCTCGATGGCAGTTAATTTAGCAGTTTGAGACCAGGAGTCGCCAGTACGTTTGAAAATATATGCCGCGCCACCCATAATTCCATCGTCACTATCACCGTTAGCTCCTACGATTATATAGTCTCCAGATACTTGCATGCCCCCTTTCGTAAAAAACGGATTTCCATCATCCGACGTAAGTTCAGCTACTGGAGACCACGATGCGCCTGCCCCTTGGAACACATATACTTTTTCAATATCGTCAGCGTCCGTGCCTGTCACGTAAAGATACTCTCCTGAAATTGCGACATCTCCACTCAATTCAACGTATTCGCCGTCGTCTTCGACAAAGAATTTACCCGTTTCAGTCCAGGAATCTCCGGAGCGTTCAAAGATGTACACAGCGCTATGCTTAGCTGACTGGATATTAACGCGGGAGTAGCCAATAGCTACTACGAAGTTGTCAGCTATGCAGACTCCTTTTCCGAAAGCATGTTCATTGCTAGGGTCAGAAGCCTGAATGATTGCATCCCTAGCCCAGGATGTGCCTGACCTTTTGTAAATATACGCCAAGCCAGCAGAATTACTATTTTGGACATCAGAGCCTGGTGATCCTATAATGGCATAAGTGGCGTCCTCCGTCATTGCTAAAGAGATGCCAAAATAGTCATTATTTGTTATACCTTGATCTTCAGCCATGAACTTCTCCACCTGCACCCATGAAGACCCAGCCTTTTGAAAGATATAGGCTGCGCCAGCGTAAGAGGGGTAGTTAACAGAATCGTAATCAGAATGCCTAGCACCTACAAGTAAATAATCACCTGCGACTGATACACTATCGCCGAATGACTTTTGGTATCTATCAGCAGGGGAAATGACGGTTTCCTCGGATAAGACGTCACAGATTGTCCCCGCGGATTGAGTTATAGAGTGGCTTTTACCAGCAATAGTTAACGATCCGGATCGTGAGGTGTCTGCCGTATTTTCGTCAACAGTGTAAGCCACCATACCGTCTCCAGTGCTGCTGGAGCCAGACGTTATGTTTATCCAAGAAGCGTTGCTCTTTGCTGTCCAAGAACAATCCGTAGAGCTGGCATCGACGGACACGCTGCCGGAGCCGCCGGAAGCTTCAAAAGACGCGCTAGCAGGAGTCAATGAGTAAGAGCAGCTTGCTGCAGCGCTTTGACTGACGGTGAAGCTTTTGCCAGCAATAGTTAACGATCCGGATCGTGAGGTGTCTGCCGTATTTTCGTCAACAGTGTAAGCCACCATACCGTCTCCAGTGCTGCTGAAGCCAGACGTTATGTTTATCCAAGAAGCGCTGCTCTTTGCTGTCCAAGAACAATCCGTAGAGCTGGCGTCAACGGACACGCTGCCGGAGCCCCCGGAAGCATCGAAAGACGCGCTAGCAGGAGTCAATGAGTACGTGCAAAATTCAGGTGGATCGCTTCCATCGTATAGTGCTGCAACCTCTGATGTGGTGAGTCCTCTATTATATATACGGATGTCGTCAATGAGTCCCTGAAAAAATACATCTTTACCTTCAGGACGCGTTAAGTAGCCTATTCGCCAATCTGTTGATGCAGTGATGGCGTTTTGCGAAAGAGATGTCAGTTCTGATTGCAGGACGCCGTTCAAGTACATTCTCATTGAGTCAGATGTTGTATCTCGTACTACAACAATATTATACACATTGCCGGTCTCTATTTCAACCGAAGAGGAAATAAAATCTCCCGCTTCATAATTACCGCCATTGTATTTGTCACTATCTCTATGAAGAAATGTGATTTGTCCTGCGTAATTATCATTATCTGAAGAATAGACCATCATGGTTAAACTGTCATGGCCTTGATGGTCTCTATTTGAACTATAGTTTCCAATAATATCTTGGCGTTTATTTACAGTATCTGGTCTAATCCACACAGATATTGTGTAGTCGTTTAAGCTCGAGTACTCGAGGTCGCCAATAAAAATGTAATCATTGTTGCCATCAAAAAAATAAGCACTGTCTGGGTTGGAGTTTTTGTCAAAGGTTAGTGTAGCCCCATTAACAATCCCATCATGTCCATTTCCACTAGCATCGTAAGCACTTCCATTAAATGGGTAATAGGCGATCAGGTTTTCCTCCGTTTCACCACCCCCAGCATTGTTACCATATGACAACATGTAATCGATGGAAATAGCTGCGTCGTCCACTAAATTACTAAGTCTTAACGAATAGTCTTCCCAGTAGTCTGCAGCTTCACCGATGCTCTCTACTTCACTTTCGCTGAGCATCCAACTGTGCCAACCGCTCTTATCAACCTCTCGAAGACGCATGTACAATACTTTGACTGTTTCGTGCCAGCATTTGTACCATAGGTCAATTTTCCAGCTCAGCAGGGCGAGGTGGTTTTGTAACTCTGCAGAGTCTGTTATAGAGGGGATGGCGTCAATATCATGCGCTATGGAATCAGCAGCGATGCTCAAGGTATTATAATGATATTGAAGATTGGCTAACATATTTTTACAATATGGGCCAATATCTGCTAATTTTTCTACAGCGTATGTAACGCCGATTTTAGCAAAACCTAGCGCCGCAGCCTGGGTTACGTGGTAAGGGTGCTGTAATAGTTTGACCCCCTGCAAGTGGTGGGTAATAGTCAAGTCTTTATTCGAAAGGATGATGTCAATACTTGAAGACAAATCGTTTTCAGAGACAAGTTTTGTCTCTGTAAGAAAGGAGAGAGCCTCAAGGCCATAATTGTTCATAGATACCAGTTCATTGGACGCTGAAACGCCACGCAAGACATAATCGTGCATATCTGATGAGGGGAATGCATCACTGTCAGAATAGCTTCTTGGCGACACTAAGTTTGTTAAAATAGTCGCTGCGCCTAGGTCGTTACCCATATCAGGGTCTGATAGCACATTTGTATACATATCCAACATGAAGCTGCCAAGTTCAAGTATTGAGCCAACAGAAGTGATAATTCCTGTCCCTCCCGTTAGCAGGCCAACACCTATCATAAATAAAGACTTTCCTGTGGATAGAAAGTAGACACCTGCATTTGCTTGGCTTGGATCAGATGCTTCGGCAGCTTCCGCCATTGCATCTGCTTTATCTCGCCAGTAGCTCGAACTGTTAAGGTGCCCAAATCCATCAAAATCTCCAAACCGCATCAAGGCATACTGCATTGCGGCAATGTATTCGTTCTTTTCTGTTTCGGGGTTGACGGCCTCTAGTTCCCCGTCAGGACCAATGCGACCGACAAGAGGTATGACCCGTACATCATCGTCCCAGGTTTCTAATGCAGAGACGTAACTGTAAGAATTACCCAACAAGGAAAAAAGACGAGGCTTGTCCGAGTAAAATTCGATCCATGTAGGGCTCCAATTGTATAAATTCTTAGGATTCGCTACTTCAGGATTTATAATGGGATAGTCGCCAGACCATTGGGATGTTGCCAACAAAGTGTATTCGTCTTGGCGGATTACACATGTTGCGACCATGTATGCGTCTGTAGAAACGGCGCCAAATGAACTGCTTAGTGTAGCATATCCAGAGCCGCGAATTATCTCTTCTGTATCCCAACTCCAGCGAGAGCATTGATTGTCTGCATGACAGCGGTAAACAGAAAGCTCTAATGTTGCACTACTCTGCGTCTTCAGCTCATAAGAAACATTTGCACTGATAGTAAATTCTTTATCTGGATTTATAAATGAACCTGCAGATGGAGACCACATGTTTATAGACAGAGAGTCACTTCGAGGTGTAGAATTTGAATTCGCAAGTATGGGAGGGAGAACGCGTAACAAGAAATTTGAATCTTTTTCCAAAGTCCTATCTGTTTCTTGTTGTGCATATGTCAAAGATAAATGGCCATAAAATAATAAAATAAACAAGCATAAAAATG
>CAYTSA010000006.1:50153-89473 GCA_964440345.1 uncultured Desulfovibrionaceae bacterium | reverse complement strand
ATACTTCTGGTATATGAACAAATGCGAAAATGTTAAAAATGAAATATGTCTCATTATTTATTCTCCAGTGAGCAATAATCAAGTTCATCAATGAGCAAAAAAAGATTTGCCTTAGGTTTATGTATAAAATGGATTCCCTGATTAGTTGACATTATGAAAACTGCTAGGATTTGTGATAAGCATGATTTCGGTGTGGGTTGATTGAGAATCATCAAAGTTCGCCATAATGCAAATATTGATAGCGAGTTGACAGAACCCTTTTTATAAAATGTTTTTTTTACCCTTTTTCACCATAGGCACTACACCACGTCTGGTTTTTTTATCACACAAAAGATAGATATTGTCAAGGTCACGAACGCCACGGTTTTTTTAAGAAATCAACGGCGGGGTGACTACTCCCACCTTTCCCAATGCAGACCTTCAATGCGGCTGAATTCGCGAATATTGTTGGTGACCAAAAGGACGCCAAGAGATAAGGCCTGCGCCGCTATCAGCATATCCATCGCCCCGATGGGCTGTCCAAGGGACTCAAGGCGCGCGCGTATTCGACCGTAAGCTTGCGCAGCTTTTCCGTCAAAAGGGATCACTTCAAGCGGCGAAAGAAATACAGACAAGGTGTCGGCGTTATGGCCCGGCATGGAACTCTTCGCCGCCCCATATTCCAGCTCCGCGACGGTGATGGCGGAGACGCCAACCTCTCTGGAACCGTATGCAGAAAACCTCTCGCGATAGCTCGGAGGCCGATTTTTAATGATGTATATGCAAGCGTCGGTGTCCAGAAGTATTTTCATGGATTCCAATCGCGTTCTTGCACCGGGGGTTCTTCCCGCTCGTTCATGTAATCAGCGCTGAAACCAGCAGCAGCGTCAAACATGGCGTCCCAAGGCGCCTGAGGCGAATCCAGCGGGATCAGTAAAACCCCCTGGCTCACCTGGCGAACGCCGACCCGGTCTCCCTTGAAGCGGAACTCTTTGGGCAGCCGCACCGCCTGGCTGCGGCCGTTCATGAACAATTTAGCTTCTTGCATTGGCGACTCCGTGGTATATATCAATGATATATTCTGCGCCGGGGCGAGTCAACTCCCGGCGCAGGCTCTTTCTTATTCTATATTTCAAATATATTGCATCACATCTGCAGCGCGTTGAAGTCCGCCAGCCGGGATCTTAGTCTGAAGGGCGATCCATTTGCTGGGGTCCTTGCACGAGGTAAGCTTGCCAGCAGTCAGCAACGAAAGAACCATTAGCTTACAGGCGGCTATGGTCCCCCGCGAACGCAGCGGGCGTATGTCAAGTCCCCTGTAACAACTGTTGAGTGTACGAAACCGTTTTCAAAGCTCACTGTCCACGCTTGGTTTGCAAAACCTGAGCTAAAATATTGCCGCTCTTCAGGAGTTGAGGACCAGTATTGCAAAGACTGGCTGGAGAAGACTTCGTCAATGGCAGGTCTATGTTTTGTGTAATCCACAAGAGACACAAGTTCGTGAACATCCGGCAAGCGCCAGTCGTCATGGTTTCCCAGTGTCAGATTTTCGCAATAGGACAATGCGCCTTCCCAGTTTCTTCCTTGACCGTCATCCGCTTGCAGCCACTCCAGGCCAGTCGAAGCGTCCGCCACAGTGCCGTCGCCATTATCCTGAAACGGTCCTGTGGGCGAGGGGGCACCACGGACGCAGCGGACATATCTGCCATTGTCTTCTAGGTAGGTTTCCGTGTAGCCGTCGTCAAAGAACACTGCCCACGCATAGCCCGGGTAGCCCGCGTAAGGGGTTGACGACCAGGAGAAGTTTCCTATCGAGCAAGAAAAAATCTGATCGATAGTTGGTCCGAATTCGCCCCTGTCAACAAGGTAAGTGAGCTCTTTGACATCCGGCAACCGCCAATCAGCATATCCTGCATGGCTTGACGCAGCACAGTAATCTGCAGCTTCTTGCCACGTGAGAGGCTCCGCTAATTCCGACTGCATCCATATAAGCCCGGTTACGTTGTCCACAACAGTCTCTCCGCTATCACTCAAGGTAAAAGAGCGCTGTCTTGCTGTTGCAGAGTATTGAGCGTCCTGGCCGTAATACGGCTCATCAGGTTCAGGGCAGTCAATCTCCTTTTCTTCACCATAGCAGGCTGTAAACCCAGTGTCTGGGACAACACAAGTAACATCGCCGCTTCCATCGTCCTCGGTATACGAAAGCATATAGTCAATGGCGATGGCTGTGTCGTCAACCAGTTCGCTTAGTTGCTGTGAACGGTCTCCCCAGTATTCCGCTTGATCGCCAATGCTCTTCACTTCGCTGGTGCTGAGTATCCAGTTGTACCAACCATTGTTGTTCACCTCTTCAAGGCGCAGATGCAACGTGGCAATGGTTTCATACCAGCATTTGTACCATAGATCGATTTTCATGGTCAGAAGGGTAAGATGTCGCTGCAGCTCGTCAGCGTCTTGTATAGTTGATATGTCATCAATATCCTGCGCGATGGAGTCAGCAGCTATGCTCAAAGCGTTGTAATGGTACTGGAGACTGGCAAGCATGTCTTTGCAATAAGGGCCGATGTCCGTCAGCTCTTTCACAGCATACGCCACGCCGACCCTGGCGAATCCCAGCGCCGCGGCTTGGCCCACGTGGTAGGCGCTCTTCAACTGCATGGCCCCGTGGAGGTGGTGAGTGATTGAAACGCCCGTGTCCGCCAGGACGAGGTCTATGCTTGATGAGAGGCCGTTCTCCGATAGTTTAGTTGCTTCTGTGATAAACGAAAGCATTTCCATACCTGCTTTGTTTATCTCAATCAGTTCATTGGCCAGGCTCACGCCGCGAGACGCATAACTATGCATGTCTGCTGAAGGAAATATTAGGCTATCTGCGAAGCTGGCCGGCGACGCCAGGTTCGTCAGTCGGCTGGCCGCGGAAAGGTCATTGCCTCCATCAGAGTCTTGCAACACGTCGGTGAACAACCCGAGCATGAAATCACCAAATTCAAGAAAGGAGGTTATCTGGGTAATGAGCCCAGTCCCGCCGGTCAAGAGGTTCACGCCGATCATGAAAAGGGATTTCCCGGAAGACAGAAGATAGATACCGGCATTGGCCTGGCTGGGGTCAGAGGCTGCAGCTGCTTCCGCCATGGAGTCGGCTTTATTGCGCCAATACTCTGCGCTGTTCAGAAAACCAAACCCGTCGAAATCCCCAAAGCGCATCAGTGAGTACTGCATGGCGGCGATGTATTCGCTTTCCTCAGTCGCCGGGTCCAAGGCTTCCAGCTCTCCCCCGGCGCCAACCCGGCCAAGCAGCGGAATTGCCCTGTAGCCGTCCTGCATCGCGGCCAGCGCGGGAACGTAACTGTAGCTATTGCCCAATAGAGAAAATAACTGAGGCGTATCAGAGTTGAAATCTATCCATTCCTGACTCCATTTGAACAGGTCCCTGGGGTTGGCCGCATCAGAGTCAAGAACAGGATAGTCGTCAGACCAGTGGGAAGTAGCCAGCAAGGTGTATGCATCATGGCGAAGAAAACATCGGAAAGATATATACGCGCCATCCGGGCCTGGGGTGAAGGCAAGGGACAGCGAAGTGTCGCCTGACCCGCGAAAAACTTGTTGTTCAGTATGAGCCAGGCGGCCCAACGCAGTTCCTTGAGCGTCGTATACGTAGGCGGCGATCTCCAGCGTAGCGACGCTTTGTGTGTACAGCTCGTAAGAAACATTGACGGTGATGCTAAACTCCTCACTTGGCAATATGAACGTACCTGCCGCAGGAGACCAGGAGTTGATGATTAAAGCATCGCTACGCTGGGCAGTCTGGGTAGCTGCAACAATATTGGGAACGAGGCGCAAAAGAATGGAAGCATCTTGTTCAGCATTATTATTGTGTGCTTCTGCTATTACACAATAGCCCGGTCCAAAGAGGAACAAAAGCATTGCGATAAAGGAAAGAAGCTTGTGCATTCACGCTCCTAATAGGTTTGGAAAAGTACTTCGCTATCCTCCGTTACATCTGCAGCGCGTTGAAGTCCGCCAGACGGCCCAGCCGCTGCACCAGCGCAGCCAGCAGGTTCAGCCGGTTCAGCTTCAGTTCCTCATCATCGCACATGACCATGACGTTGTCGAAGAACGCGTCCACGGCCGGACGCAGTTCCCGCAGCAGCCCCATAAGCTCCATGTAGGCGTCCTTTTCCCACAGCGCGTCGAAGCGGGGAACGGCCTTTTCCAGGGCCGCGGCCAATTGTTTTTCAGCGTCTTCCTGCAATTTGCCGGCCTCGTAGGCGCCGGTCAGTTCGTATTCGGTTGCCTGCTTGCGGATGATGTTTGCCGCCCGCTTGAAGGTGAGCACCGCGTCGGCAAAATCCGGCTCTCTGCTGAAGCTGGAAAGCGCCCGCACCCGGGCCGAAAGGGCCCAAACGTCATCAATGCCTGCGCCCAGGGCGGCTTCGGCCGCCAGCGTCTCCACGCCCTGGCCGGTGTAGTGGCTCTTCAGGCGGGCAGCGAAGAACTCCATGAGCTTGTCAATGGTCTCCTCAAAGGAGGCTTTCCACTGCATATCACCGTAGTCCTGCAGGGCCAGGACCAGGAACTCGCGCAAGTCCAGCCGCAGCTCCTGTTCTTCAATGATGCGGCACACGCCCAGGGCGGAGCGGCGCAGAGCGTAAGGATCGTTGGCGCCGGTGGGAATCTTGCCCAGGCCAAAGCAGCCGGCCAGGGTGTCCGCCTTGTCCGCCAGGGAGACAAGGCAGCCGGCCAGGGTGGACGGGATCGGGCTTTCTGGTCCGGCCGGCAGGTAGTGGTCGTATATGGCCTGGGCCACGGTTTCGTTCTCGCCCCATTTGCGGGCGTAGATGCCCCCCATCATGCCCTGCAGCTCGGCGAATTCACCCACCATTTCAGAGACCAGGTCGGCCTTGCACAGGCCGCCGGCGCGTTCAGCGTCCGCGGCCAGGGCCGGGTCGGTCTTGTCCGCCAGGTAGCGGCACAGTCCGGCTATGCGCCGGGTCTTGTCGCCCATGGAGCCCAGCGGGCCCAGGAAGACCACGTTGTCCAGGGCTCCGGTCCATTCGTCCATGGATTTTGCCAGGTCTGTGCTCCAGAAGAACCGCGCGTCCTCCAGCCGGGCCTTGAGCACCCGCTCCCAGCCCTTGCGGACCAGGTCCAGGTCTTTGGGCTCCAGGTTCAGGGTGCACAGAAAATGCGGCAATAAAGAGCCGTCGTCAGCCTCCACGCCAAAGCTTTTCTGGTGGCTCTGCATGGAGACGAGCAGCACCTCGCGCGGGACCTCCAGGAAAAGGGCGTCAAAGGTTCCCAGCACCACTTTGGGGTATTCGGTCAGGCCGCAGACTTCCTGAAGCAGGCTGTCCTCCCACACTGGGGAGCCGCCGGCCGCCCGGGCCAGCTCCTCGCCCTGGGCCTTGACCAGTTCTCGCCGGTCAGCAGTTTTGAGCATTACGCGGGCTTTTTCCTGCAAAACCCGGGGCAGATATTCAGCGGTCTCCACATCCCAGGGGCCGGGACCCATGACCCTGTGCCCCCAGGTAGAGCGGCCGGAGCGAACGCCCGCAACTTCGAAATCCAGCACTTGGCCGTTCAGCAGGGCCAGCAGCCAGCGAAGCGGCCGGCCAAAGGTGAACTCCTTGTCCGCCCAGCGCATTTTTTTGGGAAAGGTCAGCCCGGCCACGGCTTCAGCGCACAGCCCGGGCAGCACCTCCACTGTGGGCTGGCCGCCGGTTTGTTTGCGCACGGCCAAGTAGTCGCCTTTGTCCGTTTTCAGGGAGAAGGTCTCGCTCAAGTCCACGCCCTGGGTCCGGGCAAAGCCTGCGCCGGCCTTGGTGGGCTCGCCGTCCGCGTCAAAGGCCACACGCACGGGCGGGCCGGAGACTACTTCTTCGGAAGCGGTTTGTTGTTCCGCCATATCGTCAGCCATGGCAACCAGCCGGCGCGGCGTGGCCCAGGTCTGGACCGGGCTGGCTTCTACGCCCGCCTCTGCGAACTTGTCCGTGAGCAGTTCCGCGAGTTCCTGTTCAAGTTTAGGCAGAAAGCGGGCTGGCATTTCCTCAAAACCGATTTCCAGTGTAAATGTCGCCATGGCTACCGGACCTCCTTGGGGGCTGCAGACAGCATGGGGTAGCCCAGCTCTTCGCGCTGGCTGGCGTACAGCCGGGCCACGGCCGAGGCCAGGTTGCGCACCCGGGTGATGTAGCCAGTGCGTTCGGTGATGGAGATGGCGCCCCGGGCCTGGAGCATGTTGAACGCGTGCGAGCACTTGAGGCAGTAGTCATAGGCTGGCCAGAGCAGCCCAGACTCGCACTGGGCTTGGGCTTCGCGCTCGAAATCGTTGAAATGCTGCAAGAGCATCTGCGGATCGCTTTTTTCAAAGTTGTAGGTGGAGTGCTCCACTTCCGTGCGGTGGTGGACCATGCCGTACGTCACGTGTTCGTTCCAGGTCAGATCGTACACGGACTCTTTTTCCTGCAGATACATGCAGATGCGTTCCAGACCGTAGGTCAGTTCCACTGAGACAGGCTTCAGGTCTATGCCGCCCACCTGCTGGAAGTAGGTGAACTGGGTGACCTCCATGCCGTTGAGCCAGACTTCCCAGCCCAAGCCCCAGGCGCCCAGGGTGGGGGATTCCCAGTCGTCCTCCACAAAGCGGACGTCGTGTTCTGCCTGGTCCACTCCCAGGGCGGCCATGGACTCCAGGTACAGCTCCTGCACGTTTTCCGGCGAGGGCTTCAGGATTACCTGAAACTGGTAGTAGTGCTGCAGCCGGTTGGGGTTTTCGCCGTAGCGTCCGTCGGTGGGCCGGCGGGAAGGCTCCACGTAGGCGGTGTTCCACGGCTCTGGGCCAATGACCCGCAAAAAGGTGGCCGGGTTGAAGGTCCCGGCTCCGGCCTCCACATCGTACGGCTGGTGGATGACACAGCCTCGGCTGGCCCAAAAGTTTTGTAGTGTGAGAATGACATCTTGAAAATGCATGGTTTACGGTTTCTCCTGAGTGGTGATTATGTGAAAAGGCGGAATAATTGCTGGAAAATGGTTTACACGCGCCGGAACGCCCCGCGCTCCCAGGCGAGGCCGACGTGAAAGCGGACAAAATCGTCAACTACGCGGGAACATTCCTCCCGGGCCTGGTGGGAAAGCTCCATATCGCCCCATTGCGCGGGGGGCAGTGAACACACTGTCTCCAGCGCTTGCAAGGATTCCTGGTGCAAGCACAGGATGCGGCCCTGGCTGGCGCCGCCGCAGGCAGGGCACAGGGCCAGCCCGTCTTCCAGCATGAACAGAGCCTGCGCTAGCTCTGCGCCGCACAGGGCGCAGCAGGTAAAGTCCGGCCCGAAGCCGGCCTCGAATGAAAGCCTGGCCCGGAACAGCATGGGAAAGAGAGGCTGCACAGGTTCGTCACTCTCCAGCGCCAGAAGGGCTTCCGTGGTCAAATCGTAAACGGCCCGGGCGCTCTCCCTTCCGCCGGAGACAGCTTCAGCGAATTTTAAGCAGTTCACCGCCATGCCCAGCCGGGCAGGGTCTTTGCGCAGCCGGCAGGGGCTGTGGACCAGTGTTCCCTCTGTCAGGCACAGGTATCCGCCGCGGCCGGATTCCTTGAATTGAAAGAGCACGGTATTGAGCGGGTCAAGGCAGCCGCAAAAGCGGCGCCGGCTGCGGCAACCGCCAAAAGCAAACCCGGTCAGGGCTCCCCGGCCGGGCGTCAACAGCCGGACCCACATATCGTTTTCCCGAAAGCGGCCTACGGCTGTTATAAGCGATCTTTCAACAAATTCCATGCTCATGGCGGCAGATTGTTGACGGCTACTGTTCCTTGAGGGGAAACTGCAGCACCTTCACCTCTCCGGAGTTGGCTTGCAACGCTACGGGTTGGCCGTTGTAGGTCAGGTTTACGCCGCCGGCGTTGCCCAGACGCAAGGTGAGCGATTTCTTGAACTGCAAATCCGCTTTTTCGCCGCTACGCAGGTAGAAATCCCGAACAATGGCGTTGTCTGCTTTTGTTTCCACCCAGCAAGCTTCAAAAGCCTGGATAATCACAGTTTGTGTTTCGGAGGACTGGGATTGCTCAAGTGTTAGCTGGTCTTGGGCGGCGCTTGATGCTGGAGCCGCCGGACCGGCGGGAATGGCCCGGCCGGGTTGTGGTTTGGCGTCCTGTTCTGTCTGGCCGGCTGCTCCCGCAACAGGTGGTTCAGCGGAGTCCGCGTCTGCAGCGGCGCTGGCGCTCCCGCTCTGCGTGCTGGCTGCGTCTGCGCCTGTTGTTTCGCCTGCAGCCGCTTCTGCTGCAGTAGTTTCAGTCCCAGTTGTTCGTGGCCCGGGCGCTGTAGCACTGTCTTCCGAAACGTGGGCGGTGGCGTTGGCTGCCGCCGGATATGCTGTTTGGCTGGACAAGGTTTCTTTCGGCGCCGGCTTTTCGGGCGCAGCCACTTCTGTGACTGGACTGTCCGGGGCTGGAGATGCACTGAAAAGGTCGTTGAATACGTTGGAGAGCGAGGGGCCGAGCAGATACAGCCCGCCCATAATCATTGCCAGCGCCAGTGCGCCGATGACCAGGATGACGGGCCAGCGGCGGGAAAAGCCGGAGGCTGGCCGGTTCATTTCCGCCAGCGGCTGGGAAAGGTCCATGGACTCGTCATCTGCGTCCTCGGCCTGCAAAGCTTCGGCGACGATTTTTTGCAGGGGCTCGGGATCCAGCTGCAGCAGCTCGGCGTATGTTTTGACAAAGCCCTTCACGTAAACAGGATGCGGCATGGCTTTCTGGTCGCCGCTTTCCAGGGCTTCAATGTTGCGCTTGCTTATCTTGGAGGCGGCGACTACCTCTTCAACGCTCATGCCCCGTTCTTCGCGGGTCTGGCGCAGAAGGTCGCCAATCTCCTTAAGATTCGCGCTGCTGTCTTCCTTGAAGATCATAAACGTATGTCTATCACTGCCTTGTCGCGCAGTTTTTGTATGTATTCGTTATAGAGCGCTTCCATTTTCGGTCCTTGGAGCTCGCGGAAAATTTCGTCCCGGACCTCGCTCAACCCCACTGCTTGACCGTCGGCAACCGTTGTTGCCCGCAGCAAGGCAGTGCGGCCCTCTACCGGAAACGGTTCGGAAACGCCGCCTTTTTCAACTCCCTCTAGAGCGTCCTTCCAGTTTGACGCCATATCCTTCCAGGCAAAGACGCCCAGCCGTCCACCGGCTTCTGCGCCCGGCCCCACGGAAAGTTCCCGGGCGACTGAGGCAAAGTCGTGTTGCCCGGAAACGAGGGACTGCCGCACGGCCTCTGCGTCGGCGTCCGGCGGCAGAACTATGAGGTCCAGCTCCACTTGGCGCTCTTGGGTGTACTTGTCCATATGCTCTTGGTAGTACGCTTCGATTTCCTCGTCGGTTACTATGACCTTGCGCCGCACCATGGCGCTGATGAGGCGGTGCTTGAGGATATCTTGAGCCATTTTGTCTCGATAGTCAGCCAGTGTCAGCCCTTGTTCTGAGAGCTGCTGGAGGAACTGGTCCTGGGTAAGGCCCATTTTTTTGCGCATTTGACGTAGTTGGTTTTCAATTTCCACGTCAGAGACTTCAATTTCCAAACGTTCTGCCTCTTCTTCCAGAAGTATTTCGTCTATTTTGCTTTCCAACACTTGGCGATAGAGCTCGCGCTCTTTTTCCTCTGGCAAAGACTTCGGCAGGTTCATGGACGTGCGGGCCGCCTGGACGCTGATCTCCAGTTCGCGCAAGGTGATGATGTCGCCGTTGACGACGGCGACTATCTTGTCCACCAGTTGCGCAGCATGCCCGGGCGCTGCAAGGGCTGTTATGGCAATGCAGCCGGCTATAAGCACAGCTGCGGCGTGTTTGTTGAATGTCATATCTGTCCTGTGCGTATGGTTGTTGGAAAAGGTCTAATACCTTTTACCCGGCAATGCAATACAGCTGCGTTTTTTGCTCCTGTTGCGCCAGCAGAGAATCGCCGATACAGACAGTTACGAGGCGGGGGCTGTGGCGTTATCCTGCGGCGGTTCTGGCTCAAGCTCGTTTTCCAGGCCCTCTTCAAGGCTGTGGTCTGCAGCTTCCGGCCCTTCGTCTATGGCCGTTGCTTCCGGCGTGGAAGCCAGCAAGTATTCGCTGACCTTGATTTCTGCAGTGTGTACTGTCTGCTCCAGCCAGGCATTGAAAGCCTGCTCCATTTTCTTGTCCAAGAGCACTTTCTCCACCAGGGGGTAGGCGCTGGAAGGATCCAGCACCCGGGCGTCCAGCCGCTCTTGCAGCACCAGGGCCTCAAACCCGTTTTGCGTGGGCTGGGGGTCTGAAGCCTCGCCTTGTTGCAGCTCCTTCAGGGGCTCTATCCAATTGGCAGGCAATCGGTCCTCGCTCATTTTCATTTCTCTGGTTTTGACCTGGCTAAACCGCTGGGACACGGCGTCGGCGTCGCGGGACTCCAGGTAGTGGGCCAGGGCTTTAGCGGTCAGTTCTCTGTTGGGGCCGGTGATGAGCAGAAACCGAAGCCTGGACGGCAAAAAAAAGTCTGAGATATGTTCTTTGTAGTAAGCTTCTGCTTCCTGGTAGTTCAGCGTGATCTGGGGACGGATGATTTCCTGCAGAAATTTTTCCAGAGCCAGGCGGTCTTTGAGCTCTTGCCGCCACAGCTCCAAGTCAATGTACTCTTCCACCAGGACCTCTTCAAAAGCGCCCTCGGGGTAGTCTTGCCGCACGACATCTTCTGCCGCTTGCACCTCTTCGCTGGTTACCGGGATGTTCTCCCGAGCCAAAGCCTGATGCACCAACTCAAGCACGATCATGTCCGCCAGCATGGCGCCGTACTCGTTTTTGAGCTTGGAAACAGAGGACGTGAGGCTTGGCCCCCAGCCCATGTGCTGCAGGTCGTATTTTGCCTCCAGCCGGGCGTAATGCAACGGCTGGCCGTTCACTGTGGCCACAACGCCTTCCGGCATCTGGTCAGAACTGCAGCCGGCCATGAAAACAGCCATGCAGGCGGTTCCCAGCGCCAGCAGCGTCCACAGCCGTAGAGCGTGTCTTTGCTTCACTGTGTCCCTCATGTTTCGGCTGGCTCGCTTGCCAACCCTTCAGGCTGCTGCAGCAGCCCGGCCAGCGTTTTGGCGGCTTCTTCCAGCCGCCTGGGCAGATCATGCGTTTCGTCCAGACGCATCTCCAGAGTAGTTGGGGGAATGAGCCGGGCTGTATTCGGCCGTTGCGAGAACCACTCCACTAACCCCTCAGGCGATACTGCTCCGGCGTCCTCCGGCCAGTGCAGCCGCAGTTTGCCGGGAAAAATTTCCGCCTTGGCCGCCTGCAGCTCTGAGAGCCGGCGCTTTAAGCCGAGCACCGCCACAAAGTTGACCGCCGCCGGCGGCAGTGGCCCGAACCGGTCGCGAATCTCGGCAGCGATGTCCGCCCGGGCTTCAGGCGTCACTGCGGCAGTCAACGCCTTGTAGTATTTTAACCGTTCCCGACTGTCTTCCATGTAGCTTTCAGGTATGCGGGCCTCAAAGCCAATGGTCAGTTCCGGCTCGGTATCCAGCCGCACGGGCTTTCCTTGCAGCTTGCGGACTTCTTCCTCCAGCATTTCCAGAAACAGGTCCAGGCCGACTTTGGCGATATGTCCTGACTGCACTTCGCCCAGGATATTTCCTGCGCCGCGCAAACGCAAGTCCTCCATGGCCACCTGGAAACCTGCGCCCAGATAATCCATGTCCAGGATAATTTGCAAACGCTTGCGGGCCTTGTCGGGCAACCGCTCTGCGTCTGGAACCACAAAATAGGCGTAGGCTTGCCGTTCTGAGCGGCCTACGCGGCCGCGCAACTGATACAGCTGGCCCAGACCGAACATTTGCGCGCCGTCAACCACCAGCGTATTGGCTTTGGGAAAATCCAGCCCGGATTCGACTATGGCTGTGCACACGAGCACGTCCAGCTCGCCGTGCCAGAAGCCGTGCATGGCCTCTTCCAGAGCGCGTTCGGTCATCTGCCCGTGGGCCATGGCCACCCGGGCCTGGGGCGCCAGCGTGCGCACGTATTCAGCCACCCGTTCCAGCCCCTGCACTCGGTTGTGCACCCAAAAAATTTGGCCCTTGCGGTCCAGCTCCCGTTGTAGCACGGCCCGAAGCACTGCGTCGTCCCGGGCCAAGAGCGAAGTCTCCACAGGTTTTCGGTCCAGCGGCGCTGTTTCGATGAGCGAAAGGCCCCGCACGCCGGACAAGGAAAGCTGCAAAGTTCGGGGGATGGGAGTGGCGGTGAGCGTGAGGGAGTCCACGTTCTTTTTCAGCTGCTTGAGCCGTTCTTTATGTTTGACCCCGAAGCGCTGCTCTTCATCCAGAACCAGCAAGCCCAGGTTTGGTAGCTTCACGTCTTTGGAAAGCAGCCTGTGCGTGCCGATGAGGATGTCCACTTGGCCCTGGGAGGCGGCCTCCAGCACGGTTTTTTGTTTTTTCGGGGAGACGAAGCGGCTGAGCATGGCTACATTGACGGGGAATTCGCGCATGCGGCTGCGAAAGGTCTGGTAGTGTTGTTCGGCCAGCACTGTGGTGGGGCACAGCAGGGCGACCTGGCGGCCCTCCAGAGCTGCCCGGAAGGCGGCGCGCAGGGCTACCTCTGTTTTGCCAAACCCCACGTCGCCGCACACAAGCCTGTCCATGGGCTCAGGCAGCTCCATGTCCCGGAGCACGTCGGCGATGGCTTTTTCCTGACCCGGGGTTTCTTCAAATCCGAAGGACGCTTCGAACTCCCGGTACATATTCCCGGGAGCAGTGTATGCATAGCCCTTGGCGATGCGCCGGTAGGCGTACATTTCCACCAGGTCCTTGGCGATTTTCTCAATGGCTTTGCGGGCCTTTTCCCGGGTGCGCACCCAGCCGGAGCCTCCCAGCCTGTCCAAGGCCGGGGCGGCCTCTTCCGGCGCCTTGAACCGTTGCACCAGGCCCATGCGGTCAACTGGGAGGTACAGTTTGTCGTCGCCGGAATAGCGCAACAGCAGAAAATCATTGGAGGTTCCGCCCAGGTCCATACTTTCTAATCCTTCAAAGCGGCCCAGGCCGTAGTCTCTGTGGACTAGCAGCTCCCCAGGCGTCAGGTCGTCATAGCCGGCGAGTCCTTGGAAGGTTTTGTCCGGGGCTGGCGGCCGGCTGCTGCTGCGGGGTTGCAGCAGGTCCTCTGAGACCATGAGCATTTGCCGCCACTGGAGTTCCTTGCCGCCGGAAAAGGGCGAAACCAGGGCGAACAAGCCGGTCGCCGAGGGCGCATAGTCCAGGCGCGGCCGCAGTCCTTCTTCTTCGGCCAGCTTGAGGAACTTGCGCCGGGAGGCCTGGGAATGGAAGCCGAGAATGGTCTGAGGACGGCTGCGTTCCCATTCTTTGAGCGAGTCCACCAGCGTGCGCCACGGCCGGTCCCGATGTTCGGCGTTGACGGCGGCCTGGCGGGCAAACAGGCTGTCAAAAGAATTATGTACGATTTCAGGCAGGTCAACGCCCTCTTTGGCCTCGCCCATGGCCAGGTCGTGAAACTGGATGCGCCGGCGTTGGCTCAGCGCTTCCATGGCGGCCTTGGGCTCCCGGGCGCACAAGCCGACCGGAACGCCGTCCTCTTGATTCTGCAGCAGTTCGCTCCAGTTCCAGTAGTGTTGGTCAAGGTCTTCGGCCAGCACGTCAGGCCCGTCCACAATGCATACGGTCTCTGGCGGCAGCCATTGCTCCAGGTGCGAGGAGGCGTGGTAATAGACGCCGGGAGGCGTTTGCCGGACGCCGGAGTCCACCTGGCGCTGCAAGCTGGCCGCTTGTTCCTGGCTGAGCACGTTCTCGCTGGCCAGTTGCGCAAAGCGTTGTTGGGCTGCTGAGTCTGCAGCCGGGCCGCCCAGGTTTGGCGCAGCTGGTAAGATAAGGGCGCTCTGCATGGCCTCTGGAGGCGAGTTGCCTTTGCCCCTTCCTTGCAGCGTGACAGACCGTTGCGTGGCGGGGTCGAAAAGCCGCAACTCTTCAATGACGTCGCCAAAGAATTCCACCCGCAGTGCATAGTCGTAGCCTGGGGTAAAAATATCCAGAATGTCGCCGCGCATGGCCATTTCGCCTGGGCGGGTGACCATGGCGGAACGTTCATAGCCCCAGTCCGCCGCTTGTTCCAGCACCATGTCTGGCGACAGCTCTTCCCCCCGGGTCAGCTCCAAGTGGTTTTCGTCAAAAATATTCCGGGGAGGCAGCTTGAGCAGCAGAACGTCCGTTGTGGCCAGAGTGATGCGCGGCGTACGGCGCATGGCCAAAGTAAACAAGCAGGCCAGGCGGCGCGGCCAGATTCGCCGGTCTGCCGTCCCTGGAGCCGCCCCTGGCATGTACGACCATTGCCGCCGCCACATGGCGTCAGCGCCGTTGTGGCCGCACAGCAGCTGTAACAGGCCGGCAAGTTCAGAGCGTTCCTTCTCGTTGCGGGCGAACAGCGCCACGTCAGCGCCGCGGGCCAAAAGCATGCGGGCAAGAAACGCTTTGGTCCCGGCGCCAGATTTGTATATCCGGCACTGGCTGCTGCGGCCAGCCAGCAGCTTTTCCACCTCCGGAGGTATGTGTTGGGTGTCTTGCGGCATAACTACAAGGAAAAAGCCGCTCACGAAGGCCGTGCGAGCGGCTAGTCTGAATTATTGTTTGGCCTGGGCGGCGCAAATGCTCTGGGCCTTGGGCGCTAAAGCTGGTTTACCATGTCCTGTTCACGGCTTGAAAGCAAGCGGTTCAGGTCCAGCAAAATGAGCAGCCGGTCCTCCAGTTTGCCGACACCGCTGATGTATTCGGACTCCAGGCCGGCAACAACAGGCGGGGGCGGTTCAACAGTATGGGATGGTATGCGCAAGACCTCGGAGACAGAGTCGACCACAAAGCCCACGATCATGTTGTTGATTTCAATGACGATCATGCGTGTGTCTTTGTCGTGGTCGCGTGATTGAAGCCCGAACCGGCGGCGCAGATCGACAATGGGGATGACTTTGCCGCGCAGGTTGATGACGCCTTCCACAAAGACTGGAGCGCGGGGCACTTTGGTGATCTCCATAGTACGAATGATCTCCTGCACCTTCAATATGTCAACGCCAAATTCCTCTTCGCCAATGCTGAAAGTCACAAGCTGCATGAGTTCAGCGTCTTGCTTGTCAATGACGTCTTCCATGTGTGGCTCTCCCCCTTGGCAGGCTCTATCGAAGGCTGTCCGGTAAGGTACGGCTTGCCCTGCGCTTTATCCCGTGCACATTCCTTAGGGATATACTGCTAAATATTCCGCATGGCAACTGAAAACAGCGCGAGGCGTCAACGGCGCGGGGGGCCCTGTTCCATCGCCTAAAAAAATTTAAAGACCACTTTATGTTCGGAAAACAAAACAAATAGAATGCCTTTGCAAGCACAACTCTATCACCAGCAAGGCGCGTCGCCGCCATGCTCAATGAAGCATCAAGACAGAGCGTCAGGGCGGGCGGCCGCAAGGGTCGCCCCTACGCTATGATGTATTGATGTAACGTATTGTGCAAGTATTGGCCTGAGGCAGCTCCTTTCTGATTTGGAGCTGGGTTGCCTGGCCTGCGCTGCCAGGCCGGTGGATATGGGGGAAACAAAGTTGTTGACTTTCAGATTCTTTGTGGGTATCACCTCGAATTCGGGCTGCTACAGCCCAGGCTGGGTATTCCCTGGCGCGCGGTTTTGCTGCAACTCCGCCGACTCCTTCCAGACTATCTTGCCATACATTACAGTATATTGGAATTATTCAAGCAATCGCGGCGCGGCCGGCAGCTTCCGTTTCCTGATCAGCTTGTATTTGCCGCTGTGCGTTTGTGCGTCTGGCGGCCCACCGCAACCAAAGGAATTCACGTGCAATTTTCTGATTTTTCGTTTCATGAACTCATTCGTAAAAACATTGAGAACGCGGGCTACACAAGCCCGACCCCCGTCCAGGCGCAGGCCATGCCGGCTGTTCTGGCGGGCCGCGACGTCATGGGCCTGGCCCAGACTGGCACGGGCAAGACCGCCGCTTTTGTGCTGCCCATTCTGCAGAACCTGATGCAGCGTCCGCCAAAACAACGTAGCGGCGCAAGGGTGTTGGTGCTGGCTCCCACCCGCGAGCTGGCCGAGCAGATTCACCAGACCTGCATTGACCTGGGCAAGCACACCGGCATCCGGTCGTTGACTGTTTACGGTGGTGTTGGCATGGGCCCGCAAATCAACGGCCTGCGACGCGGTCCGTCCATCATCGTTGCCTGCCCTGGCCGGCTGCTGGACCACATGAACCGCGGCACAGTGGACCTTTCCAAGCTGGAAACTCTGGTCCTGGACGAAGCCGACCATATGTTCGACATGGGCTTTTTGCCTGATTTGCGGCGCATCATGGACCAGTTGCCCGCCAAGCGGCAAAACCTGCTGTTTTCCGCCACCATGCCGGCCTCCATTATGTCGCTGGCCAAAGACATTCTGAATGACCCGGAGACCATTTCCATAGACGCTTCTGCTCCGGCAAAAACAGTCACCCACGAAGTCTACCCTGTGTCCCAAAACCAGAAGACCTCGCTCCTCAAAGCCATTTTGCACAGCGTTCAAGGCGGCTCGGTGCTCGTCTTCACCCGGACCAAACACCAGGCCAAGAAGCTGGCCCAGCAGTTGGATAACGCCGGGCAGCGGGCGACATCGCTGCAGGGCAATCTTTCCCAGGCCCGCCGCCGCGAAGCCATGCAAGGTTTTCGTACTGGCGGGTTTCGCGTGCTGGTGGCCACGGACATCGCCGCCCGCGGCATAGACGTGAGCCGGGTGGACCACGTGATCAACTACGACCTGCCGGACACTCCAGAAGCCTACACTCACCGCATTGGCCGCACTGGCCGAGCTGAACGGACCGGCCGGGCCTACAGCCTGATCACCCGCGGCGACGGCTCCATGGTCCGGGCCATAGAGCGGTTGCTGGGCTCCAAGTTGCAACGCCGGACCCTGGAAGGCTTCGAGTATGCTTCGGCCGAGACAGACCCCCGGTCCTTTGCCGACGGGAAACAGCCAGGCCGCGGACCAAGCGGCAAATACGCCGGCAAGCCCAAGCGCGACTTTCGCGGGAAAGGAGCCGCCAAATCTGGCGGCAACAGGCCTGACAGCGGACGGAGACCTGCTAAAGCTGCTGCTATGTAAGTGTATTGACAACCAATTCAAAGCGCCCCAGGAACAATTGTTGCTGGGGCGCTTTGTTTTTTTTGCTAGCCCGCCTACTCTTTGGCCATTTCCTGGCCGCAGCAGCTCAAAGGAACCGTGCAGGCTGTGCTTCCCTCGCCGCAAGTGCAGGTTTTTTCCACTTTCAGCGCCAGCCCGCACAGTTTGCAGACGTATACGTCGCCCACTTGCATATCTTTGCAATTTGCCATGATATCCTCCAGGTATGTTGCATTAGCGATGAGCGCATTTTCGCGTTGAGACAACGCCGTTTGAAACAATGTACAATTATTTCAAGAAAATGCATGAGAGCATCGAAATATTTTCAATGTTAAATGCTCTAAGCTGTACTTGTACACCATCGGGGCAGTGTATGCAAAGCAAAATTGCATTTTCCCCAAGGACGCAAAAAAGCCGCCGGCGAGTCTGTCACAGGCGGCTTTTCCGGCAGTAGCCGGGAGCACGAGAAGAGGTAAGGTTTGAAACTATGTTTGAAGCCAAGAGTGTAGCCCGTTGATGCTCCATTACTTCTTTTCAAGCCGCACACGTTAAGAATGGTGCGTTCTTGGGGCTATCAATTGGTCAACTGGCTGCTGAGCCACTCCTTGATGCGCGGCGTAGGCTCGAAAACGCCTTTCAACGCTCCGTGTTCATTGCGAAAATCTTCAACCAACATATCGGGAAGCTCAAGCGTAGCCAGTTCTTGGGCTTCGTCAGAGTTGCGCTTGATCAAATAGACCCGCGGCCGGTCGCCCCAGTTGTCTACAATGAAGTATGTGGAATAATCATTTTTTGACCGGACAGGAGGATGATCTGCACGCCAGTCGTTATTTCCCCACTCCAGGTAGAGCGTGACGGCGGTTTCAGGGGTCATGTCCCAATCGATATCCATATGGCGAAAAGCAGAAAGCTGACTCATGGCGCCCTCCTTGAGAGTTGTAGTTGACATTATTAATACTTATTCTCAATAGGTATGTCAACACTTTTCTGCCATTTTTTGGTCGGAAATGGTGCTTTTTGTCAGGCGCGTGTCCAGGCGGTCTCCATGAAAAGACTACAGCCCGGCTATGTCCACCATGCGCCGGCCGGAACCTTCAACGCGGCTTTTTGTCACTGCAGCGGCAATATTCTCGCGCCAGTCTTGCCCTAATGTGGTCCGGGCCAGGTACTCCATGGTGTGCAAAACCTCACGGCCGTCTTTGAGGGCCATCATGGAGCGGGAAACGCCAATTTTGCACGAAGGGCAGCCTACGAGAACTGGGCCGTGGTAGCCGGGCAGGGCGTCTTGCAGGTTTTGCTGTTTGCGCTGGCGCAGCTTGCCGTAAATCTCCGGCGAGCTGATGGCGCCAAGGCCGGATTCACCGCAGCAGCCTGGGTTCAGCTCTACTTCAGCGCCGGTAAGCTGGCTCAGGCCGCTGCGGTAGGCTTCAGCAGCTTTGGTGGAAGGAACGCCAGTCCATTCCGCGTGGCAGGCGGCGTGGTAGAGCAGCTTGCCTGCATGGGGTTCAGGAAACTCCAGCCGCTCCAGCAGAAACTGCGTAGCGTCCTGGTGCAACAGGTTGCGGCCCAGAACCTTTTCCAGCCCATAGCGCTCCAGCCCGTCGCGGCAGGAGCCGCAGGCGGTGAGGATGGCGGAAACGGATAGGTCTTCGGTTTGGGCCTGGTCGAGGAGCTTGCGCAGGGCAAAAACATTGCGCGCTTGGTTGGTTTCAAATGCCTGCTCGCTGCCGCTGACCAGCAAGGGATAGCCGCAGCACAAGTGCTCCGGCGGCAGCAGTACGCCGCGGCCGGCGTGGAGCAACAGCCCAATGACGGCTAGTCCGATGTCGCTGAAAAACAGGCCTGCCCCACAGCCGGGAAAATAGAGCGCGGTTTCCACCTCTGCCGGTTTGGCGCCGGCTGGGACCAGCAGGGAGCCATGCTGCAGATGCAGTTGCTCGCCCAGGTGTTCGGGTCCCAGCTCCGGGCCTGGCCCGGAGAGCATGGGGTTTTGCAGTATTCCCCGCCAGCGGCCCGGAACCACGCCCAGAGCCCGGTTCATGAGCGACTGGCCTCTAGCGGCCATGCGAGCGGCGCGGGGGATGCGGTGGGCCGGGTCGCCAGCCAGGTAAGAGAGCACTCGGCTCTTGACCGGGTGGCCGCCATGGCCTTTTTCTTCCAAAAAATGGCGCAGGTGCAGCGTCACCTGGGGAGTGTTTATCTTCACAGGGCATACTGCTGTGCACTTGCCGCAGGCCGTGCAATGGTCCATGAGCCGGCGCAGCTCCTGCATCAGGGCCGGGTCCGGCTCGCCGGTGTTCACCTGGGTGTAGTAGATGGCTTCGATGAGCGCGCCCAGGCTGATGTTTCTGTTCCGGGGGTGGAACAGCATGGACCGCTCTGGATAGTACATGGGGCAGACCTGCTTGCATTTGCCGCAGCGGGTGCAAACCTGGACGTTTTGCAGCAGCTCGATGAGCCGTTTTTTTTCGGGCAGGCCGCTTTCCCGAATGTCCCGGATGAGCCGGTTGAAGGAAAAGGTGTACGGCGTGGCGGGCAGAGACCGCTGGGTGAGCTTGCCTGGGTTGAGCACGTCCTTTGGGTCTACTTTGCGCTTAAACTGGCGCAGGGCTTCCATTTTCTCCTCAGAGAGGAAGCCTATTTTGGTGATGCCAATGCCGTGCTCGCCAGTCACCTCGCCGTTCAGCTCCTGGGCCTTGGCCATGACGGTTTCGGCTGCTTCGTGGGCCATGGCCAGCATGGCCGGGTCGTTGGAATTCACCGGAATGTTGACGTGGCAGTTGCCGTCGCCAGCGTGCATGTGGTTGGCGATGACGATGCGCGTGGCCTGCATGTCCTGGTATATCTTGTCCAGGTCCTCGGCCAGTTGAGGATACTGTTCCTTCAAACTCTGCACGTACTGCCAGGCGCGCAGCTCCAGCTCCTGGTCGTTCATTTCCCGGGAGCCCACCTCGCCTTTCATGATGCGCGAGGCAAAACTGAATTCGCGGTTGAAGTCCTTGTCCTCCACGGCAAACCGGGGGTCCTGCCCTATCTGCTGCAACACTGAGCGGTAGGCCCTGGCCATGTAACTCAGGTTCATGTCCTCCAGAAAGTCAGAAAATTCTGGGATCACGTCCGTGGGGATGACGATGTCTTCATTGATCTTAAAGCCCGAGGTCCGGCGGGAGATGGCTGAAAGTTTGTGCCGGTCCTCCCAGAAGATTTCGGCCTCGCGTTCGTCCTGGGCGGCAAAGACGTCCACCTGGTCGTAAGGATGCACGATGGCCTGTATCTGCTGCACGGCCCAGTCCAGGGCGGATTCGTCGTCGCTGTCCAGCTGCACGAGCAGTACGGAGATGGGGTCGCCCTCGTATGTTGTTGATTTTTTTTGATAGTCGATGGCTTGCACGTATTTGACGCCGAATTCCTCCAAGGCGGACATTTTCACCCGGTCGCCCAGCTTGCGGATGGTGTCCCGCAGGCCAATGAGGTCTTTAATGACCAGCATAGCGTTATGCATGGACCGGCCGAAGAACTCCAGACACAGGGTGCGCGAATGGTTTGGCAGGTTGTGCAACACAAAGGAGCCTTCGGTGATGACGCCGTCCACGCCCTCTTTTTGCACGCCGGGCAAGCCGCCCAGAAATTTGTCGGTAACGTCTTTGCCCAGACCGGGCCCGCGGAACTGCTTGCCAAGCATTTCAATGCGTTCGCGCACGTTGCCGCGCTCGTCCATCACCTCAAAGATCACGGTTTCGTCGGGCAGTATCTTGTGCCTGGGGTGGTCTGCACGCCGCACTTCTATGATCTCTGCTGTGGGAGTGACCATCTTATAGCTGAGGATGTTGTCCAAGGTGGTGCCGTACTCAAAGGCAAAGGGACCGCCGGAGTTCTCTGAGATGTTGCCGCCAATGGAAGACGCCGCCTTTGAGGCCGGGTCCACGGTGAAGAGCAAGCCCTTTTTCTTGGCCGCGTTGATGGCGTCCAGCGTGATGACCCCGGCCTGGGCGCGCAGCACGCAGTTCGTTTCGTCAATCGGTTCGATGTGTTTGAGCTTGGTCAAGCTCAGTATCACCGTGCGGCGCCGGGCGGGCACGGCCCCGCCAGTGAGGCCGGAGCCCCCGCCGCGGGGAATGATGGAGAACTCCATCTCGTTGGCCAGGCGGACAACGGCCCGTATCTGCTCAGTGGTGCGCGGGGCGACCACCATCATGGGCAGCTCCATGCGCAGGTCGGTGGCGTCCGTGGCGCACTCCACCAGAGCGCCGCGGCGAGTTTCGATGCAGTCCGGGCAATTGCCCATCTTCTTTTTCATGCGCTTAATCAGGGCGTCGCGAAATCGCTGGTCGTCTTCGAATTCGTTCCAAAATCGGGTCAGGCTGTTCTCCAGCAGCTCTATGTATTCCGTAGAGAGCGAATGGCGCACGGAGTCCAGCCGCGACTTGACCGAGCTGCGAACCATGGCCGGGTCTATGTAAGGGTTGTAGCGGACGAGAAACAGCTCCTCGGCCATGGCCAGGCCCAGCTCGCGCACGGACTCTGGCAGCTCTTTGTAGACGTCTTCTTCCAGGCCCAGAATGCGGGGCGCAAGTGACTCAGACGCAATGGATATGTGTGGTCCTTTGCTTGGCATAATATTCGAGGGGAAGGGTTTAGCAGAGTGTTGAAAAATCCATTTTCGCAGGCTGTTCAAAAAACACGGGGGCAAGGCTCAAAAAAAGTTCAAGAATGACTCGGATATCCAATACGCGAGATTTTGAACTTTTTAAAGCAACGCAGCCATCGTGGATTTTCAACAGCCTGTTAACAGGTCAGTAAAAGGATACATAGCCATCCCTGGCCCGGCTGGCAAGTGAGGGAGCGCAAACGGAGCCGGATTTTCATGGAGGCGGGCTTCGATGGGCGCACAAAGTACGTGGAGTAAGGCCTTGCTCCATTTTGCCCCAGCTGCTTAGCGGCCAGATTCACCTGATATGTGTGCGGATGTTGTCCGCTTTGTACTATCGGGTAACAAGAGGTTATCATTATTGTGCTCGCAGCACTAACAAAAAGCCGATCCAACTGATACGAACAATTTCACTGCTGACCTCTTCATCCCGAGTACATATGATTCAAGAGAATGGGCTGGATATATGAGTGAATTTTCGGTATTTTTCAATGCAGCTGCACTAAAACAAAACAACAAAGATGAAGCTGGGCTAGACTATCATGGCGGAGGCCCCATCGTAGGCGAAACGAACGTGAGAGTAACGTTGGGTCAAGTGGTCGCGCTGTATATAACGAATATGTACATTGCAGCAACTACTTTCATAGTGCAGGCTAATAGGAACAATCCAAGAAAAGAATTATAGGTCCCTGCTCATCAGCCTGCGAAGCAAAAACTACTCCTCCAGCGTGGACGTGTCGCCCAGCTCTTCCCCGGCTTCCTCTGCTTTAAGGATGCGGCGCAGAATTTTGCCGCTGCGGGTCTTTGGCAGCTTGTCGCGGAACTCGATGTCCCGGACCACAGCCACGGGGCCCAGCTCGCGGCGAACGTGGTCTTTCAGCTGTCCCACCAGCTCTTTGTCCGGCTCCATCTCCACATTCAGCACCACAAAAGCTTTGGCCACCTCGCCTTTGATGGCGTCCGGGACGGGAATGACCGCGGCCTCGTTGACGTGCTTGTGCGAGGCCAGGGCGCTTTCCAGCTCTGCCGTGCCGATGCGGTGGCCGGCGATGGAGAGCACGTCGTCGGCCCGGCCCTGGATCCAGATGTAGCCGTCTTCGTCCTTGCGGGCCACGTCTCCGGCCAGATACATGCCCGGGAAGGTTGACCAGTAGGTTTCCACGTAGCGGTCGGGATCGTTGAAGACAGTGCGCAGCATGGACGGCCAGGGCTTCTTTATGACCAACAGGCCGCCCTTGCCTGGGGGCACGGGGTCGCCGTTTTCGTCCAGCACGTCCACCTCGATGCCTGGCAGGGGTTTGGTCACCGAGCCCGGCTTGAGCAGAGAGACGGGCATGGGCGAGATCATGAACATGCCGGTTTCGGTCTGCCACCAGGTGTCCAAGAGCGGACACTGTGATTCCCCCACGTATTTATAAAACCAGACCCAGACTTCCGGGCTGATGGGCTCGCCCACTGAGCCGAGCAGCCGCAAAGTGCTAAGGTCGCGCCGGCGGGGGTATTCCTTGCCAAAGCGCATGAGCATGCGCACCAGCGTGGGCGCGGTGTAGAATATGGTCACCCCGTAGCGCTCCACTATGGACCAGATGCGGCCGGCTTCCGGATACAAGGGGTGCCCTTCATAGAGCACGGTAGTGCCCCCGGCAATAAGCGGGCCGTACACGCCGTAGCTGTGGCCGGTTATCCAGCCCACGTCCGCCGTACACCAGAAAATATCCGTGGGTTTCAGATCGAAGACCCAGCTCAGGGTGCGGTGGACGCCCACCATGTAGCCGCCGTGGGAGTGGACAATGCCCTTGGGCTTGCCCGTGGCGCCAGAGGTGTAGAGCAAGAAGAGCATGTCCTCGGCGTCCAGGACTTCAGTGTGCGAGACGGGTTTTTCCTGCCGTATCAGGTCCACGTACCAGACGTCGCGGCCGTCGTGCATGTGCACTTCCACATTGGCCCGGTGCACCACCACCACGGTCTCAACCTGCCTGGCTGTGGAGCCGGTCATCAGCGCTTCGTCCACAATGGTCTTGAGGTTCACCGCCCGGCCGTTGCGGTAGAAGCCGTCCACGGTGACGACCATTTTGGCTTCAGCGTCCTCAATGCGGTCGCGCAGGGCCTTTGCCGAGAAGCCGGCAAAGACCAGGCTGTGCACGGCGCCCACCTTGGCCGTGGCCAGCATGGCGATGACGGTTTCCGGCAGGGACGGCATGTAGATGACCACGCGGTCGCCTTTCTTAACGCCCATGGAGCGCAGGGAATTGGCGAATTTGTTTACTTCGCGGTACAGTTCGTAGTAGGTGAGCCGCCGGGAGTCGCCAGGCTCGCCCTCCCAGATGAGGGCCAGTTTGTTCTTGTTGCCGGTCTCTATATGGCGGTCTATAGCGTTGTAGACAATGTTGCATTTTGCGCCCACAAACCAGCGGTAAAAGGGCGCTTGTGAATCGTCGAGCACCTGTTCCCATTTCTTGAACCAGTCCAGCTCCTCGGCAGCCTCTTCCCAATAGGCGAGGTAGTCATGGCCGGCCCTTTGGCAGGCCAGTTCGTACTGCGCGGCGGTGATGTTGGCTATGGCCGCTGTTTGCGGCAGCGGCCGGAATACCCGTTCTTCCTGAAGCAATGCGTCCAGCGCGCCGGATTGATCCATTATCGCCTCTCCTTGTACGCCGCCCAACGGCTGTGGCGGGAAGCAGCCGCTTGGCGGCTGTTTACGTAAGCGTTGTTACAGGCCAAGTACGTCTTTCAGCTCGGTTATGCGGCGGCGGCTGATGGGCAGCTCTATGCGCGTCTTGCCGGCCGTGCGCAGCATGAAGTTCGAGCCCGGCAATGACGCAATTTCGTTTACCATATCTAGATTTACCAGATACTTGCGATGGACACGGAAAAACTTGTGCGGCCGCATGCGGTCCTCCAGGGTCTTAAGGCGGTACGAAGTAAGGTACTTTTGGTTGGCAGTGTGCACGTAGCTGTAATCTTCGTATGCCTCTACAAAAATGATGCTGGCGTAAGGGATGAGTACAGTTTTGCCTTCCTGGGTGACCGCCAGCTTCTCCAGCTCCAGAGAGCCGGTGCGCCGGGTGTGGTCCCAGGCTTGTTGCAGCGCGGAGAGGAATTTGTCCTGCTCCTCTTCGCCCAGGGGGAGTTTCACTGTTTCTTCAGTTTCGTCCTCGCCCAGCGTTTGCCGTGTTTCGTTCTGAGGCATGGGGATGAGCCGGAAATGGGCCTTGAACTGTTTGAGTCTTTCAAAGGTTCGCTGCAAGCGCTCCGGCTGAGCCGGCCAGAGCAGATAGTCTGTGGCGCCCAGCTCGAAGGCGGTGAAGGCTTGGCTTTCGTCTTCGGCCAGAAAGACCAGGGCGGGCTTGTTCTTGCGCCCGGAGAGCATCTGGGCCAGCTCGAAACCGCTCACTCCGTCGGGTAAGTCCACCCCCAGAAAAAAAACGCCATAGTTGATTGCGTCCAGCATTTCCAGTGCTTCGAAGGCGGACACGGCTTCTCCCAGCAGCCTAAGGAAGCCGGCTTCCTGCAGGCATGTGCGCAGGGCGCTACGGACCTCGCACGAGGGATGTATAATTAGCGTTCGCAGTTGCGGCATATGGCGCTACCTTTGCCGCCATAATACATGGAACTGCGGTTGAAGCAAAGGTTTTCACAACGCATGCGAATTAACTGCAGACGCACATATGCAAAGAAAGGACAAGCGCAGACAGAGGAAAAAATTACAAGCACATGCTGCAATGTTTCTCTGTATGTCTGAGCATGAATTTCGGCCTGCAACATGGGTGAGTCTGCGCCAGTCTGCAAAAGCGCCCCCGTTCGTCTGCGGTGCGTTACTTTTTTGCGCAGGCTGTGACAAAGGCTTTTGCCCAGCCGGGGAAGCCCAGGGCGTGGGTGTGTGCGTACGTGGCAAAGGTGTTCTTGTACACCAGCCCGTCGAAGCCGGCCAACATGCCTTCACCGCGGGTCATGCGCAGGGAAAATGTAAGCTCAGCGCCGTCGGCGGGCACGCAGCGGGAGTAGTGGAATTCGTGGGCGCGCAGAGTCTCGCCCTGGGGGAAAAAAGGCGTATCGCGGACGGCTTGGGCTGTAACGTAGCCCAGGCCCTGGGGTTTGGCGCACAGCTCTGTGCGCACAGGAAAAACTCCGGCCATGGGGTGTTCTTGGCCTTGCCAGACCACGGAGCGGCCCAGATACATGAAGCCGCCGCATTCAGCGTAGATGGGCAGGCCCATTTCAGCCATCATGCGAACACGCTGGCGCACGGTTGAGTTGGCGGCCAGGGGTTCGGCCAGAGTTTCCGGGAAGCCGCCGCCTAGGTAGAGGCCGTCTAGCTCGGGCCAGGGGTCTTCGGACAGCACACTGACCCGGGCGAGCGCGGCGCCGGCGCGGCGCAGGGCCTCCAGGTTTTCCGGGTAGTAAAACCACAGCGCGGCGTCATGCACGTAGCCGATGCGGGGCTGGGCGTCATTCTCAGTTAGGACTGGCTCAGGCCATAAAGGCGCCAAGGCTGGCGATTCCAGGGCTGGCGCAGTCCTGGCTGCAGCCAGCACAGCGTCTAAGTCAATGTGCTCCTCCACCATATCTGCCAGGGAGTTGAGTACAGTTTCAGCGTCCGGCCCGCCTTCGTCCTGCTCGTGATAGGAAAAAAGTCCCATGTGCCGCTCAGGAATAAGCTTCTCCGCCTTGGGCAGCATGCCCAGCACTGGTACGGAGGTGTAGTGCTCGATGGTTTCTTTCAGGATGGCCCGGTGGCGCTCGCCGGCAGTGCGGTTGCAGATTACGCCGGCCAGTCTCAAGTCTGGTTCAAAAGTCTTGCAGCCATGGACAAGAGCAGCTGCAGTGCGGGTCATTTTGGTTGCGTCCATGACCAGGAGCACGGGAGCCTGTAGCTGACGGGCGAGTTCTGCTGTGGAGCAGGAGCCATCCCTGTCTTTGCCGTCGAAGAGTCCTCGGTTGCCTTCGATAATAGAAATATGAGCGTGTGCGGAGCGATCCAGGAAGAGCTGGGCAAGCGTACCGCTATCCAGAAGAAAGGGGTCCAGGTTGGAGGTTTCAGCCTGGGCGGCCAGCCCCAGCCAGGCGGCGTCAATGTAGTCGGGTCCCTTTTTGAAGGTCTGGATGATTTGGCTGCGGGAGCGCGAGAGGGCGCGGGCGAGCCCCAGGGAGAGGATCGTCTTTCCTGCCCCACCGCTGAGGCCTGCTACGATGAGGCGGGGGCGCGTGTTCACGGCGGAAGTAACGGTCCCGCCGTAGGGCGGGACCGTGAAAGAACTAGTCTTCTTCGCTGTGCTGCTTGCCCACGCCAGTCAAGCCGTACATGGTGGTGGAGCCGCTGGACCAGAACTCAAGCTTGCCTTCGTTCACCAGGGCGGTCAGCAGCTTTTTGACTTCCCGGGCCTTCATGTCCGGAAACAGTTTGGTGAAGTCGTTGAAGTAGAATTTAGTTTTTGATTTTGACTTGCCGTCCAGAAAATCAAGAATCTGTTGTTTTGCCTCGTCAGACATGCTCTTCGCCCTCGCGTGAATTATTCCGGCGCAGCGCATGGCTGCGCCGGAAAGGTTAAGCTGTAGTAATGCTATTTGATGGCGTCAGTGAACTTGAACTGCGTGGACTGGCGCCAGGAGTAGTATGCAGGATCCCGGAAGTCGTCGATGCAGTGGTGGGAGAACTCCAGGCCAGTCTCTTCAAAGAACTTTTCCCAGCCGATGCGTTCAGCCCAGTCGCCGAGGCGTTCGTACTTGCGGGCGCCTTCGGAGTACGCGTCAATGATCTTGTGGATGGTCTTGGTCAGTGTGGGCCAACGGGGCGGCTCGTTGGGAATGTAGGCAACTACCACCTTCGAGAACTTGGGCTCGGAGATGCGGTTGGATATCTTGCCGCCGACCATGATGACGACGCCGTCGCCTTCGCCGTCGGCCAAGGGCAGAGCGGGGCACATGGTGTAGCAGTTGCCGCAGTACATGCAGCGGTCTTCGTTCACGGCCACCGTCTTGACTTCCTTGCCGTTTTCCAGCTGGGTCTTGGTCGGCTTGATGGCGGCCAAGGGGCAGGAAGAGACAGCCAGCGGGATTTCGCAGATGTTGTCAAGGACTTCGTGGTCGATCATCGGGGGCTTGCGGTGGATGCCCACCAAGCCGATGTCAGAGCAGTGAACAGCGCCGCACATGTTCAGGCAGCAGGCCAGGGAGATGCGCACAGGAGCCGGCAGCTTCATGGAGGTGAAGTAGTCGAACACTTCGTCCATGACAGCCTTGACCGGACCGGAGGCGTCAGTGGCCGGGGTGTGGCAGTGGACCCAGCCCTGGGTGTGCACGATGTTGGTAATGCCGGCGCCGGTGCCGCCGACGGGGAACTTGAAACTGCCGCCGGCAAATTTGCGGGACAGCAGGTCTTCCTTCAGGGGGCCGACTTTGGATTCGTCGTCGACCATGAATTCAATGTTGTTCCGGGTGGTGAAACGCAGGAATCCGTCGCAGTGTTTGTCGGCGATTTCGCATGCTTCGCGGATAAGGCTGACAGACATCAGACGGGCGGTGCCCACGCGGACGGTGAAGCACTTGTCGCCGCTTTTGGCAACGTGGACCAGTACCCCAGGTTCAAGGATTTCATGGTAGTCCCACGCGCCTTTATTTTTTTTGATGACAGGCGGGTAGAACTTTGAAAAGTGCTGGGGGCCGATGTCGGTGATGCGGTCCTCCATCGGTTTGTCAGGATTATATCCAGAGGAAATAAATGCCATTGTTGTGTCCTCCCCTTCTTAGCGCAGGTGCCGTTTACGGAATTCATTAACGTCGCGAGTCCAGCCGCCGGGAACCTCTTCTTCTTTGAAGAAGATGTAGGGGTTCTCACGGGGGAAGGAAACGTGCTGCGGCATTGCTTCAATGCCGGTAACCTCAAGCAGTTTCTGGAAGCCTTGGCGTTTCATTGTTTCGCCCAGGCGCTCACGGTTTTTGCCTTCTTCCATCCACCAGTCCCAGATGTTTTCCACGACTTCTTTGATTTCATCGTAAGGATTTTCCACCTTGATGAAGGGAACCAGCAGGGAGCCCATTTGCGCGCCGTCCAGGATGGGCGCTTTGGCGCCGCAGCAGATGGACGCGCCGCGGTCGTCGCCGATCTTCAGGGCGCGGGGCATGGTGTTGATGCAGTGCATGCAACGCACACATTCTTTGGTGTTGATCTTCAGAGTGGAGCCGTCCCAGCTGATGCACTCAGAGGGGCAGCGGCTGACCACTTCAGCTTCGATGTCGAACTTGCCCCAGTCGCGTCCAGCGTGGGCGCCGGCGTTGGGAGCGAATTCGCCGTCAACATAAGCTTTCACAGCGGCCTGGTCGATCTTGATGTCGTCGCGCCAAGTGCCGATCACGGAGAAGTCAGAGCGGGCGATGGCGGCCACGCAGCCGTTGGGGCAGGCGTCGAACTTGAACTTGAACTTGTACGGGAAAGCCGGACGGTGCAGCTCGTCCTGGTATTCATTGGTCAGGGTGTGGCACAGGTCCTGGGAGTCGTAGCAAGCGTACTCGCAACGGGATTCGCCCAGGCACGCAGCCGGGGTCCGCAGGTTGGAGCCGGAACCGCCCAGGTCAGTGTTCAGGTTGTGGGTCAGCTCGTAGAAGATTTCTTCCAGCTGCGGGGTGGTGGTGCCCAAGAACACGATGTCGCCGGTGGAGCCGTGCATGTTGGTCAGGCCGGAGCCGCGCAGGTCCCACAGGTCGCACAGGCTGTTCAGAAACTCAGTGCTGTAGTATTTGGCCGAGGGCTGGTTCACGCGCACAGTGTGAAAGTGCGCAACACCGGGGAATTGTTCCGGCTGGTCGCAGTAACGGCCGATAACGCCTCCGCCGTAGCCGAAAACACCCACGATGCCGCCGTGTTTCCAGTGTGTTTCCTTGTCTTTGTAAGACAGTTCCATCACTCCGAGCAGATCGTTCGGGCAATCCACCGGGATCTGGTAGTCCAGGCCTTTTTCATTTTTGGCCCGAGCTTCTGCTTCTTGTTTGATGTCGGACACAAAGCTGGGCCAAGGCCCGCTTTCAAGCTGGTCCAACAAGGGGGTTGCATGTTTTACCATTGCCTTACCTCCACAGGGGTTTGTGTTGTTGAAGACCCTTACAACTCCACTTCAGTACTTCAGCGCCCAAAAACGCTGAACACGTCGTCCCGCACAGAACGCCTGACAGAAAAGGGCTATTGCCGCCGGGCAACCTGCGCTGCGTGTGCTTGCTTCGATATACTTCTACGCCGCTGGCGCGAAACCATATGTAAGCTGTTAAAGACCCTTGCAGGCATACGCTAAAATTCAGACCGTCACAATCGAAAAAAGAATCTGGCCCGCAGCCTACAGTGAGATATTTTTTTAGAGGGATTTGGCGCCGTTGTCAACCCAATCTGCTGGAATGCATGGACAGAAGGCAGCATCCGTCGTTGTTTTGAGCTTTCATCGCGAGGTCTTACAATAACGTGAAAAATTTCTCAATATAAAGAGGTTGCAGCTCACCTGTGCGCTAAAAAACTGCTTCTCTCGCTACATGAAATCTGCACACAGCGTATCTGAAAATTTTTTTCATGCCAGGAGGATGAGGGAGCGCGTTTGCAGGGAAAATAATTATTGCAAGGAGTGCAAGATGATACGCGTGTTGATGTTTTTTGCGAATCATGTCTAAAAGATTATAAAGACGCAAAGAGCATTGTGCATGTCTGGCCGGTCTGCAGTTCTTTTAACATACCCGCGCGCAAAAGCGTTGCCGTCACATTTTCCAGGCGCAGCTTGGGAGGGGAGGAAGCTATGCATCGCTACGTTCTGTCGTTCATGCTAATGGTCTGGGCAGTGTGCTTGCCGTCGTATGCTCTGGCGGCCAATTACCTCATGCCGCATATTACCGGCGGCGAGGACAACTGGTCGGACATTCTGGAAGTGGACAACGTGGGCGACACGCGCGCCTGGTACTCCATCGTGCTGTACGACGCTTCTGGCAATACCCTCTACGGACCAACCACCTTCAGCGCCGCCGGCGGCGAATATGTAACCCATAATGTGAAGTCCCTGGCGTCCAACGCAGCCTGCGGCTATGTAGAAACCAGCGTCGACATCCTCAATTTCCGTATTTCCTACGAAAATCAGGAGGGCGGCGGCGTGGCCGAGTTCACGCTCACCCCGGACACTGGCTCCACGATCAATTTCTACTTTGCCAACGCCTCAGACATAGTGGAGTGGAAGGGCCTGGCCGTCATGAACGCCGGGGGGAGCGACACAGCTGCGACCATAAAAGCTTGGGGGAACGGGGCCAAGCTGGGGGAAGCTGCTGTAACCGTGCCTGGACACTCGCGCATCAGCAATGTCTGCCAGGGCTGGTTTCCTGAAATCAGCATTGAAGACATCGAGCGGGTGGAGATTGTCTCCGCCAGCGGCGCATTGCAGGGCATTTCCATTTCCGGCGACGAAGGCAGCTCCAGAATGCTGTTCTCCCCGGCTTCCACAAGCACCCCTGCGGGGGGGACGCTGCTCATCCCCCACATTACCGGCAACCAAAGCGACTGGATGGACATCCTCGAAGTGGACAACGTGTCCGGAAGCTCCGGGTCGTTCTTGCTAACGGTGTACGACGCGTCTGGCAATGCGTTGGGCTCTGCCAGGCAATACACAGTCGCAGCTTACGACTACACCAACATTGATCTGAAAACAGATGGCGGCCAAGGCGTCTGCGGCGTCATTTCCAACGCGTCGGCCGGCCTGGAGTTCCGGGTGTCGTATCTGAACCTGGAAGGCGGCGGCGCCGCCCAGTTTGTGCTGCCCTCTGGCGGACACGCCAACCTGGCTTTTTACTTTGCCAACTTTTCTTCTGTTACCGAGTGGAAGGGGCTGGCGGTGATGCATTCCGGCTCCTCCTCCGTCCAGGTGGTGCTGAACGCTTACGGCCAGAACGGCAAGCTGGCCTGCGCCACGGCGACCATCCCGGCCAAAAGCCGCATCAGCAATGTCTATCAGGGCTGGTTTCCGGACATTGCCCTGGGCGACCTGACGCGCATCACCGTAACGTCGTCCTCCGGCCAGTTGAGCGGCATCGCCATCACCGGCAACGGGAACAACTCCAAAATGCTCTTTACCGCCGCAGGCGCGTATACGCCTGTTGGCGACACCACGTGCGCCACAGGGCCGGTTGTCACGGGCTCGGAAACAACGGTGCTGGACACAACCGTGTCCACCAGCGGCGGGACCCTGACTGTTTCCGGCACGGGCACGGCCCTGGACGGGGCGGAACTGACCGTGCCGTCCGGCGCCTTTGACGGCGCGGCGCCGGTCTCCATGACCTACGCAGACATCAGCGGGCATACGTTGGGAAGCAAGGTCACCCCCGTGACCGGACTCATACGCGTGAAGGCGGGGAGCGGCTACGCCAATGAACTGCTGCAACTGAAAATTCCTGTTTCCATTGACGAAGGCGACTACGCCATGGGCTTTTATGTGGATGAAGAAACCGGTGAGCTTACAGGCGTACCCTCGGTTTTTGCAGACGGGCATGTCTCCTTGTTTGCCCGCAGGTTCGGGAGTGCGGCGCCGGCTGCGCCGCCGGCCAGGGCCGGGGCCTGGGAATCGGCCTCCATCCTCATCAGCTCCTTTAACAAGGACGCCATGCTGGCCATGGACGCGGACTCTGGCTTTCGGCCCGGCGTGGACGACTGGGAGTTCAGCAACCGCGGATCTTACACCTCGCCCGGGGGCATATGTTCCGGCATGACCATGACCGCCATGTACTATTACTACAATCAAAAACCATCCAAGGGCGCCTTGTACGGCAACTACGACACCCTGGAGAACCTGTGGCAGGACAACCCGGAAGGCTACCGGTGGAGCTCGCAGGCGCAAAAGGATAATGTACAGTTTGATTCTTTGGAACACTACAATTCATATTATGATATGGTTGCAAAAACCTGGCAGGATGTTTACCTCTCTACAGCCATAGCCATTTACGTCACCGGCCAGCCCCAGATGTTGGGGGTGTATTCCAATCTCGGCGGCCACGCCTTGGCCGCCTATAGGACTTACAACCGCCAGATATACGTGGCTGACCCAAACTGGCCAGGCGACCAGAGCAGGACCGTGACCTTGAAAGCGGACAACACCTTCCAGCCGTATGACGGCAAGCTGGAGCAGGGAGGTAATAATTTCACTTTTCCATACATACTTTTTGAAGCCAAGGATGCGAACATCAACTGGTCCCTGCAAGAGGCGGAGTGGAGAGAGTTCGAGGCCGGCGCAGCAGGGGACACGCTGTTCCCCGACTATACGCTCTCTGTGGGGCAGCACGTTATAGAAACAGAGTACTCCAGCGACAAGAAGAACATACAACTGGCCATTACAAGCGACGTGGAAGCCGGCGACACCCTGGCAATCCATGTGTTCGACGCGGAAGGCAACTACATAGACGGCGGGTACGACGCAGACCTGGAGTTGGAGGAAGGGCCGAACAGGTTTGGAGTCTACGTTATGGGCCACGTATCGCCATATACAGAAGACAGCTGGGAATACGTGGACTTTCGTTGGATAAACGTGGATTACGCTGTGACCGGGTATGCATATACAGGCACATACGACGTGTACCATGGTACATTGACTGATATCACCGGCACGCTCACCGTCCGGTTCGAGGCGGGGTTCCCCTTCACTGTGGTGCAAGAAACGGGGTATTATTTCCCTTCCATTGTGTGTGAGTATGACCCTGCGACATTTACAGCCGGGTCTGTAAACATAGAGTATGCTCTTGACAATCTGGCCTACTCGCCCACAGACCCGAGCTACCTGTCGACGTCGGTCCATATCACAGGCTATGACTTGACCGGGACCGCGCACGGCGTGCCAAATTTTGATGCGAACCTTTCTTCGCTGTATGCTACAGAAACAAAATACTTGACTACGGGCGAGGATTTTATCGCCCAGTTACAAGTGGCGTTCAAGGTGGAGTATTACCTTGCTCCTGACGGCGCAGGACCCTATGGCGGCAACTTCGAATACGCCAACACGGTGTTTCTTGTCTTTCGGCCAAAATCGTGACTCCCCGCCCCGGCTTGGCGCCGGGGCGGACCATATTCTTTCGTTTTGGGGCGTGGTCCCGGGCTGTGTGCGTCCGGACATTTCCCTGTGCGGCAGTCCGGAGCGCTGCGCCGGACGCTGGGCCGTGGAGGACGCGGGCGGGCGCGTTTTCGTCCTTGAGCAACTGCAGCCCGGCCAGGAAACCCGGCGCTGGCGCATCGCCGCACTGCTGGATACGCTGGCCAAGACCTGCCCGTGGGCCAACCCCTACCTGACGACCAGGCAGGGTGACGCCGTATTGGTTCATGAGAGCGGGTGTTGGCAGCTGTCGTTATATATTGATAATGAACCGCTGGACCGGCCCGGGTATCTGCGCAACGCCGGCATGGGCGCTTCTTTGGGCCGCGCGCTGGACCAGCTGTGCGAGGCGTCGGTCCAGCTGGACGGTCTGGCCATGAACGAGCAGCCGGACCTGCACGCCTATGTGCGCACTCTGCTGCCGCGCATTGCCGCGCATTCTCCAGCCGTTTTCCCCCGGGCTCAGGCAGTATATGAAGGACTGGACGCATTCTGGCGGGAGCTGCCTGCTCTGCCGTATTCCTTTTGCCACGGGGATGTGCATCCGGTGAACGTGCTCTGGCGCGGGGGCGAGGTTGCGGCGCTCATTGACTGGGAGTTCTGCGGGCTGCGGCCGCGTCTGTACGACTTGGCCAACTGCTTGGGCTGCGTGGGCGTGGAAGACCCGCGGGCGCTGGGCGGGGAGTTTTCGCGGGCTCTGCTGGATGGCGTGCGGACCCGGCTGTTGCAGGGGCCGGGCGCGTTGTTTCTGCCGGAGCTGGCGTTGGCGCTGCGGTTCGCCTGGCTCTCAGAGTGGCTGCGGCGGAGCGATGCGGATATGGTCAGCCTGGAGCTGGACTACATGGAGCTGCTGGCGCGCAAGCGGGATGCGCTGCGCGAGGTCTGGGAGTTGCCGGCGGGTTTGTGGTAGCTGCGCGGGCCGGCCGGGTTTTGTAGAGCTTTTTACCATTGAAAATGTTTAGGGCCTGTCCCTGAATACCTGTCTGCTGCGTAATGTTCTTATGCATTTTCTTGAAACAACTGTACATTGTTTCAGGAGCCAGCGTTGTCTCAACGCAAAAAAGCGCTAGCCGCAGCGGTCTACACCGCCCCCAGCTCGCGGACTGCCGCCTCCACGCTGGGGTAGATTTTTGCGAAACGGGTCAAGCCCACGGCGTCAGCCACGGCTTGGAAGTTATCTGACAGGCCGGCAAGGCCGAAGATGTAGCCCTTGCGGGTTCCTTCCATGAGCAACTGTGTGAGCACGGATATGCCCGCTCCGTTGATGGCGGTTTTTTCTTCAAAGCAGAGCACGATGGCCGGCCGGCCTTCGGCTATGGCGGTGTTAAAGGCCTCCACCAGATAGGGCTCTGACCGGGATGAGACGTTGCCTTTGACGTCCAACAGGGTCACGTCTTTGCGCTGGCTCACATGGATGTCAGCGTCCTTGTTGCGGCTGGCGGACAGGCGTTCTTCAGCGCGCTTAAGGGCTGCGTTCAGGGCGTCTCGCTGTACAGGTTTGTTCACAAAATCAGTAGCGTTCAGGTTCAGGGCCTGGATGGCCAGGTCCATGTCGCCGTGGCCGGTGATGACGACGACCTCGCTGTTTGTGTCAATTTCTTTAATTTTTTGAAGTACTTGAATGCCATCCATGCCAGGCATTTTGATGTCTGTCAGCACAATGTCTGGCCTGTTCTTGTCATAAGTCTGCACCCCTGTTTCGCCATTGGACGCAGTGAGTACGCTGTAGCCGTATGCCTCCAGGAGCATGCTGAGCATGTCCAGGGTTGCCTGCTCGTCGTCAATGATGAGTATGCTGCGGTTGTTCACACAGACCCCCAGTGCGTGGCGCTGAGATTATACTGCCGGAAAGGAGACGGCAAAGACGGTGCCTTTGCCAGGCGCGCTGTTCACCTGAATGTCTCCTTTGTAGTCTTTGATAATGCCGTAGGAAATGGCCAGTCCCAGTCCCATTCCCTTGCCTATTTCCTTGGTGGTGTAAAATGGTTCAAAAATCTTTTTCAGGTCGCCTTCAGCTATGCCCTCTCCGGTGTCTTCCACCGTGACGGTCACTGCGCCGTCCTGGGTGCTGGTGCGGATGCTTATGGACCGGGGGTGGTCGCCGTTGGAAGCTTCCGCGGCAGAGCATACAGCGTCCCGTGCGTTGGTGACCATGTTGAAGAATACCTGCTCCAGGCGGTTGGAGTGGGCCAGAATGGGCGGCAAATTCTCAGCAAGCTGTAAGTCGATGTTGATGTTGTCCAGTTTGAGCTGCTGTCCAAGGATGCGCATGACGTTGGTCACCGGTTTGTTCAGGTCCAGCCGTTCCTTGGAAAGGTCCGCCTTGCGTCCAAATGCGCGCAGGGTGTTGATGATGTCTGCGGCCCGGTCCACCTGGGCGCTGATCTCAGTGGCGGTTTTCTGCACCCGGTCCATGGGCAGCGAGCATTCTTCGGCGCTGGAGTTTCCTGTTTGTTGCTGGTTTTTTTCCACCAGAAGGCTTAAGTATTCGCTGCCGATTTTGATGGCGTTGAGGGGCTGGTTCAGCTCGTGGGCCATGCCTGCGGACATCTCGCCCAGCGTCTTCATCTTACTGGCCTGGATGAGCTGGGCGTCCTTTTCTATCATGTCCGTTATGTCGTTGGCGGATACAATGATGGCCGGTTCGTCTTCATATATGGCGCCGCAAGCGTGCACGTTGGCGTAGAAGGGTTTGTTGTCTTTTTTGTAGCTGAGCATTTTCGGGTAGAACACGCAGCCGGCCATGGAGTCCGGCTCGTTTGGCCGGAAGGTCTGGATGCACGCGTCGCAGAGTTCTGGACCAAGTTCGCGAAAGTTCATGCCCACCAATTCTTTGCGGGTAAAGCCGTAAATCTCAGCGGCCATAGGGTTTGCGTCCAGTATGTGCTGCGTGCTGCAAGACAGAACGAAGATGGGGTCTGGGCCGGAGTGGAACAAAGACCGGTACTTCTGTTGGGATTTTTTGATCTGGTCACGGTATTCGCGAATGTGGCGGACCATGTTCTGGAAGGCGTCAGCCAGTTGCACCACTTCGTCTCCGGCCCGCTGGCGGTACACCTCGCACTCTCTGCAGTTTTCCAGTTTCTGTATCGGGTCGCCAGGCGGGCAGTTGTCGCACAGTGTGCCCTCCAGCGACCAGCACGGCGCCTCGTTATTGCCATGGGCCGGGCATTCTTCCCGGGAACAGTCCTGAATCTCCCAGCAGCCTGGCCTGGGCCCAAACTCTAAGTCAAAATCCAGGTTGTTGCGGCTTATGGCGTCAGCCATGCCTATGAGCTGGGCGATGGGCCGTGTAATATGGTAAGCCAGCTTGTGGCTGATGTAGAACATGATGAGAACGATGATGGACAAAAAGCCGATGAAGGCCATGCGCAGCTTGCTGATGATGGAGTCGATGTGCTGTTTGGACAGGCCTACGTGCACAGAGCCGATGTCGTAGATGCCTTCTTTGATGGATACAGCCACGTCATAGGCGGATTCATCCGCTACCCGAAGAAGCTTGACCGAGTGGTTGTCGTCCTGGGGGATGATGTTTGCTGAGCGCAAGTCTTCTGGAAAGGGTCGGATGAACGTAGAGGCCAGCACCCTTTGCTTCTGGTCCAGAATGAAAATGTAGGAGATGAGGTTGCGGCGTTCGCCAACTTCGTCTGCTTCAAAGACCAGACTGACAAGGTTTGGGTGGTCCTGTGTTATGATCAAACTTTTGGACCGGTCCGCTATGGAGTTGGCTATGCCCAGTCCGCGCAGCTCCAGCTCCTTTGTCAGGCTGGTAATAAGAATGTAACGCGCCATCAAGGCAATGCACAAGGACACCAGCAAGATAACCGCCAGCGATGAGAACAGGATTTTGTTTTTCAGCGACAGGTTGGATAAGAACGAGGCGTTCATGGCGTTACCCCCCGCGGCTGTACTTTTCCGCCAAGGGCGACCAGTCGGTGATCAAGTGCAGCCGGCCGTCCTGGATGACTGTGAAATAGACGTGGTCCATGCCTTGATGATCTGTGGGACTGAAGCTGATGGCGGTTTCCGGACCCAGCCGAAAATCGTTAATGGTTTCTATGGAATCGATGAAGCCTTCGCGGGTCAGGTCCCGGCCGGCCCGCTCCAGGCCCTCCACCAGCACCCGGGCGTTCAGGTAGCCTTCCAGGCTTACCGAGTTTGGCGTGTCGTCAGGGTAGTTTTTGTCGAACAAGGCCACGTGTTCAGATACGCAGTCCAGCATTTGCGCTGCTTCTGACAGGTCCGGCGGAGGGGCCACCTGGCTGACCAGTACGTTTTCGCCCTGGGGGCCAAGCAGCCGGGCCAGCTCTTCAGCTCCCACAAAGGAAACGTTGTAGAAGAGCATGTCCCGCCCTGTTTTTTTGGCCAAATGTATGAATTTGGCGCAGGGCTCGTAGGTGCCTATCATGACCACAGCCTGGGCGTCAGACTCCAGTATCCGGCTGAGCCCTTCCTCAACGTCCAAGGACCCGCGGATATACGTGCCGTTGGCCACAGGCGCCAGGCCGTACCGCTGCAAAGCCAGCTCAGTGCCCATCAAACCGTCGAAGCCGTACGCATCGTACTGGTAGAATACGGCAATTTTGTCCAGGTGCAGATCCTCCACCATGTGCCGCACTGCTTCTGCTGTTTCCTGGTAGTAGGAAGCGCGGATGTTGATGATGTAGTTGTTGAAGGGTTCGCGCAGTGCGTTGGCCCCGGTAAAGGAGCCTACAAGCGGGATGCGGGCCTTGGTCACAAGGGGTATGATGCGCAAGGTTGTAGGCGTGCCCACATAGCTGAACAGGCAAAAGACCTCTTCATCCACAATGAGCCTCTGGGTGTTGGCCAGGCAATGTGGCGGGTCGTAGCGATCGTCCAGCGCAAGCAGCCGGATGCGGCGGCCGTGCACCCCGCCGTTTTCATTGACGTGATTGATGTAAGAAAGGGCGCCGCGCAGCGTCTGCACGCCCAAAAAACTGGCGTGGCCGGACAACGCCAGGGACGAGCCTATCAGAATCTCAGTGTCAGTCACCCCGGGAGGTTGCGCGGGTTCGTTTGTATTGCCGGCGTCGCGGTTGTTGCACCCGGTAAGTAAGACCGCCAGCGATATAAGCGCCAGGGCGAGCAGTGAGAGAAATGGTTTCTTCAGCGCGAAACGCGACGTGTATTGCATACAAATATTTCCAAGGCTGAAAAACCTTGCGCCCTGGCTCCTTGGCGGCAAGTGTAGCGCGTTTTTTTACAAAGGAAAACACAATTGCTGTAGCCTGAATCACCCCTTGAGCTTGATGCTGGAGATTCTAACCAGCAACAGGCCTCTTTTGGCAGGTGAAACGAAGAACGCCTTGGGATATAGCGGCGGCGTCTCTCTGTTGATGAATGTATGCGTGTATGTACATTCTATCTGATAGGATTTCTTTGATATGCTAGGTCACTAGTGTCCCAACGTTTAGTCGAACAATTTCAACTGTTTAGAGCTAT
>CAYTSA010000006.1:37432-50143 GCA_964440345.1 uncultured Desulfovibrionaceae bacterium | reverse complement strand
GATATGCTAGGTTTCTCTTTTTTGGGGAGGCGGATCAGGGCGCAGTCGCCTATGGCTGGATATAAAGAATACACGCAAGGCGCAGAAAAATTGACATGGCGGCGGCGCTGATGCAAAGAATACGTAGGGATACAACCATAAAACATACGGGGGCGCTTCATGAGCAAACGCCGCGAAATCATTCTTGGTTTACTTCTTGTTGCCGTGGCTTTTGTCTTTGCTGAAGGCGGCTGTGGCGGAGGTTCCGGCGGCGGAGACGACGGGACAGACATGAGCGTTTACTCCGGGGAATACGCCGGCGCCTACGGCGGGACAAGCTCCGGCGACTGGACCATGATAGTGGACGACCAGGGCAAACTGTGGATGGCCGGCCTGGGCCTTTCCGGCGTTGGCGCAGTACGCAGCTCCATGGACGACGACGGCGGCTTCCAGCTCTCCGGCGAGGGGGTTTCCGCCAGCGGCTCCATTGACAACGAGGGCGTGGTTACCGGGTCATGGACCGGGGCAGGAGGCAAATCCGGCAGCTTCAGCGGCAATTTCATTACTCCCACTACTCCGACATATCAGGACTATGTCGGCGCGTACGAAGGCGACGGCGGCTACACTGGCGACTGGACCATGGTCGTCACCTACCTGGGCGCGATTTTTTTCAGCTCCGACAAACAGGACCCGGCCTCCGGGACCATGCAGAACGGCGGCGCCTTTCTGGTTTCCGACGCCAACGGCACAGCCGCCGGCCGGGTGACCAGCGAGGGGAACGTCGTCGGAACCTGGGTGCTCTCCGACAACTCCACCAGCGAAATGAAAGGCGAGGCGAAGTTCTTCGTCTATTGACGTTACTGGCGCCGGCATGGGTAAGATAAACCTGGAGGACCTCAAACCAGGCCTGGTGCTGGAGGCGGACCTGGTTTCGTCCCAGGGCCGCATATTGCTGGGCAAGGGCTGCGCTCTGGAGTCCAAGAATCTCTGGCCCACGATCGGCGCCTGAACATTCTGGTTGCTGAGGACAACACTGTAAACCAGGTCTTTATCACCCACGTACTGCGCTACTACGGCCACTCTTACACCTGCGCCGCCAACGGGCATGAGGTTCTGGACGCGCTGGAAAAGGAGCGGTTCGACCTGGTGCTTATGGATATACAGATGCCCTTGCTTGACGGCGTGGAAACCACCCGGATTATCCGCTCCGGCCACAGGCCAGGGGTGGACCCGGATATACCTATTTTGGCGCTGACAGCGTACGCCATGAACGCGGATGCAGAAACGTTTCTGGACGAGGGCATGAACGGATATCTGAGCAAACCCTTGAATAGCGCTTCGCTAATCCAGGAAATCCTGCGCCTGACAGGAGGAGGCCTGGCGGGACCGGCCAAAGCTGCCGCCCCAGCCGCAACTTCCTCCGTTGTGGTTGCCGCCTCGCCAGAAGTCGACAGAGATAACAGAGTAAATATGACGCAAAACCATGATATGCTGCCCAAGGAAGAAGTGCTGCGCCGGCTGCACAACGATCCGGTGATCCTGGATCGGCTATGCACGGTTTTTTTGGAGGATACGGCTCACACCCTGGAGCTGATCGCCCAAGGGCTGCAGGAAGACGACTGCGCCGCCGTGCATAAGCTTTCCCACTCGCTGAAAAGTTCCGCCAGCTCGCTCGGCGCCATGGGGCTGAGCCGGCTGGCCGCCGTTCTGGAAGAAGCCTCCCGCAACGAAAATCTGCCTCTGAGCCGCAGCGTTTTCGAGCAGCTGCAGGCCAGCGCCCGGACTTCCATGAATTGCGTGACCGGCTGGGTTTCTGGCCACAGTTGAGGAGGTTACTCCTTTGCAAACACGGCCAGCAGTTGTTGCGCCACAGCGTCTACCAGGCCGCTTTCCGGCAAGCCGAGCACGGAAGCGCCAGTCAGTTGGCGTTCCTCCAGGCCGGGCAACGGCGGTATGACGAACCGGGCTGCGGGCAGGTCGTCACGGTCCGGCGGCTCTACGCGGCAGCGGTTCAAGACCAGGGCCGTCCGCGGCACGCCTAGCTCCCGGGCCAGCCGGGTTACTTCCGCTGCGGTGTCCAGGCTGCGCAGCGACGGCTCGCTGACCACCACTACCCCGTCCACGTGGGCCACGGTGCCGCGGCCCAGGTGCTCCACGCCGGCTTCTAAATCTACAAGAACGCAGTCGTTGCGTTCCAGCACCATGTGGGCCAGCACGGCTTTGAGCAGGGCGTTGGCGTCACAGGCGCAGCCCGCGCCCGCGCCAGCCACGGAGCCCATGCGCAGCAGCCGCTTGCGGCCCGCGCCGGGCGGCGAACCGGCCACAGGGCAATCCACGGCCAGTTCTTCTGGCAGGCCGCTCACGTCCGGGTTCAGGCACAGCATGCCGGACCCTATGCGCTGGGATATGACGTCCCTGCGTGCGATAAGCGGCTCTGGCAGCTGCTCCCGGGACAAGCCGGAAGCTTGCCCCAGGGAGAGCGCTGTATCCGCGTCAACCATCCACACGTTGCGGCCCTGCCGGGCCAGATAGTCGGCGGTCCAGGCGGCGAGGGAGGTTTTGCCCACGCCGCCCTTGCCTGCAAAAGCGAGCTTCATGCTAAGGCCCGCACTAAGCGCTCAGGCCCAGGGCCTGGCGCTTGGCGCTGATGCGCGCGTCTATCAGCTCCGCCGCCTTGAAGGGGTCCGGCTCCACGGCAAAAGCCGCGCCTAGCACGTCCTCCAGCCCCTGCAGGGCCAGGTTGGTCACCGTGTCGCTGCCGGTGATGTTCGGCGGCAGCCCCAGGTGCGTGTATATGCCGCTGGCCACAGCGTACAAGCCTATGGCTGCGGCCTTTTCCGAGTACCACTCCGGCGCGCTGGCGGCTACGGGCAGGTCGCTTATGTCCACGCCCAACGCGTTGGCCAGCACCGCGCACAGGTGGATGATGCGCGCGTTGTCCACGCAAGAGCCCACATGCAGCACCGGAGGGATGCCCAGCGACTTGCAGACCGCGGCAAGGCCCTGGCCGGCCTGGTCGGCAGCCTCGGGAACCATGAGCCCAGCTTTGCCCATGGCCACGGTGGCGCAGCCGGTGACCAGCACCAGCACGTCGCGCTTGATCAACTCCTTGGCCAGGTTTACGTGCACGTAGTCGTGCTTCAGCTTGGGGTTGTTGCAGCCTACTATGCCGACGGCGCCCCGCACCTGGCCGGCCTTGATGGCTTCGATGAGCGGGTCCGGGGTTCCGCCCAGGGCCTGCAGCACGGCTTCGTTGGAAAAGCCGGTCATCAGGTCCACGGGCTGGCCCGGAATGTCCACCCGGCCGGGGTCGCGCTTGGAGTAAGCGTCTATGGCCGCGTCCACAATGCGCCGAGCCTGCTCCCTGGCGTTGGCGTAGGTAAACTCGATGTGCTCGGCGCCGGTGAAGTGCGCTTTGTCCGATGTGGAGAAGAAATGGGTGTGGTAGCAGTTGGCAATGGTCACCAGGCTGGGCATGATGCACTGGTAGTCCACCACTATGGCCTCCACTGCGCCGGTGACAATGGCCAGCTCTGTCATCAGGTGGTTGCCGGCCAGGGGTATGCCCTGGCGCATGAGCAGTTCGTTGCCCGTGCAGCACAGGCCGGCTATGTTAATGCCTGCTGCGCCGGCGGCTTTTGCCTTATGCAGCATTTCCGGATACTTGGCCGCGGCCAGGACCATTTCGGACACGATGGGGCTGTGCCCGTGCACCAGGATGTTCACCTGGTCTTCCTTGATGGCGCCCAGGTTTACCTTGGAGGCTTTGGGCTCTGGCGTGCCGAAAATGATGTCCGAGAGTTCCGTGGCGATCATAGAGCCGCCCCAGCCGTCGCCCAGACACAGCCGGGCAGAGTGCAGGCACAGGCTGGTCGCGTCGCAGTCCACGCCCATGTGGGTGCGGTGCATCATTTCCACGATGTCCCAGTCCACGCCGCGGGGGGTGACGCCCACCTTGTCCCACAGGTCCCGGCGCTTTTGCGGAACGCGGTTTACAAAGGAGAGGCCGGCGGTTCTGAAACCGTAGTCTTCGGTAAGCTTGTCGGCCACGCCTTTGGCGACTTCCAGCGCGCCTTTGCCGGCTTCGTCCACGCCTATTTCGCCAGCTATGCGCCGCAGCTTGGCCTCGTCGCGTATTCCGTAGTCCGTGGTCTTGCCTTCGCCGATGGCCCGCAGGGTTTCCACCAGGTCGCGGCCGTGGTCGGAGTGCGAGGCTGCTCCGCCGGCCACAAAGCGGCCGAAGTTCCGGGCCACAGTCAGGTCCGCGTCTGCGCCGCATACGCCGCGTTGTTTCTTCTGGTCGCCTTTATTGGGGTTGATGCGGCAGGGGCCCATCACACATTTATTGCAGGTCAGGCCCTTTTCGCAAAACTGGCAGTGCGGGGTCTGGTCCACTAACCGGTCCCATACAGTCTCGACGCCGTCCTTCTCAGCTTTGACAATCATCTGCTTGGCGTCATCCCACATGGTCAGGTCGTCCAAGGGTCTTTTTTCTTTAGGCATTGTACGTCCTCCTGAATGTTTTCAGCCCCGTTTGTGTTGAAGGCTGTTTCAAGTAGAATAATGACTGCAAAGATACACCAAAGGTCCAGATGTGTGAAGTGTATCGTATTATTATAAAGGGCTTTCGAAAAACTGGACATAGCCGCCGAAGTGTGTATTTTTTCCTCCGCTGCAAGGTGTTGTCTGTTGTAACCCGTTTATTGCTCTGGAAGTAGAGACCGCTGGATGCACATTGCCCTGATTTTTCCCAGTCCTGCCCCTTTTGTGATGGGCGGCGTAGAAAGCCTGGCCTGGAGTCTGACTGAGGCCGTCAACCAGATGACGCCGCACCATGCCGAGCTTATCAAGCTGCCGGTGCGCGAGCAGTCTTTTGCCGGCCTGCTGCAGGGGTACAGAGCCTTTCATGAGCTGGACGTCTCGCACTTTGACATGGCTATTGTGACCAAATACCCGGCTTGGATGACTGCGCACGAGAACACCGTGTGCTACATGCAGCACTGCCTTCGCGGGCTCTATGACACCTATCATCTTACTGGCTTGCCATTGGAGTATGAGACCAGCCACGCAGGAGTGCGGCAACTGCAGCAATTCATGGAGAAGAACGCGGGCCGGCGCGAGGCGGCGCAGGAGTTGTTGGCCAGAGTGGAGGAGTTGCAGCAGGCCGAAGACCTGCCTGAGGACGCCTTTGCCTTTCCCGGCCCGCTGGCGCGCAGCGTGGTGCGCTTCTTGGACGCTGCCGCTCTGGCCGGGGTGCGGCGCTTTGCGGCTATCTCACAAACAGTGGCCGGCCGAGAGTATTTTCCTGAGCAAGCGCAGGTGGAAGTGATCCACCATCCTTCTTCCTTGCGGGACTGTTCCTGCCGATCCTTTGACTATCTGTTTACGGTTTCGCGCCTGGACCATCCAAAGCGGATTGACTTGTTGATCAAAGCCATGTCCCATGTATCGGCAGATATTCAGCTGCGCATCGCCGGAGTGGGGCCCCAGGAGGATGCGCTCAGGGAACTGGCCGCCGGCGACCCCCGCATTGTGTTTGAAGGATTTGTGGATGACGCCAGGCTGGAGGCGCTGTACGCGGACGCCATGGCCGTGCTGTACGTCCCCTATGACGAAGATATGGGACTGATAACCATAGAAGCCATGAAATGCGGCAAGCCGGTCATTACTGTCGCCGACGCCGGCGGCCCCAATGAATTTGTCACGCATGGCGAAACCGGCTACAGCGTTGCGCCCGTCCCGGAAGCCATTGGCGAAGCCGTAGAGCAATTGGTCGGCGACCCCGCAGCTTGCCGGCGCATGGGGAGCAACGCTCGCAAGCGGGTCGCAACCGTGACCTGGCGCAACACGGTTTCAGGGCTGCTGGGCGATACTGGCGAGGTAACGGCGCCGCGGCGGCGAATAAAACTGGTCGCGCCGCTGACCTACCCGGTTTACCCCCCGCGAGGAGGAGGGCAAAATCGGGTCTATCACCTTTATAAACAACTGGCGCGGGAGTTTGACGTCACGCTGATTACTTTGGCCAATTATGACGAGGAGCCGGCTGACTGGATGATTGCCAAAAACCTTCGAGAGGTCCGCGTTCCCAAGTCAGAGGCGCACATGCTGGCGGAATGGAAGGAATACCAGGACTACGTGGATGCCCCGGTCACGGACGCGGCGTTCCCCCTGCTGATAGAGCACACGCCAGACTATGTGGAGGCCTTCAAAGCGGCCGCCGCAGAAGCCGGCGTGTGCGTGGTTGACCATCCATTTTCTTACGCTTTGGTCAAATCCTACTGTGACGGCCCACTATGGCACAATTCCCACAATGTGGAGTATGATTTGAAAAAGCCCATGTACGCCCCCGGACCAGTGGCGGATGTGCTGCTGCAAAAGGTGTGGGAGTCAGAACAGGCCAGCTGCCGGGAAAGCGGCGTGGTCATGGTCTGCTCCGGCGAAGACAGGGACAGGCTGGTTGAGCTGTACGGCGCGAACCCGGACTGCATGGTGGTGGTCCCCAACGGCGTTGACGTTTCCGCCATCCCTTTCACCGGCCTGGAAGAGCGCAGAGAGTTCAAGGCCAAAATGGGGGAGGATGAGGTCTTCAGCGTGCTGTTTATGGGCTCCTGGCACGGGCCCAACCTGGAAGCCTGTGATTTTTTGCTGGAGCTGGCAAAACAGTTGCCAGACGTGCGCTTTCTCTTCATGGGCAGTTGCTGCAACTACTACTGCGACTGCAAGCTGCCGGCCAACGTGTTTGAGCTGGGCGTGCTGGATAACGCCCAGAAGGAAGTGACGCTCTCCCTGGCGGACGCGGCGGTGAACCCTGTGGTCTCCGGCTCTGGAACCAACCTGAAGCTGCTGGAGTATCTGGCCGCCGGTTTGCCCGCGGTGTCCACTCCCTTTGGCGCCCGGGGGCTTGGGCTGATCCCGGACGAGCACATTATCCTGGCCGAACTGGAAGATTTTGCGGCGGCCCTGCAAGGTTTGCGCGAAGAACCCAGCGAAGAAACCGCCCGGCGCATCCTTGCCGCCCGCCAGGAAGTGGAGCGCCGCTTCGACTGGTCAGTCGTGGCCCGCCAGTTTTTGCAGAACGCCAAGGCCAAAAGCCTGATACCGTAATCGCCCCTCAGGCGCCCAGCTTGCGCAGCGGCTTGCCCGCGGCCAGGTTGGCTTCTATCTGCACCAGCCCCTGCGCCACGTTCAAGAATGTATCCGCCACAATGAAATTGGACAGCCAGTTGGACAGGGCGGCGATGGACATGGCCGCGCCCCGGACCCGCCGGCAATGACGTAGACCAGGCGCGAGCGCGCGCCTTGTTGGAGAGGAATAGCAGCAGGTGAGGGGGCCATGGCGCGTCTTCTCTTTGAAATGGCGCAGAACGCGAGCCCCCTCCTCATTCAGTATTTACCTTCGTAGCGCTACTTGCCGAACGGGCACTTGGGAAACGTGCATGAGCGGCAGGAAAGGCAGAAGCCGCCTTCCGCCATGCGGGCCAGGTCCTGGCGGCTGACGTTCAACCCAGCCAGCAGCCGGGGCAGCAGCAGGTCCAGGCTGGTGGTCTTGTAGTACAGGGCGCAGGCGGGTACGCCCAGCACCCTGGCCTGGCCCATGCGGCCCACCAGGGTCATGGCGCCCGGGAGCAGCGGCGCGCCGTACACGTAGTCGGTAAGCCCGGCGTCTATCAGAGCGTGGCGGGTCACGTCGTCCGGGTCCACAGAGAGGCCGGCCGTGGTAACGAGCAGCTCCACGCCCTTGTCCAGCATGGCCTTGGCGCTGTCTGCAATGGCCTGGCGGTCGTCCGGCACTATGTCTGTGGCTATGACCGGGCATTTCAGGGCTTCGGCTTTGGCGCTGATGATGGGGATGAATTTGTCCTCGATGAGGCCCTGGAACACCTCCGTGCCGGTGACCAGCACGCCGAATTTGGCTTGCCGCAGCGGCGTGACGTTGAACAGCGGCTCCGAGCCAAGCACGGCCAGGGCGCTGCTGAACCTGTCCTGGGCCAGGTAGAGGGGAATGGCTCGTGCGCCGGCGAAGTTCTTGCCTTTTTCGACCAGGGTGTAGTTCTGCCGCGTGGCGCACATGACGTCGGAGAGCATATTGAAGGCCTCCAGCCTGGTCGTGTCTATGACCAGAAGTCCGTCGGTTTCTGCGGCAAAGTTGATCTTGCCCTCATGGGGCGTTGCGTCGCAGACAACGTTCTGCCCGGCCATGCGCTGGGCAAAAGCCAAGGCGGCTTCGTTTTCGTGCACCCAGTCCTCGCCCATGTCTGCGGCGTCTTCCTCCAGGTAGACCCGGCTGCGGCCCATCTGGTGCAGCCGGCAGACGTCACCGGCGGTGATGGCCTGGCCGGCGGTGAATTCAGGGCCCTTGCTGGCGCCCGGCTCTATGCGGGTCATGTCGTGCAGGGCGGTTTTGCCCACAGCCTCTTCCACAGGAACCGCCGTCATTGCCGGTCCTGGCATGCAGTCGTGCATGTCCGGACCAGCTACATAGGGGCTCTCGCCGCCGCAGCTGCGGCAGATGGCGCCGTCAGCCTGGGGGTAGGGTTCTCCGCAGGAGGGACAGCTCACGATGGACCGCATGGGCGGCCGCTGCAGGTAGTACGGCGCCATGACCACCGGGCGCTGAGAACACACGGTATGGCCGGCTTCTTCAATCTGTTTGAAGAGCAGTTCTGTATCCTGCTCTTTCTTGGGCCGGGTTTTCAAGTACCAGGCCTTGATTTCCGGCCAGTCGTCCAGCTTGTTCACGTCCAGCCAGACGCGCACGCCCTTGCCGTCGTATTTATCGTACAGGGCCAGGCCGTAGCGGCCCAGGTTGAGAATCTTCATCCAGCTGTTGCCGATGGAACACAGGGTGAGCAGCTGCACGGCGTCGGGCAAACATTTGCCTGTTTCCACCACAGCGTCAAAAATGGTTCCCTCGGGCAGCAGGCTTTTGGCGTATTCCACCATATAGCCGCCTATGAGCAGGCCCGGGGCTGGGTAGCCATGAAACGCCGCGGCTTTTTCCTTAAATTCTTCAAATGTGTAGGGACCTATGTTCATGCTGTCTTCCTGGTTTTATGTAATGATATCTGTGGATTGCTTGTGACGCAAAAGACGGCGCGCGCCCGGACAGGAATCCGAACGCGCGCAAGGAGTAAAGTCCGGGGTCTTGGTCGGACTTGGGATACGTAGTATTATCCTTTGGACACCTTGACGAAGTGTTCCTGCATGGCAATGGCGCCGCCGGCTTTGTCGTAGTTCTCAATGCCTTTGGACATGAGTTCGTTGTCCGCCACGCCGCAGCCTTTGGCCCGGCTTTCCACAGGCAGGGTGTGGCCAAAGCCGTGCACCATAAAGACCGCCTCGGGGTGGATGAAGTCAGTGACGTAGGCTTTTATCTTGCCGGAGTGGCCATTGGAGCCCACCGTAACGTACTCGCCGTCGGCAATGCCCAGCTTTTCAGCTTCGGCGGTGTGTATCCACAGCTCGTTTTCAGGCATCTGCTCGTGCAGCAGGGGGTTGTTCACAGTGTGGCCCTGGGTGTGCACGCCCACGCGGCCGAAGGTGATGCGGTACTGGCCGGCTGGCGGCGAATCCGGGGATTCATAGGGTTTCAAGGAAGCCACTCCGGCTTTGTCCAGCTTTTCGGAGATGATTTCGATTTTGCCGGCCGGCGTCTTGAACTTGGGCTCTTTGTAGAGCGGCTCGCTAGCCAGGCTTACAGAGCCCTTTTCGCGCAGCTGCTCGACAGTGACGCCGGTTTCTTGAAGCTGGAAGTTCCACAGGTCTTCAATGTTGGTGTAGTCCAGTTCGCTCAGGCCCATGCGCTTGCCCAGCTGGCCGTAGATTTCCCATTCAGATTTTGTGTCGTAGCGTGGCTGCTGGCATCGGTCGCGCATGATGATGGAGGGCTTGAGGCCTTTCTTGAGCGCCAGCTGCGAGCCGCGCTCCAGATACGGCGAGAGGGGCAGCACCACGTCGGCGTTCCAGGCAGTGTCAGACCAGGAGAAGGTGGTAGAGACCAGCAGGTCCAGGTTCTTCCATTTTTCCAACACATGCTTGCTGTCTGGAAATGCCATGAGCGGATCGTGCCGGTGGCAGATGTACGCTTTAATGGGGTAGGGTTCGCCAGTAACGATGGCGTCATAGGCCAGGTTGACCAAGCCGGGTCCAGCTTCGAAGTGGGTGCGGCCTTCCTGCCAGCCCACGCCGTCCACGCGCTTATCTTCCGGCTTTGGGTACAGGTCCATGAAGGCCTTGAGGCCCTTGGCCCCGACGTCGCCTGGCCCCACAGCCATGGGCAGGCCGCCCTTGGCCCCGATGGAGCCGCAGAGGGCGTTTATTATGTAAGCAGTGCGGGACATGTAGAAGGAGTCTTTGTAGCGGGCGTTCATCCAGCCTGGGTGCCAGAGCACTGAAGGCGAAGCCTGCTTGAGTTCCTTGCAGAATTTCTCGATGGAAGCCGCAGACGCGCCGGTTTCCTGCTCCGCCCATTCCGGGGTGTATGGCTCCACAAAGGCCTGCAACTCCTCAAAGCCCTGAAAGTGCTGGGCCACGTAGTCAGCGTTGTACAGCTTGTTGTTGATCAAACAGTTGATAACGGCCAAGTTGAAGCCGTAGTCTGTGCCCGGCCGGACCATGAAGAAGTTGTCAGCCTTGGCGGCGGTGACGTTCGCCCGCACGTCGATACAGGTGATTTTGCAGCCGTTGTTCTGCTTGGCGTCGAGAAGGTCGTTGACCTCTTTGACGTTGATGGCTTCGAAGATGTTGCGTGTCTGCAGGATGACGTGCTTGGCGTTCTTCAGGTCGTACAGAACGCCCTTGCGGCCGAAGCCGAACAACGAAAGCGCGGAATGTTGCACGTTGCGCGCGCAGGCTGAGTCGTGGTTGCAGTAGTTTGGCGTGCCAATGCCTTTGAGAAAAGCGCGGTAAAAGTCCCGGAACGGTCCGCCGCGGTCGGAAAACATGATGGCTTTGGCGCCGTATTCGTTTTTAATAGCAGTGAGTTTTTCAGCTACGTAGTCCAGAGCCTCGTCCCAGGAGACGGCTTTCCACTTGCCTTCGCCGCGCTCGCCAGCGCGAATCAGGGGCTGTTGCGGCCGTTCTGAGTCGTTGGTCAGGGCGATGCCGGCTGCGCCCCGGGCGCACAGAGCCCCTTTGACGCCGGCGGCGTGGGGGTTGCCTTGTATGTATACGACTTTACCGTTTTCTACTTCAGCCATCATGGGGCAGCGTACAGTGCACATGCCGCATATGCTGTAAACCTGTTTTCGAGCCATATGTATCCCTCCTCCACAAGATGTTGGATGGTGTTGGAGATAATGTACGTGAGCGCTTGTTCATGAGCGCACGGGTTCAACAAAAGGCGCCCCTCCAATAGTCCTTAAGCAGCAAAAGATTGAAGGCTCTTGCGCAAATCGTCTGCGAGCGCCCAGTGCGCGCTGGAATGCACAAGCGATTTTCTCCGCGGCCAAGCGCCAGTGCGCCTCTCCCTGAAGCAACGGCGCTGTATTGACATGAATTGCAGCGATACAACGCGTCCCCGTTCGTTGCGGCAGGAAAAACATACTAGCGTGATGACACAATATGGTCACTTACCAGGGCCGTCCTGGGCTGACAAGTAGATTTCCGCGTTGTGAAAAAACTAACTTGTTTTAGCGCGCGCCATTGTAGCAGACTGTTTAAGTATGAAAATGTAATGTGAAAAAAAGAATTTATGTCGCAGAGTTGACAAGAACTATAAGAAATGGTTGTGATGCTCATCAAATCAAATTATGTAGAGCGTCAACGCCGCCAGCCAAAGGGCCAGGGACAATGCGTTCCAGCCAAGGCGGCAAGCAGCGCATGCCTTGATGCATGAGCGTTTCCGCAAGAGGAGTGGAGAGTGGCTAACTTTTTGAAAGAGACGTTCAAAGGCCTCTACAGTCTTATTGTTGGGCTACGGGTCACTGGCGAGAATTTCGCCTCTTCCCAGGTTACTGTCCATTATCCTCGTAATGCGGTCACAAATATGTCTACCTTCCGGGGGCATATTGAGCTTGTTCCAAAAGATGACGAGCTTCAAACGCCTCGGTGCATCGCCTGCGGAACCTGCGCCCGGGCCTGCCCGTCCACGTGCATCACCGTGGTCATGGACAAATCGCCAGAGCAGCGGGAGCCAGAAGTAAAGGTGGCGGTTGACAGGGGCGTCCCGGCCGCCCGCAAGGCCCCGCCCACAGGCAAAAAGAAGTTTTTCAATCGTCCCAAGACGTTTGAGCTGGACTACACCAAGTGCAGCCTGTGCGGCTTGTGCGTAGGCTCCTGCCCGGTGGACGCCATTCGTTTTTCGCAACATGTCTACATAGCTTCGCTTTCACAGGAAGACTATCATATAGATTTGCTGGACCGCATGCGCACAACTGTGTCCCCCAGTTCGGCGCAGGTCCCCAAAGTGAATGGAGTACAATCGGAGGAACGAGTATGAGTAAATACATGATTAAACTTGACGCGGAGCGGTGCATCAGCTGCAAAGCCTGCGAAGTGCACTGCAAAATGAAAAACAATGTCCCCGTGGGAGCCAAACTGGGCAAGATCATCACTGTCGGCCCCAAAAAGACCAAAGGTTTGCCCAAGCTTTTTAACGTGTTTTTTCCTTGTTTCCACTGCGCCAAGCCCTGGTGTGTGGACGCCTGCCCCACCAACGCCATGCAGATGCGCGATTCTGACGGCGTGGTCTATGTGGAAGAACCTCTCGGGTCGGATGTCTTCTTGACGGTG
>CAYTSA010000006.1:0-37422 GCA_964440345.1 uncultured Desulfovibrionaceae bacterium | reverse complement strand
GGACCTGTGCGTGGGCTGCAAGGCGTGCATTCAGGCCTGCCCCTGGATGGCGCCGCAGTGGAATGATGAAACCGGCACGGTCATCAAATGCGACTACTGTCGCGACCGCATCGACGACGGCAAGGACCCGGCCTGCGTTACAGGCTGCACGTCCCACGCTTTAACGTTTGTCCGGCCCAATGTCGCGTCTGCCAAAACTCGCGAACAGTACGCAAAAGACAAGGTGCTGCGTAAGTAGCCGTTCATCATGGAAGTTGGAAGTAATAAGGCAAGAATTGCAGACAATTAAGAGGAGTTTTGTTTTTTGCTTACAAAACAAAGTTACGCGAATATGCACATAATTTCTACGGTTTAAGGTTGAATTGTCTTTATGTGCGTTCAGGCGCCTGCAGTAGTGCAGAAAGAGGTTGAATTTATTGCGACTCTGTGTATACAAAATGTACCTGCTTCGCCATGTTGGCGTATAAGCCAGTAATAATGAAAATCTGTTGCACGCAGTAAACGTTGAAGTACTAGCAGGCAGTTGTAAGGTCATCGCTCTGTCTTCGGGTGTGTACATAGGGGTTAGTCCCGGTCAAGACGAGCACGCTTATGGTTGCCTGTAAGCCAGACAGGAGTCCTGGCTGTCGGCCGGCAAAGGAAGAGATTTTTTTGAAGAACCTGTAAACCTGGGAGGGAGGGAAACTGTGAAATCTTCTCATCGCAACATTTTGTTAGTCCTGGCTGTGCTGGGCGTGGTGCTGCTGCTGGGCGAGTCTGCCTGGGCAGACCGTCTTGGCGAGGCCCTTGAACAAGCCAAACAAGCAGGCAAAGTTGACCCTGCAGCTGAACCTGGCTTTTTAGGCATTCCCGGCGCGCCGCAAATCAACCTTATCGTCGGACTTATCTGGGCTGTGTGGGTGGGCTGGATTTTCTCCACCGTGGGCGCGTTTGGCGGCATCATGGCCGGCGTGGGCCACATCACCATTTTTGGTCTGGGCGACTATGCTTCCAAGACCCTTGGCAAGGATTTGAGCTTGAACAAGGTGGTCACCGACTCCATCCGCGTATCCAACCAGTGGCTGGTGGGTTGCTCGGCTGGTATCTCCACGTACAACTACTTTAAAATGGGCCGTCTGGTGGCGCCGCTGGGCATCGCCCTGGCCATTGGCTCTGTGGCCGGCTCCTGGTTGGTGCCCATCCTGACTGCGGGCAAGATCAACCTGAAGTCCTACCTTGGCTACTTCGGCCTGTTCGTGCTCTTCCTGGGCTGCTACCTGTTCTACGAAACCACCCCGGCCGGCCAGAACAAGAAAAAGGCCGCCAAGGAAGCCGCCAAGGCCTTCCAGGACTCCATCAAGTCCGGCAAGGTGGACACTGCTGAGCAGGGCGTGAAGATGAAAACTTTCACCCCCACCAAGTGCGTTTTCACCTTCTTTGGCGTTGAGTTCTCTTTTAACCCTGTCATTCCAGTCATTGGCGGCTTCTTTATCGCAGCATTGGCCTCTTTCCTGGGCGTTGGCGGCGGCTTTTTGTTGGTGCCGTTCCTGACCTCCGTTGCAGGCTTGCCCATGTACCTGGTTGCCGGCACCTCGGCCATGGCTGTGTTCGTCGGCATGATCAACTCTATTGCCTCATACATATTTGCCGGCAACACCCCCATGCAATGGTCCCTCATCGGCGCTGAGCTTGTGGGCATAGTAATTGGCTCGCTCATCGGTCCCCGGACCTCCAAGTACATCCCGGACATCTGGCTGAAGCGGCTGTTCGTGGTGCTGGCTGTGTACGTTGGCCTGCGCTACCTGTCCAAGGGCTTCTTCGGCGTTTCCTGGGTGCCTCCGTATTAACCCCAGGCCGAAAAACAATCGACAACCGGGCCGCGTGGATTGCCGCGCGGCCCGGTTTTTTATACACTCGCAGCACGCAAGGACATTATGAACCTGACTCAGGACACCATATACGCCGCCATGGACCCCTGGCTCATCTGGGCTTTTCGCGTCACGGACATTGCCTGGTTGGGCTTTGCTGTCGGCGTGCTGTTTATTTGTCTTGCGGCCACTGTCATTGGCGAGCTGTGCATGGCCGGCGTCTACTGGCTGAACCGTCGGCACTTTGCCAGCCTGCGCGAGGATATGGTGAGCCACAACAACCTGTCCCTCAAGGCCCTGGCTGTGAAGGACAAGGCCAGCTACAAGGCGTGCAACGACCTGGCCAACGACGCCTTTGGCCGGAACTTTTTCTCGCACATCGCGCTCTTTGCCGCCTCTGTGTGGCCGGCCTTTTTCTTCCTGGGCTGGATGGATTACCGGTTCGGCGAGGTGGATTTCGTTTTGCCCCTCGCCGGTGCAGTGGGCCCTGGGTTTTTCTTTGTTCCCGCGTATATCCTCACCCGCATCGGTTTTTCCAAGGCCAAACCCTGGCTGCCGGTGTTCAGCGCCATCCGCCGCAAGCTTTTGGAAAACGAGGCCGGCGAGGAAATGATGACCTATAGCGACATTGTAAGGAAGCCTGAAGACACCGCTACAGATGGGCGCTCATGATAACAGACTGTGTGTGATCAGCGGAATCAGCGCCCGCCATTCGCCCGCCCGCCATTCGCCCGTTGACCATCCCGGCTGCTATGTCTACACCTTTGCAGGCCATAGTGGGAGGTCAATAATTCATGTCATTGCTCAAGCATCTTAAGTATGCGCAGAAGGTCTGTGTGCGCAGCGCCGGCAAGCTGATGCAGCAGACAGAGATGGTTCATCCGGACGCAAGGGTGGGCGTGGCAGTCTCTGGCGGTGTGGACAGCTTCACCATGCTCCAGGTGCTCATGCTGCGCCAGAGGATACTGCCGTTCCGTATGGAGCTCATGGCGCTGCATCTGAATCCCGGGTTTGAACCGGACAGCCACGCGCCCCTGGCGCAGTGGGTGCGCGAGCGTGGCTTGGCGGCGCACGTAGAGTTGACGGATCATGGCCCGCGCGGCCACTCTGAAGAGAACCAATCCAGCTCAGCCTGCTTCTACTGCGCCCGGCTGCGCCGCAGGCGGCTTTTTGAGCTGGCCGCAGAGTATAATCTGACGCATCTGGCCTTTGGCCACACCTGCGACGACCTTGCGTCCACGTTTTTCATGAATCTGTTCGGTTGCGGCCGGGTGGACGGCTTGAGCATGAAGGAGCCGTTCTTCGGCGGAGAGCTAACGGTTATCCGCCCGCTGCTGTGGCTGGAAAAGAAAGAAGTGATTCGGGCGGCGCGGGCCTGGGAGTTGCCTGTGTGGGAAAACGCCTGCCCCTCTGCCGGGCACACCAGACGGGACGAAGTAATGGAGTGGCTGCAGCCCCTTCTGGATGATAAGCGATTGAAAAGCAACGTGTTTAATGCGGTGAAACGTCATCAGTTAGCCTTGACACAAAAAAATTATTCAGTATAATCTTTTTTGGGTAGAATACAAGAGTTGATTTTATTTTCTTTTTTACGAAATATTTCAGTGCCTGAGGGGTGACGATGCTGCTGCGCAAATACCATGTGGTTGTCTTCAAAGACAACGAAGGGATATGCAGAAAGCTGTGCGTCCGGGGTTGGGTAGTGTTTGCCTTCTTCGGATTTTTTCTTGCCCTGGCCGCGGGGAACATTCATTTTTGGAAATATTTCACTGAGCATGACCGGATGCAAGCTCGACTGAACAACTCAGTCAAGACCGTTGACGAGCAAAAGACGCAGATTGTCAGCCTGGCCAACAAAATTCGGCTGATGGAAAAAGATTTGACGCGCATCCGTGATTTCGACTCCAAATTGCGGGTGATGATCAACATGGACACTGAGCAGGGCGAGTCCATCACTTCCGTTGGCGGACCAGAGAACAACGACTTCTCCACGGACTATCTGCCTGTGTATCGCCAGGAGCTGCTGGCCCGAAAGATGCACAACTTCTTACACCAGCTTTATACAGACGTGAGGCTGGAAGAGGTCCGGCAGCAGGAGCTCATGCAGTTCATTCACGGCGCCAAGGACTTGTTGGCTTCCACTCCGTCCATTTGGCCCACCAAGGGCTGGATATCCTCCAGCTTTGGCTACCGCGTTTCGCCGTTTACCGGCCAGCGCGAGTTTCACAAAGGCATAGACATTTCAGGCAAAGTCGGCACGCCTATCTACTCCCCAGCCAAAGGCACAGTCACTTTTGCTGGAGTGGACAACGGCTACGGCAAAACCGTGGTCATCAAACACGGCTCCGGCATAGTCACCCGCTACGCCCACCTGCACCGTATTGACGTGGAAAAAGGCCAGACTGTGAGCCGCGGGGAGTTGGTGGCTTACCTGGGCAACTCTGGGCGCTCTACAGGCCCTCACCTGCATTACGAAGTGCGCATGAACGGGGTGTGCGTGAACCCCATGCGCTATATCTTAAACTAGGGTTTTCTCTAACTACCTTTTTTTGTAGCGAGTTTCAGGAGCGAGCGCTGCCTCAACGCGAAAATGCGCTAGAACTGACCATAAAAAAAGCTCCCTGGCGTTTGCCCGGGAGCTTTACTTGTTTGTGAACATGACACAAGGTTATTCGTTCAATATTATTACTGATATTTTCGAAGCAATTACGCCGCTGTCGTAATAGAGAACGTCGCCTTGGCTGTTGCCCATGGCTGCTTCCAGCTCGCCGTCCTTGTCAATATCGGCAACAGCCGGGGAAGCGAGCATGCGCGTGGAGTGCAGCGGGCTGCTGGAGCGCTCAATGCTTTTATCTGTTTCATAATACGCCACACCGTTGGTGTAGCCGACAAAAATATCCATGTCGCCGTCGCCGTCGTAGTCTGCGGCGGTCGGCGCGGCATTGTTCAGAGAGGTGAAAAACCATGTCTTGCTGGTGTCGAAAAATGGGCTCTGTGCTGTGCCGGTGTTGGGAACGTAAGCGGCTCCATATTGTCCGCTTCCAATAAACAAGTCCATGTCGCCGTCGCGGTTAATATCGGTAAACATCGGGGTGGCGTTTGAGCCCATATTCACTGACGCCAAGGGGTTTGCGTTTTCAGACGCCTTGGAGAAAACAGGGTCTGTGGCGGAGCCGGAATTTGGGTAATAGGAAACCTTGCCTTCATGGTTTCCGATAAAAGCGTCCATGTCGCCGTCAGCGTCGATGTCCACAAAAGCTGGCGCACTGTTGGAGGTTTCGTTCACTACATCCAACGGGTTTTTAGTACCCGAAAAAGGATCTGTTATTATCTTGCTGAAGACGCCGTTTGTGTTTTGGTAATATTGTATAGTGCCGGCTTTTGACCCTAAAAGCAGGTCAAGATCGTTATCCCCGTCGATATCGACAAAAACTGGCCGGCTGTTTCCTGACGTAGAAATGGCGCTGAATGGGTTGTAGTTATTAGCTTTTAGCGAAAATGTTTCAGCAATAGCGATAACAGGTTGGACGATATAGGCAAGGTTGCCTGCTATGGCCGCGGCTGTCACGCCAGCGCGTAAAAGCTGCTTGCGGTCTAACCGTTTCGCGCCAAACTTCTTCCGTGAATGTCGGGGCGTCGTGAGGTACATCATGAGGCCTCCTCCCTGTTTCCTGGGTTGGATTGTATGTGTCTTTGTAACTGCTTAAAGTCATGATCTAATCTAGAGTATACAGGAATTATATGCCATTCCGCTGAAAAAAGAAAGCGCGAATCTGACACCTGCTACTTGGACGAAAGGAATCAGGACGCCTTTTGTATGTAATAAGAAATTGTTGTGGAGAGATGGAGAAGTTTGTCAGCAATGCGCTGTACCAAATGTAAGGCGTTTTGGTTCACTGTTCTGCGGGGAAGCGTCAATCCAGCCAGCTCTATACATTCATTATATAAATACGGGCGGCTGACAGGGTCTGCCTCAATGCGTTTTCGCAGCGCGTTCAAGATGTCTTGGTAACGCTGCAGGTTCATTTGTTGTAATTCTTGCTCTACTGTTCGCAAGGTATGTCCTGAAAATTCCACAAGGTCTGGGGAGACGTTCTGTAGCCAAGTTTCTGAGGGCGTGTCTGGCAGAGCTGACAGTTTTTCAACAAAGAAAGACAGTTTCTTTGCAGCGTTCCCCGCCGACCAGTCCCGGGCCTCTTCGGACGCAATGGCCCGGGCTTCGTCTATGGGAAGCCCTCCGCCATAGACAGTGAAGGCGCTCATGGAAGACCGGCGCAGCCAGCTGTCCAGGTCATTGCGGGCGGCCAGCAACTGAGGGCTGGTGCGCACACAGCGGCCCTCAGGCAGCTTCACTTGCATAGAGTAGGCGTCGCCTTGCTGCGCCGGGCCGGATGCATAGTGACCCTCAACGTGCGTGACAGAGCCGGGCTCGTCGGCAAAGCCAAAGTCCTGGCCGACAAGCAAAACCTTGTGAATCCCGGCCCATTCAAGAAAACGCAGAAGAGCCAAGCCCACATTGGACCCCACGTCCAGTACGGGCTCAGAGGCTGTCGGAATAAGGCTGGCCAGACCCCCCATGGTCCAAAGGGGTAAGGTTAGCCCAGGATAGCGGCGCACCAGCTCCGGCTGAACCTTGGTCGAGTAGATCAGGGGTACGTTGCGAGCCTGTTCATGGTCCAGCTTGTCCAGGCACAGCAGCATATGGTGGCGAAAATCAATAGCCAGGCAAAAATGCGGCGTTATCCCAAGTTGCTGCAGCGCAGGTAAGGTTTGCAAGCCGCAGCAAAGCAGCCGTTTGCCTTCTTCGTTGCGAAAAGCTTCCGCCGTCGCCGCCAGTGACGGTCCCGCCCCGAACGCCACCGCAGGCAGCCCCTCCGCCGCCTTGTGCAACGCAGCCAGCGAACCGTCGTCGTGCGCTTTGGCCAGGTTGGCCAGCTCGTTCTCCACCATGCAGTCCTGCTGCAGCCGCAGGGTCTGCATGTCCACCCGAAAGCTGTCCAATTTTTGCTGCAACCGGCCGCGCCAGAGCTCATATGCCGGGCCAAGCTTCCGCGATGCAGGGTCAATGCGCAAGGCAATTCGCCCATGAGTAAAATAGACGTCCAGCCGGCGGACAAAGCGTTCAATGTACAATTCGTTTGGAGGCAGAAAAAATAGGCGGCCAGACTGCAGCCTTTCGCGCAAGTCGGAAAGACCTAAGCATCCAGCCATCATGGCCGGGTCCGGCTCCAGCACTGTCAGCTTGTGGTCTGGCGGGGCGGCGTCCAGAAAGCGCAGCATCCCATACCCCAGGTTTGACCCCACAACAATGGTCATATCCGCGCCAGTGGGAGGTTTGTCGAGCCAATCGCTGTAGATGTCGCCTGGAGGCATAGAGGCCATTACTCCCAGCCCGGACGGCAGCCTCCAGTCGTGGCGGCCGTCCGGGTCAAAGAGAACGTAGTCCAGGGCTTCTTGCTCCGCCTCTGGATGGCTAATGAGCCATTTGTAGGCGGCGGAGCAGCGGCTGGCCAGAACCCGCATGTTCTTCTGGTAGTGGTGCAATCGCATGCATGTGTCTGTGGCTGGATTGCACGCGTCTGTCAATCCGGGCGCACAGTTTGTTTGTTGTACTCCGTGGGGTTTTCCAGAATGTCCGCCAAAAAGCGGGCAGAATCTTCGGGGGTAAGTAACTCTCCATTTTCCTTCCAAGACGTGAATATCTCCCGCACGGGCTCAGCAAAAGCGCCCTTGGCGTTGCGGGCGTTCTCCTGCATGCGTGTTTCCACTTTGCCCGGGCGGTAAATAATGGTGTGCAGGATGCTGTCTTCTGCAGCCAGGTGTCTCGCCAGCTGCTCCTCGCCTGCCTTGGCTGCGCAATACGCCCCAATGCCAGGCTGGGTGATGTCTGCTGCGCCTGAGCCAAAGAAAACAGCCACGCCATGGCCAATGCGGCGCATCTCAGGCACAACATGACGGATAAGCTGGTACGCCCCGGTCATGGACGAGCTGACCACGTCGTCATACTTGCTTTTGGTCATTTCCCACACCGCCGGGCCGGGATGCAGCACGCCGGCGGCGTGTACGAAACCGATAAAGGCGCCTATAGACCGCGCTTCCTTCACCATCTGCGTCACCAACTGGCCGGAAGCCACATTGCCGACAACGAGTGCAGTTTTGACGCGCTTCATCAGGCATTCGGCGGCCACCTCTTCCAAAGTAGACTCCGTGCGGGCGTTGAGGACCAGATGTACTCCCCGGTCCGCCAGTTCCAGCGCCAAGGCCTTGCCGACGCCGTGCGAGGCGCCGGTCAGAATGAGGGTTTTGTTCTTTACAAAGCTCATGTATTCTCCTGCCTTTCTGCCGTTGAGGTGCGACACAAGGGGCTTTTTCTTGAAGCCTCTAGCCAAGCTATACGTAAAAGTCGTAATGCGCAGTATTGCTAACGCATTTTCGCGTTGAGACAGCGCCGAAGTATGTATCAACAAGATGTGCTAAACATAACGTTTGATTAACTCTGCAAGCCGTTTTTTCTTCGCTGGTAAACAACTATAAGGAGTTTGTATGGAACGTGTCCATTATTTCCTTTTGGAACAAGAACAGTATATTAACGAACTGCAGTCCCGCGCAAGACTGTGGCGCTGTCAACACACAGACGCGCAGGTTCTTTCCTTGTGCAATGACGACGAAAATAAGGTCTTTGGCGCTGTTTTGCGCACGCCTCCAACCGATTCTACCGGCGTAGCGCATATTCTGGAGCATTCTGTCCTGTGCGGTTCGCGCAACTTTCCGGTCAAAGAGCCTTTTGTGGAGTTGCTCAAGGGCTCAATGCAGACGTTCTTGAACGCTTTCACGTTTCCAGATAAGACCTGTTACCCCGTCGCCTCCACGCATCCCAAGGATTTCTACAACCTTATCCGCGTTTACTTGGACGCCGTGTTCTTTCCGCGCATCACAGAAGACATCTTCAAGCAGGAAGGCTGGCGACTGGTCCCGGACCCGAACGACCCGGTCAACGGCCCGGCCATATTTAAGGGAGTTGTCTACAATGAAATGAAAGGCGCGTATTCTTCGCCAGACAGCCTGCTGGCTGAGTTTGCGCAACACTCCCTCTTTCAGGACACCACGTACAGCTTTGACTCCGGCGGCGACCCGGCTTGCATCCCGGACTTGACGTATGAGCAGTTCCATGACTTCCATGCGCGTTACTATCACCCCAGTAATACACGATTCTTCTTTTCCGGCGATGATCCTGAAGACCAACGCTTGGCGCTTTTGCGTGAATACATACAAGAGTTTGACGGCAAAACGCCAGGGTCTGACGTGGCGGCTCAGCCTTTTTTTTCTGGTCTGCGCCGGGTGGAAAAAGCCTACCCCGCCGCCCCGGAAGATGCAGAAGATGACAGCGGCCGGGCCATGGCGGTGTGCAACTGGCTGCTCTGCGACACGTTGGACCCGGAGCAGACCTTTCTCATGACCATGTTGGAGCATCTGCTTATCGGCCTGCCTGCCTCGCCGCTGTACAAGGCCCTCATCGATTCTGGCCTGGGCGATGACGTGGCCGGCGTGGGGCTGGAGCAGGACTTGAAGCAGATGTATTTTTCAGTGGGACTGAAGGGCATACGTGAACAGGACGCCGACGAGGTGGAGCGGATCATATTCCGCACGCTTGAGGACCTGGTCGCCAACGGCCCGGATCCGGCTGCAGTGGAGGCGGCGGTAAACAGCATAGAGTTCTCCTTGCGGGAAAACAACGCCGGCCGCTTTCCCCGTGCGTTGCATCTGATGCTGCGCTCGCTGACTACTTGGCTGTATGACGGCGATCCCTTTGCCCTGCTGGCTTTTGAAGCGCCTCTGCAACGCATCAAGGACCGGCTGGCGGCGGGCGAAAAGGTGTTTGAAGATATGATCAAAACCTGGCTGCTGGAGAACACAAGCCGTACTGTCGTCGTGCTCAAGCCGGACCCGGACCTGGGCGAAGAATGGCGGCGCAAGGAAAAAGAACGCATCCAGCAGGTGTGCGATGAGCTGGGACCGAAGGGGCTGCAACAAGCCTCCCAAGACGCCGAGCGGCTGCAGCGCCAGCAGGAAGAGCCCGACCCGCCCGAAGCCCTGGCGCGGATACCACGGCTCTCCCGCGCAGACCTGGCCACGGAAAATACGTCCATTCCTCTGGAAGAGCTTGAAGAAGCCGGGGTCCCAGTCTGGATTCACGATCTGGACGCCGGCGGCGTGGGCTATCTGGACTTGGCCTTTGACATGAGCCGGCTGGAGGGCCCCGCCCTGGCCATGGTCCCGTTGCTTGGCCGGGCGCTCACGGACATGAGCACCAGCAAGCGCGAATTTGTGGAGTTCAGCACCCTGGCCGCCCGCAAGACCGGCGGCGTGTGGGCGGACACCCTGAGCGAGTCCCGCCGCGGTTCGCCGGACCCGGCCCTGCGGCTGCTGCTGCGGGCCAAGGCCGCGCCGGACAAGCTGCAGGACATGCTGGACATTGTGGAAGAAGCCCTGAACGACGCACTGCTGAACGACAAAGACCGGCTGCGGCAGATAGTGCTGGAGGAAAAGGCCAGGCTGGAGCACAGGCTCATACCCTCCGGCCACGTCATGACGCTTTCCCGGCTGCGGGCCCGGTTCTCCCGGGCCGGCGTGGAGACCGAGCGCATGGACGGCGTGACCCAGCTGCTGTTCCTGCGCCGGCTGGCCAAGGACGTGGACGCGGACTGGGAAGGCGTGGTGGCCGGCCTGGAAAGGCTGCGCGAGGCCATAGTGGGCCGCTCCGGCCTTATCGCCAACGTGACCATGAACAAGGACCAGTTCGAATCGTTTCGGCCAGGACTGGCCGGCATGCTTTCGCGTTTGCCCGAGCAACAGGCCGCGCCAGACCAGGGAAGGCTGTATACGCCTGCCCAGGCAGAGCCCAAGACACCGGACATGGAGGGACTGCACATACCCGCAGGCGTGAACTACGTGGGCAAGGCTGTCAGCCTGGCCCACATGGGGCGCCCATGCACGGGCGCCGACGTGGTTGCCGCCCGGCTGCTGCGCAACAGCTACCTGTGGGACCAGGTCCGGGTGCAGGGCGGGGCCTATGGCGCGTTCTGCTACCTGAACCGCTTTGACAACACCGTGGCCATGGTCTCCTACCGGGATCCGAACCTGGCCCGGACCCTGGAGGTCTTTGACCGCGCAGCCGAGCATCTGGCAAACATAGAGCTGAGCACTGACGAGATGGACAAGGCGGTGATCGGCGCAGTCAGCGACATTGACGCGCACATGCTGCCGGACGCCAAAGGCCTGGCCTCCATGACGCGCCAGCTCACAGGCGATGATGACGCCGCCCGCCAGCAGCTGCGGGATCAGGTGCTGCAGGCCACGCAGGACCAGTTCCGCGAGTTGGGCCGGGCGCTGGTTGGTTTTGCCGCCAACGGCCGCGTCACCGTGCTGGGCGGCGGCGAGGAACTGGCCGCCGAGGCCGCAAAAAGAGGCTGGGAGCTGCAAACTCTGATGTGAGTGAGAAAGCAAAGCATGCCTGCTGCCATTCTTCAAGCATATGAACCACAAAAAGCGCGGCCGGAATTTTGTTTCTGACCGCGCTTTGTTTCTGAAACCCTTTTTAGTAATGCTGCGTATATGACTACATTTTCGCGTTAAGACAATGCTCGCTTCTGAAACAATGTACAATTTTTTTTAGGGAAATGCTCTAACTGATCTGTGCCTATTCAACACACAGGAGGATGTTCTATGCGGTGCTCAGTAACGATGCGATTGGCGGGGGCGTTCGTGCTTGCAATAGTGCTGGCCACAGCAGCGGTGGCTGCGGAGTCAAAGATAGACGTTGATATGACACTGTTCTACGCAGCATTTACCGCAAACAAGAGCCAGACCGGGGGCGGCGAAGAGCCCAAAGTCTCATTCCCTCTTGTCGATTCCATGCAGGACGAGTGTTACAACGACAAGGACTCCATGGACTGCCCTTCGTCTGCCAGCGCCGACTACTATGGCCAGGACGCACAACACAAGGGCAACCAGACCTCCTACACCGACAACGGCGACGGCACAGTCACCGACAACGTCACCGGTCTGGTCTGGCAACAGACAATAGACACTGACGGCGACGGGGACATTGACGCCAACGATAAGATGACCCTGTCAGACGCCACAAGCTATTGCAGCAACCTTACGCTGGCCGGCAAGAGCGACTGGCGGCTGCCCTCCATAAAGGAAGCCTATTCACTGTATGACGGACGGGGCACGGACATCAGTGGCGCAGAGGAAGTGGAAGACAGCTTTGTGGCCTTTCTGGACACCAGCTACTTTGATTTTACCTACGGCGACGCCTCTGCCGGCGAGCGCCTCATCGACATGCAATACGCCTCCTCCACAGAATACGTCTCCGGCAATCTCCTGTTCGGCGTTAACTTTGCCGACGGCCGCATCAAAGGCTATGAACTCGTCCTTCGGGGAGAGGACAAGACCTTCAACGTGCAGTGCGTGCGAGGGGACACTTACGGGACCAACAATTTTGTGGACAACGGCGACGGCACGATAACCGATCAGGCAACCCGCCTGATGTGGACCCAGGACGACAGTGGTAAAGGCCTGAACTGGCAGGAGGCCCTGGCCTGGGCGCAAACCAAGAACAGCGAGAACCACCTGGGCTACAGCGACTGGCGGTTGCCGGACATCAAGGAGCTGCAGTCCATCGTAGACTACTCCCGCTCTCCGGACGCCACCAGCTCAGCGGCCATTGATGCTGTATTCAACACCACCCAAATAACCAACGAGGACGGCGCCGCAGACTATCCGTATTTCTGGTCGTCCACCACGCACCTGAATTACAGGGGCGGTGGGGACACCGCCTGCTACGTGGCCTTTGGCCGGGGGCTGGGGTATGATACGAAAGGCGGCAAGTGGATAGACGTGCACGGCGCGGGCTGCCAGCGCAGCGATCCGAAAGCAGGCAACCCGGCGGACTACCCTGAAGGCCACGGCCCCCAGGGCGACGCCGTGCGCATCTACAACTACGTGCGGCTGGTGCGGGACTGAGCTGTGGGCGGATATCCCCACGCTGGCCGCCTGGCCGGTCCTAGCCCTGGCCGGCGCTCTTGCTCTTGGTGTGTGGAAACGTAGCGGTCGCTGCGCAACTCCCGGAAAATAGCTTTCATGTCCTCTTCCTCGAAGCCGATTGTACAAACAGGTCAAAGTCTGTCATCATGTATTTTTTGACTGGCGAGAAAGATTATTTGAAAGCACTACGCAAACAAGGAGAAGCGCAGATGAGCACCGCGCAGGAAGGATCCAACGTTGAAGTACATTACACCGGAACCCTGGACGACGAGACTGTCTTTGACAGCTCCGAGGGCCGTGAGCCTCTTCCCTTCAAGGTGGGCGAGGGCAAGGTGATCCCTGGTTTTGAGCAGGCCGTGGTGGGCATGGCCGAAGGCGACAGCAAGCAGGTGACGCTCTCGCCCGAGGACGCCTATGGCGAACACCAGAAAGAACTGGTCATGGAAGTGCCGGCCGGGGACATTCCCGAAGGCGTGGAAGTCGGCTCCGTGCTCCAAGCCGACATGCAGGGCCAGCCGGTGTATTTCACCGTGGTGGGCATGAACGACGAGAAAGTCACCGTGGACGGCAACCATCCGCTGGCTGGCAAGAACCTGAACTTTGACATCAAGCTGGTGGCGGTAAAGTAACCCCTCCATCTATACGAGCAAAAAAGTGCGCAGCCGGCCGCCGGTTGCGCACTTTTTTTGCGGCTCTTGCCGCGTACGTATTGGCGTCGATCATTCTGAGAGCAGACGCACAGCGCAAAAGGCGCCGCACATGCCGCAGGAGTCCTTGTCCGCGTGATCTTTGCTGCGCATGCGCACCAGGTCCGGGTCTATGGCCAGGTCGGCCATGGTCTCCCAGTCCAGCTCCTTACGGGCTTTGGACATGTCCAGGTCCCGGCGCACGGCCCGTTTTCGGCCCAGGGCTACTTCCCCGGCCTGGGCCGCCACCAGAGAGGCTTTCACACCCAGCCACACGTCTTCCGGCCCGGGCAAGGTCAGGTGCTCGGCCGGCGTTAAGTAGCACAGAAAATCCACCCCGGCCCGCACTGCCAAAGCGCCGCCTATGGCGCCGGCTATGTGGTCGTAGCCGGGCGCGCTGTCCGTGACCAGGGGCCCCAGCACGTACAGGGGCGCGCCGTCGCAGATGCGCTTCACGTCGCGTATCTGGCCCTCCACCAGGTGCAGCGGCACGTGGCCTGGGCCTTCAATCATGGCTTGCACGCCGTATTCGCGCGCCTGTCTGGCCAGCCGGGAAAGCTCCACCACCTCGTCCCACTGGGCGGCGTCGCCGGCGTCGGCCCCGGCGCCAGGCCGCAAGCCGTCGCCCAGGGAGAGGGTGACGTTGTACGGCCGCACTATTTCCAGCAGCTCGTCATAGCGCGTCAGCAGAGGGTTTTCCTCGTTGCGCGTCTGCATCCACTTGGTCATGATGGAGCCGCCGCGGGAAACAATGCCCATCACCCGGCCAGATTCTTCCGTCAGTTTGGCGCCGCGCCGGGTCAGGCCGCAGTGTACAGTCATGAAATCCACGCCTTGCTGGGCCTGCAGCTCTATCTCTTGCAGCAATTCGTCTGCGGTAAAGTCGTAGGCTTGCGCGCCGGCCTCCACCCGGTGGGCGGCCACGGCGTAGACCGGCACCGTGCCCAGGGGCAGCGGGGTCTTGGCCAGCATGGCCCGGCGGATGGCGTCCAGCTCTCCGCCCGTGGACAAGTCCATGACAGTGTGGGCCCCGGCCTTGTCGCACAGCTCCAGTTTTTTATCCTCGGTCTCAGGCTCCAGAATCTTGGGGGATGTGCCTATGTTGGCGTTCACCTTGACCGAAGCGGGCTGGCCGATCAGCGTTGGTCGGACCCCTTTGTGTTCCGGGTTGGCCAGCAACACCATGGTTCCGGCGTCCACACAAGACCGGATGGTTTCCTCGGCCAATTCTTCGGCGCCGGCCAGCTGGCTGATCCGCTCCTCCAGCAGGCTCCTCAGCGCGTTGTTCTTTTCAAGCATATTGTCCTCCTTGAAGCAGACATTTTTACGTGAAGAACGCCTTGGGGACAAGGAAGAAAAACGCTTGCGCCGGAATGAACAAGGTTGTGCGGTACGCGCAGGCCGCGTTGCGCCTGGACGCTCCTTCGCGCTCCAGGTATTCTCGTTAACCAAAGGAGGCCATATGGCGGAAATGCCAGTCATAAAACCTGATGGAACCATGCACTACGCAGCGGAAGCGTCCCGCGGGGACGATCAACTGGACCGGCCGGACGCCCGGGGCCGCCGGCGGCGCATGCCGCGGCGGCGGCAGGGGCTGGCTGGCCGAGTGCGCAACCGGTTGGGCCTGGAAACATTGCCGGTAGACCGCGAGCGCTGACCGCGGTATGCACTCCCCATGCTGTACATGGTTATCGAAACCTTTGCCGCCGGCGCAACGCCGGTCTATGACCGGGCTGCGGCCCGGGGGCGCATGCTGCCCGAAGGCCTGGAGTACGTTGACAGCTGGGTTTCGCAGGACCTGCGCCGCTGTTTTCAGCTTATGCGTTGCCAGCCCAGTGAGGCCGAGCGGCTGTTTGCTGAGTGGACGGCCAACTGGGCGGACATTGTTGATTTTGAGATAGTGCCCGTCTTGACCTCGGTCCAGGCCAGTGAGTCCGTCCTGGGCTCCACTGCCGGCCCTGCCGCGGGCCAGGACTAGCCCAGGACTAACCGGACGTGTGGCTCATATTCGCCTTGCTCTGCGCAGTGTCGCAAACAGCGCAGGACTTCCTGGTCAAGGCGCACGGCCGGGCCAACGCGGCGGTGCTGGGCTGGGGCGCCACGGGCGCATCCGGCCTGTTCATGCTCCTGATTGCCGCCCGGGCCGCCGACTGGACTCTGGCGCCAGCTTATTGGACGGCCCTGCCTGTGAGCGCTTCGTTGAACAGCTTTGCCTTTTTCCTCTATTTTCGGACCATACAGCGGTACGACTTGTCCCTGTCCATGCCCATGCTGGCCTTCACCCCTCTGTTCATGATCGTCACCTCGCCGCTCATTGTGGGCGAACACCCCTCTTTTCTGGGCGTCGTCGGCATCCTGCTCATCGTGGCCGGGTCCTATGGGTTAAAAGCGGCTGAGCGCAACAAAGGCGCCCTGGCCCCGTTCCGCGCTCTGGCCGCTGCTCCCGGTCCCCGAGCCATGCTGATGGTCTCGCTCATCTGGTCCATCACCAGCAATATTGACCGGATAGGCATAAACGCTTCATCCAAGACTCTGTGGCTGGCCAGCGTGTTTTTGTCTATCTTTACCATTCTCAGCCCCTGGGCGCTGCTTCGGTTGCGCCGGGGCGAAGCCGGCGGGCACTGGCTGCGCGGGGCGCTGCTTGTTGGCCTTTTGCTTGCAACTACGGCCATGCTGCAGATGACGGCCATCATGATGGGCCCGGTTCCCTACGTCATGGCTGTGAAGCGGTTGAGCGTGGTTTTTGCGGTGCTGGTGGGGTGGCTGGCGTACCGGGAAGGGGACGTGCGCAGCCGTCTGGCCGGCGCGGCGGTGATGGCGGCGGGGGTGTTCTGTATTGCGGCGGGGTGAAGAAATTCGTGTTCTAAGGTGAACCTGGGCTACCTCGGATATCCCGGCAGCTCATTCACCGCAGCAGTCAGGTGGTCCAGCCAAATGGCCGCGAAGGCGTCGTATTCGGCCGCGCCCTTGTGCACCGGCCGGGGGGCGTAGCCGGCTGCGGCCACGCGGTTGACCCAGGAGTTGTCGTCCGGGCCGGCCATATCCTTTTCCACATGCCGGCCGGGCACGGCCAGCAAGGGAACCAGCCAGACCCGCAGGGGAGAGGCCCCAGCAGCAGGCAGACGGTCCAGCACGTCTTCTATGGTCCGGGCGCCGTCCATGGTGGCTATGTGCAAATTCGGGTCCTGCTTCTGCAGCAACGCGGCAAGGCGTTCGTAGCGCTCGTCCCCGGCGTGCCAGGTGCCGTGGCCCATGAACACCACCGGCTCGTTTGCCGCCCGGGATTCCGGCAAACTGCGCACAGCGGCCCGGGCGGCCTGTTCCGCGTCCTGCGGGGTGGAGAGCAGGGGCCGGCCCACAGCCACAGCGGCAAAGCCTTCAGCTTCCCCGGCGACCTCCCGGCTCAAAGCGTCGAATTCCGCGCCTGGAACCACGTGCAGGGATTGCACCGCCACGCGGCCGTACTTTTCAAAGCGCATCTTCTGTAAGGCTTTGGCCACGGAGTCTGTTTTCTTGCCTTCTTCTTCGGCCAGAATGGACCGCACCTTACCTGAAGTAAACGCCCAGCGCGCCGGCACGCCAGGAAATGCTGCTTGCACCCGGTGGGTGAAGCTTTCCAGCACCCGGCGCGCCGCAGGGTTGCTGGAGCCGAACGCAGCAAGGACTATCCCGATTTTCATACGCTAAACCTAGCCCGAATCCTGAAATGATGACAAGCACAAAGGACCTGTTGTTATTTTTGCCGGCGGCGTAACTTTTTCTCCTCCGGAAGCGTCTGTATGGTCATAACCATTCACCACAAGGAGGTGTTGTATGAGCATCAACGCATTAGGCAATGGCCCGATGATGGGCGCGCACGGCATGGCCCCCATGCAGCCCATGGCGGGCCGCATGGCTGGCGGGGAAGGGTTTCCTCCTCCGCCTATGGGCGGCGACAGCAGCCGGATTTCCAAGGCCGCTGAGCACATGCAGGAACTCTCGAAGCTGGCCGAGCAAGACCCCGAACAATTCGCCGAAACCACCGCGGCCATTGCCCAGGAGCTGAGCGCCATGGCCGAGGAAACCGGCGGCCAGCAGTCCGAGGTCCTTTCCAAAATGGCCGGCAAGTTCCAGGAAGCCTCGGAAACCGGCTCCATGGACGCCCTGCGGCCGGACGGCCCGCCCCCTGGCATGATGCAGGGCGGCCGCGGCGGCGTGATGCAGCGCATGGGAGGCCAGGCGTTCGGCGGCGGCTTTACTGTGCAGAGCTTCACGGAAACCATTGACATGATCGGCTCCACCGTGGAAAGCGGCCTGTCTGGCGAGCTGTCCACAGAAACAACGGCTGAAGAAACCGCGGCGTAACCAGAGCAAAAGCGCTTCGGTTTGGGGAGGGGAGATCCTCAAACCAGGCTTGCCGCGCGTTGCTCCACAGCGGGGAACGGGCTATGCTTTTTCCCGCGGGGGGACATGAGACCAAACGAGAACACCGACGCTGCAGAGCTGTTGGCGCACGCCCGGCGCGGGGACGCAGGGGCCTTTGCCGAGCTGGTGCGCCGTCACAAGCGGGAAATGCTGGCCTTTGCTGCGCGGTTTTGCCGCTCGCCGCACGAAGCAGACGACTTGGGCCAGGAGATTTTTCTGAAGGCGTACCGCTGTCTGGACCGGTTCCGCGGTAAATGCAGCTTCCGCACCTGGCTGTACCGCGTGGCCTCCAGCGTCTGCACAGACTATCTGCGCCGTCAGCAGCGCAAGCCGGAAACGCAACCAGCTGAGCCTGACCACTGCAGCCACTGCGAGGCCGCCGCCAGAGACCGGCGTATATTGGTCCAGTCAATGCTCACAACGCTCAAACCCCTGGACCGGATAGTGGTGACCATGCTTTACATGGAAGGCTGGTCGGTGCAGGAAGCCGCTGAACGCTGCGGCATAAGCAGCGTCAATGTTCGGGTCCGGGCATATCGGGCCAAAGCCAAGCTGCAACAGTTTTTGGAGAAAGAAGATGCATAAACGCCCCGCAGATTTGGAGAGGTTTTTTGAGGAAACAAAGGAGCTTGCGCCGGATACGCGCGCCTTGGAGCAAGGTTTTGAGCAGCGTGTGCTGGCCCGGCTGGTCCGCGAGACCCAGCCAGTTTCTGAGGACATGACATTTTTCCGCATGGCCTGGGCTGCAGCGCCGGCGTGCGCTGCGCTGCTCTTGGTTCTTGTGGCGTATACCTTGCTTTCCGGTAACGGCGGCGCTATCGCCGCCGATCCCATGCTCGTGGCCTTGCTGGCCGTCTCGGGGGCGCCATGACCCGGACCACAGGCATACTCGGCGTTGTGCTGGTCTTTGTGCTCGGCGGGGCGTGCGGCTCGGTGATTACGCACCATCTGGGCAGCATGTATATGGAACGCATTATCAAGCAGGGCCCGCCGGCCATTGCCCAAATGGTGGACCAACGCATAGCCCAAAAGCTGGACCTGACCGAGCAGCAGCGCGCCGCATTCATGGCCATTGCCGCCAAACGCCGGGAGATGATGCGCGAGCTGATGGCCGGGCAGCAGGACCGCATAGCGTATATCTTCTCCTCCACCGCAGGCGAAATGAAGGCTGTGCTGACGCCGGAACAGCGCGAGGTATTTGAAGAAATGGAACAGCGCCGCGAAGAGATGATGGAGCGCGTTTTCCGCGGGGAATCTGGTGTAGAATAACTTCTTACGGGCGATGCATCAGGGCGCCCACAGTCTGATGCTCCCATTAGAATTTTCTGCACGCTTTACTCTGAAACTGGCATTTGTGGTGAACCCCTTTACTTCGGGCGGGCGCAAGGCCCGTCCCTACATGAAGGTGATGTTTCCTGGAAGAAACGGCGCTTTTTGTAGCCCATAGACGCTCAGATCAACCACCTGCGGCGGCGGGAAAAGCACGGTGATGCAATGCCGCGCGTCAGTGTAGAGCGGCCCTTGCGGTCGCCCGGCGTCTTTTGTTTTTCCCCGCCACATGCTATCTTGCTATTTGAACAGTATTGCAGGAGGGCGCACGAATGCACGACATCAGCCTGGGCAACTCCATCAGGGATTATCTGACTGGCGAAGACGTTGAGGAAACCACCTACGAAGACCTACGACAGGGGTTGGCGCGCATGCTCGTAGAGGAGCTGGGCTATCCCAAGGAACGCATCACCCCCCGGCTGCGTGTTGTCTTTCCCATAAACGGGCAGGACTACTGCCGTTTGATGGATTTCGGCGTGTATAGCGATGCGGGTAAGCTGCTGCTGGTCATATTGTTTACCCCCGGGGACGTTGTTTCCTATGAACGTGAATGCTTGTGCGCAGCGCGGCTGGCGCCGGGAGGGCCGGCGCCGCTGGCGGCCATTACGGACACGCAGGAGGCTGTTCTGCTCTCCACCGCAAGCAATGAGCGGCTGGAGCGGGGCGCCCGGGCCATACCGCACTGGGACCAGCTGCTGGAACTGGCGGAGGCGCATCCTCCCCCGGACGTTCTCCAGGAGCGCCGGGAAAAGGAAGCCCGAATTTTATACACGTATAGCGAGTATTTGTATGGGTGTTGCTCTGCGGCGGAATGCACTGTGGAGGGAAAGGGCGGACGCTGGGCGGAACAGGAGCGCGAATAGACGGGTCGTCAGCTTATGGCGTCTTTTCAGAATCGTCAGTCACGGGATTGGCGTGAGCCCGGCCAGACCTGGTCGAGCAATGGCCAAACATTCAGGCCCGCTTTTTGACGTTGAATTTACGGCAGTACGCATCCGCCATGGTTTCAAACTCCTCTTTCTCTTTGGGAGACAGAAAGAGAATTCGTTTTGCCAGCGAAAGAAACGCCGGGTCTTTGTCAGCCATAGAGCCTCCAATAACAAGTATGTTACAATATGATTACATTCATAGCATGTCGGAGACGGGCCTGCAACCACAGACCCTGTCCCTTGACCGTGCCCAGAATCCATCGCCTCGCTGCGTTGGCCTGGCAACCCGGCTGCAGGCCAGGGCGGATGGCTCAGGTCAGTGTACGCACGATACGTTACATCAATACGCCAGTGTAGGGGCGATCCTTGCGGCCGCCCGGCTGGATGTTCCATAGAGCATGGCGCTGGAGCCCCTAGCGCATTTTTGCGTTGAGACATGGCGGCGGCGCCTCATTTGGTGATGCATGTATGCGTGCATGCGCAGTGTATTTGTTTGGTTTTCTGGATGTTACGATGTTTTTTGATTTCCAGGCGGAGGAACAGGGGTGTGGCTTAGGCAACCGCTATTTTGAAGAATTATTTTCTTCCAGAACAGCTATGGCCACGTCAAGATCGTACATGTTGAGCACTTTGGGCCCGTTGCCGCCATAGAGTTTCGCTGCCTGGGCTACAGCCTGGTAGGGCAGCCAGCCGTGCTTGTCCCACACTTCCGGGTGCTTGGCATCGTACAGGCGAAACTGAATCTCGCCGTCGTACAGCCGGACGTACATTTTGCTGTGCGGGTTTTGTGGTTCAGGTTTGTAGTATACGCCGTGTTCGTCTTGCATGGCGGTTGGTGTGTCTGTTTTTTGGTTTCACGTCAAGCTCAGCGCTGCAGGCCGCTCAGCCAGCGAGTTCTTTTTCTGAGAGCCCCACAACGGCTGCGCCGGCTGCGTCGGCCAGCTGCAGGGTTTCCGAAAGGTTGAAGAACAGCGTTTTCCCGGCCTCATAGCCTAAGCAGCTTCCCCTGGCGTCCAGCAGGGTTTGCACGGTGTCTGCGCCCATGGCTGGCAGGTCCACGCGCTCGTCCTGACCGGGTTTGAGGGTTTTCACGACCACGCAGCCTGGCCCCGCCAGCTCCCCGCCGCGGCGTATGGCGGCGTCTGTGCCTTCGGGGCCCTCCACGGCGGCTACTATGCCCCGTTTGACCACAACGCACTGGCCTATGTCCAAGGCGCCAATAGCTTTGGCAATGCGCCAACCTTGGCGTAGATCGGCCCACTCTTCGTCTGTTGGCCAGCGCCGGCTCAAAACGCCGGCCGGACCGCGCAAGGCAGGGACAAAGTCCGCCGCCTGGACTATCTGAAATCCTTCGCGTTCCAGCAGAGCAAAAAGAGCCCGGAACAAGGCGTCGTCGCCTTTGCCCGGCAGGCTGAGCAACAGGCGGACGGCCCGGAAATCCGGCCGCAGCTGGACAGCTTTTGGCTTGCTTATGGCGCCGGCAAAGGTGAGCTGTGCGGCGGCGTGGGAGTGGAAAAAACGGATGAGTTTGCCCAGTTGGCCAAGCTTGAGCATGGCGAAATGGTCCACAGAAGAGGCAATTGCCGGGTCCGTATGGCCAGAGAAACCCACAGCGGCAACGCGCCGGCCTTGTTTCCTTGCTTCTTCAGCCACCAGCTGCGGGAATTGGCCCCGCCCCGCCACCAGGCCCAAAACGCAGCTATTCACTGTCCCCATTTTTGGCGGGGCTGACCACCCCGCGCTCGCTGCTGCGAATAAAGTCAACCAGGTTGGCAACTTCATTTATGGCGGAAAACTCTTGCAGCACCAAGTCCAGGGAGTCCTGGCGCAGGTCGCCTGACCGAAAAATACGTTTGTAGGCGGTCTTTACAGCGGCAATTGTTTCTTGCGGCGCTTTGCGCCGGCGCAAGCCGATGAGGTTCGGCCCGTGCAGACTGGCCCGGGCGCCTGCGGCAAGCATGTAGGGGGGCAGGTCCTGGCCCAGGCCGCTCATGGCGCCCAAAAATGCGCCTTTGCCGATGCGGACGTACTGGTGCACGCCAGTCATGCCGCCGATGGAGGCGTGTTCTTCAATGAGCACATGCCCGGCCAGGCTGACAGCGTTGGACAGGATGACGCCGTCGCGCAGGTGGCAGTCGTGGGCGATGTGCACGTATGCCATGAGCAAACAGCCGGAGCCGATGGAGGTAAGCCCCCCGCCGTCTTGCGTGCCCCGGTGTATGGTGACGTATTCGCGTATGGCGTTGTTGTCGCCAATGGTGAGCCGCGACTCTTCGCCGTGGTATTTCAGGTCCTGGGGTTCCCCGCCTACGCAGGCGTAAGAGTGCACCCTGTTGCCGGCTCCCATGGATGTGTGGGATTTCACCGTGGCAAAGGCGTCCAGGCGTGTGCCGTCGCCCAGCTCGACGTTGTCCTCCACAACGCAGAATGGCCCGATATCGACGTTCTCGCCCAGCTTTGCTTTCGGGTCCACCACGGCGGATGGGTGTATGGTGACGCTCACTATATGCTCTCCCGGTCAATGACTGCGGCTGTCAGCACGCCTTCTGCAGCCAGTTCGCCGCCAACAAAAGCTTTGCCGGCCATGCGCACCATGCGCATTTTCTGTCGGTATTCAGTGCACTCCAGGTGAAGTTGGTCGCCTGGAACCACCTGTCTGCGAAAGCGGACCTTCTCCATGCTGGAAAACATGAACAGCTTGTCTTCCATGGGCTCGTCAATGGAGTTGGCCACCAGGACGCCGCCAGTCTGGGCCAGGGCCTCCAAAATGAGCACCCCGGGCATGACAGGCTTGCCAGGGAAATGCCCCTGGAAGTGCGGCTCGTTCACGGTGACGTTTTTCAGGGCCAGTATGGATTCCCGCGGTACAAACTCCAGGACGCGGTCCACCATCAAAAAAGGGTACCGGTGGGGCAAGTACTGCATGACCTGGATAATATCCAAAGACGGTTGGGTGACAGACTCAGACATCTTCCTCTCCTTGGCGCCGTAAAAGGGCCACTTCTTTTTCTAGGGCCTTGATGCGTTTGAGCATGTCCGGGATTTTGGGAGTGGCGGACAAGACGCGCAAGAATGTTCCGCGTTCCATGGCCGGTACGCCCCCCCACTGCCCGCCGGCGGGTATGTCTTTGGCGACGCCGGTTCTGGGGCCCAGGGTGGCGCCGTCGCCTATGTGCAAATGGCCGGAAACGCCGGCTTGGCCGGCTATGGTGACGCCTCGGCCAATGGTGGTGGAGCCGGAGATGCCCGTCTGCGCCACCAGAATGGAGTGCTCGCCGATGGTCACGTTGTGGCCTATTTGCACCAGGTTGTCTATTTTGGTTCCATCGCCAATGCGGGTCACGTCCAGAGCGGCGCGGTCCACCGCGGTGTTGGCGCCTATTTCCACGTTCGAGCCTATTTCCACGCGGCCAATTTGAGGGATTTTTTTCAGACCATTGGCGGACGGCGCAAAGCCAAAGCCGTCGCTGCCCAGCACCACGCCTGCGTGCACAATGACGTTGTCGCCTAATGTCACGCCGGCCATGAGGACCACATTAGGGTAGAGCACGCAGTTCTTGCCCAGACGGCAGTTCTCGCCCACGTAGCAGCCTGGGAAAATCCGGGTCCCCGCGCCCGCCACTGCGCCCTGTCCGATGAAGGCAAAGGGGTACACGTCGCAGTTTTCAGCCACCTGGGCGTCCGGATGGACAAAAGCCAGCTCGTGAACCCCTTGTATGCAACCTTGAGGAACGTCGAAAAGTTGCGCCAGCCGGGCAAAATCCAGATACGGATTGGCGCTGACCAGAGCCCTGGCCGTACACGGAGCGAATTGTTCGTGGACGATGACTGCGGCTGCCTGACAGTTCTCAAGTTGTGAGGCGTATTTCTTGTTGGCCAGAAAGGAAATCTCTTCCGGTCCGGCTTTTTCAAGCGTGTTCACGCCCTGGACAGGCGCAGCCGCCCAGTCCGGGTCGCCCCGGTATTCGAGGCCCAGCGCAGCGGCCAGGCCGGCAACAGTCTGGCCCATGGCTACTCCACTGTACCCGCTTTCTGTTTCTCACGCCAGGCGCGGTTCAGCTCCACCAACACCTTGTTTGTCAGGTCCGTGTCTTCTTTGGCGTAGACGAGGCCGCTGTTGGTGGAGTCCATGATGAAGGTGTAGTCGTGCTTTTCGCCGTATTCATTGATGACTTCCACCACAGTGGCAAAGATAGGCTCCAGCAGGGCCTGCTCTTCTGTCTTCAGCTTGCGGGAGTAAACCTGCGTGGCGTCCTGATAGTCGCGGATTTTACGCTTAAACTCGAGTTCCTTGTCCTGCTTGGCGTCCTGTGAGAGCACCAGGCTCTGCTTCTGCATCTCTTCGCGCAGGCTTTGGATTTCCTCTTTTTGTTTGTCCATGTCTTTTTTCATGGATTCAAACTGTTTTTCCAGTTTTCCCTTGGCCGTTTGTCCGGGCTCGGACTTGGAGATAATGGCGTCTATGTTCACCACGCCGATTTTTTGTTCGCCCCAGGCCGGGCCGGCAAGACAGACGATGCAAAACGCCATGAAAATAATATTAAAACGCATACTGACTCCTTACGCTTGTTTCACAGGCGGGTTCTAGAAGAACGTGCCCATTGAGAATTCCAGTTTGTGCTTGCTGCCCTGGTTCGGGATGTCGTCCAGAGCATATCCGTATTCTATGCGCAACGGGCCAAAAGGAGAGTACCAGCGGATTCCCGTGCCCACGCCGCGCCGTAGTTTGGCCATATCCCAGTCGCCTTCTTTCCAGGCATAGCCAAAGTCGAAGAAAAAGAGCCCCACCAGGCCCATCTCCCTCTCAAGGGGGAAGATGTATTCCACATTGCCCACAAACTTTTTGTTGCCGCCGACGCGGTCGCCAGTGCTGCCGTCTATCGGGGAGATGCGCCGGCTTTCGTAGCCACGCACGGAGTTGATGCCGCCCAGGTAGAACCGCTCGAAAACCGGTATGTCTTCGCCGCTTTGCACGTCGAATATGTAGCCAGCTTCTGCGTGCAGGTGCAGCACGTGTTGCCATTCCTCAATGAGCGTGTAGTACCAGCTGTTTTTCGCAACAGTTTTCAGGAAATGGTCGTCGCCCATGAGGATGGAGCCGCCCAGCTCGGCGTAGACTTCCGAGATCATGCCTTCAGTCGGGTTGAACAGGGTGTCCGTGGTGTCCCGTTTGGCGCCCACCTTGGCCACGCTGGACCAGTTGACGCCCTTTACCTCGCGGATGGCTTCGGCGGCGCCGTCGTTCACGTTGTAAATGTCGTAACGGTCCAGCCGGTAGTTCCAGTACAGCCGGGTGTATTCACCCAGAGGATAGGTAAAACGCAATCTACCGCCCTGGGTGGTCTTGTCGTAGTCGTCGTAGTCGTAGCGGTTCAAATACAGGTCCACGCCTGCGCCGATGTTGGAGTCAAAGAAATAGGGGTCCGTAAAGCTGAGGCTGTAGTTGGTGGATTTGCCGCCTATTGATGCGGACAGCCCGGCGTACCAGCCTTTGCCGAACAGGTTCTGCTCCAGCAGCTTGGCGGAGATGAACGCTCCGGAATATGAGGAATAGCCCACGCCGCCGGCCAGCATGCCTGTGGATTTTTCCTTCACCTTCACCCGCAGGTCCATTTCCCCGGGTTCTGAAGTGGGCACGGTTTCGATGTCCACAGTCTCGAAGTAATCCAGCCTGTTCAGCCGCTGGGAGGATCGGGCGAGCTTTGAACCGGAAAACATGTCGCCGTCAGCCAGGCGCAGTTGCCGGCGTATCACGTTGTCCCGGGTCTTGGTGTTGCCTTCTATGACCACCCGGCGGATGTACACCTTCTGGTTCTTCTGCAGCAAGTAGGTAACGCCAATGGTCTTGGCCTCGTTGTCTTTGTCCAGCCGGTAGTCGGATTCGGCGTAAGCGTAGCCATAGTCGCTGTAGAAGTCGGTCAGCAGCTGGGCGTCGTCACGCAGCACAGAGCGGTCAAAATACGCGTCCTCCTCAACCAGGTTGTCCATCTGGATAAGCTCGCGCAGTTTTTCCTCTGGCTCCAGCAGGTCGCCGGCAAAAGAAACGCTAGATGGTTTGTACCTGTCGCCTTCTTGGATGGTGAAGGTGATGTGGATGCCGTCCGGCGTGAACTTTACATCCGGAGCGCCGACCTTGGCGTCCATAAAGCCGCGGTTGGCGGCGTAAGTTTCCAGGGCGGCGGCGTCGCGTTCCAGCAGTTCTTCCTTGAGCACGCCTGTGCCGGTCAGCCAGGAGAGCCAGCTCCGCTCCGCCAGCGCCAGTTGGTCTTTCAAGTCGTCCGGGTCCAGCTCCTTGGCGCCTTCCACGCGGACTTCAGTGATGTAGAGTTCTTGGCCTTCTTCCACCACCACGTTGAGCCGGGCCTGGCCGGTTTCCTCGCCTTCCAGTTCAAAGTCCACTTCCGCCAGGTAGAAGCCTTTCTGGCGGTACAGGTCGAGCACTGCGGCCAGGTCTTGGGATAGAACCTTGTCGTTGAGCACCGCCCCGGTCTTGGTGTTCATGACTTCCAGAATGTCGTCAGCGTCCATCTCGCCGTTGCCCACCACGCCTATGGCGCCGATGATGGGTTTTTCCTTCACTTCAAAGATGACCCGCCTGCCTTCTGGAATGTCCTCCACCGTTGCCTGCACGTCTTCAAAATAGCCGAGATCGTAAATCCGCTTGATTTCCGTAGTAATCTGCTTGGGGTCGTAGGCGTCGCCTTCCTGCATGCGCAGGCGCATGAGCACCACGTCCGGATTGAGTCCCCGGACGCCTCGCACCAGGATTTCGGCCACCACTTCCTTGCGCAGCAATTCCTGGGTGATTTTATCGGCCAGCTCCTCCACCGCGGGCATGATGTTGATAAGCCCTTCCTTGACCACGAACACCGGCTTGGCCGGCTTCACGCCAAAGGCTTCCACCACGCGTACATCCAGAGACAAGGCCTCGCCCACCTGAGAAAAACTGCCGTATATGGCGTAGTCGGCGCCGGCCAGCAGGGCAAGGTCCCGGGCCACCGCCAGGTCCAGATATTCCACCTGCTGCTCCTCAATGAGCCGGGACATCTTTTCCTGGCCAACCATCTGGAAGCCTTTCTGTCCCAGTGCGTCATTGAGCAGCTGCGGCAGACTCAGGTTCAGGTAGTCCAGCTCTTCGTCCGCATTAATCTGGAACGGCAGAACGAGAAGCGTCATATTCTCTGCCGCGGCCCAGGCCGCAGCCGGGCGAACCCCCGCGAACAGGCAGACAAACGCCAGAATACTGAAAAGATGCAAAGCAGCCGGCTTAGTATGGATGCGCATAAAGGTCTCCTGATCGCAGTTCGAGTCTTTTGTTCATCATTCTGGCCAGCTCCTGATTATGCGTTACCACCACGAGCGTCATGCCGAGCTCGCAGTTCAAACGGACGAGCAATTCGCCGCATAGTTGCCCTGTGGCGGCGTCAAGGTTCCCCGTGGGTTCGTCGGCCAGCAGCGCCTTGGGGCTCATGAGAATGGCCCGGGCTATGGCGGCGCGCTGCCGTTCCCCTCCGGAAAGTTGCGTCACTTTGTGCTCGGCCCGGCGGTCCATGTCCACCCAGCGAAGGGCTTCACGAGCCATATCCAGGGCTTTGGACTTGTCTTCGCCGCCCACCAGAGCCTGCATGGCCACGTTTTCCACTGTGCTGAATTCTGGCAGCAGATGGTGGAACTGGAATACAAAGCCAATGTCCCTGTTGCGCAGGCCGGCCAGCTCGTCCTCGCCCATGGCGGCCAGGTCTTTGCCGTGCATCAGCACCGTGCCTGTGGTCGGCTTGTCCAGCCCGCCCATCAGATGCAGCAGCGTGGTCTTTCCTGAACCAGAAGCGCCCAATACGGCTACGCTTTCCCCTGCAGGCAGATCCAAATCCACGTTGCGCAATATTTCCAGTTTTTCGCCAGGGCCGGCATACTCTTTACCAACCCCTTTCAATTCGTACAACAACTCTCCGGCCTGATTTTCTGCTGTGGCCGCCGGCGTGCTATTCATAGCGCAACGCTTCCACCGGTTCTAGCCGGGCCGCCTGGGAGGCGGGGTACAATGTGGCCAGAAAACAAAGCACCAGGGCCGCAACGCCAATTATCGCCATGTCCAGACTTTCCATCCGTACGGGCAAGTGGTCCATGGAGTACACATCCTCCGGCAATGTGATAAACTGATATTCTCGCAGAAGCAAACAGGCTGGAATGCCAAGCCCGTAGCCCAAAAGGGCGCCCACAGCGCCGATGATCGTCCCCTGCAGCATGAAAATGCGCCGTATCTGCTCCCGCCGCGCGCCCATGGACATGAGAATGGCGATGTCCTTGGTCTTTTCCATCACCAGCATGACCAGGGTGGTGACAATGGAAAAAGACCCGACCAGCACGATGAGCGTGAGAATGACGAACATGGCTGTTTTTTCAAGCTGCAACGCAGCAAAAAGATTGGCGTTCATCTCCATCCAGTCGCGGACATAATAAGGCCGCCCGAGTTCTGCTTCCAGAGCCTGGCCCACCTTCCGGGCGGCGTAGACGTCTTCCAGCCGGGCTTCCACGCCTGTAGCCTGCACTGTTTCGTAGCCCAGTAAATCCGCCGCGGCCTCCATGGTCACATACGCCAGGGAGGAGTCGTATTCGTACATGCCCGTGCCGAACACCCCAACAACTTTAAAAGGCGCCACTTTGGGCGCGTAGCCGGCCGCAGTCTGTTTGCCGGCCGGGGAGAGCAGGTTCACCCGGCTGCCGACGCCCAGTCCCAGGCGCGTGGCCAGCTCCTTGCCTACCACCACCCCGGGCGCGCCCTCGCGGTCCAGGTCCGTCAGCTTGCCGGAGACCATGTTCGCGTCTATGTCCAGAACTTGCCCTGCCGTAGCAGGATCCACCCCCCGCAGCACCAGCCCCTTCACGCCCATGGACGAGGAAACCATGACCTCGGAATAGATGAACGGCGTGGCCGCGGCCACCCCCGGGGTCTGCGCTGTTTTCTGCGTCAGCTTGTTGTAGTCCGCCACTCCGCCTTCGTAGCTCATAACGATAAGATGGGCGTTGACGCCCAGAATTTTGTCCCGAAGTTCTGTGGAAAAGCCAGTCATCACCGCCAGGACAACAATAAGCGAAGCCACCCCCAGTCCAACGCCGAGCACGGAAATGAGCGATATGACAGAAATAAAGGCCTGCTTGCGCCGGGCCAGAAGGTACCGCAGGGCCACAAAAAGCTCGAACGCCATGGGCTAGCCGCCAGCCTCCGGCTTGAGCAGCGGAAAGAGGATCACTTCGCGGATGGAGGCCGCGTCCGTGAGCAGCATGACCAGCCGGTCGATGCCTACGCCTTCGCCCCCTGCAGGGGGCATGCCGTACTCCAGGGCCCGCAGGTAGTCCTCGTCCATGTGGTGCGCCTCGTCGTCCCCGGCTTCCTTTTCCGCCACCTGGGCCTGAAACCGGTTGCGCTGGTCTACAGGGTCGTTGAGCTCAGAAAAAGCGTTGGCCATTTCCCGGCCGGCGATGAACAGCTCGAACCGGTCTGTGATCTCCGGGTTCGCTTCATTGCGTCGAGAAAGAGGAGAAATATCAGTAGGATAGCCGTATATAAAATGCGGTTGGATCAGTTGGGGCTCCACCTCCAGGTCAAAGAGCTTGGCCTGAAGTTTGGCCAGGCTCTCACCTTCTATTACTTTCTCTCCCCGGGCTTTGACGTACTGCTTGGTCTTTTCGTAGTCAGTGTACAGTTCAGGCTGCAGCCCGCCCACAGTTTCCAAGGACTCATGGAAGGACAGCCGTTTCCAGGCGCCGGGGGTCAGATCGATTTCCTGCTCCTGGTAAGTGATGACGGTTTCGCCGCAGACTTTTTCCGCGCAGTGGGCGAAAAGCTGCTCTGTCAGGTCCATGAGGTCTTCGTAGTTGGCGTAGGCCCAGTAGAATTCACACATAGTGAATTCCGGGTTGTGCTGGGTGGAAATGCCTTCGTTGCGGAAGTTGCGGTTGATCTCGTAGACCTTCTCAAAGCCGCCCACGAGCAAGCGCTTCAGATAAAGTTCTGGCGCGATGCGCATGTAGAGCTGCATGTCCAGGGTGTTGTGGTGAGTGATGAAGGGCCGGGCCGTGGCGCCGCCGGGGATGGGCTGCATCATGGGCGTTTCCACTTCCATGAAGCCCTGGTTGTCCAGAAAATTTCTGAATTCGCGGACAATGAGCGTGCGCTTGCAGAAAATCTCCTTGGTCCGGGGCGTGACAATGAGGTCCACGTAGCGCTGGCGGTAGCGGATTTCCACGTCTTTCAGGCCGTGGTACTTTTCCGGCAGCGGCCGCAAGGACTTGGTGAGCAGGGTGAAGCTGTCCACGTTCAGGGTCAGCTCGTTGGTCTTGGTGCGGAACAGCGCGCCGGAGAGGCCGACGATGTCGCCGATGTCCAGACGCTTGAACCGCCCGTAGTCCTCCTGGCCCAGATTGTCCCGGGCTGCGTAGGCCTGGATGCGGCCGGACTGGTCCGCTACGTGGATGAACGTCACCTTGCCAAAAGACCGTAAGGCCACAATGCGCCCGGCAATGGCAAAGCAAGCGTCCTGGCTGGCCAGCGCCTCGGCGTCGAGCTCGCCGCATCCTTCCCAAATCTTCTGTATATCTGTACCCTTGGAAAACGTATTTGGGTACAGGGAAACGTTTTCGTCCTGCAAAGCGCAGGCTTTTTCCACCCGGTTTTTGATGACTTCGTTCAGTTCATCCCGGGCGGCCAAACTCTGCAGCATGGACTGGTAGGACTCGGCGTGCGGCGATTTGGTATTAAGCTTGACTTTTTTTTGCGGTTTCTTCTTTTCGTTGCTGGCCAAGATTTGCTTCTCCCATGTGGCGGTCGGAAACACCCACAGTTATTCCAATTGGGGAAGAGAGTCAAGAAATTGAATTGACCCAAATCCACCGCCTGGCTGCGCCGGCGTGGAAACCTGGCTACAGGCCAGGGAGAAGTTGCCTCAGGTTCGCGCATTTACGATACGTTGCATCGATACGGCATAGCGTAGGGCGACCCTTGCGGCCGCCCGCCTAATGCACTGCCTTGATGCTCCATTGAGCATGGCGGCGACGCCTCTTTGGTGACAGATTTGTGCTTGCAAACGCATTCTATTTGTTTGGTTTCCCGAACGTAACGTGGATTTTTTACTTTCTAGGCGGTGTCCCAGGGTTACCCTGGCTTTCTGTCACATAAAAGAGTACTGTGTCCCCAAATGTAACCGCGATAACGCAGTAGAATGGGAGGGTGTATGCGTACATGCACGGCGTCTCAATTGCGGATGGCTCTTTTTGCGTTCAGTGTAGGCGCAGGCTTCCTGCTGTGCCTGGCCGGCTCAGCGCAGGCCGCGGAGCAGGATGAGTTTGACATATTTCTTGTTTTGGGCGGTGTGTTGGCGTCCGGCGAGACAAGCGTTCCGGTGGCGTATCCTCTGCCGGACACCGGGCTTTCCCTCTGCTACAGCCGGGACGAGCCTATAGATTGCCCGTCCCCTGGGGAGCCGTTTTACGGGCAGGACGCCCAGTACAACAGGCAGACCCGCAAGCGGTCCTACACCGTATTGGAGAACGCCGTCACAGACAATGTGACCGGGCTGCTCTGGATGCAAGCGGACGACGGCGTTGCCCGCGGCTGGGATGATGCAAGCGCATATTGCGAGCAACTGCGGCTGAATGAATACGGCGAATGGCGGCTGCCCACCGCGGCAGAGTTGTTCGCCTTTGCTGACAAGGGGCGCGTCCCGGCTGTTGATCCGGTGTTTTCCGCGCAGGAAAGCAACTATTGGTCGGCAACGCCTCATGTCGCAAGCGGCTTTTTCTATTGGTCTGTCAATTTTTCCAACAGCGTGGTGAAGTATAACGAATCAAGCTCTACATTCTACGTCCGCTGCGTAAGCGGGCAGGAGCCTCCAGAACTGCAGTTTGCAGGCGCAGGCGACGGCGCACTTAAAGAAGTTAATACCGGCCTCATCTGGCAGGACACGGATGACGGGACGGTGCGCGGCTGGGAGGCGGCGCTGGCTTACTGCGAAAACCTGTCCCTGGCGGGACACGCGGACTGGCGCTTGCCGGACGTGAACGAGCTGGCTTTTTTCATAGACTATGGAGCGTCTCAACCTGCGGCCAACGCCGCCCTGTCCTTCCATCACGACGACGCATACTGGACGTCCACGCCCAACTCCTGGCAGTACGGCACGGCCTGGCTGTCGCCCTTTGTCTACGGCGAACTACGATACGCCGCCAAGGGGCAGGAACATTACGTCCGTTGCGTCCGCGGGGGGCCATAAAAACTGGAATAACTGAGGCAACAAAAAATTCTGCAGCAGTGGGCTGTTTTCCTGGGCTCGCCGGATTCGCGCTACGTGCTGAGCGAGGACCCGGAAAAGGACTGGTTCGGCCGCGACGCCCAAAAGGCCATGCCCACGTTTGTGGATGATTTCATCTGCGACCCCGGCAAGCCTTATTACGGCTTTGGTTCCTGGGACGACTTTTTAACCCGGCCCTTCCACGAGCGCCGCAGACCCGTGGCCTTTTCGTTTTTCTTGCTTTTTGACGTAATTGTCAGTAAAGAAATGGGCTCCATGGTGGAAAAGCGTTATTTTGACCTGCTCGCCGCAACACGTTGTGATGACGCGGGGCGAGTGATTGGCGGTAAACCAAAATAGTTTTTGAGAGAGTTTGAGAGAGAAACGGCGCCCGAAACCATTTCTCGCTCTGCAACCTGATTCTCTGCGACGCCTATGACCACAGACACACAGCTTGCATTCACTAACGTGGACGTCAACTTCGGCGGGGTCAAGGCCCTTTCCGGCGTCAGTTTCGGCATACAGCCGAGCGAGATAGTCGGCCTCATCGGTCCCAATGGCGCTGGCAAGACCACTGTTTTTAACGTTATAACCGGCGTGTACAAGTGCACGGCCGGGTCGGTGACGCTGGCCGGGGAGGAGCTGGTGGGCTTGCGGCCATTCCGCATTCTGGAGAAAGGCGTGGCCCGCACCTTCCAGAACATCCGGCTGTTTCCCAATCTCACCGCGCGGGAGAACGTGATGATCGCCCGCCACGCCCGGACCAAAGCCGGCATTTTCGGCGCGGTGCTGCGCACGCCAGGCCAGCGCCGGGAGGAAAAGGACGTGGTGGAACGCTCGCAGCAAGCCCTGGAGTTTGTGGGCATGGCCGACTATGCGCACATCACGTCCAAGAACCTGCCCTATGGCCGCCAGCGCCGGCTGGAGATAGCCCGGGCCCTGGCCAGCGAACCCAAGGTGCTGTTGCTGGATGAGCCTGCAGCCGGGCTGAACCCGGCCGAGTCACGTGAGCTTATGGAAACCATCCGGCGCATAGTGGACACCGGAGTCAGCGTGCTGCTGGTGGAGCACGACATGCAAGTAGTCATGGGCGTGTGCCGGCACATAGTGGTGCTGGACCACGGCGTGAAGATAGCCGAAGGCGCGCCCGAAGCCATACAGAAAAATCCTCAGGTCATAGAAGCCTATCTCGGGCAAGCAGTAGAAGCATAACTGACTGCTGAATAAGTTCATTGACGCAGCTAACGTGGATTGTTCTATAGCCTGACAACCTTAATCCCATGGGGAGGACACCATGAAACGACCTGTCGCACGCATTCTAGCTCTGAGCCTGGCAGCCCTGCTGCTCTGCTGCTCCGTGGCTGTGGCCAAAACCCTGACCATCGGGACCCTGAGCCCCATCACTGGCCCCTACGCCGCTGACGGCAACGACATCGCCAACGGCGCCCAGACCGCGGTCATGTTGTTCAAGGAAGCCGGCGGCATCCCCGGCTATGATGATATTAAAGTGGTTTCCGAAGACAGCGCCTGCGACCCGCGCCAGGCTGTGGCTGCGGCCAACAAGCTGCTGTCCATGGAAGTGGCCGCCGTTGTCGGCGCTTACTGCTCCTCGGCTACTATTCCCTCTTCAGAAGTGTTGGACGAAGGCCCCATCCCCATGATCACCCCGGCCTCCACCAACCCCCAGGTGACCACCCGCGGTCTGGAGCACATGTACCGCATGTGCGGCATTGACGCCCATCAGTCCAAGGCGGCCGTGAATTTCATGAAGAACGTCCTGAAGGCCAAGACCGTGTTCATCCTGGACGACAAGACCACCTACTCCCAGCACCTGGCCGAGTACGTGGCTGAAGCCGCCGAGAAGGAAGGCATCGAAGTGGTGGCCCACGACCACGTGAACGAAGGCGACATGGACTTCTCCGCCGTGCTGACCAAGATCAAGGCCGCCAAGCCGGACGTCTTCTACATGAGTTTGCAGAACTCCTCCTCCGGCATCCGGATGATCAAGCAGGTCCGCCAGCTGGGCATTCAGAGCGCCATCCTCTCCCAGGACGCCGTGTACCACCCCAACTTCATTAAGGAAGCCTATGATGCAGCCCAGGGCGTGTACTTCACTTTTGGCTTCACCGACAAGACCACCGAGAACTACAAGAAGTTCATCAGCAAGTATAACGCTGAATTCGGCGAGCCCGGCGCCTACTCCGCCTACGCTTTTGACTCCGCCTACGCCATTCTGACCGCCATCAAAAAGGCCGGCTCCACCGAGCCCGGCGCTATTCGCAAGGAAATGATGGCCCTGGATATGGCCGGCGCGTCCAAGCACATCAAGTTCATGGAAAACGGCGACTCCGGCTCCAACTACATCATCTACGAAGCGAAGGGCGATGAGTTCGTGCCTTACTACAACCCGGAAACGGGCAAGAAGTTCTAGAGCATTTTGCCATTGAAAATGGTTAGATGCTCTTATGCATTTTCCTGAAACAATGGAAAATTGTTTCAGAAGCAAGCGTTTTCTCAACGCGAAAATGCGCTAGAAACACTGAACCGTAGACAAACGCCGATAAAGGCTCGCAGACAGGGCGCAGACATTCATACGTTTGCGTCCTGTCTGCATTTCGGGCGCATTGTCTGCGTCGTCTGCGGTAAAAAAGGAGTGTGTCATGCAGCGCGTGTGCGTGTTTCTCGGCTCCAACCGGGGCGCTCGGCCGGAGTATGAACAGGCGGCCGTGGAGTTCGGCCGCGCCCTGGCCCGGCGCGGGCTGGGGCTGGTTTACGGCGGTTCGTCAGTGGGCCTGATGGGCGTATTGGCGGACGAGGTGCTGGCCGGCGGCGGCGAAGTGATCGGCGTGTTGCCCCACACCATGATCCAGCGGGAAATAGCCCACACCGGCCTGACCGAGCTGGTGGTGGTGGACACCATGCACCAGCGCAAAGCGGTGATGGCCGAACGCTGCGACGCCGTGGCCGCCCTGCCCGGGGGCCTGGGCACCATGGACGAATTTTTCGAGGCCCTGACCTGGGCCCAGCTGGGCTACCACGCGAATCCCTGCGGGGTGCTCAACGTGTCGGGCTATTACGATTGTTTGCTGCACATGCTCGACTCCATGACCGACCAGGGCTTCGTGCGCCAGGAACACCGGAACATGGTGCTGCAGGCGTCCACGCCGGACGAACTGCTGGACGCTCTCGCCGCGTATGAGCCCAAGGCGGTGGGGAAGTGGTTTAATACGTAGGGGGCGGTGCGTGTGTGGAGAGGCGTCAGGGCGGCGTTGACGTCGCCCGTCGCTTTGCCGCTCCTGCGGCCCGTCGCTTTGCCGCTCCTGTGGCCCGTCGCCTTGGTGCTCCTGTGGCCCATCGCTTTGCCGCTCCTGTGGCCCGTCGCCTTGGTGCTCCTGTGGCCCGTCGCTTTGCCGCTCCTGCGGCCCGTCGCCTTGGTGCTCCTGTGGCCCGTCGCTTTGCCGCTCCTGTGGCCCGTCGCCTTGGTGCTCCTGTGGCCCGTCGCCTTGCCGCTCCTGTGGCCCGTCGCCTTGGTGCTCCTGTGGCCTTCCGCTTGACTCTTGTCACCCCCCGCTTCACCACTCTTGTCACCCCCCGCGAAGGCGGGGGGGCCAGAAGCTGCGCCAATGCCTGGATTCCCCGCCTGCGCGGGGAATGACCTTATGGGGTGTAATGACATTGCGGAGTGTAATACTATTATGGGGGAGAAACTTTTTCAAAAAGTTTCTCCCCCGACAAGCTTTCTTCCTTTTTCTCTTCTCACTATTCCGGCAGCGAGTGGTGCACGAAGTAGCCCATGTCTTCTAAGGTGTGGCAGGGCGCGCAGTTGCCGGAGCCTATGCGCGACACGTCGCCGGTGTATTGCATGGGCTGGATGATGTCCCGGTTTTCGCTGTAGGGGTTCCAGGCCGGGTAGAGGGCGTGGGCCGGGCCGTGGCAGGCGATGCAGGGCACAGCCATCAGGTCGTCGCGCCGGTTATGGTACAGCTCTGCCTCGGCGCCGCTGGTCCACTTGTTGAACGCCGTTCCTTCAAAGTCCGGTTTTTCCACAAAGTCGTGACAGCTGGCGCAGTCCGGCAGGTTCCGCCACGGCGTGCGCGGGTTGATTGCCTCCACCGATTCGGCCATGACCGGCTCCAAATGTTGGAGCAGCGCTTCTGAGCGCGGCGAGTCTGCGTCGCCCTTGAGCAGGGAGATGGCGTGGTCCTGCATGGTCCCGTGGCATTTGGTGCAGGCAAAGCCGAAGTCGGCGTGGAAGCCGCGGAAAAACCGCGTGGCGCCTTCGGGGTCAGCCGGGTGGCAGGAGTGGCAGGCCTGTTCACCCATGTCTTCCATGTAGAGGGCGTGGAAGCCGTGCACCGCCGCGGACAGGTTCAGCCGTTCTCCGTCGCCCTTGGCGTTTTGGGCCGGGTCGGCGTGGCATTCCACACAGCGGACGATCTCGCCGCTGTCCGAGCGCTGCAGCAGGTTGGTCTTGCCTATGCGGTCGTGCACTTTCAGGATGTCGCGGGCGGTGGCTTGGCTCACCCCGGCCGGGCCGTGGGACCAGTCCCCGCCGTGGCAGCGCTGGCAGCCCATTTCCGTGGAGATGGGGGTGACCGCCGCGGTCTGGACGGCGGCGCCTGCGCCGGGGAACTCCAGCAGCGGATACGGCATGAACGCGCCGTCTGCATAGGGCGTGGGCTTTGCGTCCGTGTATGTGGCGACGCGTTCGCCCTCGGGGATGGTGAATTTGGTTCCCGCGGTCCACTCCGTGTCCATTTCAGGCAGGGGCCCGCGCAGTATATTCACAGCGGAAAATGTCACCTGCGGCGGCAGCAGGGAGAATACCGGCTCCGCGTCCGGCCAGAAGCGCATGCCGGTGTGCGGAGAAATCAGGGTAATGGTTTCGGCCGTG